>DATGHF010000041.1:0-215542 GCA_035308125.1 Candidatus Sulfotelmatobacter sp.
CATGCTGGCCAAGAACACCGGCGACGCTCCGGCGGCTATCGACGCCTTCAAGCGCGTCATCGAGCTCGATGACGCGCTTGAAGGCGTCGATAGCCGCCGGAGCGTCGCCGGTGTTCTTGGCCAGCATGCCGAGGTTGTACCAGGCGTTGGGATTTTTCGGATCCTGCCTGAGCACCTCTTCCAACACGGCTTTCGCCTCGTCCACCTTCTGCAGGTTCAGAAAAGCAATGGCTTCATTCAGGCGCGCGACCGCCAGCTTAGGATCGAGTTCCGTCGCCTGCTGGAAAGCCTTGAGACCTTTTTCGAAGAGCTGCTGGTTCATGTAAGCGCATCCGAGATTGTTCTGGCGCGCAGCCTCGATAGGATTCGCGGCCTTCGGTTGAGTCTGTGGGGCGCTTGCAAAAAAACCAAGTGCGGACAGGGCGACGCCGGCGAGAGCGACTGAAATTCGGGGAGTCATTCGATTAAGAGTTTAACCACAAAGGGCGTTAAGGTGCACGAAGGAACACGTCGATCGAGTCGCGGGCCCTGCCTATTTCGCGGCTTTGCCGTACGGCCGGTTCGCCATCACGCCCTTGCCTTCCTCAACGGTAACGGTCTGCCCGGCATTGATACTCGAGAGCTTGTCGACCTGGCCGCTGGGCCACTGAATCTCTACGCCGTCGGCTTTGGTTTGCGCGCCCAACCCGAAAGTCAAAACGAGTTCACTTTGCGAGAGATAGCTTGAACCCGAGCGCAGCATCTTCCATTGCTGATCTTTGTTGCTGCCCGATATCACGCGCACGACCGCGCCGATGCCGTCGCGATTCGATTTTGTTCCCACCAACTTTATCCGCAGACTGTGATTCGAGCCGCCTTCGTTGTGAAACAAATAGGCCGGGCCGGCGTTGGTGGTAACCAGGACATCGAGGAATCCGTGGTTATCGATGTCGGCATAAGCGGCACCCCGCGCCACTTTGGGCGCAGCAAAGGCCGCGCCCATCTGCGCTGTCACCTCCTGAAACTTGCCGCCGCCCAGGTTGTGAAACAGGTGCGACGGCTCGGCGTAGCTGACGCGCTTTTGCACGCGTTCGATCTGATCCTCGATGTGGCCGTCGGCGACGAAGATATCGGGCCAGCCGTCGTTGTCGTAATCGAAGAAAAAACATCCGAAGCCGAGCGTGACCAGCGTGGCGCGGCCCACTTCCGATTGCGGAGCCTCGTCAACGAACAGTCCATTGCCCTCGTTGTGGTAGAGCGAGACCATCTGATTGGCGAAGTTGCTGATCAGGACGCTGGGGTGCCCGCTGCGATCGTAGTCGGCCGCGTCGACGCCCATGCCCGCGCGGGCCACGCCGTCTTCGCTGAAGCCGATGCCGGCGGGGACACCGCGCTCTTCGAAGGTTCCGTCTTTTTTGTTCAAGTAAAGTTTGTTGGGCTGCGTATCGTTGGCGATGACGAGGTCGGGCCAGCCATCGTTGTTGTAATCGAGAACCGCGACGCCGAGGCTCTTCGACGTGGGATCGCCGAGTCCGGATTTCTGCGTAGCGTCCTCAAATTTGCCGCCGCCCAAGTTGTGCCACAAGCGCAGCGACGTTCCTTTATACGATTCCGGCGTGCAATATGACTTGTGCGCGCCGTCGAGCGTGCAGTACAGATCGGTCTGCTCGGTCCACTGCACATAATTGGCGACGACCAGGTCAAGCTTGCCGTCGCGGTCATAATCGACCCAGGCGGCGCCGGTGGAAAATTCGCTCGGGCCCCACATCCCGGCGGCCTTGGTTACATCGGTGAACGTGCCGTTGCCGTTGTTGTGAAAAAGATGGCTCTGGCCAAGCGCGGTGACGAAAAGATCGTCGAAACCGTCGTTGTCGTAGTCGCCGACGGCAACGCCCAGGCCGAACATTGGCACGGCGAGGCCGGCTTTGCGGGTGACGTCGCTGAACGTGCCGTCGCGATTGTTGTGGTATAGCTTTAAGGTGGTGGCGCCGGCCTCTGCGGAATGGCGAGGATGTCCAGGAAAATCGTCGCCGTTGATCAGCACGATGTCGGGGTATCCATCGTTGTCGTAGTCGATGAATGCGCAGCCCGGGCCCATGGTTTCCGGTAGCCACTTCTTTCCGAAGGCGCCGTTGTTGTGAGTGAAGTGGATGCCAGCCTGGGCGGTAATGTCGCGGAAGTGGACCTGCTGGGATTGGGCGGTGATCGTCACGAAAAACAACACCCACCACGGAGACGCTGAGGCCCTGAGAAACTTTACGCTGGATTTCCTTCGTGTCTCTCCGTGTCTCTGTGCCTCTGTGGTGAAATGGAGAGAACGAGCTTGCATTATCTGGAGGCTCCTGGGGCGGAAGCACTGGGCACGAGCCGTGCTTTGCCCGACCGAACGGCCGAGGCGGCGGTCTCTACATGGTTTGGCCTAACTACCGTCAGTGGAACCGATACGTGCTCATGTACGGCCTGGCGCTCGTTGTTGTCCTCCGGATGCAGCTGGCGATAGGGGCCGGTGATTGCCTGTGAGGATTCGTCTGCCTTGAAACGCAGATACCGCGTCTGATGTTCTTTGGCCTGTTTCTCGTCTCCGAGGCCGCTGTAGCATAGCATCAAGTTATAGTGCGCCTGCAGATCTTCGGGATCGATGGCGAAAATCGATTGCAGCACCGTCACAGCCTCCGAGTATTTTCGCTGCAGGAAAAGAATGCGGCCAAGATCGTTAAGAGCTACGCGGTCGCGCGGATATTGCGCCAGAACGTTACGTAACCGTTGCGCTGCGCCAGCGTAGTTGCCGTCTGCCCGCAGTACGCGGGCGTAGAAGTAATTTGCTCGCGCCAGATTCGGAGACAGGGCCAACGCTTTTTCGAGCACGGTGCGGGCGCGTTCCATGTCGCCTTCCTGCACGGCGCAGCGGCCAATGTTGACCCAGCCGTCAGGATTATTCGGATCAGCCTCGGTCACTTTCTGGAAAGCTGCCGCTGCGCCTTTCAAATCACCCTGCAGGAACAGGCCGATTCCGTAATCATTCCAGCGCTGCCACTCTTCTTTCCGAACGATCGTCATAGGCGCGAATGCGGGAGCGCTGTGCGGCACCACGGGCAGCGTAACTTCGTCTTCGGCCACGGTAACGATGGGCAAGTTGGGAATCTTCTCTTCTTTCGCCGACACACCTTTGAGCGAGGCCGTCATTACAAACGGACGGTCATCGTAGTCGGGAGTAACTTCGCGACCGGCTTGCTCGTCAGGTTCTCCCACGAAAGAGAACTGCGTCCCAAACCACGAAAATTTCCGGTAGCAGAGACGCGCATGCAGCGTGATCTTGTTGCCAGCACTCTCCGGGATGAGCACGCGATAGTGCGCCGTGTCGGCTGCGCCCGGAGGAATCAGCCGTACATAGACCACGGCACGCGTAGCCCACGCGTTGCGCTTGTTGATCGGGTTGCCATGGGCGTCCACCTGCAGCGAGCGGTAAAAATGCGCGCTCTTCTCCACTGGCCCATGACCGTTGTCTTCGACCATGCCGCTCCAGAAGATAATCTGGCCTTTGTCGTCGGTGCCTTTCAGTTCAAGCCAGGTATCGTAGGCATCGACGGTACCACCGGGAAAGAAGTGGCCGACTCTTTTCGTGCGCACCACTACATCCACGCGAACCGTGTCGCCGCGGCGCAGAGCCGGCTGCACGCGATTCAAAGGCGCAGTCACGGTCACGGCTTCGTTGCCGCCTGCCGCAGTGATTTTAGTTTCTGCCTCTTCACCCACGGCAAACGTCGTCGCCAACTCCGACTGCATAGTCGCCCCCGGCTTAAGCGGCGCCTGCGCCGGCGACATGGCAAAAATATCGACCGTGAGCGCGCCACTTTTCAGGAAGTCTTCCGTCAGCTTGAGTTGATCGGCATCCTCATTCGCCGTGGGCAACGCGGTGTTGGCTCCCGGAAAACGGTGCGAGTGCACGAACCC
Source organism: Candidatus Sulfotelmatobacter sp. (assembly GCA_035308125.1). GTDB lineage: Bacteria > Acidobacteriota > Terriglobia > Terriglobales > Acidobacteriaceae > Sulfotelmatobacter. The sequence goes on from DATGHF010000041.1 coordinate 3,931, forward strand.
GTTGATGTTGCCCGCATCTTTCGACGCCTCCGCGGGCATGTGGCAATCGGCGCACTGCTGTGGCTTCGGTGGATAATAGAACGACCGCGCGCCCTGCCCGGAAACTCCGCTGGCCTGCCAGTTGTCATATTCGTTGAAGCCACGGAACCAACGGTAGTGATTTACCGGAACATCAAGATGCACTTTGTGACACGTCGAGCAAAACTCCGCCGTCTGCTGGCGCATGAAAGGCTTGAGAAACACTCGCCGGTGCGGCTCCGGATTCAGCCGGATCACAAAATCGTGCAGCGCCCGAGCCACCGGATTCTGTGAGGCGGCTAGTTCGTGCAGCTTGGGATACTCCAGGTAAAAATCGCCCTGCCCCATCGTGCTTTTCACGTCGGCGATAGAGTGACACATCATGCAGCCGAGTCCGGCCTGCGATTCCGGCCGGTGCACGATCTGCTTGATCGGCGTATCCATCAAGCCGCTGTAAAGCACAGCGGGATCGTGACAGCCGCCGCACCATTTCGAAGGCTTGGTGCCGATCGTGTCCTGCATGTACTCGATCGATTTGCGGTACCACTGATTGTTGAAGGAAGAAAAATGATGCGCCGAGCTGAACCACTGGTTGTAGATGTCCTCGTGGCAGCGCTTGCACGAGTCCGACTCCATAAAGAACTTGCTTGGGATTTTCTGTTTGCCGTAAACCTGCGCCGAACTGGGGAAGAATGCGCCCTCGGGGCCGTCGCCTTCACCGTTCATGTTGTCAGGCGGCATAGTGGGATTCTGGATGCGGCCGCGAGACTGCCAGCTATCGCGCGTGTAGTGGGCGCCGAACCCGATCCCCGCCAGGACGATCAGACAAGCGGCCACCCGCACGGCAGCCGTTCCCAAGTTCGACGCCAGCCATCCGCGCCTGCCCAGCCGGTCGGCAATCAGGAAACCCACGCCCGCCAGTGAGATCAGAATATGAAGGTACAGCCACCGCCATTCCGTTCGAGGTGTTCCCGTCCTGATAAGAATGATTCCGAGAACTGCACCTGCGCCTACAAGCAGCCATCCCGCACGGGCCGACAAAGTTCCCGTTCGCAACATGCGAAAAAGCGCGGGGATCAGCAGGATGGCAGCGATCACTCCTCCCACCGCATGCAGCAGCACTACGCCCGCATAGAAAATGTTCGGCTGGGGAAAGGTATAGAGATAGGCTGCAGAAATGACGAGAAAAATCATCAACCCAGACAGAACACGACTCATGAAACTGCCGGATGAAGAATTCTCCTGCATATTGAGAGGATTGCTCAGGACGCGATTCAGCCCACAGTCGCTGAACTCGTATTTGACCAAGTTACTCAGCCGCTGTCACGCGCGGAATAATACAAACATACTATCTGCGCTCGAGCCAGGTGTTCTTAGCGGATGGGCGGGGCTTTCCACGCTGCGCATGCCTGCTCCAGCGCGGCGGCGACAGCCAGCACTTGTTCTTCTTCCCAGGGCCGGCCGACGATCTGCACGCCGATGGGCAAGCCTTCGAGCGACCAACCTACAGGAACGACCGCCGCGGGATTGCCCAGCAGGTTGAACCATTCGGTGTCACTCCAGGCATCGAGATAGTTGACCGTCTTGCCTTCGATCTGCCAACTGCGCTCGCCGTGGCGAAACGCCGGGATGGCCGCAGCCGGACAAACGAGGATGGCGTACTCTCGCATTTGCGAGAGGAACCGGGCGCGCAGGGTATCTCGCTCCACCCAAGCATCGAGAAGCGTTCCGGCGGTGAGCGGCGGTTCGGCCACGGACCATTCGAGAAACTGTTTCAGAGTCGGGCTGAGATCGTGCTCCCGTCCGTGAAACATGGGCTTGATTAACATGCCGCCGGCCTTGACGAAAAACTTTCTCCACAGATCGCGCGCTTGGTCAAGGCCCTCCGGACGGAACGGTTCCACCTGAAATCCCGCGCGCTGCAGGGCTTCTGCGGCGGTGCGCACGGCGGCGCGAGTTTCGGGTGTGACCGGGGTGCGACCATCGTCTTCAAAATATCCCACCCTCAGTTTTCTTGCTTCGTCATCGCTCGGCCAGCCCAGTGGCACGGGAGCGGAGCACGTGTCGCCCTCGTCGGGACCCTGCATGACCTCAAACAAAGTCTTGACATCGGCCACAGTGCGCGCCATCGGACCGACCACGCCAATCAGCGCGAACGGCCCGGCCGACGCGGGATAGTGCCCGGTCGCGGGAATTCGTCCGGGCGTGGGTTTCAATCCGCAGATCCCGCTGAAATGCGCCGGCACTCGAATGGAGCCGCCACCGTCGCTGCCCACGCCGCCCGCCGACATTCCTGCGGCGATGGCTGCAGCCTCGCCGCCGCTCGATCCGCCCGGCGTACGCTCAAGGTCCCAGGGGCTGTTGCTGCGGCCGTACAGCAGGTTGTCCGTCTCCCACGCCATTAGAAGTTCCGGTGTGTTGGTAACTCCAAGCACGATCGCACCCGCATTTTTCAGGCGGGCCACGAGCGGCGCATCCTGCTTGGGGATGAATCCAGCGCGCAGACGCGTGCCAGACTCGCAGCGCAGGCCCGCCACTTGCAGCGAGCTCTTGATGCTGATAGGCACGCCGTGCAGCGGGCCGAGATCACTCCCCGCTTTTATGCTAGTCACAGCAGCCTCCGCGGCTCGCGCCTCGCGCCGGACGCTGGCGGCGTCCACATGTACGAAGGCGTTCAACGTCGGATTCAGGCGCTCGATTTTCGCCAGATGAGCCTCGGCGATTTCGACGGGCGAGATTTTCTTCTCACGGATATGTTCCGCCAGGGCAACGGCGGGAAGTAAGGTCAAGTCATTCATGCAGGCCTTGATTGCATTGCGTAATCCAACATCTTCTTTTCGTCTGGAGTCAACGGGCGATATTCGCCCTTCGCCAATTTCCCCAACGCCAGTGGACCGATGGCCACCCGAACCAGCCGCAGCACTTCTACTCCGAGTACATCCAACATGCGCCGAATCTGGCGATTCTTGCCTTCATCGAGAATAATCTCAAGCCAGCTATTCTTCTGTCCTGAGCGCAGCAAGCGGACTTGGCGCGCGCACAAGATCTCGATAGCCTTGGTTTCGCCTCTCACCCCCGCCACCAGCGCCGCTATCAGCTCTTCATCCGCTACTTTCGCGATCTGCACGTGGTAGGTTTTTTCCAAGTGAGTCTCCGGTGCAGCCAACCGCGCGCCCCATTCTGAATCGTTGGTCAGCAAGAGCAACCCTTCGCTGGCTTTGTCCAAGCGCCCGACCGGCGCGACCCAGGGCGAGACTCCTTCCGAAGAATGTTTTTCCGGTGGCCCTGAGGCGTTCAGTACCGAATAGACCGTCTCGCGTCCTTTCTCGTCGGAGGCGGTCGTAACCAGCCCACGCGGCTTGTTCATCATGAGATAAATTTTCTCTCTTGCCTCGATCGAACTGCCGTCCACCGTCACGCGGTCGTGAGCAAGATGAACGGGCGCTTCGGGATCGCGCCGGACGGCCCCGTCCAGGCGCACACGGCCGGCGCGGATCATCTCCGCCGCTTGCGAGCGCGAACAATACCCCAGCTTCGAGAGAGCGCGTGCCAGGCCAATTCGCCGCGTGGGTGGTTCCGGGGGCACGGCTTCATGCTAACTGAAGGTCGAGGGAGCCATATAGAGCGCGCGGAATGACAAATCGACGAAGCCAATGCCAGGAGGTGGATAGGAACTGTCGCACAATCCGGCAACCCTTGGTAGGATGTTCCACGCCGAACTGATTAAAGGAGTGGCCATGGTCCATCAGCATCCTCCCCGTTTTCTGAAGATCGTGGACGACGCCAAGACGCGAGTGCGCGAAGCTAACGTGGGCGAGGTGAAAGCCAGAATGGATCGCGGCGAGAAATTTCTGCTGGTCGACGTGCGTGAAGAAAGCGAGTTCGCCAAGGATCATCTCCCCGGAGCCATTCACCTCGGCAAGGGCATCATCGAGCGCGACATTGAAGCCCGTGTGCCTGAACTCAATACCGAGATGGTGCTCTATTGCGGCGGCGGTTTTCGTTCCGCGCTGGCCGCCGACAACTTGCAGAAAATGGGCTACACCAACGTGATCTCTATGGATGGCGGCATCCGCGACTGGCGCGAGAAGGGATATCCGCTGGAGACATAAGAGTCGCGCCCTCGAACTTTAGACCTCGGACTTCGGAGTCTCGGCAAGAATCCGTGGGGCCGAGGTCAAGAGTCTGAGGCCTGAGGTCTGAGGTCTGACGTCCGGTTCCACTTATGAACGCTCGCATCTTCTTCTGGTCGCTTACCTCTGCACTCGCCGGATTTCTTTTCGGCTTCGACACCGTGGTTATTTCCGGAGCCGAAAAAACCATCCAGACGCTCTGGGGACTCAGTCCCGGGCTGCACGGCATTGCCATGGCCTCGGCGCTTTACGGCACCGTGGTTGGCTCGTTGCTCGGTGGTTGGCCCGCGGACCGGTTCGGACGCAAGGCCACGCTGCTGTGGATCGGCGTTCTTTATTTCGTCGGCGCGGTGGGCTCAGGCCTGGCGCCCAATGTTGCCGCTTTCATCGCGGCACGCTTCATCGGCGGCCTGGGCATTGGCATTTCCACCGTCGTTGCCCCCATGTACATCTCTGAGATCGCACCGCCCAAGTATCGCGGGCGCCTGGCGGGCATGTTTCAGTTCAACATTGTCTTCGGCATCCTGATCGCGTTCGTCTCGAACGCGCTGCTGGCGGGCATCGGCGAAAACGCCTGGCGCTGGATGCTGGGCGTGGCCGCGTTCCCGTCGCTGCTTTACGCTGTGTTCTGCTTCGGCCTTCCCGAAAGTCCACGTTGGCTGCTCAGCCGGAAGGGCGACCGCGACGCCGGTCTGGAAGTGCTGCAAAAAATCGAACCCGAAGCTTCGAAAGCCGAGATCGCCGCCCAGGCGGACGAGATTATCGCCGCATCCTCGGAGCAGACATCGTCGGGACATTTCTGGACCAAACGGCTTCAAAAACCGATTCTGCTCGCCATCTTGATTGCATTCTTCAACCAACTCTCCGGCATCAATGCGATCTTATATTTCGCGCCCCGCATCTTCGAACTCACCGGCCTGGGCGCAAAAGCCGCGCTGTTGCAATCGATCGGAATTGGCGTCACCAATCTGGTTTTTACCTTTGTCGGCCTCTGGCTGATTGACCGCCTGGGCCGCCGAACTCTGCTTTATATCGGCTCGTTCGGGTACATCGCCTCGCTCGGCCTCACCGCCTGGGCGTTCTTTACCAATCATTTGTCGATGGTGCCAGCGTGCATCTTCGCTTTCATCGCTGCTCACTCCATCGGCCAGGGAGCCGTGATCTGGGTCTTTATCGGCGAGATATTTCCCAACCGTCATCGCGCCGAAGGCCAGAGCCTGGGCAGCTTCACTCACTGGATCTTCGCCGCCCTGCTCACAACGTTCTTCCCCAGGATGGTCGCGTCCTTCCCGCCCGGTTACGTTTTTTCATTCTTCGCGGGAATGATGGTTCTGCAGCTGGTCTGGGTCAAGACAATGGTTCCGGAGACCAAGGGCGTGCCGCTGGAACAGATTCAGAGACAACTGGGCATCGAGTAAGGAGGATGGCTGCCTACTTGCTCCGGTAATTACTCGAAGAGTGCTCAGCCCGACTACGGGCTCACCGTGAGGTTGATGGTGGTGGTTTGCACTAAAGTGCCTGCCGTGCCGGTAATCGTCACGGTCGCCCCAGTCACAATCTTTGCCGTAGCGCTCGCCGTCAGCGTCAGGGTACTCGTGCTGCTTGTCTTTCTGGCGCTGAACGACGCGGTAACTCCTTTGGGCAGGCCCGAAGCCGCTAACGACACGGCGCCCGTAAAGCCGTTTGTGCTCCCGACCGAGATCATGCTTGCTCCAGAGCTTCCCTGGACTATGGTCAGGCTGCCGGGCGAGGCCGACAGCTCGAAACTGTGCAGGATGATCTGGAACACCGTCCCCCAGCCATTCGCGCCGCCCTGCTGCGTCACACCGTAGACGTTGTAATTCGTATCGAAGGTCAGGCCAGAGGACGGAAAAGACCCGTCCGGGCAAGCTGTAGAAACGCTGCAGAAGGTATACAGAATCGTCTCTGTCCAGGGCGTTCCGGGTGACAACTCGAAGGCTACCCCCGCGTTGTTACTGCCACCCTCTAGTGTGGTGCCATACAGGTTGCCGCTCTTATCCAGGATCAGGCCGTACGGAATGGCCCCATCCGGGCCAGTGTTGTCGAAGTCGAACAGCTGCGTCTCTGTCCAGATGGCTTTCGCTTTGTCGTATGTTACCTCGAACGCTATTCCGTAATTGTGAGTGCCGCCTTGCGAGGTGGTGCCGTAGAGATTGCCAGTGACGGGATCGACGACCACGCCAAAATTGGGAACGGCCCCGTCGGTACTGGTACCGTCATTAGGCGGAAAGTCATGCAGGTCCGTCTCCAACAAGGTCCTGAGATTCAACTTGAACACCATACCTTCGCCAAACGCGCCGCCGTTTTGTGTCGCGCCGTAGAGGTTGCCGCCACGAAAAACAATACCCACGGGGAGTCGTCCGTCCGTGCCGCTGCCAAAGTTATATACCACCGACTCCGTCCAGCCCCCACCCGTTGCCGGCGTGAGCTCGAAGACCGTGCCGCATCCCACGGGGGCGCTTGACGAGCCACAGTTAACGTTGCTGCCGCCGTAGGCCGTGGTGCCGTAGATATTACTTCCGACGAACACGAGACCGGAAGAAGGACCCTGCCCGTCAAGTGGCACGAGGGGGTTGCTGCCGAAACTATACGAAAATGTCTGGGTCCAGCCGATCCCCGCTGTGTACGTCAACTCGAACACCGTACCTTCAAACGTGCTACCGCCCTGCGTCGTGCCGTAGAGCTTGCCGGCGTGGAGAAATAGGCCCGAGGGCGATCCGCCGTCCGTGCCGTTGAAGTCAAAGGGATGCGGAACCGTCTCGCTCCAGACGCCGCGCGTTGCCGCCAGCTCGAACACCGTTCCTCGGCTATTCGTGCCTCCGGGCGGCGTCGTGCCGTAGAGATGCGGGCCTGCGACAACCACATTGCCGCTAGGCTCGAACCCGTCCGTGCCCCCGACATTGAAGCTATGCAAGACAAATTCTTGTTGAGCCGTCGCTCGCGTACTCGTGGCCAGCAGGGTCGCGGTAAAGATCGCTAACACTACAGCCACTTCGGCGAAAACCTTCTCGCTTTTCACGTGAGTCCTCCGATGCACCGACCGGATGACCGCCCGGCGCTCTGCAGCTTCGATTTGGTATAGCTGAAAGCCGGGCAACAACGACGACAGACCGGAGGGGGAAAATCAGGCAGAAGCGTCCTTGAGCTCTGGAGCACGCAACTAGCCAGGATTCAGTCTGGACCACAAAAACGGCTGCAATTGTGCACTCAATCTTGCGTAGGGTCAATGTGAAAGAATTTGCATCAACAGTGATAGTTTTCTGTCGTTGGTCCTTGGCGAAAGATGCCGATCACCCTCATTCAAGAATATCCCGCCACAACGCCGGGGGCGGCGACACAGATAAAAATGGACCCACCACCGCGTGGTGGAAAAGCAAAACTGCGGCATCGAAAAACTTCAACGCTGCGGCAGAGCCGGCAGCGCCACTTTCTTCTGAATTCCGGCTCCCTCGACGATCGTATAAATAAAATCCGCCGCGACATCGTGCAAGGTTTCGCTTTCGCCGTTCGGCCAGCGAATGCTCACTTCCTTCATCTTCTCATTCGCCGCCAACCCGAAGTGCAGCCGCAGATCGTTTTGCGAAATGTAGCTGGCGCCGCCGCGCACTTCGTCGAACTGCACTAGCGTCCCGGCCTTCACCGTCACCCGCGCGCCGATCGCAGCTTTGTTGCTCTTGGTTCCAATCAACTTGAACAACACGCGGTGATTCGGACTGGTATTGCGATTCATCAACAGCGACGGCAGTTCGCCCACGTTGAGCAGCACGATATCCACGTTGCCGTCATTGTTGATGTCCCCGAAAGCCGCGCCCCGCCGCGATTGTGGCCGCATGGCAGTCAACACAGACGATACATCCTCAAACGTTCCGTCGCGATGATTGCGAAACAAATTCATCGGCTGGCGGTAAGGCGTTCCTCCGGGGAGAGTATCTACCTGCGGATAGACGTGGCCATTCGCCACGAACAGATCGAGCCAGCCATCGTTATCCATATCGAAGAACGACGTTCCCCACCCCACGTAGGGATAAGTCGGCTTCATGACTTTCGCCCGCACGCTGACATCCGCAAAACTGTCGTTCCCCTGATTGCGATACAGCGTCGACCCCTGCTCCACAAAATCGGTGACAAACATGGAAAGGCGACCTTCGTGCAGATAATCTCCCCAGGTCACGCCCATGGAACCTTGCTGCATCCCGTCCCCGCTCAGGGCGACTCCCGAAAGCAATCCGATGTCTTCGAAGGTGCCGTCGTGTTTGTTTTTGTAGAGAAAGTTCGGCCCGGCATCGTTGGCCACGTAGAGATCGGGCCAGCCGTCGTTGTCGTAATCTCCCCAGGTCGCGCCTAGACCGTAATAATGATGAGGATCGTCAACTCCAGCCTTCTTCGAAACTTCTTCGAAGGTTCCGTCGCCCTTGTTGTGAAACAGTAAATCCGATTCGCCCGGCAAGCCCCACGGACCGCACTGCACCAGCACTCCCTTAAAACGGCAGAAACGCGGATCGTTGCCGAACTGCGGCAAATTGTCGATGTCCACGTGCACGTAGCGCGAGACAAATAAATCAACGTGGCCGTCGCGATCGTAGTCAGCCCAGGCTGCGCCGGTGCTGAAGCCTCCGCCCCGCACTCCGGCTTTTTCGGTCACGTCCTCAAACTTGCAGTTGCCCAGGTTGTGATAGAGCACGTTGCCGCCAAAACCGGTCACGTAGATATCGTCGAGGCCGTCATTGTCGTAATCGGCCACGGCAATGCCCATGCCCCAACCCTTTCGAGTAAGGCCCGCCGCCTTCGTAATGTCGGTGAACTTGGGATCGCCTTCGGTCGGCCCATTGCTGCTGGAATCCGCGTCCTGATGATAGAGCGTGACCATCAGGTCGCCGCCCTGCTTGTAGCGCTCCACCGTCGAGCCGTTGACGGTGAGGATGTCGAGTTTGCCGTCGTTATCGCAGTCGATCAGCCCCACGCCTCCGCTCATGGATTCGACAATATATTTCTTGTCGGGCGAAGAAATATGCGAAACGGTCAGACCGGCTTTCGGGGCAATGTCTTCGAACTGCGGAACTGGAAGCAGCGCGGGGGGTGGCACGGCAGGCAGTTTGGGCGAAACATTCTGCGCCAGCGAAAGCCGCGCCAGCAATAACAACCCTACCCAAAAGCCCAACCGGGTTCGCATGACGAAACGGATTGCTAGATTATTGCGGACCCCGCCCCCGCAAATTCTGTCGCTGAGACCGAAGTTGACCATCAGCGTTCCGATTCCAACCGAGAACGCAACGGTCCGTTTCATAACTGGAGCCGACGAGCGGACTTGAACCGCTGACCTGCCGATTACGAATCGGCTGCTCTACCAACTGAGCTACGTCGGCTTCTCTTCGATTTTAAATGGGAGTGCGGAAAGCGTAAAGGGAAGCGCGCGCAGCGCGGCTGTCTCCATAATATCAGCGAGCTTCCCCAACCCTTAGGCGGCGCGGGCAGTCACCAACGCATCGTATTCTTCTTCCGATTCGCCCGGCAGCAGCACCCACATGGTGTACACGCCCACCGCGGTTCCTATCGGGATGTTAATGAACAAAACGAAGAATGCCAGCACCAGTGCCAGCACGCGGGCCCACGGCTCGCGATGCAGCAGGCCCCAGCCTGCGAAAAATCCCAGCGCCGAACCGCCGATTACGATGATGGAAACCGCGCTCAGCAACGGACGCAGAAATGTCGGCGCGCCTGCTCCCCCGCCGGGGGCAAGCAGCGTGTGCGCCAGAATATACAGAACCACGCCAATCAGCGAATTGAACGCCGAGATCGCGAACCAGAAGATTCCTACCAGATGAATGTGCTGTTGCACCCGGCCGCGGCGCGACTGCATAGCGATAACCGATCCCACAATCTGCTTGCCGCAGCTGCTGCAGAATGGCTGACCCGGCTGTACCGCCGTACCGCATCCGTCGCAGAACATTCGTGCCTCCAGCGCCTCACGTCATCTGGCGCGACTTCCAGGTACCCACGGCCCAACAGATGATACGTGTTCGGTGCCAACAAGTTCAGTTTGTTTAAGCGTTCTCTGGAGAAGTCGCCCGCTGTCGAGTCGGATGTCGGCGAATGATTCGCATTTTTCCTCCTGATCAAGACCCAACCGAGAATGCAGACCGATGCACCGTCAAACAAAAAGGCCACCCGGCAACGTGGGCGGCCTTTTCTTCAAGGGAGAATAGTTCCAACGGAGGCAAAAATTCCGTCAAAACTTTCTGGCGAAATCTTATGAGCCAAAAAACCGAGGTGTCAAGTGATTTTTGGTAAATAAATGCCTTTATTTTCAATCACTTACACAACCAATCAATATCCTCCAAAAATGTACCAAAGTGAGACAAAACCCGCCCAATCGCCGCGTAAGCCGATCTTTCTAAGCCACTTACCGTAATTCAGGAGGACCTTTTCCGGTGCCGGACGCCCCCAGAATGGTGGTGGCCATGCTCCTCAGCGACCGCTCCATCCAGGTGCAGCGAAATGAATTCCATCTGCTCCGGCCGATCAAAAATCTTGTCCGGATAGAAGCGTTTCATCAAGATTCGGAATCCACCGAAGGCCACGCCGGCCACGATCGCAAGCGCGCCCAGAATTCCGCACAGGATGACCACGTTGAGAATAAGTGAGTACAGATCATGCACGTCGCGGTTGTCGGTTCGCTCGTTCCAGGTGACATTGGCCTCGTAGTTGACCAATCCTAACAGGAATCTCGCGTCGCTTTCAGAGACCGGTCCCGAAGCGACCGCCACGATGAACCCAGTGCGCTTATCAAAAAACTGCCCCATATTCTCCACGCTGGAAACGCCAGCCTGCGGCTGTGCGAGCTGATGTGCCGCATCGATGCGCCGGAGATGCTCGGTGGCCAACTGCGGCGTGGGATAGTAGATCAGCATCAGCGTGGCCTGGCCGCTGGGCGTCAAATATTTTCCGATGGTGACCTCCGGCTTCGCGCCAAAGTCCACCAAGTCTTCGCTCACTGGCGGCGAGAGCGCGCCCAGCGCCACCGGCCCTATCACGTATTTCTCGGTGTTTGCGACATAGCCGCGGTGCGGCATAAACGCGAGCACTGGCGGCAGATTTCCGGCGTTCCCCGCAGGACGCGGCAGCATCCCAGCCAGTTCGCGAAGCTCCGCGCCGGCCATGGGAGATTCTTTGGTGAACAATGCGTCCACCAGGATGTGGTTGCGGTAAAACAGAACGCGCTGGCCGAGAGAAGCGCCCTGATCTCCGATCTGTTCGCGCACCATCTCCGGCTGCAGGTAGAACGAGTAGGCGCCGAAAGCGCCGCTGGCGTCCCCGAAGCGCGCCGCGCGAATCTTGAGGGTGCGGCCGTCATCGCGGACGTAGGTGCAGGCGGCAAAGTCCGTAAAGCCGTATTCCTTGAGGACATCGGCGTTCGCGGGGTCGCCCACCACCGCGTCCGCACTGATCTGCGCTGAACCTTGCCTCTGCCACCCTCCAAACTGCTGCGGCAGAAGCGGCGCCGCTTGCGCCTCCACGGGGCCGGGCGCAGGATTCGCCGCATAGCCCGCACCGGCTACAGAAATCACCGCTGTCAGAACCAGAAAAAAACGTGAAAAGCTCATAGCTACCCCGGCGGTTTCGAGAAACCCCTCTGGCCATTAGACCACAGAGGGCAGGGAAAAGTTCCGCCGGGGAAAGGCAAGAAGACGCCGGCAAACTGTCCAGAAAGCCTTCGCTTGTCAAGATTCCGTGGTCACCGGCAGTTTGGTTACTACCGCGTCCTACTCGTCCGTGCCCGCGTCCCGCCCATCGGAGCCATTCCCCATCCCTCAACTTCATAGCAGACTGGTGCTGGGTAAATCATGTCATCCAACAATCATCGCCGGCAGGATCGCAGGAAAGCAGTATTCCCGGTCAAGGTTCGCGGTAAGGACGCGGCCGGGGAAACGTTTGAAGATATGGCTCACACGCTGGACGTAACGCCCACCGGAGTGCGGCTAGGCTCGATCCGGCGTGAGTTGCAGGTGCTGGATCCGGTCACCATCTGGTATCGCAAGCGGAAAATGGAGTTCCGGGTGGTCTGGATCAAGAAGCTCAAGGGGTCAGCGGAATATCAGATTGGCCTGCAGGCCCTGGCGCTGGAAAAAGAAGTTTGGGGGCTCAACCCTTCGGACTTCCCGGTTCACCAGGAGAAGCCCGCGGCGGCTACGGCATCGGCATGAACGCTGGGAAGGTAAATCGCTAAAAGGAGAGAGAGGGATTTATGAGCAGTCTCATGAAAAAGTTGTGGCAGGATGAGCAGGGTCAGGACATTGCCGAATACGCGGTGATGCTCGCAGTAATTCTGGTCATCGTGGTCGGCACGGTGCGCCTGATCGGCGCCAACTCCAACAACGTGTTCTCGCAGGTCGGCAGCGCCCTGCAATAAGTCAGGCTGTTCCCAGGGTGCTTGCTCCGGGAAGGTTTCGTTCCCCGGGCATCGTTCCCGATGGTTCGTTCCCAGTGCCCGTGCCGGGATAGCATCGCCGACTGATCACGGTCCACTGCTTACTGTCCGGCAGGTTTGTCCAGCTTGCTGGCAACCTTCACGCCGCTCAACCCGCTCACATACTTGGCGACCCCGCGGTAAAGCGAATCGGCGATGCGCTGGCGGTATTCGGCGGTTTCCAGGCGATGCTCATCGGTAGGATTGCTGACAAAAGAAATTTCCGCCAGAATCGACGGCATGTTGGCGCCGATCAGCACGATGAACGGAGCCTTCTTCACGCCCCGATCGCGAATGGCCGGGCTCTTGGCGGCCAGCCCGCTGTGCAGCGATGCCTGCACGTCTCCGGCAAACTCGCGCGACTCCTCGATTTTATCTTTCAGGGCAATCTTCTTGACCAGGTCGCGCAACTCGTAGATTGACTTTTCAGAAACGGCGTTCTCGCGGGCCGCGACCTCAAGCGCCTCGGGCGACGAAGTGAAATTCAAATAGTAGGTCTCAACCCCGCGCGCTGCCGGATCATGGCTCGAGTTAGCATGGATCGAAATAAACAAATCGGCGCGCTCCTGGTTGGCGATGGCTGTGCGAGTCTCGAGCGGTATGAACGTGTCGTCCTTGCGCGTGTAGACCACTTCCGCCCCCAGCCGCGTTTCCAGCATCTTGCCCAGGCGCCTTCCCACTTCGAGCACCAGATCTTTTTCCTCGAGACCGTCGGGACCGATGGTTCCGGTATCGTGCCCGCCGTGTCCGGGATCGATCACAATCTTGCCGATCTTCAAGCCCAGGGCGCGAATCAGCGAGCGGTCACCGTGGGCCGTGGGCCGGGCTTCGTGAATGTCCAGGCTCGCCCGCGTTTTGCGATCTGGAGTTTTGCCGTCTGGAGTTCTGCCGTCTAAAGTCTTGCTCTCCTCCCCGGCTCTCGAGCTTCGCTTGCTCTTCGGTGCCGGAGCCGCATTGTCATCGGCGGCCGCGATACTGGAATCGCTGCTCGTGTAGGAGGCGTCGTCGTCGCCAGTGCGGACGGCCGGACCACCGGCCGAATGTGAAGTGGAGCGAGGCGGTTTCGATTTCGTCGTCGGTGCGGTCGCCACTTCATCCGCGGCAGTTTTCTGATCGCCGTCATTGCCGTCATCATCCGCTTCAACGATTTTCCTGACCACGCGCGTCGATCCCGCCGCCTGATTCGGCTTAGTGCCCAGCGGATCCGACGAAGCCAGGCTTTGATCCGGCTTCGAACCCGCGGTCGGATCGGCCTCCACATCCGGAGCCAGCGCCATCTCGTTCGAGTCTGTGGGCTGCTGGCCGCCGGCATTCCTGGTCAGGCTGTTCTTGCCTTGTCCATCCTTGCCTTGCCCATCCTTGGCGTGTCGATCCTTGGCATGAATATCTTTGCCATGAATATCAATGATCAGGCGGTAAGGGTTGGGCAGCAGGAAGGCGTTGTAGCGGGACAGGTCGGCCACCTCCAGCACCACGCGTGTCCGGCCGGGCTGGAACTGCGCCACGCGAATCTTTTTCAGGAAACCGTCGTCCACATCAAAGCTCTTACCCACCAGCGTGGACGCCAGCTTGGTGTTGCGCAAATCGAAGAATATGCGGTCGGGATGGGCGATCCGCTGCGAAGCGAAATCAACCTGGTCTTCCAGGTCAATGGCCACCCGCGTGTAATCAGGCGTCGACCAGTGGCGGATCCCGGTCACCCGCGGCAGCTTCGCATTCGGACGCGCCCCGGTCGAACTTTCCACGGACAGACGCTCCGGAGACAGATGTTCCGAAGCCTGAGCTGGCGAAGATTGAGAGCCCGCCGCTCCCTCCCCCGCCGGCTTGCCCGCAGCGCCGGATTCGGCCTTCGCCGCAGCTGCTCCGGAAGCGCCCTTGGCAGCCGAATCCCTCTTGTCAGACTTGGAATTCTCCCGCTCTGCCTTCTTCGCCGCCTGAGCCTGCTGATCGAGCTCAGCGATGGCTTGCTGTGCATCTTCGACCAGCCGGTTGTGCGGGTAGCGATGCAGAAAATCCTGGAACGTCGCTCGCGCCTGGTCCGGCTGGCCGAGGTCGTCTTTGTAGATCTCCCCGATCGTGAACAGCGCGTCGCAGCGGTACTTGCTGCCGGGATACTCGTGCCGCAGGAACTTGTACTGGGCGATGGCGCCGTTCAGAATCTTGGCGTCATCGAAGCGGCGGCCCATCTCCACCAGCGTTTCGGCTACGGCTACCACGCTGGGGTCAGCCTTGGTAGAGGTAGGCGCCCCGAAATAGACGCTGCGGTAGGCGTTGATGACCCGCTGGTAGTCGCGCCGCGCAAGGTCGGCGGAGGGACGCCCATTGAGCGCCTCGCGCATCCGTTCAGCCGTGGCAAAGCGGTCGTGGGCCCACGCTTCGGTGTGGTGAACGCGCGCGTGCGCCGGCATTCCGGAGAGCAGTGCCACCAGTAGCAGCGCTCCCCAGCGCAGGCTGCGCTGGCTCGATAGGGTCTTCAAAATCTTCGGCCTGTAACCGTTTCGTCCGCCGTGGTTTGAAACCTATATGGTTTGAACCCGTTTGGGTTGAACCTGTTGTGTACGCCAGAGAGAAAGTTTGCCAAAACTGCGAAGTAAATCAGTGCTTCCGGTCGTGTCCAGTTAATCCGTGTTGCTGATATAAAGCACTCCCCGCGCATCCCGTTGAACCCGAACCGGATCGCGCGATGGAGTGCCAGGGCCAAAGTCGAAACCTCCGTAGTAGAGGTTCGTAATTCTGCGCACGTAATTCTGAGTCTCGGCATAGCGCGGAACCCCAGCGCTGCGTGCCACCGCGCCGGAGCCTGCGTTATAGGCCGCCAGCGTCAGGTTTACGTCGCCGCCGTAGCTCTCCAGCAACTGCTTCAGATGGCGCACGCCGGCATCCACGTTCTGCTCCGCATCGAACGGGTTTCGCAGATTCAATTGCCGTGCTGTACCGGGCATAAGCTGCATCAGCCCCATCGCACCCTTGCGCGATACCGCATTGGGGTTGAAATTCGACTCGACTTTCACCACCGCGCGCACGAGGTTGGGATCCACATTGTGACGATAAGCCGCTTCCGCGATGGCCGCGTCAATCTCCTCCGGACTCGCAATATGCCCGCGAAAGTTGGCCGACTGAATCTTGGCGCTGGCCGACTGATTCGAATCGTGCCCGAAATACTGGCTGACCTCGGCGGCTGCGGACCGCGCCGCTCGCATCGAGGCCGCATTGTGCCCCGGCACAGGCTTCCAGCGGTTCTCCTTCGTGCTCCAGTAAACCAGCGACCGGCGAGGCGCTTCCGACGTCTGCGCATGCGCCGCTGCCTTCTTCGGCGCATCGTCGTTCACATAGACTTTGTGGCCGTGCTCGTCGGTTGCAGTAATGGTTTGGGAGTCGTCATCGTCCGCCCACAACTGGGGCGGACTGAGAGAAAGAGAGGTCGCGATTGCCGTGCTGGCCATCAGGGCGATTTGCAGGCGCTTGCGCATATCCGGGTGTTGTTCCACCTTCTCCTTTGCCAGGGACAAAGACAAACTTCACCCCTAGCCTTCCTTACCCGGAACCTGACGGAGAATACCTACACCAGAGTAGGACAATTATAGGCCCCGGGGGGTGGTCCGGCAACCTTTCCAAAGGGCGTAGAACCATTGGAGTAACTTACGTAAGTAACTGAAAATAAGGTGGTTAGTTTTTTCCGGGTGCCCCGTTTCTCGCGCATTTTGCGAGAAGTGGGGGGGTGGATCGTGTGGAGCGGCACTCTCTTCGACTTCGCTCAGGGCAGGCTTTGCCCGCTACTGCCGGAAGAGGCACACCTGCGGGCCAGCGAGCCAAAGCAGTTGCCCCAGCCTGGACACAGACCCCGTGCAGCCCCTCAAGCTCTCTCCAGCGCCACCGCAAAGGCATCCAGCGACAACGACCGCAGCAGGTTCCGCCGCATGCCACGTTGCACCTCGGCCAGCCGGTCGGAAGTAGCGGCAATCCATTCAAAATCAACGGCTTCCGCCAGTTTTCCCAGTTCGCCGGAAATGTCGCTATTGCAGACCAGCTGCGGAGCCCCGGAGTTCAGGAACATCAGGTCACGCAGGAGCGAATAGAGGGCGTGCAACAAGTGTTCGGTCTTTTCCCGGCCCTCGGCGCCGGGACGGTAGGTTTCCGTGACTTTGAACAGGTCGCCGTGTTCACCCGCCCGCACTGCCGAATTCAGGATGGTCATGGCATCGGACCGGGCGGCCACGTAGGAAGCGAGATCGAAGTTGCGGGCACGGCCCAGCGCTCCTTCACTCAGGCGGGCAACCAGGGCACGCTGTGGAGCCTTCCATTCCGGATGGTGTTTCGCGAGATCGCTCTCGATTTCGTCGACCGCCAGTGCCCGCAGCGCAAAAGACATAGACCGCGAACGAATGGTCGGCAGTAGCTCGCCGGGATTTTCCGATAGCAGCAGAATCGTGGCAAACTCGGGCGGCTCTTCCAGCACCTTAAGCAGCGAGTTGGCCGCCTCTTTAATGAAAGCCGATCCGGTAAAAATGTAAACCCGCTCCCGCCCCTCAGCCGGCCGGTAATAGATGGTCTCGATGACGCGCCGGATCTGGTCCACCTTGACCATCATCTGCGGAGGGTCGGGCGGTATGACGAGCACGTCCGGATGAGTCTGCACGAAGAGGCGCGTTTCTTTCTTGTCGGCGTCGCGCATATTCTCGCGAGCTTCAACCGCCTCGGCAAAACGTGCGTCCAAATCGGCCGCCTGCGCGATGCGGATGCAGTTGGCGCAGCGGCCGCAGAAGTCGGGCAGCCCTTCGGTTTCAAGCGGCGACAGGCAGTTCATAGCCTGCGCCAGCATCAGCGCGAGCGTGTATTTTCCCGATCCAGCCGCGCCCGAAAGAATGACCGCATGCGGAAAGCGCTCCCGCGCCAGCATGTCGCGCAGGCGATGAACGGTTTCGGCATTGCCGTGAAAATCGGAGAAGGGCATGATTCAGGCCAAATCAGAATCTACCACGGAGACACGGAGGCACGGAGAAAACCAACAATCAATATCGCGGCCCCACCCCTGTAGCTTTGAATTTCGACTTCTGACTTTTGACTTCTGACTTTTGCATTTTTTCTTCTCCGCGTCTCCGTGCCTCCGTGGTGAAGAGTTTCGCAGGTGACACCTTAGAGGCTCTTCCCCACCCTCAGCCGCTGACTCACCACTCCCACAATCCGCTGATGCGTCTGCGCCGGCGTGCCCCGCGCATCGACCACAACCATGCGCTGCGGTTCCCGCGCCGCGATCGCTAGATATCCTTCGTGGACGCGGATAAAGAACGCCCGCGTTTCCAGCTCGAAGCGATTCTCGTCATTGTGACCGTGACCGCCACTTTTCCCATCTCGTTTGTTGCGCCGCCGGGCGCGGTTCAGGCTCATCGCAGGGTTGGAATCGAGCAGGAGCGTGAGATCAGGCTGCAGGTTTCCACACAACACGCGATGCAGCTCCAGCACCGCCGCGCTGCCTAACTTGCGGCCGGTGCCCTGGTAGGCTTCCGTCGAATCGGTGAAGCGGTCGCAGAGCACAATGCTGCCATGCTCAAGCGCGGGCGCGATCACTTCCGCAATATGCTGCGCCCGCGAGGCAAACATCAGCGCCATCTCGGCCAGCGGATCGAGCCCAGAAGTGCGGGAATCGAGCAGCACCTTGCGGATTTTCTCCCCGGTCGCCGTCCCGCCCGGCTCACGGGTTTCCACCACTTTGTGTCCTGAAGCGCGCAGTGCGGCCGCCAGCTTGCGCATCTGCGTGCTCTTGCCGGTGCCGTCGAGGCCTTCGAAGGTGATGAACTTCCCGCGTCGTGACATCGTTCGAGATGATAGCAGCGCCGGCAGTAACGGGGTCAGGTTTCGATTCGCCAGCAGGTGAGCGCAGGTCCGCCTCGCTGTGCCTCCGGCGCTGCAGGGCGTCCGGAACCGAACACTGATTGGCAGAAGTGGACATGCGAGAGCGAAACGCCGATGCAGGACCTGCGTTTACATCAATGGTGAGGAAGCACTTAACCGTCTTACAGCAGCTCCGACTTTTGGCAAAAGAATTGCCGAATCGCTTTCACCCGAACAACCACTCGGAGGTTTGTTATGGCGCATTTCGAACGGATTCGCGATGTAATATCCGGCCCATTTAGTCCCGAAGTCATCAAGCAGCGCACGACGGCGGGATGGCAGTTGGTATCGCTCGAATGGCGGCGCGAACTGCCCGAGTCGGAAGCTCCGTCCCAGGGCGCCTTCAGCGAGGACATCCCCTATGGCCTGCGCATTTCCGAAGACTGCCAGCGCCTGGAGATCGATCCCATCGAGAATCGCACGCTCATGCTGATGATGGAGTTGCTGGTGCAGGACTTCTCTTATTCCAGCATTGTCAGCGACCTGAACGAAAAAGGTCTGCGCATGCGCGACGGCCGTCCCTGGAACCGAGTGGCGCTCTTCAACATGATGCCGCGCCTGATCGAGGTCGGCCCGCGCATCTTTTCCACCGACGAGTGGAACACGCTGCGGCAAAGATTTTCTCGTCCGCAGGCGTCCGAGGTCTCCTAGCGGGCCAATCCCGTTCCGAGCTCGCATGAAAACAAACTCTCGCGGCTGATGCCTGCACTCTTGTCCCTCCGCGCCGCTGGGAGTCATAGGCTCCGAGTCATAAGTTTTGATCCAGGCTTAGGAACAGCGCGCCCTCGCAACTGGTATAGTCGTATGTTCTGTCGCGCAGTCGAATTCATTTCATTTTCACCACGGGGGCTCGAAAAATGAAACTCTCAAGAATCTTGGGAGTTGTTTGTCTTGTTTTGCCGTTATCGATTTCAGGTTGGGCCGCGACGCCGCCAACCGTCGCACTCTTCGTCGATGCCTCCACCGCACCCCGCAAGATTTTCCACGCCACCCTCAAGATTCCCGCCAGTGCAGGCGACCTGACGCTCTACTATCCAAAATGGATTCCGGGCGAGCACGCGCCGGATGGCCCTGTGATCGACCTCGCTGGCCTGAAGTTCAGCGCCGGTGGCAAGACGCTGAAATGGCGCCGCGACTTGCTCGACGGCTTCACCATTCACGTGGAAGTCCCGGCAGGCGCAACGGAAGTGAACGCCGAACTCGATTTTCTTTCTCCCGCAACTTTTGAAGGCGGATTCTCCGCCGGTTCGTCCGCCACTGCCAAGATGGCGGTCATCAGTTGGAACCAGGTCTTGCTCTATCCCAAGGGATGGAAATCCGACGACATCAACTTCACGGCCAGCTTGAAACTTCCGGAGGGCTGGAAGTTCGGAACGCCCTTGCCGATTTCGAAACAAAGCGGCAATGAGATTCAGTTCGCCACAGCTTCTCTCACCACGCTGGTCGACTCGCCTGTCATCACCGGAGAATTCCTGAAAGTAGTGCCCCTGGCGCAGGATCCGCTCACCGAGATGGATATCGCCGCCGACAGCGCCGCCGCGCTGGATGCGCCGCAGGAAGTGTGGGACCACTACAAGAATCTGGTCGAGCAGGCCAACAAGCTTTTCGGCGCGCATCACTATCGCGACTATCACTTCCTCTACTCGTTAAGCGATCATGTCGCCCACTTCGGGCTCGAACACCACGAATCCGACGACAGCCGCGTCGACGAGCGCGCGTTGGTGGATGAAACTTCGCGCAAACTCTCCGCCAGCCTTCTGCCGCATGAGTATGTGCACTCGTGGAACGGAAAGTATCGCCGCCCCGCGGACCTGGCAACTCCCGACTACCAACAGCCCATGCAGGATGACCTGCTCTGGGTTTACGAGGGCCTGACGAATTACCTCGGCTTCGTGCTGACAGCCCGCAGTGGTCTGCTCTCTGCCACACAAGACCGCGACGACCTCGCCCTCACCGCCGCTTCGCTCGATCACACTCCGGGCCGCGAATGGCGCAACCTGCAGGACACTGCCGACGCCGCTCCGCAACTTTATTTTTCGCCGAGCGCGTGGAGTTCCTGGCGCCGCGGCACAGATTTTTATAACGAAGACACGCTGAACTGGCTGTGGGTGGACGTCATTATCCGCCAGCAGAGCAAGGGCGCGAAGACGCTGGACGATTTCTGCAAGCTTTTCCACGGCGCGCCCAGCACTGGCCCCATGGTCAAACCCTACACGTTCGAGGATGTGGTCAACACGCTGAACCAGGTTGTACCCTACGACTGGCGCGGCTTTTGGACGGAACGGCTGACCAACCACGGCCCCGGCGCCCCGCTGGGCGGCATCGAAGGCAGCGGCTGGAAACTCGTCTACGATGAAACTCCTTCGGAGATGTTGAACAGTTCGGCGGGAAGATATCACTTGGTGCCCGCGGGCTCCGCTCTCGGCCTGGAACTGCGCGACGACGGCGGCATCACCGACACCACCGAAGGCGAACTCGCGGCGAAAGCGGGCATTGGCCCGGGCATGAAAGTGGTGGCCGTGAACGGCCGCGCATTTTCTCCCGACATCCTGCGCGAGGCGGTTAGAGCTGCGAAAAACAGCAGCGCCCCGATCGAGTTGCTGGTGGAGAACACCGACTACTATAAGACCTACAAGCTCGACTACCACGGCGGCGAAGGTTATCCGCACCTGGTGCGGGATGAATCCAGGCCGGATCTGTTGAGCGATATTCTCAAAGCGAAATAACGGGTAGGCCGCGATGTGGCAGATCGGAGAAACTCATGTGGGGACAGCCGCCCTCGGCTGTCCAGTCGAGCGAAGCTCGACGGGTTCCTTTATCGCGCTGAACATTTGGCGGAGGTCCTCCAAAGCGCAGCCGTAAACGCCTGCCAGGCAAGCCCTTAGCTGTACCTACAATGCCGTAAGTACAAAACGTTCCTGTGGGAACACTTCTCCGGTTCGCGGTCACGCCTGCAGATTGGAGATCGCCGCTGGCTCGTCCTCGTCCTGCATGAATCCAAATATCTCTTGCGGCGCCGGATTCTGCCACACCGGGGCGAACGACTGGCGATGCATTGGGGTAGGCCCGTGCTGGCGCAGGGCGGCTAGATGCTTCGGCGTGCTGTAGCCCTTGTGCGACGCCAGGCCGTACTCCGGGTAAACCGGATCCCATTCGCACATCATGCGGTCGCGTTCGACCTTGGCCAGGATCGACGCCGCGGCGATCGAAGCGGAGAGCGCGTCGCCGTGAATGATCGGCTGCTGCGGCACGGCGCAGTCGAGACGCAGGGCGTCTACAAGCAAGTAATCCGCTGCGGGGGCGAGGCGCAGAACGGCATCGCGCATGGCCAGCCGCGAGGCCTGATAGATGTTGATCTGATCGATCTGCGCGGCGTCGACCGCTGCAACCGCCCAGGCCAGCGCGTGCTCCCGAATGCGTGGCGCGAGTTGCTCGCGGCGTTCCGGCAAGAGCAGCTTCGAATCGCGCAGGCCGCGCACGCGATATACGGGGTCGAGAATCACCGCGGCCGCCACGACCGGGCCGAACAATGACCCGCGTCCAACTTCGTCCACGCCGGCGACCATAACCGCGCCGGATTCCCAAGCGCGTTTTTCGTAGCGCAGCGTGCAGCGCAGCTTTTTCAGCAGACGCATTTTCGCGGTCGAGGGCGAGATCACGCGCGCCGGCGCCGGATTGAGCGCTAGGTCATTTGCAGAGCACTTGATTGCAGAGGACAAGGGAGTCGTTCAACATCTTCCCCGACAAACGACCCTTTCGGCAAGAAAAGAATTTTCGGGGACTGATTTTTTGATCGAGGACACGCTGAGTCGGACCAGCGGGTCCAAAGGCGCTAGCGCGGAGCCGCGGTGACAATTCCCGAGAGGCCAGAGATCAAATTCCACTTCCGGGTCATGCCTTGCGCTGCCTCGTAATGGCACCCGGTAACCATTACTTTGATTACGAGCGTACATTGCCCGGTCGGACATGTACTGCTATGTTGACGGCAGTGTGGAGCGATCCGAGGTAATTTTGGAAAGTCAATCCAACAACACCCCGCCGCAAGACGGCCTTCTGAGCGGAAAGCTGGTGCATCTGGCGCTGCCTGTGCGCTGGAGCCTGGTCGAAGAGCGCGGGCGCGGCCCGGTGGAAATGGCGTGCACGTACGACATTCATCCGCGGGGGGCGCGGCTGGTGGGTTCGCGCGAAGTGAACCCCGGCGATCTGGTGATGGTGGAGCGTGGGCGGAATAAGTCCATTTGCCAGGTAGTCTGGACCGGCGACCGTAATTCCGAGTTGCGCGGACAGTTCGCCGTGCAATGCGTGGAAGTGGGCAGAACGCCCTGGGACGACGAACTGCGGCAACTGGAAGAAGAATATCAACCCGTGATACTGCCTCTTAACAGAACTTCCCGCCGCAACTTCGGGAGTTCCGGCGAAGAGCACCGTCGCCGTCCGCGTTACGCGGTACACGGCAGAGCCGAAATTGACGGCCACCTGAGTTTGTCCGCCGAAGTGGATCAGCTCTCGGAATTTGGGGCGCGCATTACGGCCAACGAAAAGCTGCGTCCGGGCACGGATTTCCGGCTGCTGCTGAGCGTGCTGGATGTGAGCCTGGCGCTGAAGGCGCAAGTGAAATACATGGCCGAGCACGACACCATGGGAGTAGTGTTCCAGGAAATCCGGCGCGGCGACCGGCCGTTACTCAGCTACGTGCTGAACAAGCTTCGCAATAAGAACCGCGCCGTGAAAGATTTTGTGGAAGTGGAAGTGGTGCATGAGGCGCTGGGCGCAACGGGATAAGACCCGCTTCCGGCTCTCGGCTTCCGGCTCTCGGCTTCCGGCCTCAGCTTTCGCCAAGGGACCAAACAATAATCGAGAAATAACAACATTCACCGTTATGGCGGCCGGAAGCCCGGCGCCGGACGCCGGAAGCCGTAGTTACTCCGGCCTTTCCACATCCTTCAGGCGGGCGGCTTTGCCTTTGAGGCCGCGCAGGTAGTAGAGCTTGGCGCGCCGGACTTTCGACGAGCGCAGCAGATCGACCTTGTCGATCACTTTGGAGTGAACCGGGAAGATGCGCTCCACGCCCTGACCAAAGCTGATCTTGCGCACGGTGAAGCTGGCCTGCGGTCCGTTGTCGCGCTTGATGACCACGCCTTCAAAGGCCTGCAGACGCTCCTTGTCGCCTTCCTTGATCTTCACGTGCACGCGCACGGTGTCGCCGGGGCGAAATTCTGGGAGGTCAGTGCGTCGGGTCTTGGCCAGCAGCTTTTCGATGATTAAGTTTGACATGTCGTTGTCCTTCTTTTCCTCGTTCGTGATTGGTCGTTCGTCTTTCGCCGCTCGGTCGGTTGTTTGACTCGGATCGTACCGCCGAATGTTTTCTGATCGCGGCAATCAGCTTGTTGTCTTCGTCGCTCAATTGCGCACCGTCGAGCAAGTCGGGACGGTTGCGCAGCGTTTTTTCCAGCGCTCGCTGATGTCGCCAGCGGCGAATTTCTTCGTGATTGCCGGACAGCAACGCTTCCGGCACGCTCATTCCACGAAACTCGGCAGGCCGCGTGTAGTGCGGATAGTCGAGCAACCCCCCTGAACCGCAGGTGGAATCCGCACCCTCCGCCGGCTTCGACTCGGCCTGCGCCGTGAACGATTCCTGCCGCGCCGACGCTTCGTTTCCCAGCGCCCCCGGCAAAAGACGCGTGACCGCTTCGATGATTACGGCCGCGGCCATTTCTCCGCCGCTCAACACGTAGTCGCCGATCGAAAGCTCGCGGTCTGCGAGAAAATCGGCGACGCGTTCGTCCACGCCTTCGTAGCGGCCGCAAATCAGGACGATGCGATCGAGCGCGGCCAACTCCGTCGCGATCTTCTGCGAAAAACGCTGCCCCTGCGCGGAAAGCAGAATCACCGACTGCTTCGCGGGTCCGGCCACGCGTTCTTCCCGCGAAGCCAATCCGAGCGTCTCCAAACATTCAAAGAGCGGTTCCGGCTTGAGCACCATGCCCTCGCCGCCGCCGAAGGGGCGGTCATCCACAGTGCGGTGCTTGTCGTGCGTAAACTCCCGCAGGTCGTGGACTGCAATCGTTGCCAGGCCCATTTCGCAGGCCCGGCGGGTGATGCCGTGATCCAGAGGCCCGCGAAAGAAGCCGGGAAAAATCGTGAGAATATCGGCCTTCATGCGCGGTCGAAACCTTTTCACCACGGAGGACACTGAGGAACACAGGGGTTGTACTCTATGTATTCTCTGCGTCCCTCTGTGGTTAACGCCTTTTTCTCGGCGCCTGCTCCAGCTTTTCGTCCGGCGTAACAGGGGCGTTAATTTCCAGCATGCCCGGAGGAAAATTCGTGCGCACTTCGCGGCGCGCAACGTCTACCCCTTCCAAATAAGCATCCGCGAAGGGGACATCGAACTTTTTCCCCGCCGCGTCAGCCACCACCAGCAGCGGAGCCTCGCCCGCTCCGAACTGAACATCGGCAATACGGCCGATCTCGTGACCCCGGTCAAGAACTGAACAACCCACCAGATCGCTGATGTAATTCCATCCCGCCCCAAGTTCCGCGCGCTGGCTGCGAGGCACCTGCAATTCGCTGCCAACCAGGACGTCGGCGTCCGAAATTGAATCGACGCCCCGGAATTTCAGTACCAGGAATTCCTTGTGCGGCCAGAGATCTTCAATCTCTAATTCGCGCCGGACGTTTTTTCCGGTCGTGTTTCCTGGGGTTGCTGCGACCGCCGGCAATGCGAGAAGCATCATGCCCGCCGCGAATCGCTCCGGAACGTCGGTGTGTACCTCGACCGCAACCTCACCTTTTCGCCCTTGCGTCTTCTTCACGCGGGCCAGGGTGACGAAAGCGCCTGCGAACTCGCCGCTGGTTCCAGGACTCAACGCTTTTCCAGACCAGACTTTTCCAAACCAGCTTTTCTAAATCAAACAGCTCAAAGCCGGACTCTCCAAACCAGGCCGCCCCGAGCTACTCCACGATCTCAAGCGTATAGCGCTTATCGGTGCGTACTCCAGCCGCGTTCAAGAGGGCGCGCATGGCGCGGACAGTGCGCCCCTGGCGCCCGATGACTTTACCCACTTCGTTCTCCGCCACTTCCAATTCGATCACGTCGCCGTCCAGTTGCTCCACGAAAACATCGTCAGGAGCGTCCACAATGGACTTGGCAATGTACTCGATGAGCGCGCGCACGTCTCCGGCGGTTTCAGTCATAATAATCGGCGTTCTCACGTTTCTTACTGTGGAATCGGGTAACGGCTACGGACCGAACGATCAACACATGACGGTCATGCTCGACCGTCAATGCTCGACGATCCAAGCTCGACCATCAATGCTCAACAACTGGCGGTGGCCAGGGCTGCGGTGGTCAGAATCGAAGACGCTAGGCGGCGGAGCCGGCGCTGGCTGGAGCGGGTACCGGCTTCGAGAACAGCTTGTTCACCCGGTCCGACATCTGCGCGCCCTTCGACACCCAGTACTCGACCCGATCGCGCTTGAGTTCGATGCTGGCCGGGTTGGTGCGGGGATTGTATGTCCCCACTACTTCCACCGGGCGGCCGTTACGCGCGCGTTCCTTCTCAATGACCACAATGCGATAGTGCGGTTGTTTGCGCGCACCCCGGCGCGCCAGACGAATCATTAACACGAGACGTATATCCTTTATTCCGGAAGAGTCCGGTGAGATCGAGGCAAACTCTTATTATGCCGAAGGTTAGGCGGAATGGCAAGGGGCGGGGGCAGGAAAGGCCTGCTCCAAACCAGCCTTCAGTCGCGCCGCATGCGCGAAAAATCCTGAAGAAAACTGAACAGTGATGACAGCTGGCTGTCCGCAACTGAAGCGCCTGCGGAATGCAAGGGTTCTAATGCGGAGGGTCGTCGTCAATCCAGTACTGGCGGCGGGAGTTCAGCAGCAAAAGCGGACGCCCCTTAGCCTGCACGCGCAGCGCATGCAGCCCGGGCGTAGGCGACGTCGGGCGGAAACTCAGTACATAGTAGTTGGGCACGTCGTTCGAGACCGCGATGAGACCCGCCTTCAGATCCTTGGCATCGTGGAAGTGAAAGAACTCGCCTCCGGCGAGCTGCGCGATGGATTCCGCAGTCTTGGTGCGCAGCGCATTGCGTGCGGTAAGAAAAGCCATCGTAGCGAGCCGAAGAGGCGGAGCAAGCTGGCTAATGCAGTCGAGCACCTGCTTGCTGTAGTGCCCTTCGTACTCGGAATCGGCTCCATTGCGGCTGAAGCAGCCGTGCTCGGGGCCTGGCTCCCTGCCCTCAAATTTTGATGCCTCATGGGAGACGGCGGAGCGTGTACTGGAAAAGCCGAAGCTGTACATTGCCGTATTCGTGTCGCTGATGAGGCGCAATGCTTCATCGAGCGTTGTCTTACTGCCCTGGTCGATGGTTTCGCTGAGCAGCAGAATCGCACGGCGATAGCGCGTGGGCTGCTCCCGCAGCTGGGCGATGGCCAACGCGATCCCATCGAGAATGGCAGCCCCCTGATCGCCTTCGTTCAGGCTGGCAAGCTGCGCTGAGGCATCGCCGGTTCTGGGCCTAAAAGGCATGAGCAGATGGGGCGCACTGTCAAAGCCAATGATGGCGATGCGGTGCTCTACGTTGCCGATCAGCGCGTCGAGGATTGCGTCCAGCTGGCGGTAATCAACCAGATGTCGGGCTCCGGCGCCTCCGGTTTCAACCACGATTGCCAATGCCAGCGGCAGCGAATCGGTGTCCTGTTCAAGTACAGGGTGCTGCGGTACGCCGTTGTCGGTGAGAAAGAAGTCGTCAGCCTGGAGTTCAAAAACTACCGCTCCTCTCCTGGTCTTCACGAGGATCGGTACCTCCACCAAAGAAGAGCGCACGGTCAGCGTGGGCTGGCTTTGACCGCCTGTTTGCGCCCGCAGGCCGACAGGAGCGAGGCAGAGCAAGAGAGACAACGTACAGGCAAGCCTCATAACCAGGGCTTCATTATAAGGGCGACATAGCGCGACCGCACGCTCTGACAGACTGTGCTCGACAGGTTTACCGGCGGTCGCCCAGGCTGCGAGTCCCACTATTTTCCGAAGATTGAGGATCAGTTATCGGAAACGGCGTTTCCACTCACAACCCCGTCAGCTTAGTTCAAGAGTGCCACTGGGCAGGCGAGTAATTTCGTGAATGAACGACCCGATTTTATTGGTCGGGGAGAGAGGATTTGAACCTCCGACCCCCTGGTCCCGAACCAGGTGCTCTACCAGGCTGAGCCACTCCCCGACTGGGCCCGCGAGCGATGAGGAACATCGGGAGCGCGCGAGCTTCAAACGTTAGGCCTGAACCTTTAGATTATAACATTTGCTTCGGCGTAACATTTGCTTCGGCGGGTCGAACTTGTGTCTCTGCCGAACACAATCCGGATCGTGTTGAAGGGGAAGAAAAGCGGAGAGAAAAGTAAGATCCAGATGGGTGACTCTTCTTTACTTGCGTCAGGCGAGTGGCACAGGACTTTCGATCGTCCGGACCCGCCGAAATAGCGTCCGGCACATCGCCGCTTTTCGCGGCCGCCTGGACGCTGGTTGATCGGACTTGGTGCCGTCGATTTCAGTTCCACCGATTGCGGCGTTGTCTGAAATCGGAGTTCCGAATACCATGGGAAACTCGCAGGATGTTCGCCGGACGTTCGAGAAGAGATCCGCGAATGCTCAACGCGACCTCTTAACTTCATGAAAACCGCATTCACCGCCCGTTCTCTGTACACGCCGTTGGAGGAAATCCAGAACCCGTTCCTGCTCGTCGAAGACGGAATCATTACCGATCTGGCCTCCCACGCGCAACGTGAGATCCCTACGAGCGCAACTCTGGTTGATTTCGGCGACGCCGTAATCGCACCGGGCTTCGTCGACATCCACATGCATGGCGGGGCGGGGCTTGATGTTATGCAGGCGTCGGAGGCCGAACTACCTCGTTTGGGAAGATTTCTTGCGCAGCACGGGGTGACGGGTTATTTTCCCACGACCGTGGCTGCGCCGATGGATGCGACTTGCGCCGCGTTGGAGCGCCTGGCCAATTTGATCGAAGCGCGACCGGCAGCCGTAAACTCCAGCAACCATGACAATGGCAACGACCCGCAGGCTCGACCGCTGGGCATTCATCTGGAAGGGCCATTTCTCAGTCCCGCACGCCGGGGAGTGCACGCGCCGGAAAATTTGGTGCTCCCGACCATCGCAGTTTTCGAGCGCATGTGGCAGGCGTCGCGCGGAAACGTTCGCATGCTGACCATCGCTCCGGAGCTGCCCGGAGCGTTGGAAGTGATCTCTGAAGCGGCGCGGCGGAATGTGTGCGTTAGCATTGGACATTCCGATGCCGAGTTGCCTGCGGCGCAGGCTGGAGTGCGCGCGGGGGCGCGCCACGCGACCCACACTTTCAACGCCATGAGACCGCTGGACCATCGCGATCCGGGAATCCTCGCTGAGGTGCTTACCGATAATAAGATCAGCGCCGATATTATCGTCGACGGAATTCATGTTGCGCCCGCGGTGGTTCGGCTTTTTCTGAAAGCCAAGGGAATCGAGAGCTCGGTTCTCATCACCGACGCGACCGCCGCCGCGGGCATGCCCGATGGGCGCTATCAACTGGGGCCAATGCTGGTCGACGTGAAAAATGGAATGTGCACCATGGAGGGAAAACTGGCGGGAAGCGTCCTGACCATGGATCGCGCCGTGCGCAACGTGATGGAGTTCGGGAGTTGGAGCCTGCAGGATGCGGTGCGGGCGGCTACTTTGAATCCGGCGCGCGCGGTTGGGTTAGCCCGGCAGCACGGACTTCTCGCAGCAGGATCCGAAGCTAGTTTCACCGTGCTCAGCCCAGCCGGCGAAGTCCGGAAAACGATAGTTCGGGGGCGCGGCTTCTAGTTTGGCTTGCGCTGTTTGGATTCCGCCAGATAGTGCAGCAGCATGGCTTCGTCGGAGCGAGAGAGCTGATCCAGAAAAGATCTTTTCGCATTCGGCTTCTCGTCGCTAGCCAGCTTCTGAGGAGCCGCCTGCCTCAGCTTGTCGCCCAGTTCCGGATCATTTTCCATCACCTGCGAATAGAAAAACAGAAAGTGCCGCATCTGGTCGAGCGCGGAACGCAGAGTTTCGATAGGCTCGGTCTGCGACAGCGAGTTGAGAGACTCCATCAATTCCGGATCGCTGGGGGCCTGCATGGCGGCGCAGTTAAGCTCCCGCTGAATCGTGCGCAGGTCTTCGGTGACGCGCGCAATCCGGAGCTGTAAGTCGTCCATGAGGTTTTCCTTCGCCATGAGGATTTGGTCTGTCCAACATCTCATCGGCGGCAGCGAGCGAGTAGATGTCCCACGTGCATGCGCTTTGGTAATTCGCTCGATTACTTTGGTCTGGACGAAAGTTTCATGGTTGGTAAGGTCGCTGAAACGCCGCTATTGGAGCGGGTTTCACGGCATCCACCGTCGATCGTAATCGAAGTGCATCTTGGAGCTTTCTGGCGCGTTGCGAGGGAATTCGAGTTTTGTGATACAAAGCCGCGGTGACCGAAACCACGCCAGCAGGCACATCTGGACTCATCCGCGCCATCGGCCGCTGGAGCCTGGTGGCGCTCACGGTGAACTCTGTCATCGGCAGCGGCATTTTTGGTCTTCCCTCGGTAGTAGCGGGCCTGGTTGGAAAAGCCAGCCCATGGGCGATTCTTTTCGCGGGCGCGGGGATGGGCGTCATCATGGGCTGTTATGCCGAGGTTGCCTCCTATTTTCATGAAGGCGGGGGACCGTATCTCTACGCGCGCACGGCTTTCGGTCGCTTGATGGGGATTCAAACCGCGTGGATCTTGTGCCTGGGACAGGTGACGGCTCCCGCCGCCAATGCCAATCTTTTTGTGATTTACTTAGGCGAATTCTGGCCGCATGCCAAAGATCCCCTGCCCCGGTTTCTGATCCTCACCGCCCTGGTGGGAGTGCTTGCCGTCATCAATTTTCGCGGCGTGCGCGGAGGAGCGCAGGTCAGCAACTTTTTCACGGTGGCAAAGCTGTTACCTCTGCTGGCGGTCATCGTCGCGGGCGGGGCTGTGATGTGGACTCATCATGCCAATATCTCGGCGGCACCGGTCCACCCGAGCGCGGGCGACTGGCTGAAGGCGATGCTGCTGCTGGTCTTTGCCTACGGGGGATTTGAAACCGCCCTCGCTCCCATGAGCGAGGCCAGGAATCCACGCCGGGATGTACCATTCGCGCTGCTCGTCGCTTTGCTGACGTGCACTTTGATTTACGCGCTCATCCAATTTGTTGTAGTCGGAACCTTGCCTGACGCCGCCCACAGCGAGCGCCCGCTCGCTGACGTGGCGCGCCTCGCCCTCGGACATTTCGGCGCAGGACTGGTTGCCATCGGCGCGCTGGTTTCGTTCTATGGATATCTCAGCGCCAAAATTCTCGCCATGCCGCGGGTTACCTTCGCGCTGGCGGAGCAGGGAGATTTCCCGCGCGCGTTTGGCGCAGTGCATCCCCGATTCAAGACGCCTTACGTCTCGCTGCTGGTGTTTGCCCTGCTGATCTGGGGATTCGCCCTGATGGGCGAGTTCAAATGGAACCTGACGCTCTCCGCCATCGCGCGCCTCTTTTACTACGCCGTGGGCTGCGCGGCGCTGCCGGTGCTAAGGCGAAGGCGGCCCGCAGGAGCAATGTTCCGGCTGCCGGGTGGGACGTTATTCGCCGTGGTAGGCGCCGCCATCTGCCTGGTGCTCATGAGTCAGGTCGACTTCGGCCAATCGCTGATCCTGATCGCGACCATCGGCATTGCGCTGGCGAACTGGGCTGTCGTGGCCCGAATACACAGCGGTTGACGAAAATGCCCGCGTACCATCGACAGGCCTTTACAGCCCGCGTCGGAAATCAACTTATCCCCGGTCTTCGGCGCCGTGATAAATGCGCAGGACTTCGATGCTCTCATCCTCACGCGGTAGACAGCGATGTAGGGCAGGGGCGGGAACAAGAGCTCCCGGGTTCCTTCCTCGCGCCCGACAGGGCCACGATGTGGCCATTCTTTCAGGGACTGGATAGCGGCAAACACCTTGCGAATCGTCGCTTCCCGATAATGAGGATGGCGCTCCCTGAGATAATGGCTGATGCGTTGCAGGTCCACCGCGGCGGCTGGCGTCCAGCGGATTCGCATTCTTATGAGCGCAACATCTGCTCCAGGCGCGCGTCCATTTCTTCTTGCTCAATGAATTCGCCCCGGTCGGCTTGCGCAATACCCTCACGCACGGCGGTCCGATAGCGGGCGTCTTCTTCAAGGAGACGCAAGGCTGCTTCCTTTACCAGCATTTCGGCGTCGGTTCCTTCCTTCGAAGCAATCTGCGCAAGCTGCGCTTCCTGTTCAGGCGTGAGATGCAATTCCATCGGCCCCAGAGCAACGGAAACGCCCCGCTCCGGCAAGTTCCTTATACTCCCCGCTGTTCCATGTCCAGCAGAGCCTTCTTCCGTTCCATGCCCCAGCGGTAGCCGCCCATGGTGCCGTCTTCGCGGACCACGCGATGGCAGGGAATGGCCACTGCGACCGGATTTGTTGCACAAGCGCGGGCCACGGCACGGACGGCGCGGGGCTGGCAAATCCCCTTCGCGACCTGGCTGTAAGACTTCGTCGCGCCAAAAGGAATCGTCTGCAGGTAGGTCCACACGCGTCGTTGGAACGCGGTCGCGCGGATATCGAGCGGCAAAGAGTCATCCAGCTTCTTGCCTTGCAGTTGGAGCAGGAAAGTTTTCGCCCAGGTCCGCAATCGTCCTTCATCTTGCTTGCGAGCGGCGAAGGGAAATTCGCGCTTCAGCCCTTCCAGCAACTCTCCATCAGAGCGCGCAAACTGAATGGCGCAGATGCCGCGGTCCGTAGCCGCGATGAGCATGCGTCCCAGCGGCGAATCGGCGCAGATGTAATGGATAACAGCCGCGATCGCGCCGCGACGATATTTGTCTGGAGTCATACCGAGTTGCGACGCGGTGCGCTCGTAGAGGCGGCTGCTGGAGCCGTAGCCGGCGTCGTACATGGCGCGCGTGACGTTGTCCCCGGCCTGCAGGCTGCGCTTCAGGGTGCGCAGGCGGCAAGAATCGGCATATTCGCGGGGGGTGATCCCGAGAACCGCTTTGAAGCGACGCTGCAGGTGAAAAGGGCTCTGCCGAAATTCCTTGCCCAGCCGCTCTAGGGTGACCGGCTCGTCGAGGTGCTGCTCGATGAAGCGGCAGATTGCTTTTACGCCATCGGGCTGCGTGTGGGCGCCGGCGGATTTTGGCCGGCAACGCAGGCAAGCACGATATCCAGCCTGCTCGGCTTGCTCGGGGAGAAGGAAAAACCGGACGTTCTCCCGCCGCGGCCGGCGGGCCGGACAAGATGGCCGGCAGTACACGCCGGTTGACGATACGGCGAATACGAAATGCCCGTCCTGACTCGCATCACGCTGAGAGAGCGCACTCCACTGCGCTTCTTCGAGAGTGGCCGGGTTGAGTTCAGGGGCTGGCATCCAGTTCAAGGCTTCTGTTGCGAGTATCGCATTGCTGTTCATGATAGTGAAAGCGTAAGGCATAGCAATCTGGCGGGCTATCCGAAACTTGCGGGCAAACTGAAATCGCGCAAAGTTCCTTTTCCAGTGCCAGTGCTATGGTTCGTCATTCTGTGCGAGAAACAAGCTGATTTGCACCTCCATGACGAAACGATTAGATTCTCTGTAAGCAATACCTACTCTTTTCTTTTGATCGAGGACTAACTCCATGAAGAGCTTTCGCTTTGCGATTCTCGGTGTCCTGGTAACAGCGCTCGCGGGTTCAACTTTGGCGCAACAGGTTACGAAACATGTTCTGAGCAGCGACGAACTCAAGAAGGTGGTTCCCGCTGAATATTTTTTTTGGGGGCAGAAGGCTCCAGTCCAGGTGAGGAACTCGGGCGGATTTCAACTTGCGGATGGAAAAATGATGCTGGCGGCCCTGGTCGACGCATCGGGATACTCGACCGCGATCCAGCAAAAGTACCAGGGACTGCTGATCACCGAGGTGAAGCTGAACATCGGCGGGGCAGACCTGGCCCCTGGTCAATACGGTTTCGGATTCACCGCCGACAATAGATTTGTGGTAATGGACGTGGGCAACAACGACGTGTTGAGCGTGGCCTATCAGACCGACCAGGCCCTGGCGCGTCCCGTGCCGCTCAAATTTTCGGAAGCCAACGGCAGCTACAAGTTGTATGCCGGCAAGAAGTGGGTGGCGGTAAGCGTGCAGTAGTTTTTCTTCGCGCGATCGAACGGCAGACGCGCTCGCCGGCAATACTGGACTCCTGAAAAATCGAGGTGATCGATGCGATTGGTGCGTTCTTATTTTCTGGCCGCGCTGGTGCTGACGTGCCTGGCTTGCTGGGGCCAGGAGGGCCAGGCGGCGAAGCGAAAAATCATCATTGACCAGGATGCGGCCGGTCCTGCGGGCACGGATCAGCAATCGATGCTGTTGCTCATTCAATCTCCTCAGACGGACGTTCTCGGTATAACGGTAGTTACCGGTGATATGTGGCTCACTGAGGAAGTGGCGCATACGTTGCGCATGCTCGAGCTGATCGGACGCGCTGATATTCCAGTTGTACCAGGGGCGGAGTATCCGCTGCTGCGGCGGAAAGAAGAAATCGAGCAATGGGAGCAGCGTTATGGTTCCGTGCCCTGGCTGGGGCCGTGGACGCCGGGACGCTATCATGCTCCGGCCGAGTTGGGGCAAATGCCGGAGGGAAGACCGAGCACGAAAGCCGCTGCGGAAGATGCAGCTCATTTTCTGGTGCGGATGGTCCGCAAATATCCGCATGAGGTCACGATTTATGCCGGCGGGCCGATGACCAACCTGGCGCTGGCGATCAGCATCGATCCAGACTTTGCTGGGCTGGCGAAAGAATTGGTGTTCATGGGCGGCAGCCTGAATCCAGAAACCACCAATCCCGAGTTCGTCAATACACCGCGGCACGAATTCAATCTTTGGTTTGATCCGGAGGCGGCGCACGTGGTGCTCCGCGCGCCGTGGAGAAAGATCGTTTGCACGACAGTCGATATTTCGGTGAAGACGCACCTGACTCCCGAACTGATCGACCTAGTGAAAGCGGGCGATTCACCGGCAGCGCGCTATGTCGGCAACTACGCCCGGCGGCGCGCGCAGTACAACTATTTGTGGGACGAGCTGGCCGCAGCGGCCTGGCTCGATCCGAGCCTGATTACGAAGAAAGAGACGCTCTATTTGGATGTGGATCTGGATCGCGGCGCGGGCTACGGGAATACATTGAGTTGGACCGAACAGGAGAAGCCGAAACTCAGCGTTCAGCCAGTTGAGGTGCAGGTTGATCTGGACACACAGAAGTTCTATAAGCTGTTTGTGAATCTGCTGACCTCAGCGACCCCGAAAAAGAACTAACCCTACGGCTGCAACTGCTGCAATTCCTTCTGTGCCTGTGCATGATCCGGATGTTGTTTCAGCAGTTCAATCAGCACCGCGCGAGCTTTCTCCGGCGTGCCCTCCAGAGCGTAGACCCGGCTGAGATTCAAATAAGCCTGGTCGAATGCCGGCGCCACGCGAATGCACTCCTTAAACGTTGCGACTGCCTCGTCGCGACGCTGCGTGCGCAGATAGAGAATTCCGAGATTGTTCAAAGCTTCGGGATATACCGGCCGCGCCTGCAACGCTCTCTGCAAGTATTCATAAGCGCGGGCGGTGTCGTTCGTCTGCGCGAAAACCATCCCCAGGCTGTAGGTTGACTCGGGGTCGCCGGGGCTGACGGCAACCGCACGCTCCAGAATTTTTCGAGCTTGCTCCCAATCCTTTTGCTGGCGATAAGCGTTGCCGAGATTTTCGAGCGCGATCAGGTGATCGGGATTCAACTTAAGAGCCTGCTGAAAATATCCGACGGCTTCCTCGGTGCGACCTTCGCGAGTGGCAAGCAAGCCCAAGTTGTTCCAGGCATTGGGAATCGTATCGGGATAGCTGGGCTGGAGTTCGGTCGCACGCTGGAAGCTGGCGCGCGCTTCCGCGATCTTTTGCAGATTCAGGCACGCACTCCCCATGCCGTAAAGAGCTTCGGCACTCGCGGGGTCATCGTGAAGAGCCTGCCGGAACGACGATTCCGCCTGCTCGAAATATCCGCGCTGAAAAAATATCGATCCGTAGGAAAGATAGTTGCGGGCGAACTCGAATGAGTCGGAAACTCCGGGCCAAGGCAGCGCTTTCACCAACCGCTCGGCGGGAGTGCGGGGGATATGCCGGAAATCGTTCTCGACATTGTGGGGGTCGATTGCGCCTTGATAGACCTTGACGACTTCACCCTGCTCGTTAATCAGGAAAGAAGTTGGAAGGCTGAGGTCGCGATGGCGGTCAAACAGGTAGCGATAGAAAATGTTGTAGATGGCCGCCACATCTTCGGAGCCGCGAAGAATCGGAAAGGAAACATCGGGAACTGTGAAAGGGCGCCCGCCGGGCGACTGCAGGCCGCCGGCGGCAATGGCTTCGTCAAAGTTCACAGCAAGAAGTTGCAGCCCTTGACTCGCCCAACGCGCGTGGACTCCAGTGAACATCTTCAAGTCTGCCTGGCTGGTGGGTGATCGAGTTGTCCAGAAATTGAGCAGCACAGGTTTGCCGCGGAGAGCTCTCAGGCCGCGCGTTTGACCCGACGAGTCGGCAGCAGAAAAATCCGGTGCCAGCATCGGTGAGAGCAACCAGGTCTCAGTCGAGGTTGGAAGCTGCTCGGGTGGTTGCGGAGCGAGAGCAGAACGCGGATGCGACGTTTGCGCCCTGAAGGGTTCCGCGCGAAATGACGCGGAACCCTCCTCGACCCAGATTCTGTGACCAGACGGCAGGTCGTGAAGTTGCTGCATCAGACCGCTGGGCCAGCGAATTGACGCCTTCACCGGGCCCCTGGCCTCGCCCAGGCCGAAAAATAATTCCTTGCTGGACTGCGAAAGAAAACCGGATCCCGCCTGGAGCGTGCGTGTCTGGCGTCCGGTCGCGGTTTCTATCGTGACTACCGCGCCGACCGCGTCGCGGTTGCTTTTCGTCCCACGAAGGCGAAAACAGATTGCGGGGGGCAACTCCTGCATCACATTTTTAAGAACCCGCAATTGCGGGGCATTGCGGTTCTTCAGGAACACTTCCTGGCGGCCGTCGTGGTCAAAATCGGCGAGCGCGAAAGCGCGGCCATCCTCGATAAAATCCAGACCCACCGCGCCGGAAACATCGGAAAACGTGCCATCCCGATTGTTGGCGTAGAACACATTCCGCTCATATCCGCTCCAGGTCGCGTCCGAGCGAACGAGTTCGTTGACCGCGCTCCATCCTTGTTCATAGTCGTGCGACAACCTGGCTTCGTCTGGCGAATTGGCTACTACCTGCCGCCAAAAGAAACTGTTCAGATCCTCGTGCGACGGACCCGAGATCATGCCATTCGCAATGTAAAGATCCGGGAAGCCGTCGTGGTCAAAATCCCAAGCGTCGCTCGACCACGACCAGCGGCCATTGCCTACTCCGGCGGCAATAGTTGTGTCTTCGAAGGCGAGCGGTTTCGGCGGCGAGCCGCTCCCGGTTCCCGTATTCCGAAGCAAAGAATTCCCCATGGAGTGTTTGCGGTAGAGCGCGCGAATCTCCTGCGGCGACTGCCCCTTAAAAACATCCTGCCTCGATATCCGTTCCCCCGCCGCGGTCCACATGTCGGCGACATAAAGATCGTCGGCTCCGTCATTGTCGTGGTCGAACCAGCAAACGCTCATGCCCGCGCCCACGTCTTCCACGCCAGCTTCGGCGGCAACGTCGGCGAAAGTTCCGTCACCGTGATTGTGATAAAGATTTTTGCGGCCGAAATCGTTCACCACATAAAGGTCTGGCCAGCCGTCGCCGTCGTAATCATTCCAGGCGCAGCAGAAGCTGTAGCGGGTATTGTTCTGATTGAGGCTGGACTCCGCCGTAACATCGCGAAACGTTCCGTCGCGCTGGTTGCGCATCATGAAGTTCGGCGGACCGTTTTCCGCGGCGTAGTACGGGACGGGATACTTGTATTGATCCGTGCCTTGGTAATAGGTGTAGAGACAGAAATAAATATCCAGCCAGCCGTCGCGGTCATAATCGGCCAGGGCGGCGCCGGTGAAAGTTCCCTGCGGTGGCTGCGCGAAATGAAACGCGTCAGCCTTGCGCCGAAACCTTCCGCCGCCCTGATTCAAGAACAACAGCGGGCCGTTGGCGCGCACGACGATCACGTCCTGGCGGCCGTCGTTATCGAAATCCCCAAACAGCGCGCACGCCGTGTTTTCTAAAATACCCAGTCCGGAAGATTCGGTGATGTCCTCAAAAGTTCCGTCCCCGCGGTTGCGATAGAGGCGGTTGGGAAGGCCGGCGGGCTGGCAAATATAGAGGTCATCAAACCCGTCATCATCGATGTCCGCGACGGAGACGCCGTTGTGGCCGTAAATATCGATGCCGCACGCACCATCGAGCACGGTCCGCCAGTAGTCGACGCCACGCAGCAATTGGCCCGAGTAGGAGGCATTGCTGCCCAGCGCCCCCGCGGTGATGTCGGCGAAGATCGGGCTGAAAGAGCGACTGCGCGTCTCGCCGGCCGCACCCCAGCTGCGAAGACGGAATTCTCCAGAGGGAGTAGCTCCCCATTCGAGATTCCAGTTTCCTACGCGCTGTTCGCGGTAAAACCCGGCACCTGTTCCCACCAATTCATAGCGCACGCGCGTGCGCAGGAGGTTGGGAGGTTTGGACATGGATGACGGCGAGGGAGATGTATTCGCACCAGCCGCTTCAATACTGGTGATCTGAAACTCAGCCGTCGTGAGCTGGGAAAACGCGCTCATGAAAGAATGTAGTTCCCGCAGAAATGCTTCTCCGCCAAGATTTGTCTGAGGCGAGAATGCAATGCTCCGTGCCTCCAACGCGGCGCTGGAGCCCAGTAGCCGCGACTCCGTGGGGTTCAGAGAAACGCCGGAGAAATCCGGCGCCAGAAGTTTTTCGATCACCTGCACCGACTGGGTGGACGCTAATAAGCCTGACTTCCACTCGGCAAGCCTGGCCGCAATCTGGTCGTGATATTTTTCCGTGACGAAGTCGTCGAGACCAGCCTTGGTCTTGAGAAGGGTGGCGTCGAGCGGTCGCTGTGCGCGATAGTGAGGATGGAGATGAAATTCCGCGTCGGCCGCGCGTGATTGCGAATCGAATGATTCGCGCGAACCGAACGCCAATCCGCGCAAGCGCGGTGGAATCAGAGCTGCTCCGGCTCCCTGGCAGCACCGAAGGAGGAAATCGCGTCTACCGATGGAAGTCACGTTCTGGCTCTCGCGGGTAGTATCTCAGTTTTGACCGTCAATCTGAGCAACGGTTCTTTGGCGTTATATTTCTTGGCGATGAATCAGAGCGTTCCCGACATTACAACGCCCGGCCCGCCGCGGCGCCCGAAGCCCATGCCCACTGGAAATTGAATCCGCCAAGTTGTCCGGTCACGTCCACGACTTCGCCGATGAAAAACAGTCCAGGAATCTTGCGACTCTCCATGGTTTTGGCCGACAGTTCATCGGTATCGACGCCGCCGGACGTCACCTCGGCCTTCTCGTAACCTTCAGTACCGTCTGGCGTTACTGCCCAGGCGTGGACTTGCTGCTCCAACTCGGCGAGCGCGGATTTTGTCCAGGCATTCGTCCGGACATTTTTCTGTGTGGGCGTATGGAGATCAAGCCAGCGGTCGGCCAAACGCTTAGGCAGAACCTTGCGAAATTCCGCCCGCAGAGCCGCCACGTTCCTCGGCGTTTTCGAGTCGCTGGCGGAATCGCGAAATGCCGCCGTCAGATCGTGCCCGGGTGCCAGATCAATCACAACCAGCTGCGGTTTGCGCCAATACGACGAGACCTGGAGAATCGCGGGGCCGCTCAACCCGCGATGTGTGATCAGCATTTTTTCGCGAAACCGCCCGCCCCTACAGGAGGCAACCACCTCCGCCGAAACCCCAGCCAGATCGCAGTAACGGTGCTTGTCTTCTGGATTCAGCACCAGCGGCACCAGCCCGGGCCGCGGTTCGCGAATCTTCAGGCTGAACTGCCGCGCCAGGTCGTAGCCGAACGAAGTCGCGCCCATCTTTGGAATCGAGAGACCGCCGGTCGCGACCACCAGAACTGGAGCCTGAAACTCGGTGTCCGCGCTGCGCACGACAAATGCATCAGAACGGGTTACCGCCTCGATTTTAGTGCCGCAGAAGATTTTGACACCGGCGGCATTACATTCTTCCTCCAGCATCCCCAGAATGTCTCGTGCCGAGCGGTCGCAAAACAGTTGCCCCAGCGTCTTCTCGTGATATGGAATGTGATGCTTCTCCACCAGCGCGATGAAATCCGCAGGCGTGTAGCGGGCCAGCGCCGACTTGGCGAAGTGGGGATTCGCCGACAAAAAGTTCTCAGGGTGACAATGCAGATTGGTGAAGTTGCAGCGCCCGCCGCCAGAAATCAGAATTTTCATACCCAGCCGGTCCGCGTGTTCGAGCACGGCGACGCGCCGTCCGCGGCGTCCGGCTTCGATGGCGCACATCAGGCCTGCGGCGCCCCCACCGAGAATCAGCGCATCAAAAGAATCAATCACCGGAAATCACATGTAGAACAAGCTGAGCCTCGGCAGCCCGTATTTTTCCAGCAGCCGCTTGTGGACATATTGTTTGTGTAACTGCTCAATTTGCGCCGACGGCATTTTGCGGCGGTAGGGAGCGAGATCGCGGTCCGCTTCCGCGCAGACATTCACGATTTCTTCATCGGGAGTGGCGGCCAGAAGTGCAGCAAAGAGTTTCTCTTCCAACACCGTGAGCCGCCGCTCCAGGTCTTCCAATCGCGGGGAGGGTCTCTTGCTCGCGGCCTCGTCCGCAAGTTTCCGCAACGTGTTCGCCGCGCCGGCTGCAGCTGTTTTCACAGAAACGCCGCCTCGCTCCGGCAACTTGGCAGCCGACAGAAGCTCAGCATTGCGGCGCAGAAAAGCCGCGATCGCATCCGGCTCAAAGCCTTGCCCGGCACCGGGTTTGGCCTGTGCTTCTTCGGAAGCGCTGCCCATTCCCACCGCGGCTTCTTTCATGTGTTCCGCCGCCGACAGCACGGCCTGCGCGCAATAGGCCAGGCTGTTCACTTTCTTCGATTTCGATGGGCGCCGATCGTAGCGGTCGAAAGCTTCATCAATTCCCCGCAGCGCCGCCCGCAGCGGAATCCCCGCGTCTTTCCACGTCTCGATCAGCGCCCAGTCCAAGGTCGATAGCAACAGGCCCCCGCCGCGGCGGCGCAGGAAGTGTTCTTCAATTTCGGTAAAATAGTTGAAGTAGTTGTCCACGGCGGGTCAGCGGGCGGAGCGGGCGCCATTCTTTTCTTTCTGTTTGTTCTCTCTCATCGCGCCCCTGGGCGCATCCGATTTAGGCGCGGACTTCGCGGCAGGCTCGCGCCGCGCCGCGGCGTTCCGTTCCCAGATGATGCGCAGCCCTTCGAGAGTAAGAAACTCGTCGACGTCCTTGATGTATTTGGATCCAGTTCCAATCATCGACCCAAGCCCGCCGGTCGCGACCACGTGCGCATCCTGCCCGAGTTCCTTGAGCAAGAGTTCGAGGATTCCGTCCACCAGCCCGAGGTAGCCGTAATAGAGCCCGGACTGCAGGCTGCCCACGGTGTTCGAGCCGATCACGCGCGTCGGCTTGCGAATCTCCACCCGCGGCAGGCGCGCCGTGCGCTGGAACAGCGCGTCCGCCGAAATGCCGATGCCCGGGCAAATCACGCCCCCAAGATATTCGCCCTTGTCCGACACGCAGTCGAACGTTGTGGCCGTACCGAAGTCGACGATCAAACACGGCCCGCCATATTTTTCGAAAGCTGCAACCGCATTGACGATGCGATCCGCGCCCACTTCCGCGGGATTGTCGTAATGCACCGGCATGCCGGTCTTTACGCCGGGTTCAATGAACAGGGGCTTCAAATTGAAATAGCGCTCGCACACCTGGCGCAGCACCGGATCAAGCGGCGGCACCACCGAAGAAACTACAATGCCGTGGATTCCTTTGGCCTCAAGGCCGGCCATGGAAAACAGATTGCGAAAAAGCACGCCATACTCGTCCACTGTGCTTCTCTGGACTGTGGCCACGCGCCAGTTCGCGAGAAGGCGTTCGTAGCGCGGCGGATCGTCGGGAGAAATTCTCTGCGAATCACCGCCAGTGGCCACCCGCGCGAACACTCCCAGCACCGTATTCGTATTCCCGACATCAAGCACCAGAAGCATATCGTATGTACCGCGGAAACCGTTTAGCATTTAGCAATTAGCATTTAGCCCGCACGGCAACCGGAAAAAGCTAAATGCCAAGTGCTAATTGATAAGTGCTCGCTTCACCCCTCCCGCACCGTGCCGCTTAAAACTGTACGCAGCCCATCTGCAGTTCGCACGCGCAAAAACCCGCGCTCGTCAAGCCCTTCAGTAGTTCCCTCAAATGCACCTGCGAAACCATTAACATTTTCCTCGATGCGAACCGCCTTACCACTTACCCACGACGAGCGCTCCGCAAAGCGCCGCAGAATGGATCGCTTTGCGTCCGGCTCTTCAAGAAACTGCCGGTATTCGCGATGCAGCGATTTTAGCAAAGCCGCCGCCAGTTCCACGCGCGACCACTCGCTGCCGGTTTCCAGCCGCAGTGACGTCGCCAGCCCAGCCAGCCCTTCCGGAAAACTAGCGTGGTTCACATTGATGCCGATTCCAACCACAATATAGCGAACCTGGGTGATCTCGGCATGCATTTCCGTCAGAATGCCGCAAACTTTTTTCCCGCCGATCAGCATATCGTTGGGCCACTTCAGGTCGGGTTGCACACGGGAATCCATCTGACCGATCGCTGCGTGAACGGCCAGTCCGGCCGCCAGCGACAACATCAACACCTCTGATGGCGGCAGAACCGGACGCAGCACCACTGAGCAATAAATCCCAGCCGACCTGGTCGAATGCCAGGAGTTGGCGCCGCGGCCCCGACCCGCCGTCTGCTCCTCAGCCAGAAACACGCTGCCTTCCGCAGCGCCCTCCGCCGCGGCAGCCATGGCCGTGCTGTTGGTGGAAGCAATCTTGTAATAGTGATGGAGATGGGAATCGAAAATCGTGCCCCTCAGCAGCCTCTGCAGAATCTCAGGCAGAAGAAGATCCGGCACCGCGCGCAGCTGATAGCCGGTCGCTGGATGCCCCGCCACATCCACCCCAAGGCCGCGCAGCTGTTGAATCAATCGCCACACTTCTGAACGATTCGACGAAATTTCCTGCGCGATCTTGGTCCCACTGGCGACGACAGTCGCGTTTTCCATCAGCAGGCGCACGATGCGGCCCAGGCGGACATCGGTCGGCTGGTGTTGGGGCGCTGGAACTGCCTTGGGCGAGCCCGGGGAGGGCCCGCCCCGCGCACTTTTGACCGCGCGATTTGTAGACGCCTTCCTAATGCGGAGATTATGCTGCAGCGGCAGCGAAAGCACAAATATGGCGCGTAGGCCACACGATGACAATCTCTATTGCGCGGTCTCCGTAAACGTCGCCGTGGGATGTCCGAGCCCGTACTGCCCTTCCGCCGCGACATGCACCGTTCCAGGGTTCGGAGGCAACGTCAACACAACAGCCGCCGCGCCCGACGAATCCGTCACCACCGTTCGACTCGAGAGCGAGCCCGCACTGGCGGTGAACAGGATCGTCCCGCCTGCCGCGCTCCCGCCCGACTGCCCGGGGTTGAGCTTGACCGAAAGATTCAGCTGAGTTCCCACCGCCCCTTTCTGCTTGTCGCCAGTCTTGCTCAGCGACGCAGGCAGGTTCCCGACCAGAATCCATCCACTCTGCGCCTGCGCGATACCCGTACTGTCAGTGCTCGGGACCGTGTAGTGATAAAAGCCAGGCGTTTTGCCCGCGGTCACCGTGATGCTGCCGCTCTTGCCCGCGCTTAAATTTGCGCGCGTGACCGCCGGCGCAATTCCACTGTCCGATTGCGGCGTTCCCAGGGTCACAGTTGCCGACCCCGAAGTAAGTTTGGGATGAAGCACGACCTTCCCTCCCGCAGCAACCATCGTCGTGTCGGGGTTGAGATCCCACTCGGCACCCGGAGGTTGCGACGTGCCGCTCACCACCAGCAGCGTGGCGGAGTAAGGCGCGAAGTTCAGCGTAGGCGTCCAGGCCTGCGTGGACGAAGCCACAATCTGGGTTGGACTCGACGACGACAGCGTATAGGCGGTGACCTGCTGCGGCGTGAATCCGTTGACCGCAAACTGCGCCTGCACGGTGTTCACCGGATCTTTGTTTAACACCATCACGGTCATCGTTTTCCCCGTGGAATCGAGCGCGGCGTAGCTGCTGACCAGATTCGGATCGCCATTATTCACGGCCGACACGGACGTTGCAGCGAATGCACCGTGCGCGCCGTCATAGTTGCGGTAGAGCTTGAGCGCCAGGTAATTCGGATTGGCTGGATCAGGCGCGACCCATCGCGAAGCCAGATACACGCGCTCACGCCCCAGAATCCCGTACGCGTCAGCGTCGGCCAGGGCGGTTGAAAAATCCGATTCGCCGGCAAATGCCGCGCTCCACTCCGTCACACTCAGCGGAGTGCCGGGATAAATCATGCTCACAACCGCTCGCATACGCGGCAGGCGGAACGGAATCGTTTTGTTGGGCTGCAGGAACGTGGCCCAGTTCTGGTTGATGCCGCTCGATTCGCTCACGTAAGTTGGATCCCAGTAGTCGCGATAAATTCGCAGCGAGAGCGCCTGCTTCTGGGCCTGCGTCCAGCTCGTCGTATCGGGTGCGTCCGGATACGCGTGAATGTCGAACACGTCCAAGGAGCGCGTCTTCGCGACGTTGTCCTGCCAGTAGACTTCGTTCAGCCACCACGGAAGGAAGTCGATGCCGGCGTGCGCACCCTTGTCATTATTGTTGGCGCCGTTCCAGTAGAACCACCAGCAGCAACTCACCGGGCCCAGCCGGATCGCTTTCTTGTCCCATCCCTTCAATGCGCGAGCCTCAGTCACATATGTATCGCGCAGTTCGTTGTAACCCGCAGGATTGGGATGGACGTCGCGGTGGGTCGAGCCCCAGATGTCGATTTCGTTGTCCATGTCATAAAAATGCGGTGCCGAGCCAAACGCAGCCGCCAGCGCGGCCGCCCACTGGTTGCGGTAAACGCTCCCGGGAGGATCGCTGGTGCCCGGTTGATCGAGCAGCGGCCAATATGCATCGTTGGCATCCGCCGTCAGATTCGTGCTGCAATCCGACTTCACTCCGTTGCCCGCATCGGTGTTGTATGGATCCACGCCGCATTG
Source organism: Candidatus Sulfotelmatobacter sp. (assembly GCA_035308125.1). Lineage (GTDB taxonomy): Bacteria > Acidobacteriota > Terriglobia > Terriglobales > Acidobacteriaceae > Sulfotelmatobacter. The sequence continues at coordinate 48,751 of DATGHF010000041.1, forward strand.
CGCGCCGTATTTCGCGACGGAAAAACTCCAGTGTCCGTTACCCGACCCTTCTGCGCTCTTCGCCACCCAGGGCAGCATAACCATTGTCATCAATGGAACGCTTCCTGCCGCCTTCACGTCTTTGATGTACTGGATCGAATCGGCGTCGCCAATCTCGGAGTAACCGAAATCCTCGTAGTACCAGTCTGCCGCCGCATTGTTGGTGAATAGCTGCCAGTTATAGGTCGAGGCCGCGTTGCCGCCCCAGCGTACTGCGGTCATTCCGCTGTCGGTGATGGTGGCAGCGTTATTGGGATATGCGCCTCCATAAACGTATGGACTAATCGCATGCCGGTCGCTGAAAACGTCGAGTGTGACGCTGACGTTCACGGGCGTAGAAGGCGCGGCGTCTTCAGCAGAAGATTGAGCAGGTTGGGACTTTGCTTCCGCCAGATGATCTCCCGACGAATTACCTCTCGCCGAATTACCTCTCGCCGATACAGCAGGGCTCGCTGGCGAACTTGATTCGCTTCCAGATCCCGAAGAATTGCCCACCACCAACAAGGCAAGAAATAAAACCGCAGCCGGGCGAAAAAAAGGAGTCATGAGGGGAGGCCTCCGTTGCCCTAATCTAGCGCCTTCTTCGAATCGCCGCCCCTCTCAGAAGTACGACGCACCAGCAATCCTCGGACAGTCACGTGTCCTGTCCGGGTGGGCACGTCGACGTGGCTGTAGGTACAGTGCAGACGAAGATTTGAAAACAGATGGGCGGGAGGTAACTCTAGACTGGCGCCAGCCGCAGGCTCATATCCACCGCCTGGGGCGAATGGGTCACAAGGCCGACGGAAATAAAGTCCACGCCGGTTTCGGCGTAAGCGCGCACGTTGTCCAGCCGGATTCCTCCCGAGCATTCCAGCGGAACGCGCCGCTCCAGGGTTGAACAGCGTTCCACAGCGCGGCGCACATCCTCGGGAGACATGTTGTCGAGCAGAATCGCCTCGCCGCCGTGGGCCAGCGCTTCGTCCAACTCTTCCAGCGATCGCACCTCCACTTCAATCACCTGCGAGCCGCGCCGGTTGCGCACGGCGTGTTCGAGTGCCGCCGCGATCCCGCCTGCCAGCACGATGTGATTGTTCTTGATGAGTACGCCGTCCGAAAGATCAAGCCGGTGATTCTGCCCGCCGCCGCAGCGCACCGCATATTTATCAATCGCGCGCAGCCCCGGCGCGGTCTTGCGGGTATCGAGAATCCGCGCCTTCGTCCCATGCACAGCCTCGACAAACTTGCGCGTGAGCGTGGCGATGCCGCTCATGCGCTGCAGAAAATTAAGAATCACGCGCTCGCAGGAAAGAATCACCCGCGCGTTATGCCGGATCACCGCCACAGATTGCCCCTTGTGCAGCCGCACTCCGTCGAAAATTTCCGTATGCGTGGTGACTTCGTAATGCGCCGTGACCGCGCCGTCGAGCGCGGCATATACGTCGAGAATGCGCGCCACGCACCCGATCCCGGCCAGAATGCACTCCTGCTTGGCCAGCACCGTCGCCGACGCCCGCTGGTTAGGATCGATGCAGGCATAACTCGTCGCATCGCGCGTAGCCCGGTCTTCGAGCAGCGCATTCTCTAGAATCGCGGTAATGCGGCGTGAATTCCAATCCATAAAAACCAGTTGCTAGTGGCTAGTTGCTAGCCCGAACCACGTAGCGACAGCCGCCTCGGCTGTCCGGGCCGAGCCTGCCCTGAGCGAGTCGAAGGGTCGAAGACCGCCCGCTCGTGACCGCCAGCTCCTTACGCGACCGCATCGGCCAATCGTAGAGACGTTGCTTGCAACGTCTCAGCCGGCGCCACAAACGCAGTAAGCCACGTCTCTACCACCTACGGGCACCCCAATTCCTCCAGCTTACTCTTGGTCTTCTCCAGCAGCACAGCCAATTCCCCGGCGCGCCTGCGCAACCCCTCCACCACCTGCGCCGGAGCCTTAGCCAGGAACTGCTCGTTCCCCAACTGCTTCTGATTGTTAGCCCATTCTTTTTCAATCTTCTCGAGTTCTTTCTTCAATCGCTCGCATTCGGCCGCCACGTCGATCTTTCTCTCGTACACCACGTGAACATCGAACCGCGACGTGCTGCGCGCGCCCGGCCGCTTAGCCAGTGACTCTTCCGCGTATGCGATTTTCTCGACACCAGCCAGCCGCTCAACCGCCCCGCGATTCTGTTCGATCATCCGGTGAATCTCCGCCTCCGGTGCGAACACTTCAATCGGAACCTTCACCTTAGGCTCAACCTTCAATTCCGCGCGAACATTCCGCACGCTGACGATTAAATCCTGCAGAATCGCCATCTCAGTTTCGGCAGCCAGATCAAACTGCTTCTCATCAGCCTGCGGATACGGGGCCAGCGCAATCGACTTGAGCGGAGGCTCCCCTTCGTAAATCGCCTGCCAGATTTCTTCCGTGATAAACGGCATCACCGGATGCAGCAGCCGCAGCGACGCATCAAACAGGTTGACCAGGTTGGCGCACGCAATTCGCGCAACGCTCCTGTCCGCACCCTCTTCATAAATCAGCCGCGGCTTGATCAATTCCAAATACCAGTCGCAGAACTCTCCCCAAAAAAAGTCATAAACAAGATTCGCCGCCTCATGGAAACGATACGTCTCCAGCGCCGCGTTCACATCCGCAGCCACGCGATTGAACCGCGACAGAATCCACCGGTCCTCCAAAGCAGAAGTGTTGAAGCCAGCGACTCCGACAGAACCAATGCTTGTGTGGGGACGGGCGCCCCGCCCGTCCCCGGGCCGCAGGCCAGGCTCCACTCTATCCACATTCATGAACATGAACCGCGCCGCATTCCATATCTTGTTCGCGAACGCACGATACCCATCCGTCCGGCTCTCGTTAAACGCAATATCCGTCCCCGGCGCCGCCATCGCCGCCAGAGTGAAGCGCGTAGCATCCGTTCCGAAGCGCTGAATCACCTCCAGCGGATCCACCACGTTCCCCTTGGTCTTCGACATCTTCTGCCGCTCGGCGTCGCGCACCAGCGCATGAATGTAAACGTGATGGAACGGCACGCTGTCGTTCTTGTAACCGGACCAGCCGTTGGCCTTCTTGATGGCCGCATCCTGCTCATGTTCCCGCATAAAGTGGCACCCGAACATGATCATCCGCGCCACCCAGAAAAACAAAATCTCGTAAGCAGTAATCAACAAAGTCGTCGGATAAAACACCGCCTGGTCGCGCGTCTTCTCCGGCCAACCCAAAGTCGTGAACGGCAGCAGCCCAGACGAAAACCACGTATCGAGCACGTCAGAAACCTGCTCCAGCTTCGCGCCGCCGCACTTCGTACACGTCGCCGGAGCCTCGCGCGCCACGATCACTTCCTTACAGTTCCCACACGTCCACGCCGGAATGCGATGCCCCCACCACAACTGCCGCGACACGCACCAGTCGTGGATGTTGTTCATCCAGTTCAAATAAATCTGGCGGTAGTTGTCCGGAACAATCGTGATCTCGCCGCTCTCCACCGCTTCGATGGCAGGCTGCGCCAGCGGCTTGATCTTGATGAACCACTGCTCCGAAAGCCGCGGCTCAACCACCGTTCCACAGCGTTCGCACTTACCAAGCGCGAGCGTGTAGTCCTTCTCAGCTACCAGAAATCCCAGCTCCTGCAAATCCGCCAGCACGCGTTTACGCGCTTCATAACGGTCCAGCCCGGCATACGCGCCCGCGTTCGCGTTCATATGCGCGTGCTCGTCCATCACATCAATCTGCGGCAGATTGTGCCGCTTGCCCGCTTCAAAATCGTTGGGATCATGCGCCGGCGTCACCTTCACTGCGCCGGTGCCAAACTCCGGCTGGGCCAGGTCGTCGGTGATGATCGGAATCTCGCGCTTCATCAGCGGCAGCAGCACCTTCTTCCCATGCAGGTGCGCATATCGCTCGTCTTTCGCGTTCACCGCAACCGCCGTGTCGCCCAGCATGGTCTCCGGCCGAGTTGTAGCGACTGTGATGAACTCATTCGAACCCACCACCGGATAACGAATCTCCCACAGCTTCCCGGCAACTTCTTCGTGCTTCACCTCGAGATCGGAAATCGCCGTCTCGCATCGCGGGCACCAGTTCACGATGTACTTCCCGCGATAGATCAACCCTTCCTCATACAGCCGGACGAACACCTCGCGCACCGCGTGCGAAAGATTCTCGTCCATGGTGAAATACTCGCGGTCCCAATCCACCGACGCGCCCAGCCGCTTCATCTGGTCGAAGATCGCCCCGCCGTAGACCTTTTTCCACTCCCACACCCGCTCGACAAATTTCTCGCGCCCCAGATCGCGGCGCTTCTTGCCTTCCTTCGCCAGGTCACGCTCCACCATCATCTGCGTCGCGATGCCAGCATGATCGGCGCCTGGCAGCCATAGCGTGATGAACCCGCGCATGCGGTGCCAGCGCACGATGATGTCCATCTGCGTCTGGTTGAGCATGTGCCCCATATGCAGCCGCCCGGTCACGTTCGGCGGCGGCAACAGCAGCGCAAACACCGGCCGCGTCATCTTCTCCGACGACAGGCCTTCGGAAGGCAGGTCATCGGAAGGCGACCCCGGCCCCGGCGTCGGCACCGAGAACAGTTTTTCCTTGATCCAGTAGTCAGCCCAGCGCGTCTCAATCGCGCCCGGCTCGTAAGATTTAGGCAGTTCGTGAGGCATGGATGAGCAATCAGCAGTTAGCAATCAGCACTTAGCAGTTGGCCTCGAATAACCGAGCAGACTACCGGGAGCAGCCCGCTGCGCACGTGGGGCTAAATGCCAAATGCTAAGTGCTATATGCTGATCTTACCTGCGCAAGAAAAGAAGGGTCAAACGAGGATGGGGAAAGTGTGTGGGTGATGTCACGATGTACACACCCCTGTTCTCCCCGTTGTTAAATCACCAGTATTCATACGTGTCACAGCGTCATCGTATGCGTTTCACCTGCGTCATTACTGCGTTTACACTATATTCCGTTGAGCCCGGATGCGGGGGTGGTGGGCTCCCCGTTTCACCCGTGTCAAAGCGGGGATGAGCGAGGCAGGCGTCACTGAGGGTGATCGACGGCGTTGCCAGGCGCTAAGGCCAACTCGGTCTTTCAATATTGGCAGCATAGGATTAGACCACCTCCGTGGTGACGGGTGACAACGCTAAAACCAAGCGCGGAACCCATCGGCAACCCCGCTTATAGTGCGATCAAATCCGGAATTTCGTGAACAGAACCCAAATAGCGCTGAGGCTGACTGCCCAATTACTTCAATTCGCTGGAAGAACGGAATGCACCAACCGAATCGTACCTCCAGCGAGACCAACCAGCGTGACGAGAAGTAGTGCCAGCGCCCACCAATCGATTCTGCGGGTTTTGGGTTGAAGAAGAAAATCGAGCATCCGGATTCCTCACGACGTAGAAAATCGGGGCGGTCACCCGATCCAGCCGCGACCACCCCAAATTCAGGAAGGTTGGACGCTATCTGATTATCTGATTTCTGTTACTCGATGGTTCCAGGAATGTTAAACCTCCGTTAAATCATTCATGTCGCAGCCGAGCAAAAGTAAAGTTCATGCTCAAGCCCGCCGTTGAACTGGAACGAAGCCATCTGTGGTCTTACCTTGGCCTAGAGAGAAAACCGGTTCCGACGTGCCATTGTTCATAGTCATCAGCATCACGCAGCGCCATGAGGGATCCAACTCGCGGAGCCATCCCAATTCCGGACGGGAAGAACAAGGTCCAGACTCCAGCTACTTCAGGCCAAGTGCTTCATCTTGGAAGAGATGTGAAGCGTGATACCCCGCGTTGATTGCGCACGAGCGGACAGCGCCTTCTGGCGCATTCTGAGAGCGAAGTTCATCCTCTGGACAATTTGGGATAGCCTGTCAGGATCTTCCTCCAAGGCAGCTGCTCGGCAAAGCTTCCGCCAACTTAGCGATTCGTCTGTGAAATGAGCGCTCATCAGACCCTCCTGCAGCAGATCGAATTTATTCATCCGCTTCGACTGGTACTCGTCAGCGATCAAGATCTTCGAGGGCATCAACCACCTGTTGCCAGGAAAATCATCTTGGCGACGGAGGCTAACACCGCGAAGCTATTCTGGCGGAGGTTCGTACGCAACTGGGGCTGTGCCTGCGTTACCGAGAAAGGTTTCCTGAATCCCATGTCCGGCAAAGACCCTAATCGCGGACGGAAGTTCAAAGGGAGCGAAAGACACGTGTGGCGATCAAAGAGGCGCGAAGCTGTGTATCCTGCCGCACCGGCGCCCCGGTTGCCAGTTTCGGCGCACAAGTGGGCCTGTCGCGCACGCTGCCCTTGAGGCCAGTCTTTGCTTGCACGGGCTAGGACCTCTCCGATTGAGGAGTTCACTCGCCCGAGGAATGGGGGATTTACCCGATACCGTACGGGCAGTGCTAAATATATTAGTACTGGGGGTTCAATCGCGTCTGGGGTCCAGCACGGACATCTCCAGAGAGGAACAGTCTTATGGCTCGAATAGACATGGATGTGAGCAGCACGCAAGTCGGGGAGGGATACGGTGGGACCGCGGAGCGGACGCAACCAACCTCTGTCTTGCTGCGTGAATTGGTCGCGCACTTGCGCGAAAACCGCACCCAACTCCGGGAAGAGTGGGCACGCCGCATCACAGAAGCACAATTGTTGACGGCGATGACCAAAGACGAGATTTTCGCCGAAGCTACATCCGTCTATGACAATTACGTGGAGGCCCTGGAGACGGGCACCTTCGAAGCCTTGCAGGCCTACGCTCGCAACTTGTCCGAGCGCATCATTCCGCGAGGCGTGGAAACGCACGAAGTGGTCGGGATTGTTCTACTGCTTCGCGACGTTTTAGCGCGTTCACTGTTTGCCAAGTACCAGGGAGACTTTACCAAGCTGAACCGCATCCTGGATGCGTATGAGCCGGCTGCGAACCGTATCGCGAATACGGTTGCCGTCGGCTTTGTTCAAGAGCGGGAGCGCATCATCCGCGAGCAGCAGGAAGCGATCCGGGAACTTTCGACTCCCGTGTTGCAGGTGCGTGAGCGGCTGCTGATCTTGCCGATTATCGGCGTGATTGACCCGCAGCGGGCCCGTCAGCTGACGGAACAGTTGTTACGCGGCATCCGCACAAACCGCGCCAAAGTGGTTGTGATCGACATCACGGGCGTGGCTGCGATGGACGCCACCGTGGCCAATCACCTGGTGCAAACGGTAGAAGCGTCGCGACTGCTCGGGGCTACGGTGATTGTTACCGGCCTTTCGCCCGAAATTGCTCAGACCATCGTGAACATCGGGGTCGATCTGGGCAAGATGAATACCGTGGGCGACCTGCAGGGCGGCATCGAGCAGGCGGAACGGCTGCTGGGATATAAAGTTGTACCCTTCACGGAAGCATAAGTTAAGTCACGGCGCGGAGACCGATTGTGGAAGTCCCGATTCTCAAACAGGGAGATTTCTTGATTGCCACCATCCAGGCGGCACTCACGGACGCGGATCTCCTGCACCTTCGCGCGGCGTTGCTTCAGCAAGTGGTGCGCTGCCGTTCACGGGGCGTGATCGTGGATGTCACGTCACTCGATGTAATGGATTCGTTTGCCTCGCGTACCTTGCGTGAGATCGCGCAGATGATTCATTTGCGAGGGGCCGAGACAGTGATCGTGGGAATCCAGCCGGAAGTCGCTTTTGCGATGGTGCAATTAGGGTTAAAGTTGGAGGACGTGGCTACCGCCCTGGATTTAGAGGAAGGCTTAGCCCACTTGCAACAAAAGGGCCACAGACCTGCCTGAGAGCTTGCAATTTGTGGAAAACGAAATCCAGGTCCCGATCAAATCGGACCAAGATATTGTCGCCGCCCGTCAGCAGGGCCGCTTGCTGGCGATGGCGTTGGGTTTCACCTCGGGAGATGCCACGCTAATCGCAACCGCGATCTCGGAGCTGGCACGAAACATTGTCACCTACGCCAAAACCGGGGAAATCAGGCTGACGGCAATTAACGGCTCAGCCCGACGGGGCATTCGGCTGGTCGCGAAGGATCAAGGGCCCGGCATTTCCGATATCCCACAAGCCCTGCGCGACGGGTTTTCGACCTCCGGAAGTTTGGGCCTGGGGTTGCCCGGAGTGATGCGTCTTATGGATGAATTTGAGATCGTATCGGAAAAGAACTGCGGCACCACTGTCACGGCCCGAAAATGGAAGCCCTAGCGTCATCAATTCTCGAATGGGGAGTTGCTTGTCGTCCGCTGACCGGGCAGCCCAGTTCTGGCGACCTGCAGGTGGTGAAGTCGTTCACCAACGGCATACTGATAGCCGCCTTGGACGGGATCGGCCACGGAGAGGAGGCTGCGGCCGCAGCGATGGTCGCAAGGAGCATACTGGAGGCACACGCCCCCGAACCGGTGATTGCGCTGGTGGAGCGCTGTCACGAGGGACTTCGCGCTACCCGTGGCGTCGCCATGAGCGTCGCATCGTTCGATGTGCCGCACGGCCTGATGACGTGGCTCGGCGTTGGGAATGTGCAAGGGGCGCTGCTTCGTCGCGGGGTCGCATCAGTTGTGTCAGAGGAATCGTTATTGTTGCGGGGTGGAGTTGTGGGGGGCCACTTGCCCAGCCTTCAGGCGGCGGTTCTCCCGGTATCTTCAGGAGACACGCTCATCTTTACCACTGATGGTGTGGGCGTCAACTTCTCTCGGAGCCTGGCCCGAAACTCCCCGCCGCAGACGGCGGCCGAAAACATTCTAGCGCAGCACGGCAAGGCTACAGACGATGCTCTCGTGCTGGTTGCACGGTACTTGCGGGATAGGCCATGACCGTGAACGCCAAGCGGCGATCTAAGACCCTGGATCGGGAACGGGAGTACCGCCGCGCACTTAAAAATTATCTGTCGAGGGGCGGTGAAGATGGTTTGCAAAGTGCCTACGAAATCGGAAGGCTTGCTCTGAGCGAGGGCGTGGGCGTAATCGATATGGCAGCGTTGCACGATTCTGCTCTCAAGCAAATCGTGCTGGGCACGAAACGCCACGAATCCCTGAAGCAAGACCTCGACCGGGCTCGAGAATTCTTCGGCGAGAGTCTCTCTCCGTACGAGATGGCCTATCGCGGGTATCGGGATGCCATATCGGCCCTTCGCCAATTGAATGAAACACTGGAACGGGAGATCCAGCGCATCGCCTACGCCGTCCATGACGAGGCCGGACAACTCCTGGTCGCTGCACGTCTTGCCATGTCTAGTGTGTCCCACGAACTAAGCCCTTCCCTCCAGGGTCGCCTTCACGAAGTGGGCACGATTCTCGATCAAGCGGAAAAGCAGCTGCGCAGGCTCTCCCATGAGCTCCGGCCCACGATTCTGGACGACCTGGGTCTGGTGCCAGCATTGCAATTCCTAAGCGAGGGTATTTCCAACCGAGTGGACCTGTCGATCGAGATCCAGAGTTCTCTGAAATGCCGGTATGCACCGAACATTGAAACTGCAGTCTATCGGGTCGTTCAGGAGGCTCTCACCAACGTCACTAAACATTCGCGTGCCAAGAACGTGGGGATTCATCTCACTCGCGTGGATAAGCACCTACATTGTTTAGTTGATGATGATGGAGTAGGCTTCGACGCCCCATCCGTTCTTTCGTCCAAGAAGCGAAGTGGCCTCGGCCTGGTCGGAATCCGCGAACGCCTGAACGCCGTCGGGGGAACGCTGCAAATCGACTCCATGATCGGTCGAGGGACAAAATTGCTCGTCAAGATTCCAGTGGAGAATTGAAATGCCTATTCGAGTCGTCCTCGCGGACAATCACGCTCTTGTCCGCCAAGGTTTGAAAGCGCTGCTGGAACGAGAGGGCTTCCAGATTGCGGGAGAAGCATCCGATGGCCAGGAACTCATCCGGGTGGTTGGCAGCGTCCGTCCTGAAATTGCAATTCTAGATATCAGCATGCCGATCTTGAACGGAATTGAGGCCGCCCGCGAACTGCAGAAATCTTCTCCAACAAAGGCAATCCTTTTGACGCGCCACGATGAAGATCAGTACGTCACCGAGGCACTTCGCGCCGGAGTAAAGGGATATGTCCTGAAAAGTCAAGCGGCCACTGATTTAGTCCACGCGATTCGAGAGGTTTCTCGCGGCGGAATTTATCTGAGCCCCGATATATCCCGCACAGTGTTAGGGGCGTTTCTGTCCAAGACGGACCTTCCGGCAGATCCTCTCACGTCCCGGGAGCGCCAAGTGCTTCAACTCGTCGGTGAAGGAAAGTCGACTAAGGAAGTAGCCTCGCTCCTCGGCATTAGCACGAAGACCGCTGAGTCTCATCGGACTCGGTTGATGCAGAAACTTGATATTCATGAAACAGCCAGCTTAGTTCGCTACGCCATACGACGAGGTCTGGTCCAGCCATAGCAAACCGTGCAAGGGTTTCCCCTAGCGCGTTCCTCAGTTATTTCACTCAATCCAAATGGATGATTTACCGGCTTGTTTGTTTTTTATAGCACTCTATGCTGCAACCTAGCGATTGGGTGCCGCCTCCCAAGGAGGTGGCTTTCCCGGGGGGTAAAGAAACCCCGACGGTGGCGGCCCGAGTTGCATGCACGCAAGCAGTAATGTCCCGATCCGTCTTGCGGACGGAAAACAACCGCGTGCCACCTCCGTAGAAAGCGACCTTGGGGGAGGAACCGTGTTCGCGGAGGTGGCCCGAGTTGACTGTAGCCTGCGGCAGTGCTTGCTGCCAGTTACTGTCCGGGCCGAGAAGGCATCCGTAACTTAAGCGTCAGAAAAAGGACATATGCAGCGGAACAGTTTAGCGTCTCCAAACCGATCGCTCGAAACTGCGGCTTGTAAACGGGCGTTCGTGTCCCGGTCCGTATTTCGCAGTGAAGTTTCGCCCTCGAACCTGTTCACGGAGAAAAACTGGTCCCTTGATACGTCTCTCCAGACGCTGCTTTCCGAAGCCGATCTGGAGCTTGCGAACCTGTTGCGGGAAGTCGACACACCATCTGACGGCCTGTCGCGCAGCTCACTGCAGAGTCACCCGCTCAGTCAACTTCTGACTCGCGCGGTCGAGTGTGCCGTGAAGCAATACTTGCTGCGCGCGCAACTCAGCAACCTTGCCTTCACCGACGAACTCACCGGATTGTACAACCGGCGGGGCTTTGTTCCCCTTACGGAACGGCAAATGAGATTGGGTCGCCGGTCGCGTCGGGAGATGCTGCTGTTCTTCGTCGATGTGGACGGTTTAAAGCGGATCAACGACTCATTCGGCCATTCCGAAGGCGATCTGGCCTTGACCCGCACCGCGGAAGTGTTGCGGAACACCTTTCGCGACTCCGACGTTCTTGCACGCCTGGGCGGCGATGAGTTCGCTGCGCTCGCCATCGAGGCAACCGGCCATAGTGAAGCATTGATCACTGCCCGCCTTCGGCGGAACCTGGAGACAGCTAGCAGCAAAGACCTTCGCTACCCGCTTTCCCTCAGTTTGGGAGTCGTTCGGTTCGATCCACGGAGTACAAGCTCCCTTACACAATTGATGTTGCAGGCGGACAAGGCTATGTATGAGCACAAAACACAACGGCGGAGACTCACGCAAAAACAAACGCTATCGTCTCTGTTGGTCCGACCTTGACGATTTCACAATCAGGAGAGGACGCTCAAAATGGCAACGCCACCCGGACGTATTGAGAAGCGGATCCATCTGCAAATGCCGGTAGAAGTTTCCAGAATGCAAAGCCCCGGTCTCGGCGACTTTACAGAGAAAGCGACCACAGAAAACGTCAGCTCTGGTGGCATCCGGGTCTTGTTCAAGCGGGCCTTACTGCCAGATGAACGTTTGCGGATCACTCTTCTTGTTGGCGGCGAAAGGCCGACGCCAGCTAGAGTGGTTTATTGTCAGCCACTCGCGGGAGCACTCTTCGGATTGGGGTTGCAGTTTGAGGAAGAAGTAGCTTAGAGCGGTTGTCGACGATGCAAACCAATAACGGAGTCGGATAGGAGCCATTTTGAAGGCCAATCCCAAACCCATCGCCGTAGAGATCCGATCGCAGTTACTCTACCTTTACTCGCAACTTACCCCAACCAGTTCCGCCAAAGCCTGCCGGTGCCTAGGACGTGGCCGGTAGCCCTCGCGGAGGCGGCCGGCATACCAACGCGAAACCGAGATTTCGAGCACGATAGCGGATGCCGGTATCAAGGCAAGAAGCGGTTGAATCTTCTCTGAATACTCACACACTATCCCGTCAAACGTGGATGGAAGTGAAATGGGACCCGCAGAACGCGATCCCTTGCAAGCCACGGCGCGAGACTGCGGAATTTCGCGGTTCAGAGGTCGATGCTGAAAACTGAGAGCTGACAGCGCAGAGCTGTCTTCTATTTCTTCTTCAGCTTCTTCGAGATTTCTTCCGCAATCTTGGGGCGCAGATCGGCCAGCACTTTATCCACGATGCTGGCAATGGCCGCAGGATCGTCGCTTGAACCTTCTGGCGCTCCCTCGGGAGCCTTCTCCGCGCCGGCAGCTACGGCCATCGCAGCCGCGTCGGGCGTTGGCGCCGGGTATTCATCGTCATCGTCGTCCTGTTGGCGCGACTTGGCAGAGCCTGTGGCCGTCTTGTTGTCGCCGGACTCCCGGATCTGCCGCCAGCTCGCCCACGCGGCCGCGGTGGTTGCTGCCAGTTCACTTTCCTTATTTTCCGCCATATCCCCTCCCGCTAACTTTCCTCTTCGCAACGCCGGTCCCCCGGACGCCTCAGCAACCTGCTCTGCTGAAACGGATGGTTCCTGCGTGCTCGTGACCGAACTGGCGCTCAGATTGGAAGCTTCCTGAGCCACGGCAGAAACTGAGGAAGCCGTGCTCCAGGGTTCCGCATGCGATGTTTCTGAGTTCGATGACTCTGAATTCGACGACTCCGAGCTTGATGTTCCAGAGTTCGACGATTCAGAACGCGATGACTCAGAACCCGACGATTCAGAAACAGGTTCAGCCGAAGTTGCGACGCCGCGTTCCGGCTCCGGCAGTTGCGCCTCGGCTACCGCGGGCGCCGCTGCAACTTCGTCCGTTTCCTTTTTCTTCTCGGTAACCTCTGCTTCAGTAACCTGGGCTTCGGAAGCCTTGCCCTCGAAGACTCGTGCCTCCGCCCCGATCGGGTCCGTGCGCATTTCCGTAGTCGGCGCCTCGGCAATCGGCGTCTCCGCAACCGGGGTCGCAACGCTTTCCCAAGCCGTCTTATCTTGATCTTTCTCCTGGTCGCGAGGCTGCACCACTTCTGCCACTGCATCTTGCCCACTCGCGCTCGCATCTGCTTTCAGCTCAACCACCAAAGCTTCAGCCAGCTTTTCCGTAACGGGTGCCGCGCTATCGAAGGTAGGCACACTTTCAATCGCCTGCTGCGCCGGGGATTCTGGCCACTTCGGATTCTCCTGCGACGCAGCTTCTGGCTGTGTAGGCTTTGAGGATGCTTCCTCAGTCGCCGCAGCGGCCGAACTTTGCTGCACCTGCGCCTCAGCGACAGACTCAAGCTTCGCCAGCGCGGAGTCCACTGCCTCCGCTGAGGCATGGGCCACGTCGCGCAGAGTGCGCGCGATTTCATCCTCGTCGGGCGCCAGGTTCGCGGACGGCTCCGCCGCGCCCGGCACCGACGCGGCCGGAGAGGAAATCGAATTCTCCACTGCCGTGGTTGCGCGTTCCACCATCGACCTTACAAAACCCGGCTGATTCGCTTCCGCCGCCGCAAATGCCGCATACGCCTTCTGCATTTCCAGTTCGAGCGAGACGGCAGCTTCCTCGGCCACAACCGCCACCGGCACCGCGGTCCAGCGGTGCGTCGTCGACCCGACTGCCGTGTAAGCTGCGCTGGCCGTTGCCGACGCCGCCATCGTGGCCGGGGCTGCACTTTCCTCTGCGGCCCCGCCTTGCTCCTCAGCCTCTTTCTTCTCAATCTCCTGCAAGTGCCCAGTCCCATTCCCCGAAGCCACTTCACCCTGGAGGCTCGCGTTGTCGTCGGGTCGGGCGGCCGATGCGGCAATCACATCAAAGTCACGCACAGGCAGGCTGGGCTCGGCTTCTTTCCAGTTCTTGCCCGCACCTGCCAGAGCCTCTATCGTTTTTTCGCCGGTCTGCACCGCGAAGGTAGCTCCTGCAGGAATCTCATCCGCAACTTCAGCCGTCGCGGCCTGGGGCACAGGTTGTGCCTCGGGCTGGCTCTCGAGCTTCGCCTCGTGCTTGCTTTCGGTCTTGGTTTCGGTCTTGGTTTCGGACTTGTTCTCGGACTTGCTTTCGATCTTCGCGTCGCCCGCTTCGGCCTTCGCTTCCGTCGCTTCGGCCCTGGCTTCGATTTTCTCTCCCGCCGCGGCCGCTTCTCTGCCGTCCACTGCAGCCTGCACCTGCGCCGCGGCCGCTGCCAAGGCTGCCAGCTCTTCCGGAGTCACATCCGTGGGCAGACCTGCTTTCGCTGCGAGCGCCGCCACATCTAAAGTGTTTTCATCCCTGGCAGCGATCGGTTGCGGCGCCGGACGCTCCACCGTCGTCCGCAAGTCGCGATTCCCGGGGTTGTAAGTATCAGAATTGTCTTCTTCCTGTTTCTTCTTTTTCTTGGAAGGAAACCCGATTCTGTTCTTCCATCCATCGTCGGAGTCGTTGGCCCCCGTCGTTTCGTCGGTGCGGCCTTCTTCCACCGCGGCAATGGCCCGGGCAAACCTTCCAGGCTTCGATGGCTCCGACCGCGGCACCACCCGGTCTTCCAGCTTGGAGAGCGCGCTCAACAGTTCGCTGGCTTCAAAAGGCTTGACGATGTAGCCTTCCGCCTTCACCCGCTTGCATTCCTCGGGCTTGAACGGTTCCAGTTTTCCCACCGTCAGCAGTACCGGAATCCGCGCCGTCTCCTTCACTTCCTTCAGCCGCTGGCACACTTCCAACCCGCTGTATCCCGGCATGTAAACATCCAGGACGATCAGGTCGGGCTTGTGCTCGGCGATCTTTTTCAGCGCCGCCGATCCGTTGTTTACCGTGATTACCTCGTAGCCCGCATCCGCGAGGATTTTTCGCCCCATGTTCTGGGCAGTCACGCTGTCATCGGCGAGCAGTATCTTCCGGGCCAAAGGGTTCCTCTTCTAGTGAGGGGAGATACCGCGAAGGTAACCTGCGCCACAACGTAAGTCAATGAGCAGAAGGGAGGTAACAGGTTACCAGTGGTCAGCACCTAGTGCGTCCGAGGGGAGGATGACCAGCTTCGCACTCTGTCGTCAGCACGAACAACCGGCGAAGAACTATGGGAAGGACTATGTGGGAACAGCCGCCCTCGGCTGTCCACTCAAGCGGAGCTCGACTCGCCTTTGCGACTGCAGTTGGCAAACGAGGCCGCGAATCCCGGAAGCGCCGCGCAGATAGAAGCAGATAGAAAACGATTCGTAGCAAACTTGCAGCTCAGGCATGGCTCAGCCGCAAGCGGGAAAGCGCACCTGAAAGTGAAGTCCGCCTGCGTTCCACCGGGAACCAGACACCCGGCACCACAAAAGCTGATAGCTGAAAGCTGATGGCTGATAGCTGTTTTCTAGAACGGCACAATCCTCTTCAAGCCCTTTTTTTTCTTCTTCTTGCTGCTGGAAATATCCTTGTCGCTGGCCGGCTCCGAGCCGGGACCAGTGCTCGCGCTCGCCAAGGCCTGTCCGGGCTCGATCTCGTTCACCTGCGGCGGCGGAGGCAGCTCCGCTTCCCCGGTCTGGCTGTCGGCAGCGGGTTTCAGTTCGTTGGGATCAGGTTTGAGTTCATTCGACGCCGCCGGGGCCGCGGGTTTCAGCTCGTTCGAATCCGCGGTCGCTACCGGCGGTCGGGCGAACGCTGAATTACTGGCTGGAGGCGTATCCGAGCGCGGCGCCGGATCGTTGGCCGCTGGTGTGCCATTCCCCACCACCTCCACACCCACACTCTTCTCTCCCCCACCAGCCGCGCCCATTCCCACCCGCATCGTGTTGCTCAACACGGTGCGCGCGTCCAACGGGGTCGGGTCGACCAGTTGCGGTTCGCCGACTTTCGTAGCCTGCCCCACATCAGGATGCTTTGCGAACGCGGCCATCATGCGGCCGTAAGGTCCCACATCCCGGCGGCTGGCGTCTTCCGCTTTGTTGCGCGCTACGTCTGCCTTGGTGGGCCGCGGAATTGGCTGATGCAACATCGCCAACCGCTTCTTCGCGTCGTCTGCCCGGTCCATGATCGGATAACGGGTAATGATCTTCGAATATTCGGCGGCCGCTTGCCTAGTGTATTCGGCGATCATGTTCGCCTTAAACGTCTCGCCCGCGCAGCCCGGCGGCGTGCCAGCAGCCGTGCACGTCGGAACCAGCCGGATGCGCGCGATTTGCCCCTCATTGTTCTGCCCCAGCAGATACAGCGCCTCGTCCGCCCGGCTGTAGAGCGGATACTTATCCACCAGCGATTGCAGCCGCGCAATCGACGCGGGGTACGACATCCTCAAATAATAAAAACGCCCTATATCGAATTCCCGCTCCGCCAGCACTTCCTGCACTTCCAGCAGCCGCTGTTTGGCTTCGGGAAGCAACTTGCTGTCGGGGAACTGCAGAATCATGTTGCGGTATTCGTCCTCGGCCCGCTTGGCGTGGGTATAGTCGCGGTCCGCCTTTTCCATCTGCTGGTACTGGATGTTGGCAATCTTCAGCTGCGCTTCCCCCGCCTCCGGCATGTTGGGAAAGAACGTGATGAAGTCTTTGTATTCCTGCTCCGCCTGCGCCAGCGAAGCCGTTCCGCCCTCGGCGTACCACGAGTCGCCCACCGCCAGCTTGGCGCGCGCGATGAATTCCGAATCCGGATAAGTATTGATCAGCGTCTGCAGCGTCATTCGCGCTACGTCGAAGCGGTTGCGCTTCATGGCTTCCATGGCCTTGTCGAACAACACCTTATCCGGCTGCTTCGACGCCACATTGCCCAGCGGATTGACCGCCTTCTTGTTCGAGCAGCCCGCCGTAAACGCCAGCGCCACCCCCACCACCGCAACCAACAAAATTCGACGTGACATTAACACCTCAGTCCTGGCGCTGAATAAATAAATAGACTTGTGTGGGGACGGGCACTCTTGCCCGTCCGCCGAGCGCAGCTCGGCTGTTTTTTGCCGGTAGCACCACACTGCCAGCCAAACCCGCCGGGCTGCGCCCGGCGACCGGGTCAGGGACCCGGTCCCACGACAACCTTGCCCACCACTAAACTCTCTGCAGCGCTGCCTCCGTGGCCGCCTTCAGCAACGCCTGCGCATTCTTGCTTGGATCACCATTCCCGAACACAGCGTTGCCCGCCACCAGAATTTCCGCGCCCGCCCTCACCACATCGCCCACCGTATCGAGCCCCACCCCGCCATCCACTTCAATACGATAGCCTAACCCGCGCTGGCTGCGTATCTCGGCTAAGCGCCGCATTTTGTGCAGCGTAGACGGAATGAACTTCTGCGCCCCAAACCCCGGATTCACCGACATCACCAGCACATAATCCACAATGTCGAGCACTTCGTCGAGCGTATCGACCGGAGTCGCCGGGTTAATCACCACCCCCGCCAGGCAATCGTGGCTCTTGATCAGATGCAGTGTACGGTTCAAGTGCCGGCAAGCTTCCTGATGCACCGAAATCCAATTCGCGCCCGCCTCGACAAACGCAGGAATGAAGTCGTCCGGATTTTCGATCATAAAATGGCAATCGAGCGGCAACTCCGTCACCCGCCGCAACGACTTCACCACCGGCGGCCCCAGGGTCAGGTTGGGAACAAAGTGTCCATCCATCACATCCACATGGATCACACTTCCCCCACCCTCGCCCGCAGCGCGCACCTGCTCGCCTAAACGGGCAAAGTCAGCCGAAAGAATCGACGGTGCCAGCTCAATCAATGAAGGGCTCGGGAACCTAAGGTGACGCTGGAATTCTATCACCTCAACATCCTGGTCTGGTCATCATACTCGTCGCAATTATCCGGAGCCGCAACCCGCACCTGAAGACGTTTTCACGGGAATTTAACCCACGCTTAACCTGCCCGCAGTCTGGCAGGCATACCCTGCCCAAGGTGCATGTGACTTCAGCGCTCTACGGAGGAATCTTATGAAATCCCCAAGCATTCTGCGATGGATGGTGGTTTGTGGCGCTCTGCTGACCGGCCTGGCCGCGTCGGCTCAAGTGGTAGCGTCGGCTCCCTACACAGTTTCCGTTTTCGCAACCAGCATTCCCGGCGTTGACTTCGCCCCCGACTCCATCGCCGTACTAGACGGCAACGTGTTCGTCGGTTACGGCGATGGCGCGGCGCCCGATGGCTCCGACGGCAAGAGCAGCACGATCGTCGAATACAGCGCGAACGGCGACATGGTCACTACCTACACCGTGCTCGGCCACAACGATGGACTCAAAGTAAATCCCAAGACCCACCAGATCTGGGCGATGCAAAACGAGGATGCCGCTCCCAATCTCGTGATCATCGATCCCAAGTCTCAAACCCAGAGCGCTCCCTACACGTTTGGCCCCACCCCGCACGGCGGCGGCTATGACGACATGGCCTTCCGCGGCAACGACGTATTTATCAGCTGCTCGAATCCCGCCAATAACCCGAACCTCGCGCCCGCGATCGTGAAGGCTCAAATCGTCGGAAGCACCGTCGTCGTCACCCCGGTGTTGAGCGCCGCCGCCACTGCCATCGACATCCCGACCGACACGCCAGTCAGCCTGAACCTGCAGGATCCCGACTCCATGATCTTCAATCCCCTCGGCGACCTGGTTCTGGATAGCCAGGCCGACGCGGAATTGATCATCGTGCACCACGTGGGTTATGCCGATCAGAGCGTGTACCATCTCGGACTCGTCGAAAACGGCGTTGCGGCTCAGATCGACGACACGGTTTTCGCCACCTCCAGCCACGGCGTGATTCTGGTGTCCGATCGCGACGGGGAAACCGTCTACGCCATTTCGCGCGACCTTTTCGCGCCATCCGCGGCGTACAGCGCGACCCCTGCCGCCGTCGCCGCACTCGATCCCTCCACCGGCATCCTCACCGATGTCGTAACCGGAATGGTCAGCCCGCACGGCATGGCCTTCATCAACAAATAAAAATCCTCACCCGTTGAGATGGGGCGGCCTGGCCAACCCAGGCCGCCTCCTTCAGTCCCGACCCCACGATAATCACCAGCCTCTAGCCTCTGCCCCTGATCTCCCCCGTGCTACCCTCGACACTCATGCCGGCCTCGCCCCAATTCGCCCCCGCCGCCTGCAGCCTGGGCGCGGTTTTCATCTGGGGCACCAGCGACTTCACTGGCGGATACGCTTCCCGCCGCGCCAACGCTTTCGTCTTCACCGCCGCGTCCCACGCGTTCGCCCTGGCCCTCATGGTGGCCATCGCCCTTGCGCAGCACGCCCACTTCCCTTCCCGGACCAGTGTCTTGTGGGCCCTGCTCGCAGGCGGGATCGGAGGATTCTCGCTCGCCATTTTTTATCGCGCCCTGGCCGAGGGCAAAATGGGACTCACCGCGCCCATCGCTGCCTTGCTCAGCGCCGCCATCCCCACCCTCGCCGATATCGCGATCGAAGGCGCTCCGAGGCCCTGGACGTTCGCCGGCTTCGCGTTGGCCATCGTCGCCATCTGGCTGATCACGCGCGCGGAGCCGGTACAGAAGTCAGAACCAGATGGCAAACGGAATGTGTGGGGACGGGCACTCTTGCCCGTCCGCCGAGCGCAGTTCGGCGGTTTTTCGCCGTCAGCGCCTCAAGCCAGTTCGTCCGCCACTCCCACCGAACCCCGCCAGGCTCCGCCCAGCGACCCCTTGGGCTTCGCTCAGAGCAGGCTCGCAAGAGTGCCCGTCCCCACACAGCCCTACGAACAACTGGACGACGAAGAAAAAACCGGCGCAGTTCCCAAAGGCGTAGCGGTCGCCGCTCTCGCTGGAGTGGGCTTCGCGGCGTTCTACCTGTGCATCCGCCAGGCCGGCTCCGGCTCACCCCTATGGATCGCGGCAGTCTCACGCGCGGCATCTTTCGCAGCCACGACCATCGCCGTCATCGTGACCAAAGCCCCGCTCCGTCTCGATCTTCCCCGCACCGCGATGGCCGCCGTCGCCGGATCCTTCGACATTACCGGCAGCGCCCTCTTCATCTTCGCCAGCCAGCACGGACGCCTCGACGAAGCCGTCGTCATCTCGTCCCTCTATCCCGCCGTCACCGTGATCCTGGCCCGCCTCATCCTGAAAGAACACTTTAGCCGCTGGCGCTGGGTGGGCCTGCTGGCCGCGCTGGCGGCGGTCCCCATGATCGCGGCAGGTTAAGGATTTGTGGCGCGGGCACTCTTGCCCGCGAACTCTATCCATGAGCAAGACTCTCAACCCATTGCCGGATCGGGTAGGTTCTGAACTCTGAAGGACTCATTTGCTCGTGGTTAGAATTCGCGGGCAAGAGTGCCCGCGCCACAC
The DNA here is from genome assembly GCA_035308125.1 of Candidatus Sulfotelmatobacter sp. Classification (GTDB taxonomy): domain Bacteria; phylum Acidobacteriota; class Terriglobia; order Terriglobales; family Acidobacteriaceae; genus Sulfotelmatobacter. The sequence continues at coordinate 69,151 of DATGHF010000041.1, forward strand.
GTTCTCTGCTAACATCCGCGACGTGCCGCTCCTCGAAATCCGCAATCTGACCAAGGTCTTCCCGCACGGCGAGTCTGCCCTCGGCGCGAAGGCTGGCGGTGAAGTCCGCGCCGTCGACAACGTCTCGCTCGACATCCACCCCGGCGAAACGCTGGGCCTGGTCGGCGAATCCGGTTCGGGCAAGAGCACTCTCGGACGCCTCATCCTCCGCCTGATCGAGCCCACTGCCGGCAGCATCCGGTTCGACGGACGCGACCTGCTCGCCGCCAGCCGCAGCGAAATGCGCCGCCTGCGCCGCGATCTGCAAATCATTTTTCAGGATCCGTTCGCCTCGCTCGATCCCCGCTACCGCGTCGAAGACATCATCGCCGAGCCGCTGATCATCCACGGGACCGCGTCCAATGATGCCGTCCGCGCGCGCGTCCTCGAACTGCTCCGCGCCGTCGGCCTCGACGAATCCGCCCTGCGCCGCTACCCGCACGAATTCTCCGGGGGACAGCGCCAGCGCATCGGCATCGCTCGCGCCCTGGCGCTGCGTCCAAAATTCATCGTCTGCGACGAGCCCGTCTCCGCTCTCGACGTCAGCGTAGGCGCGCAGATCGTCAACCTGCTTGCCCAACTGCAGCGCGACTTCGGCCTGACTTACCTCTTCATCTCGCATTCCATGCCGGTCGTACGCTACCTCTCGACCCGCATCGCCGTGATGTACCGCGGCCAGATCGTCGAAGTGGGCGACACCGACCAAATCACCCAGCGCCCCGCACATCCCTACACAAGAAGCCTGCTGGAAGCCACTCCAGAACTCGCAATCTGACAACGCGGCGCCGCCACACAACCTTAAAGATGGCACTGAGATGAACCATGTGGAGACAACCGCCTCGGCTGTCCGCCGAGCGAAGCGAGGCCCTCGCATCCCAGGCGCAGCACCGTAGGGGCAACCTCCTTCGTGAGTCTGCTTCCGCGCACTAGAAGTGTCGCCGCCCGCACCCCATCCGTCCCTATGCCATACTTTCAGAATGTCCAGCCCGCATCCCGGCCAGGCGCGCGATCTCGCCGAACTGATTCTCGGCTATGGATTGATCGTCGCCATCATCTGGATGCCCGACCGCCTGCAGCGCCTGCTCTCTCCCATCGCTCTCGTCGCGACCTTCCTGGTCGTCGTGCTGCCGCGCTGGAATCGCCGCCCCAGCGCCGCCAACCGCCAGGATGACGCGGCAACCAACCCTCCGCACAACGACGCCCCCCTCGGTTTCGGCTGGCGCGGCCTGGTCCCTTCGCTCTGGATTCTTCCCGCCGCCATCGCTCTCATCGCCATCAGCATGTTCGCCGCCGCCAAAGCCGGCACCTTGCACTCGCTCTACAAAGGCGACTTCCGCCACGTCGCCGGCTACCTCCTCTGGACCACCTATCAGCAATTCCTGTTGCAGGACTATTTCATGCCGCGCGTGCTGCGCCTGCTCTCGAGCGAAGCCGCAGGCATCGCCATCACCGCTGCGCTGTTCGCGCTGGCCCACTTGCCAAACCTGGCGCTAACCGCGGCCACGGTGTTGTGGGGCGCAGTCTCCTGCATTCTGTTCCGCCGCTATCGCAACCTCTACGCCCTCGGCCTGGCCCAAGGACTGCTCGGCCTCTGCTTCGCCGTCTGCGTTCCCGACACGCTCAGTCATCACCTGCGCGTCGGCCTGGGATATTTGCGCTATCACGCGAGTCCGCCGGCGCGGTGAGCGGGTAAGGGGCAGGGATTACTGCCAGGAAGTCAGTGAGTGAAATCGCTGATTTCGTGAACTGACGAGCCGCCGTGTGGGTTGTTCCGAACTCGTCCGTGGTCTCGTTTTAAGCCAAACACGGCAAGCAATCATATGGCCAGGCCACCTCTGCAACGGTGAAGGCATCCTATGCGAGCGCTTGACCATGTCGAACTCTGATCTGACCTCGATTCTCCTCGTACTCTTGCTGTTGGTAGGGCTGGCACACCTGCTTGGCTATCTGTTTGTGAAGCTGCGCCAGCCGAGAGTCGTCGGCGAAATCGTTGCTGGGATCGTGCTCGGCCCGGCTCTCGTGGGTCGACTGCCGTTCGCATCGAGGCTGATGGAAGCAGCCACGCACCAGGGAAATGTTCTGAACTTTGTCTATTGGCTGGGCTTGCTGCTACTGATGTTCTTGTCTGGTGCCGAGACCCGCCACCTTTTCAGCCGCGAGGAGCGCCGCGAAGTGGGCTGGCTCGTCAGCGTCGGAACGGGCATACCGTTCGTGCTGGGACTGGCACTGGGGCCGTGGCTGATTCGTCCCGCACTCGCAGGACCGAACGGGAACCGCATTTCCTTAATCATCATCCTGGCGGTGGGAGTGGCGGTGACTTCGGTTCCGGTCGTCTCGAAGATTTTCGCCGACTTGAACATCCTTCACACTCGCTTCGCACGGCTCATTCTTGGCGTAGCCGTGCTGGAAGACATCGTGCTATGGATGGCGCTGGCATTGGCAACGGCGATGGCTGGAAAGACAGTGCTGAACCCGCGGCAAATGTCGTATCACCTGATCACCACGATCGGGTTCTTTGGTTTGGGGCTGACAATCGTTCCCCGCGTGATCAAGCGCATCAACAAATCGCGCTTCAACGTTTTCGCGCAGCAATCGCCGGTGGCCTATGCGATCGCAGTCCTGCTTGGATATTGCGTCATAGCCGGCGCGCTCGATGTGAGCATCGTATTTGCAGCCTTTCTTGCCGGGTTCGCCGTGATTCACAAAAAGCGCAGACTGTTTGCGGAAGCGCTCGACGCTATCGGCAAGGTCTCGTTCGCATTCTTTATTCCTGTGTACTTCGCCTTGGTTGGATTGAAACTCGACCTGATTCGGGGCTTTTCGCTATGGATGATCACAGCTTTCATTCTCGGAAGCTGTATCGTCAAGATTCTCTCGGTATCGCTGGCGGGGCGATTCGCTGGGTTCCGTGGGTTAGATTTGCTTAATCTTGCGATCACGACGAACGCGCGAGGCGGGCCGGGTATTGTACTGGCCAGCGTGGCATTGGATGCCGGGATCATCAGCCCGAAGTTCTACACGACACTTGTCCTAGCTGCCGTCATCACCTCCCAAGCGGCTGGTGCGTGGCTCGACTACGTGCTGCGGAAGGGCTGGCCGCTGCTGACTGTGGTTGATACGAACCCCTCGCCCATTGTCTCTGTGAAGGAGAGTCCGGCTGTTGCCTAATCGCGTCCGAGGTATCACCGTGCCTTATCCTCGATAGCTGGCGTAACATCGCGATTACACAAGCGACAGCCGAGCTGGCATTCGAAACGCGCTGCCAATCCCCACCCTAGAACCACAAACTCCAAATCCAATACACGCATGTATGCGTGATCGCCGAGGCCGGCACGCGCCGCCGCTCTCGCCGTCCTTCACGGACCGGTTCAGGGCTCAAATTCAAACCCGTATACCTTGGTAATCTGGCGGCAGCGGAGCGCCGGTGTAAGGATTGTCCTCGTGGGACGTGGCGTTCCACGAAGGAGATAGCCGCATGAAACCATTCGTTACCATCGCTGCTCTGCTGTTTGCGTCGGTGTTCGCGTCGGTGTTCGCCTCCGCGCAAGCGGCCAAGCCCTGCGAAGAACTGAAAGCCGAAATCGCAAAGAAGATGGACGCCAACCACGTGAAATCCTACACGCTCGACATCGTGGACAAAGACAAAGATGCGGAAGGCAGAATAGTCGGCACCTGCGACGGCGGGACGAAGAAGATCGTGTACCAACGCGCCACAACCCCGCCCCCGTCTCCGGCGCCAGCGCCTGACGCGAGCAAGCCCTAATTCCCCGTTAAGCTCCCGCCGGTGCCAGGCAACCTTGCCCCGCCCTGGGGGAATTTGGGCCATCACACGCCGCCAGCTTCGTAACGAGGCTGGGCCACAGAAAACGAGCACTTTCGTAATTTTGTCCTTCCCGATTTGGCAAGTAACTTCAAATACAGGGTGAGGAGAATCTCCGCGCTGCGGGGCTCTTGCGACAGACCCATCGTTTTCCAGGAGAGTCCACTGTGCGTAATAACACCTGGCCCGCGAGGGTCGCGCTATCAATCGGGCTTGGGGCCATATTGGCATGCGGGCCTGGATCCGGCGTAAGTAACGCGCAATCGAGCGCACCATGGCCCACGCGGCCTGGTCCTCCCCGACTGCGAGAGTCGAAAGCCTATCTCTACGTGGGAGTAGCTTTCTTCCCACCCGACGGGTTTTCACCCCCCACAGGCTCGGTGGCTCAATTTCAGCTGGAAGGCAACGGAACGCTGACTGCGCTCAACCCGCCCGCCCTCGCCAGCGTTCTGCCGAATTTTCTTGCAGTTGATCCCACGAACCAATACCTCTTCGTTCCCGGGGAGGATTTCGGAACGTTCAGCGAGTTCGGAATCGGTACCAATGGAAACTTGGCCCCAACGCCGGCACCGGCGGCCGCCGGCAACTCGGTCGCCTTCACTCCAAGCGGAGAGTTTGCCATCATCGTCAGTCCATTCGACAACACAGTGACTTCATACCGTCTCGAGGCCACTGGGGCACTGTCAGCGATCAACACGGTAGCCACTGGAAGAGTTCCCTGGGGCGCAGTCGTCGACGGGTCTGGACGGTTCGCGTATGTCGCTAACCTTGACGATGACACGATTTCGGAATACACAATTTCCCGCGGCGGCGTGCTTGCGCCCGTCGGCTCCATCTCCGTCGGCGGATTCAATCCGTCTCCGCTTGTGGTTTCTCCGCAAGGATTTCTCTACTGTCGTGTTGGAAATCCGGGTTCAGGGTCAGTCGCCGACTTTGCAATCAACCCCTTCACCGGAGCACTCACTTTTCTTGGCACTTACGTGACTTCGATCCAGCCACAAGGGGGGCCGTCGTGGATCAGCTTTGATCTTACCGGCAGGAACGCCTACATTGGGAATACAGGTGGAATTGCGCAATTCAGGGTGAATCGAGCAACAGGAGCTCTAATAAGCAACGGCACGACAGTCACCCCTAATAATGGTGTGTACCTGTGGGGCGGAGTTGATCCGTCCGGCAGATTCCTCTTCGGCGCGGGGGCCGAGGCGGGGCCGGATGGCAAGGGGTTTTATGGCACGATTTCGCGCTTCATCATCAACGGCAACGGAAGGCTGACCCCGAACGGCTCCGTCTCGCTGGGGGCGAACACGATCGCGGACGGCTTCGCCTTCGCGCAGCGCTAGAACCGTCACCTCAGCTTGCCCTTTCGCTCCCTAAAACCACAAACTCCAGATCCAATCCACGCTGGCATGCGTGATCGCCGACGCCGGCACGCTCCGCCGCTCCCGCCAGGCCCGCCCGTAGAAAATTCCTGCGATGGTCGCCAGCAAAACGTAGCGCCAGTTGAAATGCGCGGACCGTTTATTGAAGTGCGACAGCCCGAATACCACCGACGCGATCCCCAGCGCCGCCCTGCGCCCCACCCGCCGCTCCAGCAGATTCTGCACCCAGGCGCGAAAGAAGAGTTCCTCCGGCACCGCGGTAAAGAAAAATATCCCCACCCAGCGCAGTGCCGTCCAGCCCACTCCCGCCAGATTCGCAGCCAACACACTGCGATGCGGATGAATGAATCCCAGCGCCAGTCCCAGAACTAAAACTGGTGGCGTGATAAACACCAGCTCGCGCAAGCCCGTCTTCCAATCTTGGGTCCAGCCGTTCGTTTTTCCGTCGCGCCGCCAGCAAAAATCAAACCCAGCCCCTTGCAATTGTCGCACCGCCAGAAACCCATACAGCCCCACATCGACGAGCAACAATTCATTTAACGCCCGCAGCCCCGCCGGCCACGCCGAGTCGAACCAGCGCAAATCCACGGCCAGCCCCAGCGCCAGCAGAATGATTGCGTCGCGCCAGTTGCCGCGCTGCTCCGGATCGGCCGCAGCCGCGCGCTGCAGCAGCCACGCCACCACCACCGGCAGCGCGGCGTAAAGCGCGAACCACTTCCAAAGAAAAATCCCCTGCGTGCCGGCCACCAGCACGTAGGGGAAAACCAACAGCGCCGGCAGGCCCAGTCTCGCCCCGGCCGGCCAGCGCTGCACAGTGCGTGCGACGCGCTCCGCGGCAATACCAAATATCACCGCGGGAACAAGTTCCATCCCCAGCGCCGCAATCGCCACAGGCGTCGCATTCTGCATGACGACTATCTTAACTTTACTTCTTCGCCACGCAGCTTACCCCCTCAACGCGGCGAGCAGGTTCTCCCGCAGCGTGTTTAAGCGACGCCTGCTTCCCACACTTCGCGGGAAACCATCCGTCTAATCTCCAGCCGCTACTTACCCGAGCGCTACTTGCCCAATCGCACCACAGCGACTTCTTTTTCCTTCCCGCTCGCCTCCAACTCGCGCTCGGCGTGTGAGCGGAACAGCGCCTTTCCGATCGTGTTGCCGCTCGCCCACACTTCCGACAGAAAATAGGTGTCGCCATAACGGCGGAACACCAGCTTGCAGGTGTTGTCGTGAATCGAGCGTTCCGTGCTTTGCGTGGGCACAAACGTGCCGCGATTGTTCCCGTCGTGGATTCCCAGGCTGTCCGTACTCGTGGGCGAAATAACGTAATGCCCCGCGGGCAGCGTCTGCCGGGCCACGACAAAGGCAAACGGAATGTCGGCGGTCACGTCCCCTTGCTTGGTCTGTGGGATGGCGGCCGACGCGGCCAGCAGCAGCGCCGCGCAAAAAATGATTCGAAGCAGTCTCATAGCTCTCTCCTCGCCTGGCTTGACTGCCATGGCCTTGATGGATTTGGATTTGGCCCACTGCCGAGGGGAAGGATTCGTCGCCATCAGGCGAGGGGGCAGGCGCCACTTCGGGGAAAAACTTCGGGTCTGAATCCCAGGACAACGCTTCCGGCGCAACTTCTCGAACGAGAATCCACTTTCGAACTACATCCTGATAGTGCGGCCAGAGCAACTTCCGTTGCAGAATTTTCGTCAATTGATTCTCGTTCGCACCCACCCATCGCCGTCATCCCGAACGGAGCCGTCCTTCGGGCCCAGCAAGGGATCTCCCGCGTATCGCCACATCTTCGCAGTAGTAGAGCCACGCCCATGCCGCCCTTGTCTCAACTGCGCCACGGCAGCTAGAATGCCAGCGACTCGTCGTCCAGCTAGTTTCAGCAGGAGGCATTCATGGCCGCCGCTCCCGTCCCGCCCGCAGCTGTGCCCGTCCCCACGCCAGAGGCCGCTCCACTTTCCGAGGGTGCGCGCCTCCTCAACACCTTCATCGCGCCCTCGAAAACTTTCACCGATCTGAACCGCAGCGCCAGCTGGTGGGGGCCGTGGATCGTGATCTCGATCTTCTCGCTGCTCTTCATCTACACCATGGGCCGCCAGATCGGTTTCGAGCAGATCAGCCGGAATCAGATCGCGCATTCCAAGCGCGCCGACCAGTTCGATAAGCTGCCCGCCGACCAGCAAGCCAGCCAGATCAAGTTCTCGAGCAACATCATTCGCTTCGCCGCCTTCGGCAGCCCCCTGCTGGTTATGTTCTATTTCCTGATTGCGACCGTGGTCCTGTGGGCAACGTTTAATTTCGGAGCCGGGGCCGATGCAGGTTTCGGCAAGTCTTACGCTGTGTTTATGTATGGCAGCCTTCCCGGCATTGTGGGAGCAATCCTGGGAATCATTTCGATGTTCGCCGGGGTCAATCCCGAGGGCTTCGACATCAATAATCCAGTAGGCACCAACCTTGCGTATTACCTCGATCCGGAGACGACCGGCAAATTTATTCACGGCATGGCATCCGCGTTTGATGTGATTTCAATCTGGAGCATCGTGCTCATGGGCATCGGCTTCGCTTGCACCAGCAAGGTGAAGCGCTCCACGGCCATCACCATCGTGGCGGTTTGGTTCTTTGTCTACAAGCTGGCAGGCGCGTCGATTGCGGCCGCGTTCTCGTAGCGAGTTGCGCGGTCGTAATGTGGGGACAGCCGCCCTCGGCTGTCCGCTGAGCGTGGCTCAGCCCTGTTGCCAGCGCCAGTGCGGTATGATACCCGTGCCCGGAAATGAACCATGCCAGGAGGCATCATGAAGCGCATCCTTGTGACACTTCTTTTCGCATCCGCCGCCCTCAGCTTTGCCCAGACTCAGACCATGGCCGTACCCGCCCCGAAAACTACCCCTGCCGCCTCGCCGGCCGGGCCGGTCAAGGATCCGGTCAGCACGTCGCTGCGCATGATGCTGCCCGGGCGGCAGAAGAACATTCTGGCCGCCATCGAAGCCATGCCCGCCGATAAGTTCAGCTACAAGCCCACTCCCGACCAGATGAGTTTCGCGCATCTGGTCATCCACATCACCGAATCGAATAACGGACTCTGCGCCAAGGCCACCGACGTCCCCGCGCCGAAGGCTGACGAACTCAAGGAGACGGATTCGAAAGACAAGCTCCTGGCCGCGACTAAAGTCTCCTTCGATTTCTGCAGCGAAGCCCTGAGCAAGATGGACGATTCGAAACTAGGCGACAGCGTCGAACTGTTCGGCGGACGCCAGTTTCCCCGTGCCATGGCCGCCATCGCAATCGCCAGCGGCTGGGCCGACCACTACGCAGCCGCCGCCATGTATCTGCGCCTGAACGGAATTCTGCCGCCGAGTGCGCAACCGAAGAAATAGCACAAAGCGGACGGCAGACGGCGGACTTCGGACTTCAGACTTTGGCCTGAGCCCTCGGCCGAAGTCCAGGCCATGTAGAGACAGCCGCCTCGGCTGTCCAAGCCAGGGCGAAGCCCGGCGCCCCGAGCCAACCCCGACTAAGGTCGGAGGGGCGACGCCCTTTGTTTTCAATACTCATTTTGTAAGTGCTTGAAAACACGCACGACCGAGTCTCGATGCGCCGCCCGTTTGTTTTCATCGACTTATCTGTAAGTTATTGAAAACAGATGGGACGCTTGATTTGTCAATGTCAAACTTCGGCGTCGAGCGCCGCACAGGATGGCCCTGCAACGCACAGCGCTGTCATCTGCGCGTCGCCAGAGGGCAAAGACGAGGAAAACCCCAGGTTCTCGATTCCGCGCGCTGGAATCGCCTGCAAACGGCCCATTATCTCCAAGCTATTGATAAATATAAAGCACTCGAACAGACGGCGAACATCCGCAGGCAGAATCCGCCAGGGACAGGCCGATGCGCCTGACGCCGCTTGTAACCGACTCAGCTCAAAGGTGAAAGCCCTCACCATGAAGATTACGAAGGCCCATAGGTCGTGTGGCGCGGGCACACAACCAAAACCCTTCGCTGCGCTTCGCCGGACAGCCGAGGCGGCTGTCCCTACGTGGGCATCCACGCAAATCCGCGGCGCTATTTGATTTGCACGAGATCGCCCGCAGCCACGCCGGCCGGATTCTGCGGCGCGCGCCAGGAATCGAAGATCGACACCTGATGCACACACGACACAGTGCAATGCGGCGCGCAGGACTTCTCCGTGACGAACTCGCGGTGCATATCGTCGCGGGTGTAGGTTTCCAGAGGCACTCCGGGGTAGCCGCGCTGCTGCGAGCAGTAGTGCACCAGCCCGTTTTCGCAGATGTAGAGATAGCGCGCGCCGGCGCGGCAGCGCCAGTCGTTACTTTTGCCTTGCGCAATGTTGTCCTGAAAAGCGTTGATGCGGGTGAAGCTGCTTTTCTCGAGCGCCTGCATCTCGTGGTAGATGCGGCGTTCTTCCTCGCCCAGCGGCTGCACCTGGCCGCTGCCATCGTGAATGATGCCGATGGTCGAAGTAAATCCCAGCGCGATAGCGCGCTTGCCGATGACCAGCGCATCCTGCGGATGGGAGATGCCGCTGCCTACTACGGAATTGATATTCACGTGAAAGTCGGCGTGTTCGGCGAGCAGTTCCAGTTTGCGGTCGAGAACTTTCAGGCTTTTTTTCGACACGTCGTCGGGAATCACGTTGTCGATGGAAATCTGCAGCCATTCGAGTCCGGCGCGGTTGAGGCGCTGAATGCGTTCCGCCACAAGGAGATAGCCGTTGGTGATGAGTCCGGCGATCATGCCGTTCGAGCGAATGCGGCGGATCACGTCATCGAGTTCGGGATGCATCAGCGGCTCGCCGCCGGAAATCGTGACAACTGCAGTGCCCAGCGACCCCAGTTTGTCGATGCGGCGGTACATTTCTTCGAGCGGCACGGGCTTCGAAAAGTCGTCGAACTCGTTGCAGTAGGTGCACGCCAGGTTGCAGCGGCGCATGGGAATAATGTGCGCCAGCAACGGATGATCGGTCGAGGCGAGCGCGCGCACGGCCATGCTCGCTCCACGCAGGTTGCGGTGCAGGGCTTTGGCGTTGCGGCGCAAGGTTGTAAGAGTCGAGGGCATGAACTGAACTTCTATTACAGCACAGACGCACCTCAAGTGCATGTGGCGCAACAGCGTGTGGGGAATTTCGCGGGGCGAAGCGTTGCGTTTCGGCGGCGGAAGCAAACCCTCAGGGGCTGAAGCCTACATCCTTAGCGGCTCTAGGCGGCACGGCTAAAAGCCGTGCCCTTTCCAAAACCGTGCCCTTGCCAGAGCAACCATCCAAATAAGTTCTAGGAAACTAACTCGTGTCCGGCCTGTCGCAATAATTCGACTGCGCCGCCCATGTGGTCTTCCTGGATGAGGATGTAATCCGTGTCATAGGTGCAGACGGCGAAGATGGGGACGCCGTTGCCGGAAAGCGGCTGGATGAACGAGAGCAGGATTCCAGTCTGCGAAAACAGGAATGGGCCTTCGAGCTTCAGGCACATCCAGCGCGGACCGGCCGCGACATCTTTTGGAATGTTGCCGGCGGGGCAGACGATGGAGAGTTCGTCGGCGGTGCGGGTGATCGAAGTGAACTCGCGGGATGTGGCCCACGCGGGGATGGGTGCGTCCGGGGCGAGGCGGAGGATGGCGTAGGGGCCGCGGAGCTGGCGGAATTTGAGGTGGGGTGAGCGAGGGGCCTGGGGTTCGGGGGGAGTGGGCATGGGGTGTCGCGACAGGATAGCAATTTCTGGAGTCGTCCGTGGTGAAATTTCCGGCCAAGAGCCAGCCTACGCTTACTGCCTCGCTACGCTCGGTCGAACGGGCGAGGCGCCCGTTCCCACACAGGCCACCACACATTCCGCCTAGCTTTGCTTGGCGGGACAGCCGAGGCGGCTGTCGCTACGTGGGAATTGCTAACGCGTACGGGCTTTCGGCGCGGTGGCGGGTTTCGAATTCTTCGCGGGTGCAGAGGGTTTTTATGTCGACGATGCGGTCGACGGCGAGGATGCCGTCGAGGTGATCGATTTCGTGCTGCACGAGTTCGGAGAGGTTGCGGTCGTCTCCGGCGCGGAACTCGTGGTGCGCGCCGGTCTCGTCTTGATAACGGACCGTGATTTCACGATTGCGTTCGACCTGCATGAAGATGGAGAGGAAGCTGAGGCAGGCATCCCAGACAATAATTTTTTCTTTGCTGCGTTCGATGATTTCCGGATTGATGAAGGGCCAGGGTTTTTCGCCGGGCAGTTGCAGGAAGATTACGCGCTCGATGATGCCGAGTTGGGGGGCGGCGATGCCGCGTCCGTAGCCGGTGGTCGAGCGCCAGTGGGCCAGGGTGTCGGCGAGGTCCTGGATTAGCGCGGCGATTTCGGGGGAGCTCGGGTCGGGGACGGCGGCGGATTTCTGGCGCAGGATGGGGTTTCCGAGTTGGAGGATGGGGCGGAGCATGGGAGTAGTTCTCAGTTCTCAGTTCTCAGTTCTCAGTTCTCAGTTCTCAGTTCTCAGTTCTCAGTTCTCAGTTCTCAGAAAAGGCTAGACCGTCGCTCGATCACTTTGCAAACAGACTTTGGAGTGGCTGCGGCCGGGCTTCGCCCTGGCCGGACAGCCGAGGCGGCTGTCTCTACATGGGCATTGCCGGGCGTCGAGGATTGCAGAGGTCCTTCGCTTCGCTCAGGATGACAAGGCTCCTTGAGAGAATCTTCAAACTATCTGGCGGTCGGTTTTCAATCAGCAATTAGCAATTAGCAATTAACAATCAGCGATCAACGATCAACAATCAGCGATCATCTTGCCGCGGCGGCGTCGAAGAGGTTCAGGAATTCTAATTTCTTCTCCGCGGGCAGGAAGGAGGCTTCGAAGGAGTTGCGGGCCAGTTCGCGGAGGTGCTCGTCGGTGAAGGCGAAGGTTTCCTGGGCCAGCTGGTATTCGCGGTTCAGGCTGGTGGCGAACAACGCGGGGTCGTCGGTGTTGAGGGTGATCATTACGCCTTGATCGAAGTAACGTCTCACGGGATGCTCGGCGATGTTGGGGCAGACTCCGGTGCGGAGGTTGCTGGTGAGGCAGAGTTCGACGGGAATCTGGCGCTGGCCGAGTTCATCGATCAGGTCGGGATCCTGGGCGGCGGTGAGGCCGTGGCCGATGCGTTCGACGCGCAGGTTGAGCGCTCCCCAGACGGATTCGGGCGGTCCAGTTTCGCCGGCGTGGGCGGTGAGGCGGAGGCCGTGGTCCTGGGCGTAGTTGTAGACACTGCGGAAAAGTTCGGGCGGAGCTTTCTGTTCGTCGCCGCCAATGCCGATGCCGACCACGTTGCGCTCGCGGTAGAACACAGCGAGTTCGAAAACTCGTTGCGCCTGTTCGACGCCGAAGTGACGGGTGGCGTCAAAAATCCAGAGCAGCGAGATGCCGAAATCGCGGGCGCCGCGGGCGCGTCCGCGTTCGAGGGCGTCGAAGATGGCGGGGAAATCCTGCTTGCGGCGCAGGCAGACGCCGACCGCGACGTAAACTTCGGCGTGGAGAATATTCTCCGCTTTGAGTTGCTGCATGAGGCGATAGGTGATGAATTCGTAGTCGTCGGGGCCGCGGAGATGCTCGCTGACCGCTTTGAACGCCATGAGGAAGCTGGGGAAATCGGTGTAAGCATAAAGCAGTTCGGTTTCGGCGAGGGTGGCGTGATCGCCGTGACGCTCGCGGAGTTCGAGCAAAGTGGCGGGATCGACGGCGCCCTCCAAGTGCAAGTGCAGCTCGGCTTTGGGAAGCTGGCGAATGAAGCTGGATGGTGGCCGGTCTGGCGCGGACGGCATGGATTGATTGTAGTGCGGGAGGGGGCGGAGCGGAAGCAGGGGTCAGGGAATAGGGGTCAGGGGGCAGTAAGCTGAGTTGCCATGTCAGGTGCGCTTTCCATTTACAATCCCGTGCGATGCCGAGGTTGACGTTTGGACTTGGCGAAGACTTTCCACGACGAAAGGAATATTTGATTATGCGGATGGTTTCCAGAATGTTCGTCCTACTGGCGATGTTGAGCGCAGTTCTTTTTACTCCTGCGTATTCCGCGCAGGCACAATCGGCGCTGCAGGTGAAGACTGCGTCGGGCGTGGTGGAAGGCAAGGAAGTTGGAACGGTGCACGCGTTTCTGGGCATTCCTTACGCGGCGCCGCCTGTGGGCGAGTTGCGCTGGAAGCCGCCGATGCCGCCGGCCAAGTGGGAGGGCGTGCGCAAGGCTACGGAATTTGGATCGCACTGCATGCAGTGGAACGTCTACGACGATATGGTGTTCCCCGATCCAGGACCCAGCGAAGATTGTTTGTCGCTGAACGTGTGGGTGCCTACGAACGTTGCGCCGGGGAAGCTTCCCGTGATGGTGTGGATTTATGGCGGAGGATTCGTGGCGGGAGCAGTGTCAGAAGCGAGGCAGCATGGCGAGATTCTGGCGCAGCAGGGCGTGATCGTGGTGAGCATGAATTACCGGCTGGGAATTTTTGGATTTTTTGTGCATCCGGAACTGGCGAAAGAATCGGGCCACAACTCGGCGGGGAACTATGGACTGCTCGATCAGCTGGCGGCGCTGAAATGGGTGCACGAAAACATTGCCGGGTTCGGCGGCGATCCCGGGAACGTGACGATTTTCGGTGAGAGCGCGGGATCGTTTTCGGTGAGCGCGCAGATGGCGTCTCCGCTGGCGAAGGGGTTGTTCCAGAAGGCGATTGGCGAGAGCGGCGGAGCGTTTGGGAGGAGCGGGCTCAGGTTTGCGCCGCTGGCGGAGCGCGAGGAGAAAGACGCGAGGCTGGCCAGTTCGGCACTGGGAGTGAGCACGCTGGCGGAGTTGAGGGCGGTTCCAGCGCAGAAGTTGCTCGACGCTTTCATGAAGCCGGGAGGGCCCGGGGCGTTTGCGTTTGGTCCGGATGTGGACGGATATTTTCTGCCGGAGTCGGCGCCGGCGATTTTTGCCGCGGGGAAACAGAATGATGTGGCGCTGCTGGCGGGATGGAATCATGACGAGCAGGGCGTATCGCAGGTGCCGGCGGACAAGTCGGCGATCGACGCGCTGAAAGCGACCGCGGAGAAAGAATTCGGCGCGAAGGCGGGTGAGTTTCTGCGGCAGTACCAAGGCGAGACCGAGGCGCAGGCGCGGCGGTCGATGGCGGACTTTGCGGCAGACCAATTTATCGCCTTCTCGACGTGGAGATGGTTGGAAGCGCAGGTGAAAACCGGGAAGCAGCCGGTGTATCGGTATCGCTTTGATCTGGCGTTTCCGGTCGGGCCGAATGAAGCGCCGCAGGGCGCATATCACTCGCTGGAAATCGAATACGTATTTGGGCAGCTGGATTCGAAGGCGGGAGTCAAGTGGCGGCCGGAAGATTACCAGCTGAGCGCGGCGATGCAGAAATATTGGGCGAACTTTGCGCGGAGTGGAGATCCCAACGGGCCGGGGCTGGCGAAGTGGCCGGTTTATTCTCCGGTGGATGGTTGGGAGGTGATGTATTTGAGCGCGACGCCGGAAGCGAAGAAGGATGAACTGCGGGAGCGGGATTTGTTTTTGAGTGCGGCGTGGACGAAGTAGGGGGGAACCACAACCACCACGGAGACACGAAGAATCGCGTTGTGCGAACTCCGCGCCAGGCCATCGGTTGCGCACACGAGCGCAGGGTCCTTCGACTACGCGGGCCGACTCGCTTCGCTCGCCGGTCTGCTTCGCTCAGGATGACAGATTGGTTTTGGTTGGCCAAAAGCCAAGAGCTAAGAGCCAAAAGCTATTTCTTCGCGAACTCGCTGCGGTGGCGGCTGTAGAAGAAATAGATCAACATGCCGAGCACCAGCCACACGATGAAGCGGACCCAGGTGATAACGGTGAGTCCGGTCATCAGGCCGCCGCAGAGGATAATCGAAATCAGCGGGAACCACGGCACCAGCGGCACTTTGAAGATGCGCTTGCGGTCGGGCTGAGTGCGGCGCAGGATGATCACCCCGAGCGAGACCAGAACGAAAGCAAAGAGCGTGCCGATGTTCGAGAGGTCGGCGGCGTCGCTGATGGCGAAGATTCCGGCGGGGACTCCGACGGCGAATCCGGCAATCCAGGTGGAGTAGTGGGGCGTCTTGAATTTGGCGTGAACTTTCGAGAAAAGCGCGGGGAACAAGCGGTCGCGCGACATGGCGTACCAGATGCGCGCCTGGCCATATTGAAATACCAGCAGCGACGAAATCATGCCCGTGAGCGCGCCGATGACGATGATGGAGCGCGACCAGCGGCTGGCGCCCAGCACCTGCAGGGCGTAGGCGACGGGAGCGTCGGCGGCGGGGCCGGAGACGAAGGTGGTGTATTTCATCATGCCCAGCAGCACGATGGAAACGCCAACATACAGAATCGTGCAGACGATTAGCGAAGCGATGATGCCGATGGGCAGGTCGCGTTGCGGGTTGCGTGATTCTTCCGCGGCGGTGGAAACCGAATCGAAGCCGATGTAGGTGAAGAAGACGATGGCGCCCCCGGTGACGACGCCGCCGAACCCGGACGGTGCGAAGGGCTTCCAGTTGCTGGGATTCACCAGCGCACCGCCGACCACGAGGAAGGTTAGAATGGCGCCGATCTTGATGGCGACCATGATGTTGTTGGCTTCGGCGGATTCGCGGATGCCGCGCACCAGCAGAACGGTGAGAATAAAAATGATGAGGAACGCGGGAAAGTTGAAGTATGCGCCCGTCCAGTGGCCCGACTCCCAGACCGGCGTGGACCAGCGATCGGGCAAGTTGAGGCCGAAGGATGCGAGCTGTGCCTTGGTGTAGGCGGCGAAGCCGATGGCCACGACCACGTTGCTGACAACATATTCGAGAATCAAGTCCCAGCCGATGATCCAGGCGAAAATTTCGCCCAGCGTCGCGTAGGAGTACGTGTAGGCGCTGCCGGCGATGGGAATCATCGAGGCCAGTTCGGCGTAGCAGAGTCCGGCAAAGCTGCAAGCGAGAGCGACGAGGATGAACGAGATGGCGATGGAGGGCCCGGCGGCGGGGCGGCCGTGCATGAGAATCTGCGAGGTACTGCCGCCGCGCAGGAAGTTCACGACGATGTCGAGAACCTGCGCGTGCAGAATGGAGGGCGCCTGGAAGTACTCTCCGGCGGCGGCGGTGCCGGTGAGCACGAAGATGCCGGAGCCGATCACGGCGCCGATGCCGAGAGCCGTCAGCGACCAGGGGCCGAGAGTTTTTTGCAGGCGCTGGCCGGGGGATTCGGATTCGGAGATCAGCTTGTCGATGGACTTGCAGCAGAAGAGCTGGTTGTCGGAGGTGCGGATGGTGGCGCGGATGGGCGCGGGGGGCTCCGTGGTGGTCGGTTGTGACAAGCGGTTGTGGTCTCCTGAACTCAGCTGTCAGCTATCAGCTATCGGCTCTCAGCTCCAAAAACCTTCGTCGCTGCGCGACGAGAGCGGGCGAGGGCGCCCGCTCCCACACGATCTATCACGCTTTACCGCTTCGCCTGGCCGCGGGCCAGCTTCTTGACTTTGGGTTTCTTCGATCCGCGGGCGTAGTCGCGGGGCTTGAGCGGCTTTTCCGCTTTACGTTTCTTGCGGGAGGCGCGTTTGGATTTCTTGCGTTCTTCTTTAGTTAGTTTTGATGTGTTTGCCATTGAGTGCGGTTGATGTCCTCTTCTTCTTCCATTTTTTCGCTGGTCTCCGGGCTGCTTGTTCGGCCCGGAGCTTTGGTCTTGGTGACGCGAACGTCCTTGCCGCCACTCCCGCCTCGCTTCGCTCGGCGGGACAGCCGAGGCGGCTGTCTCTACGTGATTTAAGCCCGCTCCAGCTGGGCGTACTTCTCCACCAGCTTCTTTAAACCGAAGCGAGGAAATTGTACCGTAATCTTGGCTTCTTCGCCTTCTCCTTCGCGCTGGTAGACCGTGCCTTCGCCGTATTTTGGATGGCGAACCTTCTGGCCGGGGCGGAATCCGCGCTTGCCGGTGGGTTCTTCGACGGGCGATTTCGGGATGGTGAACTTCTTGCCGCGGCTGGCGAAGAATTCGGCGATGTTCTCGATGGAGTTGTAGGGGCGGGCGGGAGCGGTGGGCTTGGGGCCGCTAGCGCGGGCTTGCCAGGCGGCGCTTTGGTCTTCGTCTTCGTAGGAGTAGTGGGTTGAGGTAGTGTCATCGAAGGCAGCGGGGCTGCGCCCCGCTGGACGGGCAAGAGTGCCCGTCCCCACACGAGCGGTGCGTCTTCCTAGCTCTTCGATCAGCGGGGCGGGGACTTCTTCCAGGAATCTTGAGGGGACGCTGGCTTCCGGCAGGTCGCTGCCGTAGCGGCGGCGGTAGACGGCGCGGGTGAGGATGAGCTGGTCCATGGCGCGGGTCATGCCGACGTAAGCGAGGCGGCGTTCTTCTTCGATGTCGTCGGGATTGAGCATGGTGCGGGAGTGCGGGAAGAGGCCTTCTTCGAGGCCGCTGAGAAACACCAGCGGAAATTCCAGGCCCTTGGCGGCGTGCAGGCTCATCAGGGTGATTTGCGAGCGTTGGTCGTAGTCGTCGGTGTCGGCGATGAGGGCGGCGTGGTCGAGAAACTGGTCGAGAGTTTCGGCGCGATCGCGGGAATCGGCGGCGGCGTTGACCAGTTCGCGCAGGTTTTCGATGCGGGAGAAGGCCTCGGGCGTGTCTTCGGCTTCGAGCAGCTTGATGTAGCCGGTGCGGTCGATGAGGAATTTGAGAAGGTCGGCGGTGCTCACAGTGGGCGTCGGGAACGAGTCCGGGGACGCGGACGAGTCCGCGGCGGGTTGTGCAGCGTCGGCACCTGGCTGGTTGTCGGCCTCGGGGTCAACTTCGAGTTCTGGCGCTCCGAAGTCGAAGGAGAAGTTGGTGAATTCGGTGGGGTCGAAGGCAGTGGCATCTTCGGGATCGAGTTCGCGATCGGTTTCTGCGGCGGCGGTGCCGTCCCTGACGGGACTCGTTTCGTCGGCCTCGCTTTCCCAGGACTTACGCCCGGGGCTAATGAATGCCGTCCCTTCGGGACTGAGGCCTGAGAGGTCACCCGCAGCATTGGCTGCGGTGGTCTCTGCGCCTTGTTCCAGTTGCTCGGCGAATGTTCCGGACTGCATGGCTCGCGCGTCTTCGATCAGCTGCTGGAAACTTTTCAGCGATGCCAGGGCCCGTTGCGGAAGCAGTTGTCGGCGCAGGGCTTCGCCGATTGCGCCCCAGAGCGACAATCCGGTTTCAAGTGCCAGGTGTTCCAGCGTGTCGATGGTGCCTTTGCCGATGCCGCGGGTGGGGGTGTTGATTACGCGCAGGAGCGAGATGGAGTCGTCGGGATTCTGGATGACTTTCAGATACGAGATGAGGTCTTTGATTTCGGAGCGCTCGTAGAAAGAGAATCCTCCAACCACTTTGTATTTCAGGCCGTAGCGGCGCATGGCTTCTTCAAACAGGCGCGACTGCGAGTTGGTGCGGTAGAGCACGGCGGCGCGGGGAGTCTCGCGGCCATTTTCGGTATGTTGCGCCGCTTCGCGGAGATATTTGGCGATGTGGTCAGCGGCGAAGAGGGCTTCGTTTTCGCCGTCGGGAGCTTCGTAGTAGCCGATTTTGGTGCCGCCCTGGCGCGCAGTCCAAAGATTCTTGCCTTTGCGGCGGACGTTGTTGGCCACCACAGCCGACGCGGCCTGCAGAATATTTTGCGTGGAGCGGTAGTTTTCTTCAAGGCGGATGATCTTGGCCTCGGGAAAGTCCTGCTCGAATTCCAGAATGTTGCGAATGTCGGCGCCGCGCCATGAATAGATCGACTGGTCCTCGTCGCCCACGGCGCAGACGTTGTGGCGCTCTCCGGCCAGCATGCGCATGAGTTCGTATTGCGGACGGTTGGTGTCCTGATATTCGTCGATGAGCAGGTATTGGAAACGGCGGTTGTAATATTCGCGGACGTTGGTCGCGACTTTTAGGAGACGCGTGGCTTCGAGCAACAAATCGTCGAAGTCGAGTGCGTTGGCTTTTACCAGTTCTTTGCGGTACTCCTCGAACAGGTGCGCGATTTTTTCCGTCTTGGGATCGGCCGACTGCAGGTAAAGTTCCTGCGGATTGAGCATGTGATTCTTCGCCCAGGAGATGCGGCCGAGGACAATGCGCGGGGTGAGTTGCTTGTCGTCGAGGCCGAGGCGCTTCATGATGCCCTTGACCACGGCCTGCTGGTCGCTCTCGTCGTAGATGACGAACTTTTTCGTATGGCCGATGGGAGGCTTGCCGGGCACGGTCGACGGAATCTGCAGGGCTTCAATGTCACGGCGCAGAACCCGCACGCAGAACGAATGGAACGTGGAGATGACCGGCTTGGCGATGCTGAGTCCGCCGACAAGTTTTTCGACGCGCTCGCCCATTTCGGCGGCGGCCTTGTTGGTGAAGGTCATGGCCAGGATGGATTCGGGCATCACGCCCTTGTTCTCGATGAGGTAGGCGATGCGGTAGGTGATGACGCGCGTCTTGCCGCTGCCCGCGCCGGCGAGAATCAGCACCGGGCCCTCGGTAGTTTCGACGGCCTCGCGCTGTTGCGGGTTGAGTTGATCGAGAAAAGACAATGCGGAAGTGGCTCCGGGGTTGATGATTTAATTTTACAGGATGGTGAAGCCGCGGAGCGGCGGCATGTCACACCCAGGCGCTCATCAGATGGCCGAGGCCGCCGCGGACTTGCAGGCCGTCGGCGCGATCTTTGAAATAGCGGGCGTTGATTTGGGCGCCTTGCAGGAATTCGGTGCGGTGGAATCCCAGAGTCTTGAGTTCGGCTTGCAGTTTGGCGGGGTCGAAGAAGAGTTGGAAGGGCTCTCCGTACCGGGCTACGCGGGCAGAGAGCGCATCGAGCGCCTGCCTTTGCCCTGCGTTTAAGAGGGCGGGGTCGATGGCGAAATCGAAGACTACGCCGCTGCCTGCGGGCATTGTTGCGATCACGCTGAGCGTGGTCATGCAGGCTTCGCGGGTGAGATACGGCGTCACGCCCAGCCAGGAGAAAAACGCTGGCGCGCTGGTGTTCAACCCGGAGCTGGCGAGTGCGTCGGCGAGGGTTTGGTGCTCGAAGTCGACGGGGACGAACGTCAACGACGGGGGGATCGGAATGCCCGCGTCGTGCAGTTGCTCGCGCTTCCAGGCTTGCGTGGCGGGGTGGTCGATCTCGAACACGCGCAGGCCGGGATGTGGGTTGCGATAGGCGAAGGTATCGAGACCGGCGCCCAGGATTACGTATTGCGTGACTCGTTGTTGCGACCCTCCGTCTGCGGACGCGCGGGGTTCGACGGCGCGGGCGAGTTCGTCTTCGGCGAAGCGGCTGCGGGCCGCCATGAAGGCACGGAACGCGCGGGAAAAAGCGTGTCCTTCTTTGGGATCAGACCGGAGCGCGGCCGCGGCTTCGGAGCCGATGATGCGCAGAGCTAATGGGTCGTCAAGAACTTTGGGCTCGTCGAGAAGCTGGTGCGCGGCCCGGCGAATCGCCACCCGCTCTGCCGTTCGGCTGAATTTTCCTTCTTGCATGGTTAGACTTGCATTTCAGAGTCGTCTGGATCCTATGGACGTAAAACACGAACCGGGGGCTGAAGCCCGCACAGCTCTCGAATCTTTACGCGGCGCTGAAAGCGCCGCTCTTCCACGGTACTGCATGCATTGATACTGCATGCATTGATACTGCATGCATTGATACTGCGTGCATTGGTACTGCGTGTGCGGGAGTTCTTCCGCAGCTGTGGACCACTAGACCTCGTGCCGCAACCCGGCCGCCTTGCAATCTTCGCAGGGGCAGACTTCGCGCAGGAATTTCCAGGAGTAGAGGCCGAGGTCGTGGTTGTCGTTCCAGTTGAACTTGATGGCGTATTTGCCCACGGCTTCGGCCGAGAGCGGCTTGGCGGTGGGTTTGAACATGGGCAGGGTTCCGGGGGCAAGTTTGGCGGGCTGGCCGGGCTTGCGTCCGGATTTGGCACGCTCGTCTTCGCACATGGCGCAGGGGCAGGCGTCGCGCAGGTAGACGAAGCTGTAGTGGGAAATGTGGTCGTCCTTCCACTCGATGTCGACGCCCGTACCGGTGGTGAGATTCACCTTAACGGATTTAGGGTCAGTGGCTGCGGACGGCGCCTGGAGCGGGGACTGCATGGGTTCAGTATCGCACAGGCGCGGAATCAGTCAGCGGGGCGGAAGGGCGAGAAGGGGAGGTGGAGCAGCCGCGCACAGGTCTTATGACTCGGGACTCAGGTCTCGGGACTAGCGACTCAGGACTCAGGTTAATGAGCGGCGCTGGTGGTTGTGGTTCCGGTGGTGCGTCCAGTGACCGCTCCGATGGCCAAGCCACCCAGCGCTCCCGCCAGAATGCCCATCAATGCCAGTACCAAGACGTTTTCCATCAAGCTCGATTTACCGCCATTTTTCATAACTTAGTCCCTCCGTTCGGAACCGTATTTTACCTTGTCTGGAGCCGGTTTCGGAGAATTTGTCAGGCGGGGCGTAAGTCTTGTAAAATGAAAGTTTACGAGAAGGCTTCTGAAAGGAATCTGTACCAGTCATGGCTCAACAGTGTGATATTTGCGGCAAGAAGCCGCAGGCGGGAAACCGCATCAGCCACGCCCACAACGTGACCAAGCGGCGCTGGAATGTGAATTTGCGTCCGGTGCACGCCCGCGTAGGCGCCACTACCAAGCGCATGCGCGTCTGCACCTCCTGCCTGCGCAGCGGCAAAGTGGTCAAGGCATAGGAATCCAACCAAAACCGTAGAGGACGCGGAGTCCACCGGGGGATATTCTTGCTCGGCGATTCCGGTTTCGCCCGACTGCAGCGGGGAATGGATCCTACGTTCGGCGACCACTGGCACTTTAGATTCTGTAGGGCGTCGAGATCCCGACCGCCGAAGAGAACCGTCGAGCTGCGCTCGACCGGACAGTCGAGAGCCTGCCCTCAGCGAAACCGAAGGGGCGGCTGTCCCCACATGAGCATCTCTCAATCTACTGCACCGCCAGCAGCTGTATGTCGAAAATCAGGGTAGCGTTGGGCGGGATGGCTGGCGCATAACCGTCTGCCCCGTACCCTAGTTCTGGCGGAATGCGCAGCTGGCGCTTGCCGCCCACTCTCATTCCGGCCACGCCCTGATCCCATCCCTTGATGACCTCGCCGTTGCCAATCGTGAAATCAAAAGGCTGATTGGCGTCGACGGAGCTGTCAAACTTCTTTCCCGTGGTGAGCCAGCCGGTGTAATGCACGCGCACGTGGCTGCCCTCTTTGGCGACATCGCCGGTGCCGACTCTGATCTCCCAGTACTGCAGGCCGGAATCGGTTTTTATGCCGTCGCCGGAGACCTTGGTGGGGGCGTTGGTGTTGGGGCGGGCGGGTGTTGCGGACTTCCTGCTGGCAGTCTGGGCGATGGCTAATGCGGCCGTGAGCACGAGGATGACGGCTCCGGCCAGCGGACGCTTGGTCATGGTTCCTCCGGAAACATTCTAACCACAGAGGCCGAAGAGAGCACAGAGGTTGCCTGCGAGGGACCTCAGGGAATCTCTGTGTGCTCTGTGGTTGAAAGCTTTTCGCTGCAGAATTTCACTCCAGTGCAATCACGTCAATTTCTACCAGCACGTCCTTGGGCAGGCGCGCCACTTCAACCGTGGAACGAGCTGGAGGAGCGGAACTGAAATACTTTCCATAAACCTGATTCATGGCGGTGAATTCGCTCATGTTTTTGAGGAAGACTGTGGCGCGGACCACTTTCCCGAGGCCGCTGCCGGCCGCTTCCAGAATCTCTGACAGATTGCGCAGGACGCGATCGGTCTGCGCGCTCACGTCTCCCGTGATCACTTGCTGGGTTGCGGGATCGATGGCCACCTGGCCGGAGCAGAAAATGAATCCGTTGGCTTTGATGGCTTGCGAGTAGGGGCCGATGGCCTGGGGAGCGTCTTTAGTGGAAACGACTTCGCGCATAAGCAGTAGCTAGTGGTTAGTGGCTAGTGGTTAGTCAAAGCAACTCAATTAACTCAAATCGAGAGGCAAAGGTCAACAACACGCAGTTGGCAGTGGAGTGAATAGGCAGGCGAGCCAGCGATTGAAACGTGACGTTCGGGATTACAAGGTTCTGCTAGTCCCTAGCCACTGGCTAGCAACTGCTTCTAGATTTTCTGCAGTCTTTGCACTTCGTGCACGCCGGGAATTTTCCGCAGGCCGGCGATGATCTGCTCCATATGTTTGAGGTCGGAGATATCGAGCACCACTTCCACACTGGCCTGGCTGTTGGCGGTGTGGGCGGAGATGTTGCGGATGTTGCTTTTGGCGTCGCCGATCACTCCGGTAATGCTTTTCAGCATGCCGAAGCGGTCATCGCAGAAGACGGTAAGTTTTACGGGGTAGGCTGTGGGAGTGGTCTCGTCCCGGGCCCACTCCACGTCAATGCGGCGCTCGGGTTCGTACAGAAGATTAGTAACGTTCGAGCATTGGATGGAATGCACGGCAACGCCCTTGCCACGCGTGATGTAGCCGATGATGCCTTCGCCGCGGATGGGGTTGCAACAGCGGGCGCGGTAGACCAGCATGTCGCCCTGGCCCTTGACCGTGATGGCGTTGTGGTCGCCGCCAAAAACGCGGCGGACGACGCTGGCAATGGTTCCGGTCTTGTCGCCCAATTCGTCGGAGGCTTCGATTTCTCCCTCAATCGTGGGCGTGACGCCGGGAGGCAGCAGGCGGGCCAGCACCTGGCGCGCCGATTGCTTGCCATAGCCGATGCCGGCCATGAGGTCATCCGCCTTGCCCAGGCCGTAGCTGGCGGCCACTTTCTGTAGTTCGTCGTCTTTGATTTCTTTCAGCGCGATGCGGTACTTGCGCGCCTCTTTTTCAATCAGCTTGCGGCCGATCTCGATGGCGCGCTCGCGCTGGTGAAGGTTGAGCCAGTGCTTGATCTTATTGCGCGAGCGTGAGGACTTGACCAGCGCCAGCCAGTCACGGCTCGGCTTATGGCCGGGTTGCGTAAGAATTTCGACGATGTCGCCGGAGTGCAGCTTGTGGCGCAGGGGCACCATGCGTCCGTTGACCTTCGCCCCCACGCAGGTGTGGCCCACTTCGGTATGAATGGTGTAAGCGAAATCCACGGGCGTAGCGTCGCGCGGCAGCACCACGACTTTCCCCTTGGGCGTGAAGGTGTAAACCTCCTCGGGATAGAGATCGACTTTCAGAGTGGAAAGAAACTCGTTGGGATCGCTGACATCACGCTGCCATTCGACGACTTGCCGCAGCCAGGCGAGGCGCTGTTCGTCTTGCGCCGAGACAGGGCCGTCTTTGTATTTCCAGTGAGCGGCGATGCCTTCCTCCGCCATCTTGTGCATTTCTTCGGTGCGAATCTGGATTTCGAAGGGCGTACCGTCTTCCGTGATCACCGAGGTATGCAGCGACTGGTAGAAATTCGGCCGGGGCATGGCGATGAAATCCTTGATGCGCCCCGGCACCGGCCGCCACAGGTTGTGAATGATGCCCAGCACCGCGTAGCAATCGGGCAGCGAACGCGTGATCACTCGCATGGCGCAGAGATCGTAGACCTGATCGACCGCGATATGCTGGCGCTGCAGCTTCTTGTGGATGCTGTAGAGGCGCTTGATGCGGCTTTCCACACGCGCCTGAATGCCGGCTTCCTTCAGCTTGTCGCCGATGATCTGTTGCATTTTCGCCAGGAAGGCTTCGCCCTCTTTGCGGCGCGCATTGACCGATTTTTCGACCTGCTCAAAGCCCAGAGGATCGAGGAAGCGGAAGCCCAGGTCTTCCAGTTCGCCGCGAATTTTTCCCATACCCAGGCGGTGGGCGATCGGAGCGTAAATCTCCAGCGTCTCTTCCGCGATTTTGTGGCGGCGATCGGGCTGCAGATGTTCGAGGGTGCGCATGTTGTGCAGGCGGTCGGCCAGTTTGATGAGCACCACGCGGATGTCATCGACCATGGCCAGCATCATCTTGCGCAGGTTTTCGGCTTGCTGCTCTTCGCGGGTGGCGAAGTCGATCTTGCTGATTTTGGTGACGCCCTCGACGATGTGCGCGACCTGCTCGCCGAATTCCTTGCGGATATCGACGATCGTGACCGACGTGTCTTCCACCGAATCGTGCAGCAGTCCGGCGGCAACGGCCACCGGGTCCATTTTCATTTCGGTAAGCACCAGCGCCACTTCGAGGGGATGGACCAGGTAAGGCTCGCCCGAGGCGCGGGTCTGGCCTTCATGATGCTTCAGGGAATAATCGTAGGCTTTCTTGACGATCGCGAGATCGTCCTGCGGGCGGTTGGCCTGCATCTGCTTCATCAGATCACGGAACTTCGTGTAGGTGAGAGCAGTGGTCGCGATCTGTTGGCGGAGACTCGCCATGTAGGATTATAGCCCGCGAACTGGCCGGGGATTTCTTGGAGGAAGCCGGTGGGATCGCGCTGGGCCCTGTGGATTTTTATTATAACGTTTGCGGGAATCGACCGGGGTTCTTGGCCGAGCGTCCGATTGAACCGCGAAGGGCACGAAGGTACGCGAAGGTCAGATGGTCTGGTTTCCTTCGTGCACCTTCGTCCCCCTTGTGGTTCAAGATTTTTCCGGCGCGGCCGAATTCTGAGGTTACCTTCCGTTTCAACGGTTTCGATCCTTTCAAATCGTCCTCATGTTTGGTGGGCAGTAAGGTGAGCTGCTAGAGTCGAAGCGTGGGATTGACATGCCTTCAAGCGTTCTAGTCAGTGGAGTGTCGGGTCCGATTGGGGCGGCGTTACTGCCTGCGCTGAAAGCGAGCGGAGCGAGGATTGTGCGTCTTACGAGGCCCGGCGCTGCGCCAAGCGCTGCAGTCGGTGATGAGCAGATCGCCTGGGACCCGACCCAGCCGATCTCTCCCGACGCAGTTTCGGGTTTTGATGCCGTAATTCATTTAGCCGGGGAAAGCATCATTGGGCGCTGGACCGCTGCGAAGAAGCAATCGATTCGCGAGAGCCGCGTCGCTGGCACGCGGAATTTGGCGCAAGCACTGGCGAACGCGAAAGTGAAGCCGCAGGTATTCATCAGCAGTTCCGCGATTGGCTACTACGGCGACCGCGCTGACGAGATTCTAAAAGAAGAAAGCTCGGCGGGATCTGGATTCCTTCCGGAGGTTTGTCGCGAGTGGGAAGAAGCGACTGAGGCCGCCGCGAAGGCCGGCATTCGCACGGTGCAGATTCGTACCGGGATCGTGCTGAGTGCGACGGGCGGCGCGCTGGCCAAGATGCTGCCGCCGTTCAAGCTGGGGCTGGGCGGCATCCTGGGAAACGGCCGGCAGTGGATGAGCTGGATTGACATCCAGGACATGGTCGGCGGGATTCAGCACATCCTGAAGACTGTTCAGCTGCGCGGCCCAGTCAACATGGCCGCGCCCGCTCCGGTGACGAATGTGGAGTTCACGAAAACGCTGGCCAGCGTGTTGTCGCGGCCGGCAATCTTTCCTGTGCCGGCCTTCATGGTGAAGCTGGCTTTTGGGGAGATGGGCGAGACGGTCTTGTTGGGAAGCCAGCGCGTGGAACCTGGGCAGCTAGTCGCGAGCGGATATCCGTTTCAGTTCCGCGAGTTGCGGGTGTCGCTGAGGAAGATGCTGAGTCGACAATAGTTGCCGGTCGCGCAGCTACATCGCGTCCACCCGAACCGGCAACGCGCACACGGCTCCCTCGGTGAAATTCTCTCCTTCGATGCCGAAAGCGTGATCGAAGCGGGCGCGATAGTTTTCCCAGGCGATGGCGGAGGTGAGCTCGACTAGTTGCACCTCGGCAAAGCTCTCGCACAGACGCGTGAACAGCGCATCTGAGACTTCTACCGGAGTGCGGGTCATGGCATCGGCGTATTCCAGGACGAGGCGTTCCAGTTCGGAAAAGTTGAAATCCGAGCGGTAGTTGTTCAGGTTGGCGATCTGCTCCGCGGAGATTCCGTTTGCCCTGCCCACGGCAGAGCCGATGTCAATTCAAAACGGGCATCCGACCAGGGTTGCGACCCGGAGCTCCGCCAGTCCCTTCAGCTTATGGTCGACCAGCTTGGCGCTCATCTGGGATTGCTCCATGTGGGCGTAGCCCCACAAAATCCTGGGATGGTGCGCGGTCACTTGAATCGGCATGATGACGTGGCCGAGCCTGCGCCGCGTCAGCGAATAAACGATGCTCACGAACAGCCGGCGGAGCAGGCCGCCCTGATCGCGGGGAGCGCCGGGAATACGCGCCATGGGACCTCCTTTGAGTTGCAGGAATCAGGGGTCAGGGGCCAGGGACTAGGAGCGACCTGGAGTGCCTATGAACCGGTATCTGATCCCTGCCCCCTGTTTTTTGATTCACTGCGGGTTGTTGCGGTTCATTTCTTCCAGCAGCTTTGCCAGCAACTGCGCCCGCTGCTCGGTGGTCAACTCGCGCTGCAATTCCTCCAGCGCCAGGGCGACAATGTGGTAGTGGTGGGCTCCGGCATACTTAGGGTCGGCGGTAATGTTGAGCCAGAGTTGGTGCATGAGTTCCACATCCTGCGGGCGCATGCGAGGGGTGTGCGGACCCAGGGCGTATTCGCGGATGGTTCCGTCGGGTGCGCACACTTCCAGCGAAAGCCGCGGACGCGGCTCAGGCAGGCGCTCCCAGGCATCGCCGGTAAGTTTGGCCTGCTCGTCGGCAGTGAGCTTGTTGGAGAGGCCACAGATCACGCGGCTGGAATCGAGGCGCTGCGCCGTCACCATGATGGCTTCAAACACATCGGTGGCCGGCACCACGAGAAGCGAAATCGGCTTGCCCTCTTTTTCCGCGACGGCGACGGCCGCGGTGAAAAGCTCCTGCTCGTAATGGTCAAACACCTGGCTGGCTTCAAAAACGGTGCTGCCGCTGAAGCTGTGTTCGCGATGGTAGAGGCGGGCGCTCATCACCACCACATCCTGCTTGACGGTGTTGGTGTGGCCGAGGATGTGGCGCAGGTAATAAAGATTGCGCGGATCGCGCACCGCCACCAGGATGTTTCCAGCGCGCACACCCATGGCCCCGCTGCCCAGTTCCTGATTGCCGTAGACCCGGAACTGGTCCAGTTGCTCGGGCTTGCCGTGCCGCTCTTTGGCTACGTGATGCTCGGAGACCGTGAAGATGGTGAAGAACACCACGCTAAACACCACGCCGGCGATCGTTGCCTGATATTTGGTGAACAAATTCACGATCGCGGTGAGAAACAACACTGCGGAGATTGCCACCAGACCCACCGGAATCTCGGTTTTACCGATGTGGAAGTTCCCCGGCACTTTCCACTCGCGATTCCCCGGCTCGGTAAAGCGCAACACCAGCACGGCCAGGGACTTCATGGTGAAACTCCAGATCACTCCGAAGGCGTAGAGCGCGGCCAACTGGTAGACGTCGCCGCGGCTGAGGACGATGGTCAGCAGTTGCATGCCGACGATCAGGTTGATGATGCGGTAGCTCGTCCCGTAGCGGTTGTGCGGCTTCTGGAACCAGCTGGTCAGCACTCCATCTTCAGCTACGCGATTGAGGACGCCGTTGGCCCCCACGATCGAAGTATTCTGCGCGCCCGCCAGAATCAGCACGCCTACCAGCACGACGAAGCCGTGAAACAGCAGCTTCAAGCTCAAGGGCCCGGGCAGATACACCGCGATGCCGCCGATAAGATTGGCAAAGTAGTTTGGCCTGACGCTATCGGGGATGATCATCACCGCAAAGAACGAGACCAGGGAAGTGAAAAGCAGGCTGTAGATGAAGATCACCAGCCCGGTCTTTTCCAGGTTCTTCAACTTGGGATGTTCGATTTCGCGGTTGACCTGGGCCAGAGTCTCTTCGCCGCTCATGGCCAGCACGGAATGACCGAAGCCCACGAAAAGAATGATGAAAGTGAGGTGACTGAAAAAAGTGCCGTTGAGCCAGCCCAGCGAGTCCTTGTTCAGGGGAATGGCGCCGGCACCGTGAAACGGGCTGGGCGGCAACTGCACCGGGGAACGCAAAACCGCGTAGGTACACCATACGATCAGGATCACCACCATCACAGTGGTGATGGCCATGATTTGCAGGGCCTTCTGGCTGGATTCGTGGATGCCCTGCGTGTTCTTCCACCAGAAGTAGGTCACCACTAGAACGGCCAGTCCGGCGGCAAAGTAATCGTCGGAGAACTTCAGATCACGATGCAGGAATTGCTGACCCAGGTCCTTGATGAATCCCGCCAGATATTGTCCCGCAGAAACCGCGCTGATGGGGCCGGTGAGAACGTAGTCAAACAGCAGCGCCGAGACCGAGAACTTGGCGAGAGTTCCGCCCATGGCCTCTTTCACGACGCGGTACACGCCGCCGCGCACGAACATGCTGCTGGATTCGATATACAGCGCCCGCACGGCATAACTGAACAGCATGACCGCCAGAATGAACCATGGAGCGCTCTTGCCGATCACCTTTTCGGCATCGCCGCCGGCGTAGTAAGCGGAAGATGCCAGGTCGGAGAGGACAATGGCAGACGCCCGCCAGAAGGAAATGAAGGTCAGCATCACCGTGGTGGCGACGAAGACCTTTACGGCTGGTCGGGAACCTTCAGCAGAAGTGGCCATTCAATAAGCGCGGGTACGGGCGTATAGGTAAACGTTCAAGATAGCATAGGGCGGCACGAACGGGCAGCAGGAACACCACGCCGCCCTGTTCACGCCATCTTGTTCACGCCATCTTGTTCACGCAGCCTTCTTCGGCGCCAGGTAAGTATGCGTGATGCGGTCGTGCCAGCAGAGGGCGTCTTCGTCGAGGAAGACCCAGACGTATCCCATGCCGAGGGAAACCGCGGCCAGGTACGACGCCAGCACCCGCCAACGGCGCAGCCTGCGATCCGCTAGGGTTCCGTCGAAGCGGGCCAGTTCGAGTCCGGCAAAGCGGAGGCCCGGAGTTGTGGCGCCGTACACCAGCAGCAGATACTGGTAGGCCGCCCACAAACAGCACGGCACGGCGGCTGCGAGACCGAAAATCTGATACAGAGGCGGCCGGATGGCGGTCACCCTCCAGAAAATCCAGCCAAATAGCCCCGCAGCCAACAGGATGATGGTTCCATCAATCGCGGCGGCGGCCATGCGCCGGGCGAGGGGCGCGGCTTGCAGGGGTACGTCGATTCCCGGGCGCCGCTCGACTTCCGCCGTTTGTGCCGCTTCCATCATGATCCCGCCCAGGGCGGGCGGGGGCGGCACGAGTTCGGGAGCCTCCAGGATGCGGGGCGGGGCCATCACCGGCCCGGCCAGTTCGTTTGAAGGAGTTGGCGGCGTCGCAATCAATCGTTCGAATTCGGGAGATCGCGGAAATTCGATGATTCTTGCGCCGTGATTCGATTTCGGGCCGTCCGGCGCTACCGAGGTTAACGCATCGGCGGATGATGAGGCTCGGGCTGGCGGCACCCATTCGCCCTCGCCGCGAGCGGGCAGTGGCGTCATCCCATTGATCGTTAAAGCATCGATCGCCAAAGCCTGATGGGAGGTGGTCTCGAAAGCAGCACCGGAAGCGCTCTCAGAGTTGGCCGGATCCGAACTCACCGCCTCCGCCTCAAACCTTAGAGCCAGCGAGGGATATCGGGGTGGGCGGGGCTTGCGCCGGGCGCGATAGTTGCTGAGCCGCGCGGTCAGTTCCTCCCGCCAGGCGGAGCCGTTCGCGTCCTCGGCGGAAGTCTCCGAAGTCTCTAACGAGGCTGCCAACGCTGCCGGCTCTGGGGATTCCGGATGGTTGGAAATCGCCTCCGGCTGGGACGATCCCAAAGACTGGGGGTCGGGCATGCCTTGCGGCGATGCAGTAGAGTCGAGAGCACAACGGCAGACCTCACCGCATCGCGGACAATTCATGGGTGACAATTCGGCTGACAAGTGATGGAGTCCAATTCACCGGGCCCCAATTTTCAAAGGGGCAATTCGTGGCGGAGTATCGTTGCGAATCGCGCACCGAATCCGGCACCCGCCCGAGCGAAAACGTACAACCGCGGGCCGGTCCAACGGAATCCTAACCTTTTCAGCTATTGGTCTCGGTGGCAGCGCCGTGCTAAGTTCACGATACTGCCGATTCCAAGAGACACAAATGCTTACGCGCTTCCGATGATCCGCTTCCGATGACACCTCGCAACAGATTCCTTATCACGGCAGCGCTGCTTTGTCACTCGCTTCTCGGACCTCCGCTAGTTACCAGCCAGTTGCTTTCCTCGAAGACCAACGCTGCCACGCAAGAAAACTCTGATGCGTCAAGAAAAGGCGACGCGCAAAAAGAATCCGACGCGCCCGAGTTAAATACCCCGTGCGCCAAGCAGGCCGCGGCACAGGCAAAAGATTTGCCAACGATTTGCGCCATCCAGCAGGAAATGATCGGCGCCCTCTACAAGCTGCACGGCAGCGCCGAGATTCACTACGGCACCTACATCCTGCGCGCCGACGAGGTCGCTTATGACTCCGACACCGGCGAGGCCAGCGCGTCCGGACACTTCCGGCTTGACGGCGGCCCCAACGACGACCATATCCGCGCCACTCACGGCACCTACAACCTGATCGCGGAGACAGGCCGCTTCTACGACGTGACCGGCACCACCGGCCTGCGCTTCAGCGGAAACCGCGTGATCCTGACCTCGACGTCGCCCTTCAGCTTTACCGGCAAGATCGTGGAAAAAACCACGCCTGAACACTATCTGGTGTATGACGGCACCATCACCACCTGCGCCCTGCCCCATCCCCGATGGAAATACGAGGCGCACAAAGTAGTGGTCGATGTGGGCGGCAATGCCACCATCTACAACAGTACTTTTCTGCTGCACGGCTTGCCCGTGCTCTACTTTCCCTTTGCCACCTATCCGGTGGACCGCGAAGCGCGAGAGACCGGCTTCCTCATACCTACTGTCGGAAAGTCTTCGACGCGCGGCAACATCGTCGGCGACGCTTTCTACTGGGCCATCAACCGCAGCATGGACGGAATTCTCGGCGCGGAATATCTTTCGAAGCGAGGATGGTCCCAGCGCGGCGAGTATCGCGCCCGGCCCAGCGATACCTCTTACGTCGACCTCACCTATTACGGCGTGATCGACCGCCAACAGCAAGGCGGTGAAGAAGCCAAGCTCAACGCGGAAGGCAATTTTCACGGCTTCCGCGCCGTCTCCAACATCGACTATCTGAGCTCGTTCCTGTTCCGGCTGGCTTTCAACGACGTCTTCACCCAGGCCGTGTATTCCGAGGTGAAGTCGCAGGCGTTTCTCTCGAAATCGCTGGCTGGTTTCACCTTCAGCGGCATGGTGGAGCGCTACCAGAATTATCAAAGCACCACGCCCGGCGACGTCATCACCATTTCGCACGCGCCCAGTTTTGATGTTTCGGGCGTGGACCAGCGGCTGGGGAGATCCCCACTTTACTGGTCGTTCGACGCGTCGGAAGCCGGACTGGCGCGCAGCGAACCGGGATTCCGCACCGCCAACCTGCTCGGGCGCTTCGATCTCAATCCGCGAATTTCTCTGCCCTTGCTCTTTCGCGGATGGTCAGTGCGCTCGGAGCTGGCGTTGCACGACACTTTTTACACCGCCCAGCTGGTCCCGGGTCTGAACGGTGGCGTCGCCGTTAACGATTCCCTGAACCGGCATGCTCTAGAAACCTCGGTCGAGTTGCGCCCTCCCGCGCTGCAGCGCATCTTCGACACGGAATATCTGGGGCAGAAGTGGAAGCACGTGATCGAACCGTTCGCCGCCTACCGGTTGGTGACGGGGGTCAACGATTTTTCGCACGTTCTGCGCTTTGACGAGCGCGACATTCTCAGCAATACCCACGAAGTGGAATATGGCGTGGTGAACCGGCTTTACGCCAAGCGGAAGTCGAACCCGGCCGAAGAATGCAGCGGCACCATGCAGGCCCTGCTCGTGGGCGGCGCGGCCCCGGAGGCGGCGATCCCATGGCAGCACACCACCAACCAAAAACCTCCATGCCTTCCCGGACCGCAGGTGCGCGAAGTGGCCACCTGGGAAATTGCGCAGAAGTATTTTCTCGACCCAGCTTTCGGCGGCGCGCTGGTGCCAGGCCAGAGAAATGTCTTTACCACCACCGCCGACCTCACCGGCATTGCGTTTCTTACCGAGCCGCGGCATTTGTCGCCCATCGTTTCGCGCCTGCGAGTGCAAACCAGCGATCGCACCGATACGGAGTGGGATCTGGATTACGATTTTCAGCTGGGCCGCATCAACGCCAGCACACTGCTGGTGAACTACCATGCCGGACCATTCACCATCGGCGGTGGGGACGCCTTTCTGCGGATTCCGTTGGCCAGCGCTTCGCCTTTCACCTTAGCCGCGGCCCAGGAATTTCAGCAATTTCGCGTCGCGCTGGGATACGGAAAACTGAACAAGCCAGGATTCAGCGCCGCCACCAGCTTCGGCATCGACTCCGACACCGGCCTTCTGCAGTTCGCCACCGCTCAAACCACCTACGACTGGGACTGTTGCGGCATGACCGTGGAATACCGCCGCTACGCCATCGCCAATGTGCGCAACGAAAATTTGTTCCGCTTCACCTTCACCCTGGCCAACATCGGATCGTTCGGTAATCTGCGGCGGCAGGAACGGCTGTATTAGCGGTATGGCCTCGAGATCGACGCCAAGAGCCGATTTCGATTTACAATCTCTCCGTGCCCGTGACAATCACTCTCGACGCCAAGCGCCAGATGCTCGAAGAAAGCCTTCGTACCTCCGGCCGCATTCTCGTCGCTTACTCCGGCGGCGTCGATTCCGCATACCTGGCATGGGCGGCGCACGAACAACTTGGCAGCAACATGCTGGCGATCATCGCCGATTCTCCCAGCCTGGCGCGCACGCAGCTGGCCGATGCGATTGCCTTCGCTCGCGAGCAGGAGATTCCGCTCGACCTGATTTCGACTTCCGAACTTGACCGTCCCGAATATGCCCGCAACGATGGGCAACGCTGCTTTCACTGCAAAGACGAACTGTTCGCCGCGATGGAGAATCTGCGAGTCGCGCGCGGTTTCGATGTGATTGCCTATGGCGTGAACCAGGACGACCAGGGCGACTTCCGTCCCGGCCAGAAAGCAGCGCAGCAACACCAAGTGGCTGCGCCGTTGCTGCGGGCTGGCCTCACCAAGGCAGAGATTCGCGAACTGGCCCGCCAGGCCGGGCTGCGCATCTGGGACAAACCCGCATCCGCCTGCCTCTCTTCGCGTATCGAATATGGCCGCGAAGTGACGCGCGAGACTTTAGCTGTGGTCGAGGCCGGTGAAGACGCCATTCGCGCGCTCGGTTTCCGCCAGTTCCGAGTGCGGCATCACGGCGACATTGTCCGCATTGAGATTGCCCGCGAAGAAATGGAAAAGGCTTTGAATCCCGCCGTGGCCGCGGAATTTGCCCGCATCTTCAAAGCTCTCGGCTTCAAATTTGTGACCCTGGATTTGGAGGGCTTCCGCTCCGGCTCCATGAACTCGCTTTTGCCCGCCGAAGAACTGCTCCGCCGCACAGGCTAAGGCATCTTGGGAAATGCTCATGTTGGGACAGCCGCCCCCGGCTGTCCAGTCGAGCGAAGCTCGACGGGGTTTTGCTCACCCGCAAACCAGCGGCAACCAAGACAACGCCCGGCACAATCGCCCGCAGTCGTCCCCCATCTGCTGTGAGATAATCATTAGCGATTCGCAATGTTGAGGCGGCTTCTGGTGATTCTAATTCGACGTTCTTTTCTGGTTCTGCTTCTGATTTGTTTGGGATGCGCGGCCCAGTCCAATTCATCCGACGCTGCGCGAAAGGCCGATCTGGCGCGAGCCATTGAGCGGCAAGTGCGCTCTTATTACAGCATCCCGCCCGACGTAAAAATCCAGGTCGGCGCCATCGTCCCCAGCACTGACTGGCCTGGCTACGACACGGTGCCAGTGACCATCGACGGCGGTGACAGCAAAAAAGATTACAAGTTCCTGGTTTCGCAGGACCGCAAAACCATGCTGCGCATGGTCAAGTTTGATCTGACCAAGGATCCGTTCACCGCGCTGATGAGCAAAATCGACTTGAACGGACGGCCCGTGCGCGGAGCCAAGAGCTCGAAAGTTGTCGTGGTCAATTTCGACGACCTGCAGTGTCCCTTTTGCTCCCGCATGCACCAGACGATGTTTCCTGAAATCTTGAAGGAGTATGGCGACCGGGTGACCTTCGTCTACAAAGACTATCCGTTGACTGAGATCCATCCCTGGGCCATGCATGCTGCGGTGGACGCAAACTGCCTGGCAGCGCAGAATGGCGACGCTTATTGGGATTTTGCGGATTACATTCACGCCCACGAAGATGAAGTGAAGGGCGAAAAAACTCCCGGCGCGCGGCTGGCCGCACTCGACCGGCTGACCCTGGACCAGGGGCAGAAACACAGTCTGGACAAGACGAAGCTCGAAGCCTGCGTCAAGGCCCAGGACGAGACGGCGGTCAAGGCGTCGGTGAAAGAGGGGGACGAGGTCGGCGTCTCGGCCACTCCAACCCTGTTTGTGAATGGCGAAAAAGTCGATGGGGTGATCCCGATCGCCGAACTGCGCGCCATGCTGGACCGCGCCCTGAAAGATGCTGGACAACCCGTGCCGGATCACGCGGCAGCGGCCGCCGCGCCCGCCAGTAAATGATCCTGAGAGAAGCAGGACCGGGAGAACCAGGACCGGGATGGGCCGCGCTTCTGATTTGAGGGGGAACTTTTTGAGAAGAGGACTGCTCGTTAATAGACTCGCCCCTGCCTTGGCTGCAGCGTTTCTGCTGGCATTTCTCGCCGCCTGCAAAGCGCCGGTGGGGGGCGACGTGATGGCCACGGTGGATGGCCGCAAGATCTTCCGCTCCGATGTCGACAAGTATTACGAGAACCAGATTTCGTCCGCCCAGGAACAGCCCGCCGGTGAACAGGCAACCTCGC
This sequence comes from Candidatus Sulfotelmatobacter sp., assembly GCA_035308125.1. Lineage (GTDB taxonomy): Bacteria > Acidobacteriota > Terriglobia > Terriglobales > Acidobacteriaceae > Sulfotelmatobacter. The sequence goes on from DATGHF010000041.1 coordinate 105,187, forward strand.
TGCGCCTGGGCATTCTGCATCAGCTGATCGAAGACGAAATCGTGATGCAGCGCGCCGAGAAACTCGGCCTGCTCGCGACCGACGAAGAAGTGGACCGCAAGTACACGGAGATTCGATCTCCTCTGTCGGAGGAAGAGTTCGGCCAGCAGCTCAAAGAGAGAAAGATCACGCTGCCGGATTTTAAGCGCGAGATTCGCCGCTCCATCACGGTCGATAAGGTGATGAACAAGGAAGTTTCCTCGAAGATCAACGTCACCGACCAGGACATCACGAACTACTACAACGCGCACAAATCCGAGTTTAATCTGATCGAACCCCAGTATCATCTGGCGCAGCTGTTTGTGACGCCGCAGCCCAACCCGCAGGTGCACAATCAGAACAACAAGGCGCAGAACGAACCCGAAGCGCGCAAGAAAATCCAGATGATGGCCAACCGCCTCGATAGTGGAGACGACTTCGCGCGCCTCGCCATGGACTATTCCGAGGACCCGCAGACTTCAGGCAGCGGCGGGGATTTGGGAACCGTCCCCGAGTCGTCGCTGCGCACCACCGACCCCGCCACCCGAGATCTGGTCATGAAGCTGAAGCCCGGGCAGTACACCTCGATTATTACGGTGGTCAATCCGGCCAACAAGATGCTTGTTGGTTTCCGCATTGTGAAACTCATCGCCAAAGAGCCGGCGGGACAGCGGCAACTCGCGGACCCCCGGGTGCAGCAGGCCATCCGGTCGCAGCTCCACGACCGCCGCGAGCAGTTGCTCAAAGCCGCTTACTATGAAGTTCTGCGGGATTCAGCCAAGGTCGAGAATTATTACGCCAAGAAAGTGCTGGACAGCAACGGGATCGAAAAATAGAAACGAGAAGTAGCAACGAGAAGTAGAACCTGGGGTCGTAACTTAGTTCGTCCGGCCGAGATCCCTCTGTGTCCCCCCCTGTGTCCTCTGTGCTTAATGATTCAGGTCTGCCCTCGGAAATCTCTCAGGGCGGAAACGTCACTCCACAATCGCCAGCACATCTCCCGCATTCACCGCGACGCCCTCCGCCGCCAGCATTTTCTGGATGGTCCCCTTCTTCGGCGATTTGATTTCGTTTTGCATCTTCATCGCTTCCACCACCAGCACTCCCGCGCCTGCCTCCACTGCGTCGCCTTCCCGCACCAGCACCCGCACCACTTTCCCGGGCATCGGCGCAGTCAACTTCCGGGGACCATGATCGTCATCAGCCCGGGCGCGACTCCGCAGCGAGCGCGGGTCGCGCACCTCTGACGCGAATCGCTGGCTGCCCACCCACACGTGCCAGTCGCTATTCCCACCTCCGCCAACATGCTCCGACTTGATCTCATAAGCCCGGTTGCCGATCCGGAGCGAGAGCACATCCGGCCGCGCCAGCACCGCATCGACCTCAATCTCGCGCCCATCGAGCCGGCACGACCAGCGGCTCTCGACTCGGTTCAGCTCAAGTCGATAGCGTTTACCATCGATAGTGACGTCGTAAAGCATAAAAGCAGTTGCCAGTTACCAGTTGTCGTTGCCTCAGCGCAGAGCCTCGCGACGACTGGCACTCTTCCATCCGGAGGCAGGCATGGGCTTCACTGCAGAAGCGCCGTTAGCGCGGTCTCCGGCTGCCGCGCCGGAAATTCCGAGCACGGCGAAGATTCCGGCAGCGATGGCCGCCACTTGCGCCGCCCGCGGATCGACCTCCTGCCCTGGTTTCTGTTTCAGCATCCGGTCGAGGAAGCCGGTGTCCAGCTTCGCCGCGCGAAAGTCCGCATCCGACAGGATGCGACGGAACAGCGAAATATTGGTTTTGATCCCGCCGACAAAGTATTCGCTCAGAGCGCGGGTGAGCCGCGCGATGGCCTGTTCGCGGTCGCTGCCGTAGCCGATCAACTTGGCCAGCAGCGGATCGTAATCCATGGGCACGCTCCAGCCTTCGTACATGCCGCTGTCGCGCCGGATTCCCGGCCCTGAAGGCGCCAGCAGCAACGTAATCTTGCCCGGGCTGGGGAAGTAATTGTTGTCCGGATCCTCTGCGTAGATGCGGCACTCCATGGCATGTCCGCGGATGCACACATCTTCCTGCGCCAGCGGCAGCTTCTCGCCCGCCGCAATGCGAATCTGCAGATGAACCAGATCCAGCCCGGTGACCAACTCCGTCACCGGATGTTCCACCTGCAAGCGCGTATTCATTTCCAGAAAGTAAAACTTTTTCTGCTGGTCCACCAAAAACTCAACCGTGCCGGCGTTGGTGTAGTTGGCTGCCTGCGCTACCCGCACCGCAACCTCGCCCATCCTGCGGCGCATTTCAGCGTCCACAATCGGAGACGGCGCTTCTTCCAGCACTTTCTGATGCCGCCGCTGCAACGAACATTCGCGCTCGCCCAGGTAGATGGTATTGCCGTGTTCGTCGGCCAGGATCTGCATCTCGATGTGCCGCGGGTTGACAATGGCTTTTTCGATATAGACTTCGCCATCGCCGAACGACCGCTCGGCCTCGCTGCGCGCCGCTTCCAGCGACGACTTCAGTTGATCCGGCGCCTGCACCAGGCGCATGCCCTTGCCGCCGCCTCCCGCGGCGGCCTTCAGCATGACCGGATATCCGATGCGCGCTGCCACTTCCTCGGCCTGCTCGATCGATTCCAGCCCCCGCGATGTGCCCGGGACAAACGGCACTCCAGCGCGCTCCATGGCCTGCCGGGCGCGGGTTTTCGATCCCATGGCATCCATGGCCGCGGCGGTCGGGCCAATAAATTTCACTCCGGCGTCGACGCAAGCCTGGGCGAAGCGCGCATTTTCGGAAAGAAATCCGTAGCCGGGATGAATGGCTTCGGCCCCCGATCGCCGGGCCACATCAAGAATTTTCCCGATGTTGAGATAAGACTCAGCAGCAGCCGCCGCCCCGATGGGATAGGCCTCGTCGGCTTTACGTACATGCAGCGCCGCCCGGTCCACGTCGGAATAAACGGCGACTGCGGCAATCCCCATTTCGTGGCAGCCGCGGATTACCCGCACTGCAATCTCGCCGCGGTTGGCTACTAGAATCTTCTTGAACATGGAATCCGCCCGTACTCATTCGAGCGAACTCAAGATTCTACAGCAGACGCCGCCGCACGGCCTGCCTCCGCGCCGCAGCGTTTCGCTCCTATAGCACCCTGTGAATACTGCCAGCTGCCCTAGAAACACGAAGCCTCCTCCGCGTTCTGCAGAGGAGGCCCGAAAATCTCCCGCAAATCTCCTGAACTATTTCGATTGACCCTTACTTCGACTGATCCATAGTGATGCCGCCCGCGCCGGCAGCGGCCTGTTTCTCGGCCTTCGCCTTCTTCGCGGCCAGAGTCTTATCCACCCACGTGTCAGCCGTTTTCAGGTCGTCCGCGCGCGCTGCCAGGTCGTCGCACTCCACGTCGGCTTTCTCGCGGTACATCAGGTTCATGTAAGCCATGGCATCGTCGTAATCTTCGCGCAGCTGAATCGCTTTGGCCAGAGTGTCGATGCCTTCCTGAATCGAAGGCATATTCTTCGCCTTCAACTGGTCGCAGACTTTCTTCTGCTCTTTGTCCTTGGGATTCAGATGCTCTTCCGGCTTCAATCCCAGCTTGGCCCGCTCTTCCATGCGAGGCTGGTAACACGCGGTCCAGTCGATCACGCCCACGGAGTAATAGGGCTCAGCATCGCTAGGGTCCACGTCCGACGCGATCCGGTAATACTTCTTGGCGTCGTCGAACTTTTTCATATTCAAATACAGATAAGCAATCCCTTTGGCGCTGTTCGCTTTCTGCTCGCGCGTGGGAGTGTCGTCGATCACATGCTGGTATTGTTCAATCGCCTGCTCCGCGGTGCGGATGTTGTCCGGAGAATCGACGCCCGGAATGTATTGCGAGACAAACGCGGTGGCCAAATACATGCGAGCCACGGTCAGGGCAGGATCGAGCTGCACGCTCTGCTGGAAATGGTCGATGGCCTGCTCGTAATGGCTGTTCTTGTAGGCTTCGACGCCCTTGTTAAGCTGATCACGAGCACGCAGTTTGCTGCAGCCCACGGAGGAGGTAAGCGCCAGCGCAACCGCAGCCAGCGTAAGCAGTCTTAAGTTCTTATTCATTGCAGTATAAGTCTCCCTTGCCACAGCATCCTAGGCCCAGAGACAGCGCATTGACAAGCGGCGGGCGGAAGGCGCGGCACACAAGGCCCTTGTACAGGAGTGGTGCGGGAGCCTGCTCCCGCACCCAACAACCTTGTGCCGCGGCAGATCCTAGTTACCCGATTCGATCTTCGCGGTGATCAGGCCGACCTTGTCCACACCAGCGGCGTGGGCAATATCGATGACGTTGGCCACGTTGGCAAAGGGAATCGAATCATCCCCCTTCACGAACATCACCTTCTCGGCGCGTTGCTTGTAGATGTCGGTCAGGCGCCCCTGCAGGTTGTCCCAGGTCGCATCGTCGGTGTTGACCTTCAACCCTGGTTCTTGTCCCGGGCCGCGATCCAGAAGCTGGACCACAATGGTGCGGTCCGGCGTATTGTTCTTGGGCGCGTTCGGCGGAGGCGGCTGAGGTACCAGCGCATCCAGCCCTTTCGGGGTCACCGGCGAGATCACCATAAAGATGATCAGCAGCACCAGCAGCACGTCAATGAGCGGCGTGACGTTGATATTTGCGCTTTGGCCTCCGCTCGGGCCAACTGCCATTCCCATGGTCGTTCTCCTCTATTGCCCGGGCGCAGCCGGAGCTGGCGGGGCGTTTGGAGTCGTTTTCCGTTGATCGGTCAGCAAGCCCAGGTCATCCACCCCTGCCGCCCGCACCCCGTCCACTACCTGCACCACGGCGCCGAACCGGGCCCGCATATCGGCTTTCACGTAGACCCTTTTGTCCGGACGGTTGGCGATGCGGTCCTTCACTTTGGTGGTCAGATTGTCCACTGAAATCTCGTCGGTACCGAAGAACACGTGCCCGTCCCGCGTGATGGAGACCAGCAACGCATCTTCCTTATCCGCGTCCGGCATCTGTTCCGGGTTGTTCACCTTGGCCATGTCTACGCTGACGCCCTTCTGCAACATCGGCGTGACCACCATGAAGATAATCAGCAGCACCAGCATCACGTCCACCATGGGCGTCACGTTGATGTCGGAGCTGACCTTGGCGCCTTCGTTTCGCTTCGCTAATGCCATAGCTCGACCTCTCTCGCACTTCCCTTGCCCTGAACCCACCGCCCTGATCGCCCCATCGAAGTTGGGAAATCCGGCGCCCGGAATCCGGGCGCCGGACAGCAACTCATGCGGAATCAACTACCACTGACCAGGTTCGCCGGATCGCTTACGACCGGCGAATGTCGCGCCGCTTCAGGAAGTAATCGATCAGTTCGCTCGAGGAGTTGTCCATCTCCACGTCGAACGCTTCCACGCGGCCCGTCAGGTAGTTGAACATCATCACGGCCGGGATGGCGACGAGCAGCCCGATGGCAGTCGTGACCAGCGCTTCCGAGATACCGCCGGCCACTGCGGCCAGACCGGTAGCTTTCGTATTGGCGATGCCGGTGAACGCGTTCAGAATACCCATCACCGTGCCGAACAGCCCTACGAAAGGAGCCGTCGATCCGATGGTGGCCAGGCCGCCCAGTCCCCGCTTCAATTCCGCGTGGACGATGGCTTCCGTGCGTTCCAGAGCGCGCTTGGAGGCTTCAATGGTATCGCCCGGAATTGTTCCTGGGCTATCCTGGTGAGCCTTGAATTCCATCAGGCCGGCGGTGACCACCTTGGCCAGATGGCTCTTTTTGTTGCGCTCAGCGACTTTGATGGCTTCGTCAATGCGCCCATCGCGGAGTGCGCCGGCCACGGCCGGTGCAAAGGCTCGCGATTGTTTGCGGGCAGCGTTGTAGGCCATCCAGCGGTCGATCATGACGCCGATCGACCACCCCGACATGATGAACAGAATGACCACTACGGTTCGGGCGACCCAACCCATCGCCTTCCACAAACCCAGCGGGTCGGTGGGCATGCCGCCGCCTTCCTGGATGATCCAGGTGGCTGCAGCCGGAATGTGACTGAGAATGACTCCTGCTGTGTAAGCTGCTAACATGAGTTGCTTTTCCCTCCTCGGAACTCTCTTAACCCTGAACTCCGGATCGATGCTTCTGAAGCCTGTTTCAAATCCAGCAAGCTTCTAAACACCGAAGCTTCCAACCTTAGATGCGATTTCCCGGCAGCCGTCAACGGATAATTCCCGCAGGGACTCGACAATCTTTACGCCCATACCCCGGCGTCAGCCGCGCGCATCGCAAGTTGCTAAGTATGGCGGCCGTTGCCCGAGCGTCATACCACGCCGCTCCCGGCCACCGCTGGCGGTGGGAAAAAAGGGAGGGCCAAAACACACTGCTCTTGTAACCACGAACTCTCGTCACGCTTCGGGGTCGAACTGCGACCACGGAACCACGCGAGTTTAACCGGGCAAGCCTAACCGGGCAAGCCTGACCGCGCTGGTTTAACCCCCGGAGAGCGTGAAGTTCACCTGTACCGTCGTTTCCACCTCGACCGGTTCGCCGTTCAGCAGGTAGGGCTTGTACTTCCACTGCTTCACCGCTTCGATCGCGGCGGGCGCCAGCATGGGGTGTCCGCTGATCAGGTGCAGGTTCTGAATATCCCCGGTCTTGCTGATTTCCGCCTGCAGAACCACCGTACCCGCGATGCGCGCTTGCCGCGCCAGCGGAGGATACGTGGGGTTCACCTTGCGCACCAAAAGTCCCGTCGAAACGCCTTGGGAAACGCGCACTCGTTGCGGTGTGGCCACGTGCGGGACGGCAACCGGCGTGGAGTTGATGATGCCGCCGATCACACCGCCCATCTGGCCTCCGGGCACTCCACCCGGTACGCCACCTACGACGCCAGCCGCGCTCATCACCGGCGGAGGAGCCTCGTCTTCCTTAATCATCTCGATTTTCTTGGGAATCTTGGTGGGCGTTCGCAGCTGACCGTTCACGATATCGGTCTGAATCTGTTTCACGATGCGCACTGGCGCAGCGGCAGGCGGCGGTGGCGGTGGGGGCGGCGGGGGCGCCATCAGGTAGCCAACCAGTTGCGCCTTAGGCAAGGCTTCCGTGAAAATCAACGGTATCAGAACCATCACGATAATGATCCCGATCTGAATCAGAAATGCCACGAAGCTGGTCGCTCCGCGCTTGGTTTTCAGCTTGCCGCCGGACTCGATCAGGCTGTCTTCAAACATAGAGGTTTCTCCCTACAGCTAGAGCGTACAGAAGTTTAGACACCAGCCGCTTCCTCTTTGCTCCCACTTTCGACCCCGCGGCCGTAAGCCACCCAAGCCCCTGACCGCGTTCCTGCAAAACCACGCTAACCCTCATGAAACAAGGGACGTACGAAAAATCGATCATGCCTTCACTGCGCCCGTAACCGCGGCAGCAGGGTTATTTGGCCTTGACTGGCATGGCCACCGGACGTCTTCCTTTTTGAATCCGCCAATCCTGGTAAGCCACCAGAATCGGAGCGGCAATCGCAATCGACGAATAGGTCCCGATTAGGATGCCTATGACCAGCGCGAGGCTGAACCCGTGCAGCACCTCGCCGCCAGACAAATAGAGTGCGAGTACGGTAAGGAAGGTAAGCCCGGCTGTCAAGATGGTTCTGCTCAAAGTCTGGTTGATGCTGCGATTGACGATGTCCGCCAGCTTCTCGCGCCGCATGAGTTTAATGTTTTCCCGGATGCGGTCAAATACCACGATAGTGTCGTTATTAGAGTAACCAATCAGGGTCAGGATGGCCGCAATCACGGTCAGCGAAATATCCGTGTTGGTCAGAGAAAACGCGCCCACCGTAATCAAAGTGTCGTGAAACACGGTTACCACCGCCGCCACGCCATAAATCCATTCAAAGCGGAATCCCAGGTAAACCAGCATCCCCGCCAGCGAATACACGGTCGCCAGAAAGGCCTGTTTGCGCAACTGCCCGCCCACCTGCGGACCGACAATCTCTGTTTCATACACCCCAAAATCGGAGAGGAAAAAACCATCCGGTAGGGAAGCGACCACCGCCGGATCGACCACTCCTTTCAACTGATCCATAGTGCTAAGCACGCCGCCCTGGTTCTTGCGGAAATCCGCGATAGCATGCGCCAGTGACGTGTATTTTTGGTCGGCGTCAGAACCAAGGTGTAAGGGATCCTTCTCCATCAGAATGCTCTTTATTTTCAGGAAGCTGGCGTTGTTGAGATCAATCTTGCCCGCGGGAGCATTGGTCTCCAGCGCGTCAATAATCCGGTCCTTGCCGCGCTCCAATTCCTGCTCGTTGGTTTCCTGCACCGACAAGTCGATCAGGAGTTCGTTGCTGCCCTGACCGCCCAGTCCCTGAAGACGGAAATTGTGCAGGCCAGCGTGATCCAGCGCCGTACGAACCACGTTATCGTTGGGCGCGTGGGAGAACTTCACGTAAACCAGCGTGCCGCCGCGAAAATCCACGCCCCACGGGATGCCATGCCAGAAAAACATGGAAAGCAGTCCTGCGACGCTGAATACCAGTGAAAAGGCGAGAAAATACCACTTTTTCCCGAGAAAATCTATATTAGGATTGCGAAAGAACTCCACCTGTTGTTTAGCCCCTTATCTTTCTATGACTTGGCGAACATTTGGTAATTGGGTAATTGAAAGCCCAACTACCTCAACGCGCCAGATTGCAATTTCTCAGTTACTCAATTTCCCAGTCCTTCAAATGCTTAAAGCTTCTCCGCGCTGCTTGCGGCTCAGCACGTAATCAAAGATCACTCGCGAAACGAAAACGGCGGTAAACAGGTTCGCCAGCAAGCCGAAGGTCAGGGTTGTGGCGAATCCGCGAACCGGACCGGTGCCGAAGATGAACAGGATCGCCGCCGAAACAATGGTGGTGACGTGGGTATCCACGATCGTGATCCAGGCGTGGCTGAAACCCTGATCCACGGCGGAAGGCGGGGTCTTGCCGTTGCGCAATTCTTCCCGGATGCGCTCGAAAATCAGGACATTGGAATCCACTCCCATGCCAACGGTCAGGATCACTCCCGCGATTCCGGGCAAAGTCAGCACCGCACCGAAATAGCCCATAAAGCCAAGCAGGATAATCAGGTTCAGGAGCAGCGCGACATCGGCATTAATACCAGCGCCCCGGTAATACACCAGCATAAAGATCAGGACGGCCAACATGCCGATGGTGGCCGCCATCACGCCGTGATTGATGGAGTCCTGGCCCAGCGACGGCCCGACCACGCTCTCATTCAGATACTTAATACCTGCGGGCAGTGCGCCCGAACGGAGGATCATGGAAAGATCCTTCGCGGCCTGGTCACTCATGCGGCCGCCGCTGATCTCGCCGCGGTCGCGAATGGCCTCGTGGATGTTGGCGACTTCCTGCACTTTGCCATCGAGCACCACGGCCAGGCTATCTCCGACGTGGGCGGAAGTGAAGTTGTAGAAACGTTGCCCGCCTTCGCCGGTCAGGGTAAAGCTCACGCTCGGCTGCCCGTTCTGGTCGTGGCTGGGTTGCGCGTCACGGAGGTCTTTGCCGCTGACAGCGGAGACTCGCGAAACCAGATACCAGGCATCACCCGCGTCGGTGTTGGCGCCCGGAGCGTTGTGCCCGGGAAGAAGCATGGCGTCGGACGGAAGCACTCCGCCCTTATCCTGCAGAGCCGCCTGCTCGCTGCCATACGGCCCACCCAGCGACTGCTTGATCTCGAGCATGGCGGTGGACTGCATGACGTCTTTCACGCGCGCCGGATCGTCGACGTCGGGCAGTTGCACCAGAATCTGATACTGGCCCAGGCCATGGGGTTGAATCGTGGGTTCGTTGACGCCTAACTGATCAATGCGGTTGCGGATGGTCTCGATCGCCTGGGTCACCGCCTTGTTCTTCAGGTCGGAGAGCATCGAGGGCTTCATGGTGATGTTCCACGTGTTATCCGCGCCGGAGTTGATGTCGTATTCGGGCAGGTGATCCTGCACGATGCTCAACAGGTCGGTGCGGGAAGCGGGGGGCACACCCTTCAGCACAACGTGATCGGGATTATTCGCCGGATCGGGCTTGTCGATGGAAGCGAAGGCGATCTTCTTCTTGTTCAGCTGCTCCTTGAGAACTTCCACCGCGTTGTCGGAGTCGACATTGACCGCATCATTGACCTGCACTTGCAGGATGAGGTGAGTTCCACCGCGTAGATCGAGACCAAGATGAATGTTCTTGGTCATGGCGGCCAGCAGGCCCTTGCCGGAGAAACTCTGCGGAACGCCGAAGATCCCGAACAAAAACAGGAGCAGAATCCCGACGATGGCCACCATTTTCCAGAGCAGATTCTTATTCATGAAAGCGCTTCTCTATAAAGTCTTTCGAAAAAAGTCAACACACACACGACAGAACTGTTATGTCGCCCTCATTTGCTTTTGGCCTCTTCCTCCGGGGTCGTGACTTGCACCACGGAGGCCTTGGTCACTTCCACCCGCAGGTTGTCCGGAGGCACTCGCAAGTGCACGGAGTCATCTTTTAGGGCGACGATTGTCCCCCGCAGGCCGCCGCTGGTCGTCACCCGGTCGCCGGTCTTAAGGGCATCCAGCATGGTCTGCCATTTTTTTTGCCGGCGCTGCTGGGGCATGATCAACAGAAAATAAAAAATTGCAAAAATGAAAATCAGGGGGGCGACGCTCAACCATCCCATGCCGCCTGGTGCCTGCAACGCCAACCACAGTCTCATGCTCATTTCGTCTGGGCGGATGAATCCGCAAAAAATCGTCCGCGCTACCAACGCCGCGGAAAGCTGTTATTTCACCACGGGAGTTCTGGTCGACTTCGGCCGGGTTCCTTCGGCTTTCAGGCTTGAATCCAGGGACGTCTACGATTTCGGTCGAGACCGAACGCTAGAAAGAAAACGGGACGTTTCCCCAAGTTGAATAGAATGCCGTACCCGCCGCATAGTGTCAAGGTAGAAACTCAAGTTGTGGACCGTATTCAGGACTTGCGCCAGCACTTCATTGGAAGCATAGAGATGGCGTAAGTATGCCCGCGAATAGCGTTGACAAACGCGGCAGGAGCATTCGGGGTCGAGCGGAGCCTGATCCTGGGCGTAGCGGGCCTGCTTGATGGAGAGTTTGCCCTCGGAAGTGAACAGCAGCCCGTGGCGCGCGGCTCGCGTGGGCAGGACGCAATCCATCATGTCGACGCCGAGGCTGGCGTACTCGACGATTTCTTCCGGCGTGCCCACTCCCATGACGTAGCGAGGCTTATCGGCGGGGAGATGCTCGAGCGTGGATTCGACCATCTCGCGCGTCAGTTCCCGCGGTTCGCCCACGCTGAGGCCTCCGATGGCGTAGCCGGGGAAGCCGATTTCGATCGTGCGATGAGCGGATTCTTTTCTGAGGTCGCGATCCATGCCGCCTTGCACGATGCCGAAAAGCGACTGGGAGGGGCTAGGGGCTAGGGACAAGGGATTAGCCGGAGCCTCTGATCCCTGATCCCTGCCCCCTGCCCCCTGGCTCCACGGGACTTCACTTTTGTGCTCCTCAAAATATTTCTTGCTGCGCTCCGCCCAGCGCGCCGTCATTTCCATCGAGGCTTGTGTGCGAGCGCGGTCGGCGGGAAACTCCGTGCATTCGTCGAACGCCATGATGATGTCGGCGCCCAGACCGATTTGAATTTCCATGGATTTTTCCGGGCTGAAGAAGTGCGAAGAGCCATCGAGATGGGAACGAAACGTGACGCCTTCTTCAGAAACTTTGCGCAATTCATTCAGGCTGAAAACCTGGAAGCCGCCGGAGTCGGTGAGAAGGGCGCGCGGCCACGCCATGAAACGGTGCAGCCCGCCCAGCTTTCGCACCGTTTCGACTCCGGGCCGCAGGTAGAGGTGATAGGTATTGCCCAGAAGAATCTGCACGCCCAGGTCTTCGAGAATGTCCTGCGACACTCCTTTCACCGAGGCGACCGTGCCTACGGGCATGAACACCGGGGTGTCGACCTCGCCGTGGGGCGTGAACAGGCGTCCGGCGCGGGCGGAGCCGCTGGTGGCTTCGATTTGAAACTGGAGGGACATGCTGTGCGATTGTAGCAACGGGGAGTCAGGGGGCAGGGGTCAGGGGTCAGGGGTCAGGGGTCAGGGGTCAGCCAGTCTGGGCCGGTGGCGCCGCTGGCGGAAAGCTGATTCTTTCTTCGACCGGAATGACAAATGACGACGGTCATGATCGAACGGCTAGACTTGCAGATTCACGAGTTCGCCGCGCACGTTTCCATGTTTCAAGATCAGGCGGCCGACGCTTACCGGCAGTTTGAATCGTCTCGGCCCCGCGCTGCCCGGATTGAAATAGAGAACGCCGGCGCGCGTCTCCTGCTTGGGAACGTGACTGTGGCCCGAGATCACCGCATGGAATCCCGCTGCCTCTGGCTTGAGATCGAGCGCCGCGAGATCGTGCAGCACAAAGATGGAAACACCATCCACTTCGAGCACTTCAGTTTGTGGCAATCTGTGAGCCCACGCCGCTGTGTCGACATTGCCGCGCACGGAGGTGACGGGGGCTATGGCGGCCAGATAGTCCAGAATCTCGGGTGAGCCGACGTCCCCGGCGTGAATGATGCGTTCTGATCCGCGCAATGCGGCTAGCGCTTCGGGGCGAAGAACGCCGTGTGTATCGGAAATGACGCCGATCAGGATGGGTAGTTCTCGGTTCTCAGTTCTCGGTTCTCAGAAAAGAAAATGAGCCAATGACCTTAACGAAATCATTGGCTCTATCTTCATCCGAATCAATCTCGGCTATGCCGCCGTCGCCATGCGACGCGATTCAATTCCATCCAGCGCGCGCCACAGCGCTTTCGCGGCGTTCTCGGCGGCGTCCAGGGCGGCTGGGGCGGTTTCGGGATTCGCCTCCACTCTCTTTTGCAGTTGATTGTGCCAGACGCGCGAATGGAAAACATCGGCTGTGGCGTGGAGAGAAAAATAGCCGCAGGTCTTGTCGTCGGCGGCGTAGGTCTGGCGCAGGCCGCGTTCTTTCTCTTGAGCGATGCGCGGCACCTGCGATTCATACGCATAAAAGGCGGCCAGAGCCTCTTCCGGCGTGCCTTCGCTGGCTACGCGGTGGAAATATTTGATCAGCTGATGAACCTCCGGCACCGGACTGTGCCAGCGCAGATCGTGGCTCGAACCCATGCCTTCGGCGAAATCCAGCCACAGCTCGGAGTGCGGCACACACTCCCGGCCCGGCGCGCCTTCGACGCCCTTCTCGTCACACAGGTTGGCCAGCACCGCGCGGCGCAGTTCGCCTTCGTCCAGGCGCAAGCCGAGCGCCGCCAGATAGGAGGGGAAAGCTTCCACGTGATGGTAATAATCCTGGGCGTAGCGGCGGAGATCCTCGCGGGTCAACTCGCCCGCGGACCAGGCTTTGTAAAAGGGATGGCAGAGCAGGTCATATTTTGCGATGCGCGCGTCCAGCTGAGAACAGAATTCCGCTGTAGTCATGATTGCCTCCAACCAACGCCCGTATAACGGACTACTATACGTCCCGAGTGGCAGGGGGGCAAGTGATCAGGATCACCGATGCTGGCAAGTTGTTAGAATGAGGACGCAGCCGCGACTGCCAGAAAGCATGCAATTTACCGAACAATTCGACGTCGTCGTGGTCGGCGCCGGCCATGCCGGATGCGAGGCCGCGATGGCGGCGGCACGCATGGGGCTGAAGACTGCGCTTTACACGCTTAACGTCGACCTGATCGCGCAGATGTCGTGCAACCCCGCTGTGGGCGGCATCGCCAAGGGACATCTGGTCCGCGAAGTGGACGCGCTCGGCGGGATTATGGGTGAGATTACGGATGCGGTTGGGATCCAGTTCCGCCTGCTGAATACTTCCAGGGGGCCGGCCGTGTGGTCTCCGAGGGCGCAATGCGATAAGCAGGCCTACCGGCTGAAGATGCGCGAAGTGCTGGAATCGCAGCCGAATCTGAAGATCAAGCAGGCGGAAGTGGCGGATCTGATTGTGGAGGAGCCGGCTTCGGGCTTCGGGCTTCCGGCTCCCGGCGAACCCAGCATTCAGTATTCAGCGGTCAGCACTCAGCCTGAAGATCCCGGAGGCCGAGCGCCGGAAGCCGGAAGCCGGGTTCTCGGCATCAAACTTCGCGACGGGCGCACTGTGGGCGCGCAGGCGGTCATCATCACCACCGGTACTTTTCTCAACGGACTCATTCACTGCGGCGAGCAGCAGTATCCCGCGGGGCGATCCGGCGAACCGAACGCGATCCTTCTTGGTGAAGCTTTGAAGAAGCTCGGACTGCGCGGCTGCCGGCTCAAGACCGGCACGCCACCGCGCCTTGATGGCCGCACCATCGACTGGTCTCGCTTCGCGGCGCAGCCGGGCGACGCCGACCCCACTCCGTTCAGTTTCCGCACCAAGCGGGTGGCGCATCACGATTCGCAGGTGCCCTGCTACATCGCCTACACCACGGCGGAGACGCACCGCATCATTCGCGAGAACGTGCACCGTTCGCCCATGTACAGCGGGCAGATTCAATCCATCGGGCCACGTTATTGTCCTTCGATCGAAGACAAGATCGTAAAGTTTCCCGACAAAGAGATGCACCAGCTGTTTCTTGAGCCCGAAGGCCTGAACACGCACGAAATTTACGTCAACGGGATGAGCACGTCGTTGCCGGTGGATGTCCAGCTGGCGATTCTGAAGTCGATTCCCGGCCTCGAAAATGCCGACATGCTGCGGCCCGGCTATGCCATCGAGTACGATTCGATCGATCCCACCGAACTCGAACGCACGCTCGAGACCAAGAAAATCGCCGGACTGTTCCTCGGCGGCCAGATCAACGGAACTTCCGGCTACGAAGAGGCGGCCTGCCAGGGCCTGATGGCGGGCATCAACGCGGCGCTGAAAGTGAAGCAGCAGCCCCCGCTGATTCTCGACCGCACTGAGGCCTACACCGCGATCCTGATCGACGACCTGATTTCCAAAGGCACGAACGAGCCTTACCGCATGTTCACCTCGCGCGCCGAGTTCCGGCTGCACCTGCGCATCGATAACGCCGACCGCCGGCTTACGCCTCACGGCCGCCGCGTAGGATTGATCTCCGACAGCGCCTGGGCCGATTTCCAGGCCAAACAAGAGCGACTGGAAAAGATGAAGGCACTGCTGGAGCGAACCAAGCTGACGCCGGAAATGTGGGAAGAAGTTGCGCTCTGTCATTCCGAGAAGCGCTGCACCGAGGAATCTGCCGTCGCCGGCGGCGCCCCTGTTCCGGCCAACGGGTGGAGTGCGGCAGCCGGCCAAACCCTCGCCCAGTTGCTGAAGCGCCCGGAAGTCGTCATTGAGCAATTGGCACCGATTCTGCGCGAGTTGGATCGCGCGTTCTTTGATAGGCGAGAAGAAGGAATCCGTTTAGATCCGAGTGCATCCGCGGTCAAGCTTTCTTCCGAGGTCCGCAACGAACTCAAATCTGTCGAAACCGAAATCAAGTACGAAGGCTACCTGCTGCAGCAGCAGCGCGCCATGGATCGCCTGAAGAAGTCCGAGCAGCGCGCCATTCCCGAGTGGTTCGATTACCGCTCGGTCAGCGGACTCTCCCGCGAGATGCAGGAAAAACTCGGCAAGATCCAGCCGCGCACAATTGGGCACGCTTCACGCATTCCCGGAGTCACTCCGGCGGCGGTGTCGCTGGTGAATGTTTACATTGAGATTCAGGCTCGGCGGCGCGAGCAGGCAGCCGCACTTTAGGAGTCATCCCATAAATCCCCACCGGTTGGACACAAGCGAGAACCTCAGCGGCTAAAGCCGCGCTCAAAAACGTTACCTTTTATCGCAGGAAGAGTGTGCGTGAGTACTCGTGTCGTCCCTTCGGGACTCACGCTCTCTTCCCACCTTTCCCGGCACTTACGTGCCGGGCTATCACATTCCGCCGCTTCGCGGCTGGAGTTTGGTGGTTCGTGTTCCACCGCTCTCCCAGAAATAGAGTTCTCACGCGCCCACTGAAAGCGCTGCGCCACCCAAAATCGTGCACCAGAAAAGGAAATCAACAGATGTTAACTCTTCCCGCAATTGTGCGCTCGCCGTAGCCGGGTTATGCTGCATCTTCGAGTCCCGTTCCGGAGCCCATGGCCAATCTTTTCGAACTGCCCCGCTACATTGCAGTGGAAGGCCCCTTGCGCGTCGGCAAGAGCACGCTGGCGCGGATTCTGGCCGAGCGTCTGAACGCGCAGCGGGTGATGGAGCCGGAAACCAATCCCTTCCTCGCTGCTTTCTACGAAGGCGAACGCGGCGCGGCGTTTCAAACGCAGTTCGCGTTTCTGGTGCGGCGCTTCGAGCAATTGCGCGCGCTCGATCTGGGTCCGCGTTCGCAGAAAACGGTGGTGGCTGATTTTATTTTTGAAAAAGACAAGCTCTTCGCCTGCCTCAACCTCACCGACCAGGAACTCGATACCTACAACCGCTTTTACAACCATTTCCGCGAGCAGGTGCCCACGCCCGATCTCGTGATTTACCTGCAGGCCTCGCCTGAGGTGCTGCGGAAGCGGCTCAAGAAAAAGAATGCCCCCGGCGAGCGCGCCGTCAGCGACGAGTATCTGCAGGAAGTAGTCAAAGCCTACGAGCACTTTTTCTTTCACTACACGTCGTCCGACTTGCTAGTGGTGAACACTTCGGAAATCGATTTCGTCGATCGCAACGAAGATCTCGTGGAACTGCTGCGCAAAGTCTCCGCGCCGATCAAAGGCACGCAATACTTCCTGCCCCTGGGCGGGCAGGAAGCAGCCAGCGCGTAAGTAAGCGTGGGTCCGATGGCTGATGGCAACCTTAGAATCGATCGAAGGGATCGAACGGGCTTATTTTTTGTCGCCGCGACGTGTGTTGTTGGATTTTCGTATGCTGTCGATGTCCTGTCGGTGCACACTTACTGCGAGAATCGCCCCTTTGCGGGCGCACTAGCATTGGCTGCCGTGGTCAACTGCTATCTCATCCTTCGTAATTGGCCCGCTGCCGGGTTCCGTCGCGCGCTTTCGCTGTCAGGCATGGTGCTTTGTATGCTCGCGATCGCCGCCAATGTCTGGTTCGTTATTTGGGCAACTTACACCTGCAGGCACATGTTCGATCTTCTAAACAAATAGCGTCACGATGAGTGATGCTTCGGCCGCCGCGCAGTACGCCCAAGCATGCGCGGATCGTAGCGCAGCGGCTCCGGCGGATGCAGCACAATCTGCTTGAACTCAACATGCTGCGGATTGATCAGCCAGTTATTCTCATGCACGGCCAGCGCTGAGGGCACGAGCAGCACACACGTCTCCGCTTTTTTCACGAAGTCATCGCCAACCTGTGCGAGTCCCGGAGGGGCCGGAATATCCCGCCAATTTCTTGGCTGGTCCGCGGGTTCGAGGCGCTTGCGGGAAACGCTGTCGGGAACGTCGGCCGTGGCCAAGACCAAGTCGTCCGGAGCGTCCTCAGGATCGAGATGCACAAAATATTCCAGCATGGCCAGAGACTGGTGTTCGGAGGCGTAGGCCACGCGCGTTCCCGGACTGGACCATCGCCCGCCATACAAGTAAGCGCCTTCACCGTCGAAGGGTGCGCGCGCGTAGGCGGCGCGCAGCACACGAAAAACTCGGATCAACTAACGCCACCGTAGGCAATGCGGCCGAGAAGATTTTCCACCTGGCGGGCTCCGAGTTCGGTGTCGATGGCGGCAATGGGCGCGACCCCGCCCAGCGCGCGATTGGCGCGCTTGAACCAGCGACTGGCTCGTCCGCTCTCACCCAGGCTCTCGCGGGCCAGGGCCAGCAGCCGCGCCATGCGATAGAGCCGGTCCGATTCAAAGCGGGCCAGGCGCCCGCGGCGGCGGCGCTGCAGGCTGCGGGAAGAAAGGTCCAGCGCTTGCGCCAATTCTTTCAGCGTAAGGCCTGAAGCTCGCATCAATTCTTCCAGCACGGCGTGGGGAAACCCTTCGCGGATCGCCTCTCGCAGATCGCTGTCACTGGAGAGCGCGCGTCCCAGGACGCGCTCGCCGCCCAACTCCCGCAATACGGCTCGAAGTTCGTTCGCCATTTGTCGTTCATTATAGCGACAAATGGCACCACGCGCAAGCCCGGCAACAGCGAACTTGCAGAACTCCTCGACTTGGACGCAACCACTCCGTTTGGGAAAGCCGCCCCTCGGCAGATTCTCCGACGGGCGGGTACCAGTCCGCCATGCCGTAGAATCAAATCTTGCTCCTCACCATTGAAAAACTCATCTACGGCGGCGACGGACTGGCCCGTATGCCCGCCAGTTCGCCAACCGACGACCGCGGGCGCGGCAAGGCCGTGTTCGTTCCCCAGGTTCTCGCCGGAGAGAAAATTGAAGCCGCGCTCACCGAAGAAAAGCCCGGATTCGCTCGCGCGAAAGCGGAAACTATCGTCGAAGCTTCTCCGCATCGCGTCCAGCCAGCTTGCCAATACTTCGGGCGCTGCGGAGGATGCCACTACCAGCATGCCAGCTACGAGCACCAAGTGGAAATCAAGAAAGAAATCTTGCGCGAAAATCTGCGCCGGATCGCCAAGTTAGAGCTGCCATGCGAAATCGAAGTCCATCCTTCGCCGCCGTGGAACTACCGCAACCGGTCGCGCCTGCAACTGCAGACCAAGCCCACATTTGCCGCCGGATATTTCAAGCTGGCATCGCATGAATTGCAGCCCGTTGAGAATTGCCCGGTCAGTTCTCCGCTGATCAATCGCGGCATCGCGGCGCTGTGGGAAATGGGGCGAGCCGAGACCGCCGCCGGAGAAGCGGCGGGAAAAATCTGGGAAGGGATTCGCGAAATCGAGTTTTTCGCCAATGCCGACGACACGCAACTGCTGGTCGAGCTTTCCTGCGCTCCCGCGGCTCACCGGTCGGACCTGCGCGTGTTCGTGGAGGAGTTCCGGGCCGCTCTGCCTGCCATCGCTGGAGTGGTCGCGTTTCGCGGCACGCAGCCCAGCGCGCATCCGGAAGCCGCCGCGCCCGAACCCCTCCTGATCGATGGAGAAAGGTTTCTCACCTACCACACCGGTCATGCCAACCATCGCGTCAGCGCCGGAGCCTTCTTCCAGACCAACCGTCACCTCATCGACGAGCTGGTAAAAATCGTCACCCTGGGACGCTCTGGTGAACTCGCGCTCGATCTCTACGCCGGAGTCGGCCTGTTTTCCACAGCCCTGGCTTGTGACTTTCATCACATCGTTTCTGTTGAGTCGTCACAGCTTTCCTCAAGCGACCTGCAATACAATTTGCCATCGAATGGAAAAGCGATTCAGGCCGCAACGGGGCAATACCTGAGCCGTTTCAGGGACGACTCAGCACGACACGGTCCGGAGAAACCGGCACGGTCCGGGGAGGGCGTTTTGGCTTCGTTCCTCACGCCTGACCTGGTGGTCGTGGACCCCCCACGCAGTGGCCTGGGAGAACCCGCGGCGCGCTCACTCTCGAGTCTCGGCGCGCCCCGGGTTATCTATGTCTCCTGCGATCCGGCGACGCTGGCGCGCGATTTGCTTCCACTTCTGGCCGCAGGCTACCGCGTGGAGCAGGCCCATCTGGTAGACCTCTTCCCCCAGACCTACCACCTGGAAAGCGTGCTGCAGCTGGTGCGGTGAGCGCACGGGGGTGGTGGCTGCCTTTTAGCGCGGCACCCGAATGGACCTTACCCAGCCAAAGCCCGAAAGCCGAAGCTCGAAGCCCGCATCCGTCGGCCCGCTCCCGTTCGCCTTCCGCCCCCAGCGCCAGCCCATGTTCTGGGCTGCGCTGGCTTACGCATTCGGCATCGCCGTCGGCTTCCACCAGTGGCGCCCCACAACCTGGTGGATCGTGGCCTGCGCGGCGTTCGTAGCGGCGAGCGCTTATTTTTTGCATCGTCGAGCCAGTATGGTTCAAGGCTCCTCCGGCCGCATTTGGTTCGCTGGTTCGCTAGCCCTGGGCGCATTATTTCTAGCCGGAGCGTTGCACGTCCAACTCCGCGGACCCGCCACTCCACTCGATAACTGCATCCAGCCTTTTACCGGCGGAAACGAAGTCGAGATGGTTGCCCACGTAACCCGCGACGGGCGCATGCGGCAAGGAAGCTTCGGAGAGCTGAGGCAGTCGGCGGACGTAGAAGTCGAGTCGGTGGCGACCGATGGGGGCAAGCCGTCGCTCGTCCATTCCGGAATACGCGTGTCAATCTATACCCCAAGTTCCGGCCCTCGCCGGCGCGAGAGCCCCGGCGCCGAAACCAATCCCGACGAAAATCCTGCCTCGATCCTGTCGAAATCCAGCACCATGCGTATTCTGCATTACGGCGAGCGCATCCGGTTCTCCGCCCGCCTGAAACCGCCGCGCAACTTCCGCAATCCCGGCGCTTTCGACTACCAGGGCTATCTGGCGGAAAGCGGAATTGCCGCCCTGGGTTCAGTCAAGTCTGAGAACATCGAACTGCTCCCCGGCTTCGCCGGCAGCCGCGTGCAGTACTGGCGCGCGCGCATTCATGGCGGCATCGTGGCCAAGGTGCACCAGCTGTGGCCGCCGCGCGAGGCTGCACTCATCGACGCCATGGTCATCGGCGAAGGCGCCTTCATTGACCGCGACACCCGCGCCGATTTCCAGCGCTCCGGGACTTATCACATTCTTGTCGTCTCGGGCATGAACGTCAGCATTCTGGCGTTCGTTGTTTTCTGGACGCTGCGCTGCCTGCGCGTCGGCGAAATCCCCGCCACACTCGGCACCGTTGGTTTTTGCGTGGCCTACGCTTTTCTTACGGAGGTCGGAGCGCCTGTCTGGCGCGCCACGTTGATGTGCGCGATTTATCTGGCGACGCGTCTGCTTTACCGCGACCGCGCCATGCTCAACGCGCTGGGCGCCGCGGCGCTGGGACTACTGTTGTTCGACCCGCGCCAGCTCTTCACCGCCAGCTTTCAAATGACCTTCGTCTGCGTTCTGATTGTCGCCGCCATCGGCCGGCCCATGCTCGAGCGCACTTCACAACTCTACCGTCAGGCGCTGGCCCACTGGGATTCCGACCACTACGGTGAGTTGCTGCCGCCGCGGGTTGCGCAGTTTCGCGTGGACTTGCGTTTCATCGCCTCGCGCCTCTCCCCCTTCATCGGCGAAAAATGGTCGCTCCGTCTAGTGCGCATGTCGGCAAGATTTTTCCTTCGCGGGTTTGAACTCCTGTTCATCTCGGCGGTCATGCAGATGGGGCTGGCATTGCCCATGGCATTTTATTTTCACCGCGCCACCACGCTCGGATTGCCCGCGAACCTGGCCGTCGTCCCACTGACCGGAATCATGATGCCCGCCGCGGTCGTCGCTATGGCCTTGGGATTCGTCTCGTCGCTGGCGGCGAAGATTCCCGCGCTCATCACGTCCGCAACGCTGGAAGCCATTGCAGGAACCGTCCACGGCCTCGGCGGACTGCGCCTCGCCGACCTGCGCGTCGCCACACCGTCCGTGGGGTTGATGGTCATCGCGGCCTTGGCGCTGGCGCTCGCCATGATGCTGGCGCGCCGCCGAGTGACGTTTGCTCTCGGCGGATTGTTGGCCATCCTTGCCGCCGCACTTGCGCTAGCCTTCATTTCACCGAAACCGCAAGTCCGTTCCGGCCTGCTCGAGGCCACTTCCATCGACGTCGGCCAGGGCGACTCCACACTATTGGTCATGCCGCAGGGCGCAACCCTTCTCGTCGACGCCGGCGGCCCTATTGGAGACGGCAGCTCGCAACTCGATTTCGGCGAAGACGTCGTCTCTCCCTACCTGTGGTCGCGCGGCATCTCGCGCCTCGACGCCGTTGCCATCACTCACGGCCACTCCGACCACATCGGCGGCATGCCTGCCGTGCTCAAGAATTTTCGCCCGCGAGAACTCTGGATCGGCCTCGTGCCGCCGAGTGCTGCTCTCGAAAATGTGATTGCCACTGCGGAAGAGCTGCACATCAAAGTGGTGCGCCATTGGGAGGGAGATCAATTTCTCATGGGCGGGGCAACCGTCAGCGTCCTGTTTCCGCCGCGCGAGTGGCCGGTCGGCGACAAGGCCAGCAACAACGACTCGATGGTCCTGCAGGTTAGCGTGAAGGTTGGGGACTTAAACGAAGCGGGCGGCACGGGGATTAGCGAACCAAAGATCGAACCAAGGATCGCCGGCTCGCAGGGCGTTCAAGGCGAAGTGTCGGTCCTGCTTGAAGGCGATGCGCAAAAACCCATCGAACGGCGCGTGGCCACGCTGCATCACCCCAAGGTAGATCTGCTGCGCGTGGGCCATCATGGCAGCTCGAACGCAACAACTGCAGAGTTGCTGGCGGCAGCGAAGCCGAGCTTCGCCGTAATCTCAGTGGGATTTCGCAATCCTTTTGGTTTGCCGCGAATGGAGGTTCTCGATCGGCTGGAAAAATCAGGAGCCCGCGTCTACCGCACCGATCTTGATGGCGCAATGACTTTCTATCTCGACCGGCACGGCGTTACCCCTTCACCCGCGGTTCTCCAGTACTGATGTCAATCTCCGCGGTCTCGTCATCGGCAGCGGACACCGGCCGGCGGTAGTCCTCAATCAGCTGTCGGGCCGCCTCCGCATCTTCTTCCTTCACCAGGATGACGGTGCCGCCTACGTCAGGAAATGCGTATTGCGTCAGCGAAATCGGCGTCAAGGTGTTCTCAATGTTCGCCGAGTCCAGCAGCCCTTTCACCACTAAAGCTTCGGTCTCTTTCTCCGAATCAAATATCTTCACCAACTTTTCGTTCGGATTCGGGCGCGGCTGCTCGTCCGTCGCCGGCTCTCCAGACTCTGCCATAAGCATCTCCAATTTCCGGAATCCTGAGGATTCGCAAGCCCGAAGCCGATCCCCAGCTTCCCCACCTGAAAGGCAATTCTACTCCCGTTCCTCAGCACCCGCATGCGGGTGACGGGTACGAGACAGACTGGCGGGGAACAGCAAACTCGCGTAGGGACGGGAAACGCAGAACACATGTGGGGACAGCCGCCCTTGGCTGTCCGCCGGGCGCAAGCCCGGCCGCAGCGCCACTTCCGCCGGCAGTGTTGCTTTTGGGTGGCGCGCTTCCCAGCGCTGCGATAAAAGCTTTCCCCGCGAGCCGAGCTTTTAGCCCCAGAGGAACCAGTCCCAAGTTTCACCAGCCGTCACGCCACTGTAACCGCACTTTAGTGCAGTTGCTTTTCCCGCCAATTAAGGCAGAATGCCCATAAACCGGATGGCGCAACGTCCGCTCCAGACGCGCCATCTAATACAGCAGACTCTGGGCAAAGGGTACCCATGCATATTCCGGAACGTGCCGGCCGATACCGAAATTCCCCACAGACTAACGAAGACTCGCGCCGCGGGTCCGATCACGAAACCGCCCACCAAGGCGAAGAAGAGTCCCGCAAAATCCGCCGCCTGCAGCTGATGATGAGCATGGTCCTGTCGGTGATTGGCCAGGACCCAAGCCTCACCGTGGAAGAAGCCTCAGAACTCGCTGCCGGCGCCAAACGCGCCGCGCTGGCCATGTTCCCCGACAAAGAACTCGCCTTCGATCTCCTCTACAAGCCCCGCCTGCAAAGGCTTATGAAGGAAAGATTCCGGCTACAGTAGGACATTGTTGATTGTTGATTCCCTTATTGTTGATTGAAACCGCCTGCGCTTATGGGTTTTTGATCAGCAATCAACAATCAGCAATGCCTCCTCTACTCATCCACCACCACGTTCCTCAGCGTTCCCACTCCCTCGACGCTCACTTCCATCACATCCCCAGCCACAACCGGCCCCACTCCGGAAGGCGTCCCCGTAGCGATCAGATCGCCGGGAAACAACGTCATGGCCTGCGCGATGTGCCGGATCACCACATCCAGAGCAAAAATAAAGTCGCGCGTGTTTCCATCCTGCTTCACCGTGCCATTCACGCGAGTTTGCACCCCCACCCCCGCCCCTACTCCGAAACATGGATCGAGCGCCTCCACCACCACCGGCCCCACCGGGCAGAACGTGTCAAAGCCTTTGGCCCGCGACCATTGACCATCTTTATTTTGCAGATCGCGCGCTGTCACGTCGTTCACGCACGTATATCCCAAAATGTAATTCCGTACGTCTTCGTCGGCCGCGGGCTGGTGGCAAGTCTTGCCAATCACCACTCCCAACTCGCCTTCGTAATCCACGCGCTGCGAAATCTTCGGACGCCGCACCGTTCCGCCCGGCGCCAGCAGCGCCGAAGTCGCCTTCAGAAACAGCAACGGCTCCGTCGGGACGTCATGCCCCAACTCCGCCGCATGCTCGCGATAGTTGCGCCCGATGCAGACAATCTTCGACGGCCGCACGGCCGGCAGCAGCACAGCTTCTTCCAGCGGAATCTGCTCGATCCGCCGCGTGCGCACGCTTTCCAGGTCGCCGTCGGCGTCTTCGGGCGGCGTCAGCAAAATCCGCAAAATCGCATCCCGACCCGCCACCGGCTCGACCAGTCCGTAGTGCGCCTCACCATTCCATTGAAACCGGCAATATTTCATCGAATCTATCTAACCACGGAGCCCCAACTCGCGCCAAATTTTTCGTGAGAATTCCAGCCCTCTCTGGCGGAAGCCCGACAGCCGAGCCCGAAGCCCACATTAGGGCACCGTCTCCTGCGCCTCTTCCGACCGAGCGCTCTCATTCCCTCGCACATCCACCGCCGAAACCGAATAAGAATAAGTCTTCCCCGCCACCACGCTGGCGTCGTGGTACGCCGGAGTCTTCACCAATTCTCCATTCACTTTCACCGCCGCGCCTTGCGCTTCGTGACGGTATACGTTGTAGCCCGCCAGATCCACATCCGTGACCGGAGCCCACACCAGATCGATCGCCAGCAACTGCCCCGGCCCCGCAAACACCGCTTGCAATTCCGCTGGCACGGCGGGTGGAAACACGTCGTGGGTGAACACTTTCACTTCGGCCGAATCGTCGCCCTCAATTTCGATTTTTTGTGGAGCAGCTGCATCATTCCCTTCAATCAGCGTGACGGCTTGCACGCGGAAATAGTATGTCTGCTCCCACTCGATGCTCGAATCCGTGAGCGACAGGTTCATCGCGCCGAGCACCGGCACCTCACCCACAAGATTCGCCTTGCCGCCCTCGGTGCGGCGGTAAACGCGATAGACGTAGCTCACCGTATTTGGATTCGCGAACCCCACTAATGCCGATCTCCAGGTCAGCACCACGCCCCGAGCAGTAATCTCCGCGCCGAAATCCGGCGGAGCAGGAAGCGTTCGCGCCAGCGGTACTCGCACCTGATTCGACAAGCCGGCGCCCCGACCATTCGCATTCAGCACCTCGACCGCGTACGTTGCGGACCCAAACATCTCCGGCCGCACGCCCGTGGAAAACGGTGCGTCGCTATATCTCGCTGCGATCTTCGGTCCAGTTTTAGGTTTCGATCCGGAACCGCGCGGAGCGATACGACCCGCCCGCTCGCTTTCCGGGAGCGATGCGGAAGGCGCCACAGGCGCAGCTTCTCCCACGGCCGTGCCGCACTCCTTCAACACCGGCTCGCTCCCCCGGCAGATACGAGTGGAACCGAAACTGCGCACCGCCTGATGATCGGTACTAAGCGCGGGGACTGTCCAGGTCAGCAGAACTTTATCTCCCTTGCGCACCGCCCGGAGATCAGTTGGCGGTTTGGGCAATTCCAGCGACGGAGGCCGGGGCGGCCCCACGGCCGCGCACCCCACCATCCCCAACGCCGCACTCACCGCCAGCAACAGCTTTCCCGTAACAATTTTCATGCGGAAGAAAAAGACTAACAGATGCCGGCGCGGGAATGACTTCGTGGGGGAGCGTGCGAGTCAGAAGCCGAAGGCATCTCAGGATCGGATGGCGCTATCCAAGTTCCTTCAGCGCCTCGCGAAACACTTTGGTATGCCGGTCTACATCCTCCGCCTCAGTCTGGGGCGACATCAGCGCCATATTGTGAAACGGAGTCAGCAAGATTCCGCGATTCATCGCATAAAGATGCATGAACCGTTCCAGCTCGAAATCCATCGCGTCATGCGCCTCCGCTCCATTCTTCGGAGGTTCCGCGGCAAACAAATATTCTGCCCGGCATCCCAGTCGCGTCACATGCCACGGCAATCCCGCTTCCGCAATCGCCTTGGCCACGCCCGCCGTCCACCGCTCCGCCAGCGGAATCATGCGCTCGAACGCCTCTTTCGTCAGAACTTTCGTCAAAGTGGCGCGCATCGCAGCCAGCGAAAGCGCATTCCCGGCGAGCGTCCCGCCAATTCCACCCACGTCACAATCTTCAAGATTTTGATTTGCAACAATCCGGTCGGCCACATCCTGTGAAAACCCGTAGGCTGCGCCCGGAATTCCCGCCCCAATCGCCTTGCCGAATACCAGCACGTCAGGCTCGAGATTTTCCGCCCGCGTGAATCCGCCCGGGCCGGCGCAGATGGTATGTGTCTCATCGATGATCGACAGCGTCCCATGCTTGCGAGTCAGCTCGCGCAACGCGGCGTGATATCCGGGCGCGGGATGCACAATCCCTACATTCGTCATGGCCGGCTCGGCCAGCACGCAAGCTACATCGCCCTGAGCCAGCGCTCGCTCCAGCGCGGCAACGTCGTTGAACTCCACCACCTTGGTAGTGACCGTTGGATTTACCGGCGGCCCGATGTTGCCGCGCCGGGCGTCAGCCTTGCCGTCGCGATCCAGCGTGATGAAGGTTTCATCCACCGTGCCGTGATAGCACCAGTTGAAGACCAGAATCTTCGCCCGCCCCGTAATCTGCCGTGCCAGCCGAATCGAGAAGCGATTCGCGTCGGTGGCCGTCAGCGCAAATTGCCAGTACGGCAGCAGGAACCGCTTCTGCAATTCTTCAGCTACAAAAATCGCATCTTCGCCTGGCAGCATGAGCGTGATGCCGCGCCGCGCCTGCTCTTCCACCGCTTTCACCGTCGCGGACGGCGAATGGCCAGTCATCGCCCCGGTATCGCCCAGGCAAAAATCAGCATAGCGATGCCCGTCCACATCGAAAAAATGCGCGCCCTGCGCCTCCCGCACAAACGGTGGAAACGCCCCTGCCCACTTCACCATCCAGTTCATGGGCACGCCCGCGAGCAAAGATTTCCGTGCCCGATCGAACAGCGCCTGCGACTTCGGCCGCTCGTCGACAAACTTCTTCTGCTCGCGGGCCATGAGCGCGGCCAACCGCGTTCGATCAATCGTTTTCATAACCAAGAAAAACTAAACCACAGAGGGCACACGGTTACACAGGAGAGCGGCTCAAATTCCCCCCGTGTTCCCCTGTGCTCTCTGTGGTTAAGGTTCTTACAGAATATATCGCGACAAATCCTGATCCTTCACAATGTCGGTGAGCATCTTGCGCACATAATCCGCGTCGATGGTCACGTGCTGGCCTTTTTTCTCCGGAGCGTCAAAACTGAGTTCATCCAGCACCCGCTCCATGATCGTATGCAGCCGACGCGCGCCGATGTTCTCCGTGCTCTCATTCACGCGGAAGGCGAAGTGCGCGATTTCTTCCAGCGATTCGCGCGTGAACTCCAGTTTTACTCCTTCGGTTTCGAGCAGCGCCGTGTACTGCTTCACCAACGAAGATTTCGGCTCCGTCAGGATGCGGATGAAATCTTCCATGGTCAACGACTGCAGCTCCACGCGAATCGGAAACCGCCCCTGCAGCTCGGGAATTAAGTCGCTGGGCTTCGAAACGTGAAACGCGCCCGCCGCGATAAACAGAATGTGATCGGTGCGTACCATGCCATAGCGAGTATTAACGGTCGTTCCCTCAACGATCGGCAGGATGTCTCGCTGCACACCTTCCCGCGAAACGTCCGGCCCATGGCCGCCTTCGCGTCCGGCGATCTTGTCAATCTCATCGAGAAATACAATCCCCGAATTTTCCACCCGGTCAATCGCCATGCGCGTTACCTGATCCATGTCGATGAGCCGCTGCTCTTCTTCCTGAATCAGATATTCGAACGCCTCATTCACCTTCATCTTCCGCTTCTTGGTGCGCTGGCCAAAAATGTTCGGCAGCATGTCCTTGATATTGACGTCCATCTCTTCGACGCCCTGGTTGGTCAAAATCTCAAACGACGGAAAATTCCGCTCGCGCACATCAATCTCCACCATGCGCTCGTCGAGCTTGCCTTCGCGCAACTGCTGCCGCAACTTCTCCCGCGTGCGGCCGGAAGATTCGGTCAACGCGGTGTTCCCATCAATCACGACGCCACCCGCGGCCGAAGCAGATGCCGACGATGAAGCCGACGGCGGTGCAGACGGCGGCAGCAAAATATCCAGCAGCCGTTCCTCCGCATTCAGTTCGGCTTTATCCGCCACATCCTCCAACTTCTCTTCGCGGACGTTGTCAATCGCAATCTCCACCAGATCGCGCACCATCGACTCCACATCCCGCCCCACATACCCGACTTCGGTAAACTTCGACGCTTCCACCTTCAGAAACGGAGAATTCGCCAGCTTGGCCAGCCGCCGCGCAATCTCGGTTTTCCCGACCCCAGTCGGCCCGATCATGATTATGTTTTTGGGGATGATTTCTTCGGCGAGCTCGGCGGAGAGTTTCTGCCGGCGCATGCGGTTGCGCAACGCGATGGCCACGGCGCGCTTAGCGGCTTTTTGACCGATGACGTGTTTGTCTAGTTCGACCACGATCTCGCGCGGCGTGAGTTCGTCGAGCGCTAACTGCTCTTCTTCGGCGGAGCTGGGTAAGTAAATGGCCATAAAACAGTTCTCAGTTCTTAGTTCTCAGTTCTCAGAAAGCCGAGAACCTGTCATCGCAGATCCTCAAGCGTTCCCATTATTCGCCAAAGGTCCAGCACCCAACGGCTCCGGTTCCAACTGAGAACCGAGAACTGCTTTCACAGTTCTTCAATCGTCACACTGTCGTTGGTATAAATGCACATCTTGCCGGCAATCTTCATCGCTTCTTCCGCGATCTGGCGCGCGCCAAGCTGCGTATGCTGCGACAAGGCCTGCGCCGCGGCCTGCGCATAAGGACCGCCGCTGCCGATTGCCGCCACCGCGCCGTCCGGTTCGATCACGTCGCCCTGCCCGCTCAACAAATATGTCTGCTCTTTATCGCAAACCAGCAGCAGCGCTTCCAGATGCCGCAGAAATTTATCCGTCCGCCAATCCTTCGCCAGTTCCACGGCGGCGCGTCCCAGGTTGCCGTGATACTGCTCCAGCTTGGCCTCAAATCGGCTGAAGAGCGTAAATGCGTCGGCGGTCGACCCGGCAAACCCGGCCAGAATCTTGTCGTTGTAGAGGCGGCGAATCTTCTTGGCGGTGTGCTTGATCACCGACTCGCCGAGCGTAACCTGGCCATCTCCGGCCAGCACCACGCTGCCATTGCGGCGAACGGACAGTACTGTGGTCGAACGAATCAGTCGTTTCCTGGGCATGAGCGCAATCTTTGATTATAGCAGCGAGGATTACGGCAGCGCGCATTCCGCGTGCTCCTGAGCTTCCGCGAGCGGGCGCCGGTCTGCACTCCACAGCCCGAGTGCCGCGACCGCATAGAACAGGGCGGCCAGCAGCAGCAGCGCTCTGAGGCCGACGACGAGAGATAAATTCTCCATCAACCCTCCCACTACCGCCCCGAGCATGTTCGCCGCCAGGGCCGCACTCGGCGATTTCGTGCAGCGGAACTCCTGGGCAAAAAGCAGACCCGCCAGAAAAACTGGTACCGCAAACAGAACCGCTGCGACCGAGCCCACCACCGCAATGGAACCGGGAATACGATCGAAAGGCACGAGGTAAAGACAAACCAGGGCGAAGAGTAATCCAACCAGACTCCACCCTCGATTCAATCGTGAGAAATATTTTTCTGTCATCAGATTAGCGAGCACCAGCGCCGTGAGCACCGATGCGATGGCCACTCCGTTCACTCGCCACGTGGTCCCGAAGAACAACGCCAAGCGGCTCACGGTCTGGGTCTCCAGCAGCAGGAACCCAGCTCCCATCGCGAAGAAGAAAAGAGAAGACTGCCCGTGGTGATGGGTCAGGACGGCTTGCTTCCAAATCAATCGGCTGTAGCCGAAGGACAGCCCCACCACCAACAAACTCAAAGTCGGAAACACCGCGGGAATGCTTCTTTTTTCCTGGTACAGGTAGGGCCAATCGTCCGTAGTCAGCGGAACAGACGATGCGCCGACGAGAGTTCGGCCTTGGCGAGCCAGGAACGCTTTGAGCTGGCGATCCTCCGCAATGCTTTTTTCGACCTGATCCCCCACCGAGATCACAAAGCAAACGCCCCCGGCACCATAGCTGGGTTCAGCCACGAAAATCAGCGGCGGCTTGCCGAACACACGGCTAAGCAGCCCATAAAGCCTTCGCCCTAGCCAGTCGCGATCCACCTGGAATTTCAGGAACAGAACGCCATTCGGGGAAAGAAGTTCGCGCGCCCTTCGCAGCGACTCTTCTGTGTAAACGTAGTTGTCGATCCGCATGTTGGCATACTCAGACTGCTGCGTGTGTGAGTCCAACAACCCGAAGAGCACAAGATCATAGCGTTTGTCGGTGCGCCTCATAAAAGCGCGGGCATCCGCTAGATGAGCAGTGACCGTCGAAGAATCGTAAGGCCGCTCGGGGTGCGTGCGGCCGAGTTTCAGAATGCCGGGATCGATTTCTACGGCATCAATCGACCGGCTGTGGGCGCGCACCGCCCCAGCTACATCGTTGCCGCTGCCCGCTCCAACCACCAGCACGCTGGGATTCGCCACTGTAAAACGGAAGGGAAGATTGTAAGGATTATCTTCCGCCGGTTCCTGCAGAAGGCCCGGATGCCGGTCGAGGAATTCCGGGGAAAGGTTCACAATCGTCTGGTGGCCGACGTGATTCACGTCGATGGTTGTCGCCTTCCACTCGCCATTCTTGAAGTAGTCGCGCTGGACGTCGACCTGCTGATAGGGAGTCCAAATGCTGAAGTGATCCTTACTAGCCCTTTCATGCAGCAGGATCGCGGCAGGCACGATCAGCGCAGCCACGACCAAGCGGCGTTTCCATCCATCCTGCAATGACGCAAATCCCACCAGGATCGAGCCAAACCAGAAAGCTGGAGGTAGTTCCGCAACGCTCACTATGGAAAACAACCCGATCCCCAACAGGCTTGCGCCAAGATTCCACGAGTAGGCTCGCAGGCGGTCTTGGTCGGAGTCTATTTCCTGACTAACAACTTGTCCGAGTGGAACAAAGACACAGGTCAACAGAAAAAACAGAATTCCAGCAATCGCAGCCGCCAAAATAAAGTTAGGCCAGTCTCGTTCGGTTCCGACGAACCAAATGGCTGTGTCCTGCGCGGCGCCCAGGGTCTGCGACAGGCCCTCGAACATCCGCGGCGTCCAGGGGTTGCGAACCAGCAAGATCAAGGCCAGCAAGGCCTGAATGCCCCGCCTCCACCAGACGGGTTTCGACGCTAGCGCGCAACCCACACCGAACCCAAGAAAACAAAGCAGCAAGGCCAGGTTCTTGGCATAAGCAAAAATCCGCACTTCCGTGGACAGCCAGCGAATCACGGCGAGTTCGGCGAACAGCGTGACGCAACTTGCGACGAGCAGCCTGGCTAACTTGGAACGGCTTTGCATGAGGTGGGTTTCGTTCCGATCACCGGCGAATATACGACAGCGCGGAAGCGATCACAATTGGGAAAGGATGACACAACAGCATCGCTTCCCACTTCTCGCAAAGGACGCGAGAAATGGGGCACCCGGGCCAAGAGATCTCCGGTTAATCCGTCCGGAGCGCCTGCATGGGATTGATCGACGCTGCCCTCCGCGCCGGCAAATACGAAGCAATCAACGCCGCGAAATATAGGATCACGGCCACGGACACAATCACGGATAAATCCATCGCGGCGACTCCGTACAAAGTAGTCTGCATGGTGCGGCCAACTAGCACAGCGCCGGCAAGTCCAATGCCAAGTCCGACCACGGCGAGCAGCGACGCTTCCTTCAGGATGAGCCAGATCACGCCCTGCTTGCTCGCACCCAGCGCGATGCGCAAGCCCATTTCCTGCGTACGCTGGGAAACGGCGTAAGTCATCAGCCCGTAGATGCCGACCGCCGCCAGCAGCAACGCCACGCCCGCGAAGCAGGCAAACAAAACCATCGTGTAGCGGTCCTCGCCGAGGGATTCTTCTCTCACCTGGTCCATGGTGCGAACGCGCGCCAGGGCAATCTGCGGGTCCACGGAATGCACGGCTGCGGCAATGGTTTTCGTCATAGCTGCGGGGTCTTTGGTAGTGCGCACGCCTATGTTGACATTTGGCGACAACGACTGCGCGAAAGGAACGTTGACCTCGGGATTGTCGTCGCGGAAATCTCCATATCGGACATTGTGGATGATGCCCACGATCTGCCACTCGACTGCCGGCCCGAGTTTCGGCAGCCCGGGAATCACCTGCTCGATGGACACACGCTGCTGCAGCGGTTCCATACCTTTCAGGTAACGATTGGCAAATTCCTCATTCACAATCGCGACCCGCACGCTCGATGCCGTGTCCTGCTCATTGAACGCGCGCCCTTTGAGCACCTGGATGCCGAAAGTCTTGAAGTAGTCGGGCGAGACCGATTGGAAACCGGCGTCCGGCCGCTGCGATGGATCTTCGTACGTGGGACCACCCACCACCGTGAAGGGCATGCCATCGCTATGGAAGCGCAGCGGCATACCCGTTACGGTAGCCGCCGAGAACACTCCCGGCACGGAACGAAGCACGCTCAGCATCTGTTGGTTGTAGGCGTTCATCTGGGCGGGAGTTTCAAACCGTCCTTGAGGCTGGTTCAGTCCGAAAGTCAGCACATGATCCGTGCGCACGCCCAGATCGACGCGCGCGAGATTCCAGAAGCTGTGAATGGCCAGGCCCGCACCAGCCAACAGCGACAACGCCAGCGCGAACTCACCCATGATGAGAGCGCGCCGCAATTTGTGACTGCCCGTGCCTGTCCCTGAGCGTCCGCCATCCTTCAGCGACTCACCGGGGTCCACCCGCGAGGCGTACCAGGCGGGCGCGCAGCCAAACAGCAGACCGGCGAGCGTGGTTGCGGCGAAGGCCACCGTCAGGACATGAATGTCCAGCTGGACATTTGCTTCGGAGGGCAAGATCCCATCCGGCACGATGCTGAGAATTGCGCGCAGCAACCCCATGCCGAGTCCCACGCCGAGTCCACCCCCGAGAAGCGCGAGGACCAGGCTCTCGGTAAGAAACTGACCAAAAATCTGTGTGCGACTTGCTCCCACGGAGCTGCGAATCGCGATTTCTCTTTGCCGCGCCGTGCCCTTGGCCAATAACAGATTCGCGATGTTGAGGCAGGTGATGAGCAGCACAAAGCCCACCGCACCAAGAAGAAGCTTCAGGTTGCGAATGCGCTCCGGGGGGAGGAAGTCATTCTTCAGGGGTTCGACCGAGGCGCCCCAGCCCTTATTGGAGACGGGATAGGCGGCGGCAATATGACTCGTCACCGAATCCATATCGGCCTGCGCCTGTTGCAGGCTGACCCCTGGTTTCAAACGCGCCATGGTCAGCAACCAGTGATAGTCGTGATTGATCTGTTCCGGCCGGAAGGCCAGCGGAGCCGCCAATTCAAAGGTGAAACGGTCCCCTACACCCGGCGCTAACACTCCCACCACTGTGTAGGGTTCGCTATTAATTCGCACCGGTTGGCCGATGATGCCGCGATTCGCGCCCAGCCGGTTCCACAATTTGTACGTCAAAATGGCGGCGTGGTCCCTGCCAGGAGTGCCCTCCTCGGAAAGAAAGTCGCGTCCCATCAGGAACGGGATTCCCTGCATGCTGAACCAGCCGGGCGTGGCGCGCATGCCGTCGATCTGCTCAGGTTGGTCCTGCGCTGCGAGATTGAAACTGCCGCTCGTGAAGGCGGCCATCTGCTGGAAAGTCTTGCTCTGCTCCTTCCAGTCGAGAAAGTCTCCGGCCGACATTGGGTTTCGGCCCCCACCTACCTTCGACCAGACCATCACCAGCTGATCGGGATGGGGATAAGGCAGCGGGGCGAGCAATACGGCATAGACGACTGTGTAAATCGCCGTAGTAGCGCCAATGCCCAGCATGAGCGTAGCGACTACGGCGGCGGTCAGCCCCGGACTCTTGCACAACCCGCGCAAGCCGTAACGAAGATTCCTGACTAGAGTTCGCACGTCACACCTCGATCGTCAATAGCGGGATTCCCGCGCCCAGATTCAGTTTCAGTTTGTCCGTAGTGCATCCGTCGCTACACGCTAATCCGTCCGCAGCGCCTTCATGGGATCGATGGCAGCGGCGCGCCGCGCGGGCAGCAGCGAGGCTACCAGCGCCAGCATCAGCACCGAGACCGCGGCCAGCGCCAGCACCAGCGGATCGAACGGGCTCACTCCAAACACCAGCGATTGCAGTAATTGCGACGCCGCAGCCGCCGCCAGCAATCCCAGCCCGCAGCCGAGCAGGGCCAGTTTGGCTGCAGACCGGAACACCAACCCAAGAATTCCCGCCCGCTGCGAACCCAGGGCGATGCGGATGGCCATCTCCTGTTCGCGCAACGCGGCTGAGAACGCAAGCAGGCTGTAGATGCCCAGCGCCGCCAGCAATACTGCTGCAATGGCGAAGCTGGAGATGAGCACCGTGTTAAAGCGTCGCGGAGCTTCGCTGTCGGAAACCGTGCGCTCCATGGTTTGCACCTGAGTGAGGGGCAACTGAGCGTCGATCGCGCGCACGGTGGCTCGCAGAACATTTTCCATCTGCTCCGGTTCCATTGCAGTGCGCAAAGCCACGTAGCCTCCGTTGCCGTTCAAGTCCGTGGGCGATCCCAAACTGCCCACGGATTTCTCAACCTGATCGATCGGTTGATAAAACTGTTCCTTGCCGGGAATGTCGGGCGAATCTTCTTTCACGTCAGCGACTTCGCCCACAATCGTAACCCAGGGTGTCGGCGTCTCCGGAGTTCCAATGCGCATGCGCTTTCCGATGGGGTCGGCGCCAGGCCAGTAATGTTCGGCGAGCTTGTGGTTGACGATCACAACCAGCTGCGTGTTCTCGGTGTCGGCGGGTGTGAACCGGCGGCCACTCAGCAGTGGAATTCCCATCGCCTGCAGATAATCGCCCCGCACTTGGACCCATGTGGCCAGATCCATGGCACCCTGCGCCGGGACGTAGCCTTCAACTACGAATGCGGTACTGCTGGTCCTGCCCCAGGCCGGCAGAAAGTCCGTCAGACCTACAGACCTCACACCGGGAGCCTGCTGCAACTTGCGAATCAGTTCGCTGTTGAATTCATCCACCGCCGTTTGCGTGGCATATTGTTGCCGCGGCAGCGAGTAATTGGCCACCAGCACATGATCGGGCCGAAAGCCGAGATCGACGGCGCGCATCTTCTCGAAACTTCGCAGCAGCAAACCGGAAGCCACCAGCAGCACCAGCGCTATCGCAATCTCGGCTACCACCAGCGCAGACCGCAGCTGCGCGTGCCCGCTGCCCTGGGTTCCGGTGCGTCCACCTTCTTTGAGAGTTTCATTCACGCTGGTCCTGAGCGCCGCGAACGCGGGAGCCAGTCCGCAGACCATGCCTGTAAGAACCGCGAGCAGGAACGCGAACCCCACCACTTGCCAATCCAATGCGATTTCATCTAGTCGCGGCAGCGTTTCCGGCAACCGGCTCACGCCCACCCGCAACGCCAGCGCCGCCAGCCCCAGGCCGAGCAGGCCTCCGCTCACGCTCAATACCAGGCTCTCCAGAATTTGCTGCCGCAGCAGCGTTCCAGCGCGCGCGCCCAGCGCCAGCCGCACCGCAATCTCGCGCCGCCGCTGGATCGCCCGCACCAGCAGCAGCCCCGCAAGATTGGCGCACGCGATCAGCAGCACCACCACAATCGCCAGAAACAATACGTGCACCAGTTGCCGCGCCTGCTCCACCGTTTCCTCATGCAGCGAGCGCACCACCGCGCGGATGCGTATGCTCGCCATGAACGCGGGATAGTTGCGCATGGTCTCCTCGGCCACGCGCTCGGCATCGTTCTCGGCCTGCGCCGCCATGATTCCCGGCTTCAGCCGGCCCACCATGTTGAAATTCCATCCTGCCGCTCCCGCCGTCGAAAGCTCCTGCTCGGTAAAGCTCATCGGAACCCACAACTCGCTGCTGTTCAGGTGTCCCGGCACCAGCGGAAATTCAAAGTTCCGCGGCATCACGCCCACCACGACATACGGCTTGCGGTCCAGCAGGATCTTGCTTCCCAGCACGCGCGCATCTCCGTGCAGCCGGTTTTGCCACAGCGAGTAGCTGATCACCGCTACTTGTTCTTTCTGCTCATCCTCTTTCGCTGTAAAAAACCGCCCCATGAGCGGAGCGATCCCCAGCGCCGGAAACACTCCACCCGATAGCCGGGACCCATTCACCTGCGCTGGTTCACCCGCTCCAGACAGTTCATAACTGTTTTGTGTATATCCCCCCAGGCTCTCGAAGCTGTGGGTATCGCGGGTGTATGCCTTAATGTCCAGTGGCGTAACCCCAGCCTCGCCATTACCTCCAAGATTGGCGCCTAGCAGTATGTCGGCCACCGCCACCAGTTGCTCGGGATGCGGAAACGGTAGCGGCCGCAGCAACACTCCTTCCACCACCGAAAAAATGGCGGTCGTAGCCCCAATTCCTAGCGCCAGCATGAGCACTGCCGTGGCGGTGAAGCCGGGCGCCTTCAGCAAATGGCGGACCGCAATCCGTAGTTCGTGGAAAGGCATCGGGGTATGACCTCCTGACGAGACTAAGTCGAAAGCCTCAAACTGCACGTGCCCGGCCAAAAGTGATGCGCGCCTAAGTGCTTGCCCTGTCAACGACTACGGGATCGTAAAGGAGAAAGCGGCCAGTCAGGGCCGTCCAGATTTCAAAACTGCTGTCCGCGACCGGACACCGAGGTCATCTCCCGCGAGCTGCGCTATAATGCTGCGCGTTTAGAGATGGAAGGGGCGTGCCGCATGTTGAAACCATTCTTGCTCGCTGCAGCTTTGCTCGTAATCACTGGCGCGGTTCGATCGGCAAACGGAGCTGAACCTCCCGCCGACCTCTGCGCCCTGCTGCCGGCCGCGGAAGTAAGCAAAATCCTCGGACGAACCTACGATTCCCCGCAAAAGAGCGTCGCGCCCCGTCCCTTCGCAAACACCGCTATGGGAACCGATTGCAATTATCCGGCGAAGGCGAGCAAGCTCTGGTTCAGAGCTTACGTTGATCCTTCGCCCTCCGCCGCGGCAGAGCTGTTCGCCAAGTTGAGCAAATTCTACGGCCCGCAAACGCCAGTGACTGGGGTCGGGGACGAAGCTTATGTTGACGGTCAGCACGCCATCCACGTGCGCAAAGGAAAAGTTCGCTTCTATCTCAATCTCGACCCCGTCACTCCGGCCACCGAGAAGCAAATAAAA
Source organism: Candidatus Sulfotelmatobacter sp. (assembly GCA_035308125.1). Classification (GTDB taxonomy): domain Bacteria; phylum Acidobacteriota; class Terriglobia; order Terriglobales; family Acidobacteriaceae; genus Sulfotelmatobacter. Next base: position 142,528 of record DATGHF010000041.1, read on the forward strand.
GATCTGGCCGGCCAGGTTGCCGCACGGCTTTAAGAAATGTTCGAGCCTCAACGCAAACCAAGCGCCAGATGGCCTTTCCCGGCCCGTCAACCTAAAATCCTCTCATCTTCACCGCTTTAGTAACGCGTCTCACGATTACTGGTGTGACGTTTACTGTGCCCCTTCGGCGCCTTAGTTTCAGTGCATGTCTCGGTTCGCTGCCGTGTTCTGCCACGACGCCCCGTCCCTTCGAATCCTGAAAGCCGCTCTCGAAGAAGCCGGAATCGACCACCGGATCTGCCGCTCCCAGCAACATGCTCTGGAACTCGCTCTGGGCGGACAATGCTCGCTTCTGATGGCGGATTTCATCCTGCCCGGAGCGGGAGAAGTGGTGAAGGTAGCGTCTTTGCTGTTGCCTCCGCAAAAACCGGTAGTCCTGGCCATCGCGGGAGAATATCCGGGGACGGGCGAAGCCTTTCAGTCAGGCGCTACCCGCATCCTCTACCGACCGCTCGCCGGCGTTCAGGTGCGCGACGCGTTGCATGAGATGCTGGCAAACGGCCGCAAACACCCCAAGCGCCACGCCAACAAGCGGAGCGTCGCCAGACTTTCGCTCGCGAAAACCGACCGCCGCGCCGCCGCCCGCGCCGGCATCAAAGCCCTGGTCTACCTGGAACTCGAAACCGGAACCCTGCCCGCCATCGGCGTCGACGTCAGCGAGCAAGGATTGGCCGTGCAGGCCGCCGAGCCCATTCCAGCCCGGGCGAAGTTGCGCTTCCGCTGCGTGCTGCCCGGCACCAATCACCATTTGCGTGGCCAGGCCGACGTGATCTGGACCGACCACCAGGGCCGCGCCGGAATGTTCTTTTCGCACTTGCCGCCAGCGTCCCGAAAACTCCTGAAGCACTGGCTCGCCCGCGGCCACGCTCACAGCGAAAACGCCGTGCGCGTGCTTCTGCCTCCCGCAGGAGTAGCTCTGTTTTCGTGATGTGCCTCTGAATAAAGCTTCTCCAACGCCCGAGTGTACTTGAGAGCCGTCCACCGATGCAGGCTTAGCTTCCGCTCAGTCGCGGTCGTGGTCGTCCCAATCGCGCTCGGTGTGCCAGCGGTGCTCGCGTTCGTCCCACCACTGGTGACGTTCGCGCCAGCAACGCTCGCGCGCCTCGTGCAATTCATGGCGCTCGTGATCAGCCTGTCTGCTGTTGCGTCCATGTCTCTCGACGGCCTCATGGAGTTCGTGCTCCGCGTGAGCGATGCGGCGCTGACACCGGTCGTAGTCTTCGGCGTGCAGTGGTGGCGCGGCGGTGAAAAGCAGAACCGCGGCCAGTGCGGCTCCTGAAAGCAGGAATCCTGCCGCCCTGGAAAGCTTGTGTGCACTGTTCATAAGCGATGCCCTCTTGTCTGTTTCCAACGTAAAGCCTCACCTTCGATGCCCGATTTTGTCAGGGGTTGTCTTACGCACTCTCTATTGTGATCGGCACCAAAAGATTTTCCTTGACGTTACCGCATAGTCACGTTACTATACACTCACGTAACGACAGACGGCTCCCCGGAGCACGAAGGAGAAATCAGCCATGACCCTGGACGACCTGACCCTCGACGTTGAGCAGCATATCGACATCAAAGCCACGCCCGAAAAAGCCTTCGCGGCGGTTCTGCATCGCCTGGGCAGAGGCAATACCCGGCCCGACGGCACCCCGATGGACCTGCTGCTCGAAGCGAAACCCGGCGGCCGCTGGTATCGCGATCGCGGCAACGGCATCGGCCACCTGTGGGGATTCGTCCAGGTCATCAAGGCGCCCACTCTTCTGGAACTCAGCGGGCCGATGTTCATGTCCTATCCCGCAATCAATCATCTGGAGATGAAAGTGGAACCATCCGCGGCAGGCTGCAAAGTCACACTGCGGCATCGCGCCATCGGCATGATCGATCCGCAGCATCGCAAGGGCGTGAGCGTGGGCTGGAATCACATGCTCGCTGAAATTAAAGAGGACTGCGAATAGCGTGAGCGAAACCGTAGCTCGTCCAGCGGACGAACTCGACCCGGTGTGGAAGGCGCTGTCGGATCCGACCCGGCGCGCGATTCTCGATTTTCTGCGGCCGCAGCCCCGCACCACCACCGAGATCGTCGAAGAGTTTCCGCATTTGACGCGCTTCGGCGTGATGAAGCATCTGGACGGCCTGCGCCAGGCGCGCCTGGTGCAAACCCGCGAAGAAGGCAGGCAACGGGTGAACTCGCTGAACGTGGTGCCCATCCGCCAGATCTACGAACGATGGGTTGGCCCGTTCCAGGAACTGTGGTCCGGCGAGTTGCTCCGGATCAAGGAAATTGCCGAGAACGACAGTCCGCGCAGCCAGCGGTCCACAGCGCGCAGAAGTAAGCATTCAGCATTCGGCACTCAGCGTTCAGCCAATCGACAACATGTAAGAGCTAAAGCGAAGAATTTAAAATCACTCAAATCAGGAGAAATACAATGACGACCCTAACCACAACCACCAGCACCGCAATACAAAACCACGAAGTAGTTTCCCCACAACAATGGCTCGCCAGCCGTAAAGAGCTGCTCCGCAAGGAAAAGGAATTCACCCGGTTGCGTGACGAACTTAGCCAGCGACGCCGCGAACTGCCCTGGGAAAAAGTCGAAAAGAATTATCTGTTCGACGGCCCCAACGGCAAGCAAACCCTCGCCGAACTGTTTGACGGCCGCAGCCAGTTGATCGTCTATCACTTCATGTTCGGTCCGGGATGGGAGCAGGGTTGCCCCAGTTGCTCGTATCTGGCCGATCATTTCGGAGGCGCCCTGGTGCACCTCGCCAATCGCGATGTCACCCTGGCCGTGATTTCGCGCGCTCCCATGGCGCAAATCGAAACTTTCCAGAAACGGATGGGCTGGCCCTTCCGCTGGGTGTCATCGTTCGCGAACGACTTCAACCGCGACTACCACGTGTCGTTCACCAAAGAGGAAATGGCGAGCGGCAAGGTCACCTATAACTACGCTCCCGGCGAGTTCCCCATTGAAGAAGCTCCCGGCCTCAGCGTCTTCTACAAAAACGCCGCCGGAGAAATCTTTCACACCTACTCTGCCTACGCACGCGGCCTCGACATTCTGGTCGGCACTTACAACTTCCTCGATTTCGCTCCCAAGGGCCGCGACGAAGATGGCTTGGCCTTCAGCATGGCGTGGGTTCGCCATCATGATCGCTATGCTGACGGCTACTTCGTCGACCCGAAAGCGCAGTACGTGGCTCCCAAAGGCGCCGGATCATCGTGCTGTGAGGAGCACCACTCGTGAACCCGCACGCTTGCTGCAAAACCGTTTCGGCCGGATCGAGCCGCGATTCAAGTCACGCCCTCGACCTCGCGACGTCTGGAACGCGGACCGCCCTCGGCGGTCCGCGTCGCCCGACGCTTTCCCGCCGCATTCTCGACGCTACCCGCGACTTCGTAGCCTGGATCGTTCCCGGCAGTATCCTTGCGTTGCTGCCCAAGTGCCCCGCCTGTCTCGTCGCCTACTTCGCACTCGGGACAGGACTTGGCATCTCGATCTCTGCCGCCACCTACTTGCGGATGGCGCTGGTCATCCTGTGCGTCGCGTCACTCACTTATCTCGCCGCAACGCGGGGACGCAGGCTGATCCGCCACTTGGCGGCGCTGCACTAATTCACGTTGGGTGCCCATTTCTCGCGTCCATTGCGAGAAAGCCTGCCCTGAGCGAAGTCGAAGGGTGGGGATTCTGGCATCCGACGCTCATCACTTGCTCTCGAAGAAATCCTGTCAATAGCAAGAGAGTAAACGTTCCACCCTAACCCACTGAAAACGCTGACCAAATATTCTCGAAAACCGTGTTACATTCCCCTTCGCAAAATGCCATACTAGAAGTAGAGAGTAAAAATCGAAGACAAAGGCGCGGCCATCGGTCGCGCCTTTTCTATTGGGGCTGAACGTGGCTTCAAGGAGTTGAGGAGAGACGGCGGGGGGCGAGCGTCTTCAAGACTTTCAGGAGCGCGCGGATGGAAACCTCCTCGCCTAGACCCCCACAGTGTGCGCACTCGGTTTCGCCGCCAGCAACTGGCGTAGCACGTACGGGAGAATCCCGCCGTTGGCGTAGTAGAGCGCTTCCTGCGGCGTATCGATGCGGACCAGGGCTTCGAACTCGATTGCTTTATCCCGGGGCTTGCCTTTGGCGCGCACTTTGATCTGGCGTCCGGCGGCGAAGTGTTCGACTAGCTTGCTGATGCCGGTGATGTCGAAGGTTTCCTCGCCCGTCAACTTGAGCGATTCTGCGTTCTCGCCCGGCAAGAATTGTAGAGGGAGAATCCCCATGCCCACCAGATTCGAGCGATGAATGCGCTCGTAGCTTTCGGCGATCACGGCATGCACTCCGAGCAGCTTCGGACCTTTCGCCGCCCAGTCGCGCGAGGAGCCCGAGCCGTATTCCTTGCCCGCAAGAATCACCAGCGGAATGGCCTCGGCCTGATATATTTCGGACGCATCGAAAATCGACATTTCAGTTTGGGTGGGCAGATGGCGGGTGAATCCGCCTTCGGTCGAGACCAGCTTGTTGCGCAGGCGGACGTTGGCGAAGGTGCCGCGCACCATCACTTCATGATTGCCGCGGCGCGAACCGTAAGAGTTGAAGTCCGCGGGCTTCACCCCGTGTTCCTGCAGATATTTTCCCGCGGGACTGTCTTTCTTGATGGAACCGGCGGGCGAAATGTGGTCGGTGGTAACGCTGTCGCCGAGCACGGCCAGCACGCGCGCCTTGCGAATGTCTTCGACCGGGGAAGGCTTCACGGCCATCTCGTCGAAATACGGAGCACGGCGGATGTAGGTTGAATTCTTCTCCCAGGCATAGGTCTGCCCCTTGGGAACGGGCAGGCCGCGCCAGCGTTCGTCGCCCAGGAAAACTTCGGCGTAGCTCTTCGAGAACATGTCGGAAGAAATGGAATTCTGCATGGCCTCTTCGATTTCACGTTGCGAGGGCCAGATATCGGCGAGGTAGACGGGCTTGCCTTCGCGGTCTTTGCCGAGAGCGTCTTTGCGCAGGTCGACGTCGATGCGTCCGGCAAGGGCGAACGCCACGACAAGCGGCGGCGACATGAGGTAGTTGGCGCGAACTTCGGAATTGATGCGGCCCTCAAAATTGCGATTGCCGGACAGCACCGAGGCCACGACCAGATCTTTTTCGTCGATGGCCTGGGAAACTTCCGCAGGCAGCGGGCCGGAATTTCCGATGCAGGTGGTGCAGCCGTAGCCCACCAGATGAAATTTCAATTTTTCGAGATAGGGCGTGAGGCCGGCTTTGTTCAAATAATCGGTAACCACTTTCGAGCCGGGAGCGAGCGAGGTCTTAACCCAGGGCGGAACCGTCAAGCCTTTTTCGACTGCTTTTTTCGCCAGCAAACCCGCGCCGATCAGAACGGAAGGATTGGAAGTGTTGGTGCACGAAGTGATGGCGGCGATCACCACGCTGCCGTGTTTGAGCGCGCTCTTTACGTCGGTGGAAACGTGTTCGTGCACGTTGGGATCTTCCACGCCGATGGCCGCGGGACTTCCGCCTTCGGACTCCCAACTCTTGGCGCTGGCCGGTGCTGCTGTGCCACTTCTCCCAACATCAGGGAGAAGTGGAGCACCCACGGTTCTTGCCGATTTCGGTTTGATCAGCGAAGGCAAAGCTTTGTTGAACGACTCTCCTGCCTGCGACAGCACGACGCGATCCTGCGGACGCTTCGGCCCGGCGAGACTGGGCTCGACGGTCGCGAGATCGAGCGCGAGCAGTTCTGAATATTCGGCTTCGAGAGTTTTTTCGTCGTGGAAAAGTCCCTGCTCACGCGCGTAGGCTTCGACCAGCGTGATTTGTTCCTCGCTGCGCCCGGTGAGCCGCAGGTAGCGCAGGCTTTCTTTATCGATGGGGAAAATGCCGCAAGTCGCGCCGTATTCGGGCGACATGTTCGCGATCGTGGCCCGATCGGCGAGAGAAAGATCTCGCAACCCGGGACCAAAGTACTCGACAAACCTTCCAACCACGCCGTGCTTGCGCAACATTTCAGTGATCGTCAGCACCAGATCGGTCGCGGTCGCGCCTTCGCGCAAGCGCCCCGTGAGCTTCACGCCAACCACTAGCGGAATCAGCATGGAGACCGGCTGTCCCAGCATCGCAGCCTCAGCCTCAATCCCACCCACGCCCCAACCGAGAACTCCCAACCCATTAATCATTGTCGTGTGGCTGTCGGTGCCGACCAGGGTGTCGGGGTAGGCTACGCGCTTGCCGGGGCTTTCGTGAACAAAAACTACGCGGGCGAGATATTCGAGGTTGACTTGATGCACGATGCCGGTGTCCGGAGGGACGATAGCGAGGTTGCGGAAGCCGGTTTGTCCCCAGCGGAGGAAGGCGTAACGCTCCTGGTTGCGCCCGAACTCGAGCAGGGCGTTCACTTCGAGAGCGCCGGGAGTGCCGAATTCGTCGACCTGGACAGAATGATCGATGACGAGTTCGACGGGTTGCAGCGGATTGATCAGGGCTGGGTCGCCGCCGAGTTGCTTCATGGCGTCGCGCATGGCGGCGAGGTCGACTACGCAAGGCACGCCGGTAAAATCCTGCAACAGGACGCGGCTGGGGGTGAAGGCGATTTCTTTGTTCGGCTTGGAAGTTTTGTTCCAGCTCGTGAGAGCGCGCACTTCTTCCTGGGTGACGTTGCGGCCGTCTTCGGTGCGTAGCTGGTTTTCCAGCAGAATGCGCAACGAGAACGGCAGGTGTTGCGTGGAGATTCCCTGCTTATCGAGCGCGTCGAGGCGGTAGATTTCGTAGTCTTTGTTATTGACTTTGAGAGTAGAGCGGCTGTTGAAACTGTTCAACGACATGATGGCCTTCCTGAAGAATATTATTGCTGCGCGCTGTGAAATACCGAGGACCCTGCAAAGTTTTATTTTAGTCTTTCTCACGTCGGATTGCGTAGGGTGCATACGAAAACGAAGGACTAGGACCGTGCGGGCGACGGGAAAAGCTTTTTAGCCGCGAAGGGCACGAAGGAATTCGCGAAGACCGCGAAGGGGGTCGTGCGCTGAGTCTCTACTAATTCTTAGCCCCCAGCCTTGCAAACCGCATGAGAGTGGGGCACCCTCGATGGAAACCGAGCGGACCGCTATCCCAGCAACCATCGATTGGTGGGCCGCTGCGCAGGAGGAGATGAGTGAACAAGGAAGGCACTTCCCGGCGGAAATTTCTTGCGTTGGCGGGGGCGGCGACCGGTGCGTGTCTTTTCCGCCCAGACAATTCTCGTGGCGCAGCGATACTTGCGGTCCCGTTTTCTGGATCGGCCTCAGGCCCGGCCGAAGGCGCGGCGGATTATACGTTGCGAATAGGAGCCTCTGCGATCGAGATTGCGCCGAAACGGTTTGTCTCGACGGTTACTTATAACGGGCAGTTTCCGGGGCCGCTGTTGCGATTCAAAGAACGCCAATTGGTGACAATCGACGTGCACAACGATACGGACACACCCGAACAACTGCATTGGCATGGACAGACGGTTTCTGCTGAGACGGATGGCGCGGCGGAGGAAGGGACGCCATTTATTCCAGCGCAGGGAATGCGGCGAATCGCGTTTTCTCCGCGTCCGGCAGGGCTGCGCTTTTATCACACGCATAACCAGGCGGGAGCGAATCTTTATGCGGGACAGTATAGCGGTCAGGTGGGGGCGGTTTACATCGAACCTAAGCAAGAGCCGGGACGCTACGACCGGGAAGTATTTTTGGTGCTCAAGGAGTTCGAACCGTCGTTCAGCCAGGGCGGCGATATGGACATGAATTTTCTGGCTCCGGCGACGCGAGCAAAAGAACTGGAAACGGCGGGAGAGTCGGCGATGAAGGCGTCGCTGGCGAAAGGGATGAAGCACGGGTACGAAGTGGGATACCGGTATTTCACAATCAATGGCCGGATGCTGGGACACGGCGAACCGGTGCGGGTGAAGCGGGGGGAGCGGGTGCTGTTTCACGTGGTGAATGGGAGCGCGACGGAGATTCGCAGCCTGGCGCTGCCGGGACATACATTCCGAGTGGTGGCGCTGGACGGGAATCCGGTGCCGACTGCGGCGGAAGTTCCGGTACTGTGGCTGGGAACGGCGGAACGGATTTCGGCGATTGTGGAGATGAAGAACCCGGGAGTATGGATTATGGGCGATCTGGCGGATGACGATCGCGGGCACGGCATGGGTATTGTGGTGGAGTACGCGGGGCACAAAGGAAAGCCGACGTGGACGGCTCCGAAACCGTTCCGCTGGAATTATGTGCGGTTCGGGAACCAGAACGAAAAGGCCGCAGAGCCGGATGAAGTGATCGCCATGACTTTTACCAAGCGGAATGCGGTGGACCACGGATTCAACGAGTGGGCGATCAACGATGTGGTGTTTTCAAGGGATGCGATGACGGCGGCGTACCATCTGCGCCAAGGGAAGCGTTACCGCTTACGGATGCGGAATGCGAGCGATGACATTCATCCGATTCATTTGCACCGTCACAGCTTTGAATTGACCAAGTTTGCGGGGACGCCGCTGGCGGGCGTGATGAAAGATGTGGTGATGGTGGGCGGATATCGGGAAGTGGAAGTGGATTTTACCGCGGATAATCCAGGGCGGACGCTGTTTCATTGTCATCAGCAGCTGCATATGGATTTTGGATTTATGACACTGTTTGATTACGTGTGAGGTTGGACTTCAGACCTTGGACCTCAGACCTCAGACCAACAAAAACGGTTCACCACCAAGGATACGAAGGTGCACGAAGGAAGGGCTGCGCTACTGGCGCGCACCGGTCCAGATTTGATAGACGACGATTCCTAACATGAAGACCAGGTAGATGCGGAGCGCCCAGAACAGGATGGCTTCGGCGCGAGTGAGGGCTCGGCGGGGGCAGTGGTGCAGGACTTTCGCCGAGATCAGCTGGTCGGGTTCGAGGGAGGCGACCAGTGCGGCGGAATCTTCGGGCTCGAGTGCGGCGGGCGGGGCTGGGTTGAGTTTGTGGTCCATTTATGAGGGTCTCCGATTTAGCGGGGCGACGAAAAAATCAGCTCGCGGACTGGAGGCAACCTCAGCGGCTAAAGCCGCAGTCAGTCTTGCCGAGCTGCGGCACGACTGAAGTCGTGCCCTTCCCAAAACCTTTTGCTGTCGCGTGGCCGAAAGAAAAATCCAAGCCGAGTCTGAACGGTGATGAAGAGACAGTCGAGCTTCGCTCGACTGGACAGCCGGGGACGGCTGTCCGCACCTGGGTTGGGCTGACATCTCTTTACTTGCCTCCTATGAGTGCCAACGCGTGGGGGTCGACGACGCTGATGCCGAAGAGCAGGCCAGCGGCGACGAGAATGACGACTACGGCCAGGGCCAGCACGTTGGCCCACGCGGGGCTGGCCTGGTCGCCCATGATATCGCGGTCGTTGACCAGCATGTAGAGGAACAAAAGCGCGGGAGGCATGGCCAGAACTGCGATGACGTTGACGACGAGCACGATGTAAACCAGCGGGATGCCGGGAATCAGCACCAGTCCGGCGGCGGCGGCGGCTTCGAGCAGCAGGACCAGATAGAAAGATTTGCCCTCACTGAAGGGGAGATTCAAGCTGTGCGGGCGGCGGGCGACTTCGCCGAAGGCGTATGCCGAAGACGTGGAAATGGTGACGGCGGCGACCATGCCGGCTTCGAACATGCCGAGCGCGAAGAGGGCTGCGCCCCAGTGTCCGACGAAGGGCTGCAGAGCCTGGGCGAATTCGGCGGCTTCGAAGTTGGCGGACGTCATGCCATGCGCGAACAACGGGGCGGTGGCAATGATGGTCGCCAGGGCAGCGAGCGTGGCTAGAGTCGCGCCAAGGATGGTGTCGATGCGGCTGAAGCGGATGTCGCGCCTGGTGAGGCCCTTATCGGCGATGGCGCTTTGCTGGAAGAAAAGCATCCAGGGAGTGACGGTGGCGCCAATGTCGGCCAGCAGAATGAGAACGGTTTCCTGATTGATGCCGCCGGGAAGCGGCTTCCAGGTGAAGAGCGCGCGGCCGATGTCTCCCCAGTGAGGATGGCTGAGCAGGGCCACTGGGATAAATATGAGGTTGAACATGGCGGCCGCGAGGGTGATGCGCTCCCAGGTCCAGTAGCGATGGGTGAGCAAGGCTACGACCAGAACTAATAACGCGCTGGACACGGCGATCGCGGGCGGCACGCCGAAGAATCCCAGGCCAGCGCGGATGGCGATGAATTCGGTGACCAGGGTGAGAAAGTTGCCGATCATGAGATCGACCATGGAAAACCATCCCCAGAAGGGGCCGAAGCGGTCGAAGATGAGTTCGGCGTGACCGCGATGGGTGGCGGCGCCGAGACGGACGGTCATTTCCTGAACGACGCAGGCCATGGCGAAAGTGAGAACGACGAAGGGAAGAAAGAATCCGATGCCGAAGCGAGAGCCGGTGGAAGCGTAAGACAACATGCTGGGGCCGTCGTTTTCGCCGAGCATAACGAGAATGCCAGGGCCGATGAGCAGCCACAGAAGGCGAGCGCGGGGCCAGAGTCCGCGGCGGGCGCGCATGGCGGAGACGCGTTCACGATCATGGGCGCGGTCGATATCTTCGTGGGTGACGGGGAGGTTGGCGGAACTGTCCACCGGCGCCCCAGCCGTGGCCGGCGGGCCGGATGCTTGCGGGCGGGTTTGCGGCGTTGTCCCCAGTTCGCTCATTTCAGAAGGCAAAGAGAAAATTAAAAATCATTCACACAGGCACAGAGTTAAAGAAGAACTTATTTTGTTTTCAGCGAGCTCTCGTACTTTCGCGTGAAATCCGCGTCATTAGCGGAAGTATACATTGTTACATAAACTATAGTTAACTAATTTCTGGATACAAGAGATTGTTCCGGGGGACTTGATCCTGGCTCCGATCACTTTCAGTGGCGCTGATCGGTTGGGGCAAGCCACACCCGCTGGGCTGCCGCATGGCCGAGAGAGACGTTGCCGCTGGAAGTGGATAGGGTGAGAGTTTGATCGTAGTTGCGCTCGTGCAGCCGGACCTTCGCGCGGGGCCGGATGCCGCGGGCTTCGAGAAATTCAAGCAGACGGCGGTCGCGTTCGTAAATGCCACTCACGGCGTAGGTTTTTCCGGGCACGGCGTCGGCGAGCAGAACGAGGCCGCGGCGGCGGCGACTGGCGGGGCTCTCGAGTTCACTGAGATTGCCGTGCGGGCAAGCCCCGCCGCGCCCCAGGCGAGCCAAGAGTTTGGCTTCGAAATCGGGCGAGACGGCATGCTCCAGGCGTTCGGCTTCATCGTGGACCTTCCACCACTCCATGCCGAAAAGTTCCGAGAGCATGCGCTCGATCAGGTGATGGCGGAGGGTGAGCCGGCGCGCGATTTTGCGTCCGGCGGCGGTGAGTTGAACCAGGCCGTCGCCCTGCACACGGACCAGGCCATCTTTCTTGAGACGGCGCAGGGCCATGGTGACGGCGGGCGGAGAAACTTTGAGCAAGTCGGCGAGGCGCGCGGAAATGACCTCTTCGCCTTCACTCTCCGCTTCGAGGATCGACTTCAGATAGTCTTCCTTGGAGACGGTGATCATTGGAGAGATTATACGAGTTAAGGGCGGCGGTTAAGTAGGGTTAACCTGGAATCCACCGCGGAGTCACGGAGTCCACGGAGAAAACTAAAGGCCTGGTCCTTTCTCATCCTGAAAGTCCACATCAAAATAGTGGCAGGCCGTTCTCCGTGCCTCCGTGGTGAGTTCATCTTTAAGTTGTCTCCCGTTTGACAGCCTTCGGCGTCGGCCTCTAACCTAAATTCTCTGGCTATGAAAGTTCTGGTACTCGGAAGCGGTGGACGAGAGCACGCGCTGGTTTGGAAGCTGCGGCAATCGCCGCGTGTTTCACAGCTTTATTGCGCGCCGGGAAATGGCGGAATCGCTGATGAGGCAGAATGCTTGCCGGTGGATTTGAAGAGCCTGGAGTCGATGACGGCGCTGGCCACAAAGCTGCAGCCGGATCTCACCGTGGTGGGGCCGGAGTTGCCGCTGTCTCTCGGCGTGGTGGATGAGTTTTCCGCGCGGGGATGGGCGGTGTTTGGTCCGACCAAGGCGGCGGCGCAGCTGGAAGCGAGCAAAAGTTTTGCCAAGGAATTTCTGCAGCGTCATCGAATTCCCACGGCGCCTTACGCGATTTGCGAATCGATGGAGCAGGTGCGGTCGGCTCTGGGACATTTTCATGTCCCGGTGGTGGTCAAGGCGGACGGACTGGCGGCCGGCAAAGGCGTGGTGATCGCCAAGAGCAAGGAAGAAGCGGCGAGCGTGGCCGCTGAAATGTTGAGTGGAAAGATGGTGGGCGAGGCTGGGGCGCGCGTGGTGCTCGAAGAATGCCTGCTGGGAGAAGAGCTCTCGTTCCTCGTGTTCAGCGACGGCGAGCGGGTTGCGCCGCTGGTTGGGGCGCAAGATCACAAGCGGGCGGGTGATGGAGACACTGGCCCGAATACCGGAGGCATGGGAGCGTATTCGACTCCCGATATTGTTGACGACAAGATGCGCGACTGGCTGGTGGCACACATTGCACGGCCGGTGGTTGCGGGAATGAAAGAGGAAGACGCAGAGTTCAAGGGCGTGCTGTATTGCGGGCTGATGATGACGGCGCGCGGGCCGATGGTGCTGGAGTTCAATTGCCGCTTCGGTGATCCGGAGACGCAGCCCATTCTGGTGCGACTGGAGAGTGATTTAATCGAAGCGCTGGAGGCTTCGATCGAGGGCCGTGTGAGCGATGGGGATTTTCGGTGGTCGCGGGATGCGTCGGTGTGCGTAGTGATGGCGTCGGGAGGATATCCGGGGACGTTTGAGGCCGGGAAGAGGATCTCGGGACTTGAGGAGGCTGGCGCGATCGAGGGCGTGAACGTTTTTCACGCCGGCACTGTGAAACGCGGCGAGGGCTACTACAGTTCTGGCGGACGCGTCCTGGGCGTGACGGCACGCGGGGGCGATTTAGAGACTGCGACGAGACGGGCGTACGCCGCTTGCGGGAAGATTAGTTTTGAGGGAGCGCATTACCGCAAGGATATTGCGGCGCGAGCGTTGAGGAAGTAGGCGCAAGGATTCCGCGGACGAATGTAGCGCGGACCTGCCTTGAGCGAAGTCGAAGGACTCTTGTCCACGAGGTTTTTGTGGTTCATGCAAGCAGGCAAGAGTGCCAGCTCCACATAGGCAGAGCGTCGCATCGAGCAGGAATAACGTTAAAGGGAGACGAATGAGCAAGCCACTGGTTTCGATTGTCATGGGCAGCGATTCTGATCTTGACATCATGCGCGAGGCGGGGAAGGCTCTCGACGAATTCGGCATCGCGTATGAAATCGATGTGACGTCGGCGCATCGCTCGCCGGACCGCACGGCTGAGTTTGCGCGCGGGGCTCGCCAGCGGGGCATTCGAGTGATCATTGCGGGGGCGGGAGGAGCGGCGCATTTGGCGGGAGTGATTGCGGCGCATACTACGCTGCCGGTGATTGGCGTGCCCATTCCGTCCACATCGCTACAGGGGATGGATTCGCTGCTGGCGACCGTGCAGATGCCAGCGGGGATTCCGGTGGCGACCGTCGCGATCGGCAAGCCCGGGGCCACCAATGCGGGGATTCTCGCAGCGCAGATGATTGGGCTGGGCGATGATTCCATTGCGAAAAAGCTCGTGGCCCACAAGGAGAAGTTGGCGCGTGGAGTGGAGGAAAAATCGAAGAAGATGAAGAATTCGCTGGGCGGGTAGTACTAGAGTCAGTGTTTTGCTCTGCACGCCCCTCGAATCGACAGGGCTTCGCCCAGCTGGACAGCCGAGGGCGGCTGTCCCCACATAAGCCATCTGCTGACTACAGTTTCAAGCTTTTTAAATACTCGCGGAAGGCTTCGCCCAGGCCTTCGCGCTTTAGGGCGAATTCTACCGTCGCCTTTAGGAATCCCAGTTTGTCGCCGGCGTCGTGGCGGCGGCCTTCGTAGACAAGCGCATACATCTTTTCCTTTTTCAGCAACTGGCGCAGGCCGTCGGTGAGCTGCAACTCTCCGCCCGCGCCGGGACTGATGCTGGCCAGCGTTTCGAAAACTGTGGGCGTGAGAACGTAGCGGCCAATCACGGCGAGGTTGGACGGAGCATCCTGCAGCTTGGGTTTCTCCACCAGATCGAGGACTTCATGCAGCTTGCCGTTGGATCCATCTACAGGTTTTGTTTTGATCACGCCATACGAAGAGATGGCGGCGCCTTCGACCGCCTGCGTGGCGATCACGGAGCATTGTTTTTCTTCGAAAACGCCGATTAGCTGCTTCAGGCAGGGGACCTGTGCGTCGATGACATCGTCGGCGAGCAGCACGGCGAAAGCCTCGTCGCCCACGAGTTCGCGGGCTGTGAGGATGGCGTGGCCCAGGCCCAGCGCCTCTTTCTGGCGGATGTAGGCGACGTGAATCATGTCGGAGATGGAGCGCACGATCTTGAGCAGTTCGGTTTTGCCGCGATCTTCCAACATGCGCTCGAGTTCGTAGCTGACGTCGAAGTGATCTTCAATGGCCTGCTTGCCGCGTCCAGTGATGATGATGATCTGATTGCAACCCGAGGCCATGGCCTCTTCCACGCCATACTGAATGATGGGCTTGTCGACCAGTGGCAGCATTTCCTTGGGCTGGGCTTTGGTGGCGGGGAGAAAGCGCGTGCCCAGGCCGGCGGCGGGGAAAACGGCTTTGCGGACGATGCGCGTCTTGCGGCGGTCAGTATTGCTTCGTCTTTCGTGCGCAGGCTTCATGACGGGATCATTGTAAACTGCGGACGTTTGCGGGCTGGCCAATCGGGCTCAGTCTTCGGGGAGTTTGCCCGCCCCGGCACGCACGGTTGCGGCCGCTTCTGCGCTGGCCAGTTGCTCCAGAACCGCGCGCAGAGCCTGCAGAACGTCCTTTGCCGCCGAAGCATTCAAGACGAACTTCAGCATTCCGTCCGGGGTGAACTGCGTCCCGCGCTGCGCGGAGACGAAGCGCGCCAGTTGCTCCGGATCGACGGCCGCATTCTGCCGAAACTTGAAAGTGACCGAGTCCCGCTTGCGTTCAATCGCATTCACGCCCACGCGCATGCACAACAATTTCAGGGAGGCGTAGTCGAGAAGGTTCCGCACCGCGGGCGGCGGCGGGCCGTAACGGTCTTCCAACTCCGCGGCGACATCGCTGAGTTGCGATTCTGTTTCCACGCGGGCGACACGCTTGTACATCTGCAAGCGCTGGTTTTCTTCGGGAACGTAGTCGGCGGGAATGCGGATGTTCAGGCCGAGATTCAGCTGCGTTTCGGCCTCGTCGGGCGCGGCCTCGCCTTTCATTTCGCGGACGGCGCGCTCCAGCATCTGGGTGTAAAGCTCGAAGCCGATCGCTTCGATGTGGCCGCTCTGCTCGCCACCTAAGAGATTTCCTGCACCGCGCAGTTCCAGATCCAGAGCGGCAATCTTGAATCCGGCACCGAGATCGGAAAATTCTTTCAAGGCTGCAAGCCGGCGACGTGCAATCGGGGTTAGCTCGATTTCTGAAGGCAAGAGCAAATAGGCGTAGGCGCGGCGGTTGGAGCGGCCCACACGACCGCGTAACTGGTAAAGCTCCGACAATCCCAGGCGGTCGGCGCGGTTGATCAGGATCGTGTTACACAGAGGAATGTCCAGACCGTTTTCGATGATCGTGGTCGCGACCAGGATGTCAGCTTCGTGATGCATGAACTTCAGCATCACTTTTTCGAGTTCGCCTTCTGACATTTGCCCGTGTCCCACCGCGACACGCGCTTTCGGCACCATGGCCTGCAGCTTGGCGGCGATTTCCCAGATGCTTTCTACGCGATTGTGCACGAAATACACCTGGCCTCCGCGTTCCAGTTCCTGCTCGATGGCCGATTGAATCAATTTTTCATCCCAACTCGCGACCACCGTCTGAATCGCCATGCGGTCCTTGGGCGGAGTCTCGATCACGCTCATGTCGCGCAGTCCGACCAGCGACATGTGCAGCGTGCGCGGAATGGGTGTGGCGGACATGGTGAGTACGTCCACTTGCTTGCGCATCTGCTTGATGCGTTCTTTGTGGCGCACGCCAAAGCGCTGTTCTTCGTCGACGATGAGCAGGCCGAGGTCGGAGAACTTGATGTCTTTCGAAAGAATGCGGTGCGTGCCGATGAGAATGTCGATTTTGCCGGCTTCGGTTTTCTGGAGAATTTCTTTCTGCTGCTTCGGGTTGCGGAAGCGGCTGATCATTTCAATCGTGACTGGGAAAGCCGCGAAACGCTGCTTGAAGGTTTCGTAGTGCTGAAAGGCGAGCACAGTGGTAGGCGCCAGCAGCGCAACCTGGCGATTGTCGCTGACCGCCTTGAAAGCCGCGCGCATGGCCACTTCCGTCTTGCCATAACCGACGTCGCCGCACAGCAGGCGATCCATGGGCTGCTGCGATTCCATGTCGCGCGTCACGTCGGCGATGGCCTGCGCCTGGTCTTCGGTTTCGCTGAACTCGAAGGCGTCTTCAAACTCGCGCACCCACTCGTTGCCAGCGGGAAAAGCGTGTCCCACCGCCGTTTTGCGTTCGGCATAAAGCTTCAGAAGTTCGTCGGCCATATCTTTCATGGCCTTGCGCACGCGGGCTTTGGTCTTCGACCAGGCCGCGGTGCCCAGACTGCTGAGCGCCGGCTTGGCGCCTTCCGAGGAACGGTATTTCTGGATCAGGTCGAGGCGGGTAAGAGGAACATAAAGGCGAGCGGCGTCGGCGTATTCGAGCAGCATGAATTCGGCATTGCTGTCGCCCTGATTGATTTCCTTCAGGCCCTGATACTGGCCGATGCCGTGCTCCACGTGCACGACGTAGTCACCTACTTGCAGATCGCGGAAATCGGAAAGGAACGCCGACACTTTCGATTTCTGGCGCTGCGGGCGCGCGGCCACCGCTTCCGACTCGTCAAATAAATCGCGCGCGCCGAAGACGGCGAGACGCGCGTCGGGGAACACGACGCCGTCAGGGATGTAAGCCTTAGCCAGCGTCGTAGTGAGAACATCGCCGGCGAAATAACTGGTTTCGTCGGCGTAGCTTTCGCCGCCGCGAGTGCGGGTGCCCAGGCGGAAAGAAACATTGTATTCGGTGAAAACGTCGGCCAGGCGCTCGACTTCGCCGTTGTTCGGAACGGCGAGCAGGACCTGCATGTCTTCCTGGCGGAGTTTCTGCACTTGTTCGAGCATGGCCGGAACCGCGCCGTGGAAGCGGGGAGCGGGCTGGGTGAGGAATGTGATGGTGGAGGCTTCGTCCTCGCCGCGGGCGATCCCGAGGTGCTCGACATCCGCGCCGGCCAGCGTTGCCGCTTTCTGCCACCAATTATCTGGCGGCAAATACAAGTCTTCCGGGCGCACCAGATTTCCTATGCCGCTGCGTTCGTGCATTTCTTCGACGCGAGTCCAGAAGCGGTCAAACTCCTGGCGGAGCTGGTCGGGTTCGTCGAGGAGCACGGCGGCACGGGGAAGCAGTTCGAAGACGCTGCGATCGGCGCCGGCAACAGGTGCGTAAAATTCCCAGCCAGGGAAGGTCGTCACTCCACCGGAACGAATAGCCGCTTCCAGAATTTCTTCCGAGCCCGAAATACGTTTGCCGGAGAGGCGCGTGTGGATCGCTCCCAGAAGATGGTCGCTGACGGGGGTTTCAGTGAGCGGCAGCAGCAGGGCCTCATCGACAGGATTGGAAGATCGTTGCGAAGCGGGATCGAACCTGCGGATGGAATCCACTTCATCGCCGAAAAACTCGATGCGCACCGGGCGCTCGGCTTCGGGCGAGTAGACGTCAAGAATACCGCCGCGCAACGCATATTGTCCGGGCATTTCGACCACATCCGCAGTGTTGTAGCCGACCGTGTTCAGGTGCGCCAGCAGCGCGTCGGTGTCCAACGATTCGCCTCGGCGAATGGTCCGGGCGAGATCGGTGTAAAACTCGGCTGCGCGCAGACGGATGGCCGTAGCCGCGACTGGGGTAACTACAATCGAAGCCGTGCCGGTCGCAATCTTCCAGAGGGCAGTAGCGCGCTCTTCCTGCAGTTCGGGATGCGGCGACAAATTCTGAAACGGGAGCACGTCCCGCGCAGGGAGAGAGATCAGCGAGTCGGGATCGCAAGCCCCGGTGAGTTCGCCGAATCCGCGGAGGACGGGGACGAAATCTTCGACCGCTCGATTGTCGTTCACGACGACGATCAGCGGGCGCTCGGCGCGGCGCTGCAACAGTACCAGCAGCAGAGCCTTGGCGGTAGGGGTGAGTCCGGAGACACGAATCCGCCCCGTGCCCTCCCGCAGGTGGGAGGCTACACGCGTGAAAGCGGGAAGAGTTTCCACGTCCGCGAAGAGTTCGCGGACGAAGGGAAGCAGCATGCAGGACTATTTTAGCAGGGCGGAGAGGGGAGAGTGGGGGAGGATCAGTGCTTGTCGAGAGAGCTGTGGTCGGGAGCGCTCGCTGCGCTCCGTTGGACAGCCGAGGCGGCTATCCCCACATGAGCCTTGCCCTTGTCCCCACATAAGCATTGTTTCAATGGGGCTCACCCCCGCAGCAGAGGGCGGGTCAGGCAGGTGGGGCCGCCGCTGCCGTTGATGCAGAGCTCGCTGCCGGGGAAAGTGCGAACGTCGAATCCGGCTTGGCGGAGGCGGGCGTTGGTCTGGCCGTTTTCTGCGAGGGCGAGCAGACGTTTCCCGCCGAGCGCGAGCACGTTGCAGGCCAGCGTGTCGCGCTCGGAGGAGTCGATCTCGATGAAAGCGTATCCGTGTGCTCGAAGGAGTTCCACGGTTTCGACCGCGAGCCAGGGCAGGTCGACTAGCGCGGTGTGTTCGTCGAGCAGGCTGATGAGCGACATGAGGTGCAGGCAGGCTGAGGGTCCGGGGCCGTAAGGCAACGGTGCGGCGAGAACCTCGACACCTTTGGGCGCGAGCGAGTCGCGCACTTGCTGGATGCCGGCGGCGTTGGTGCGGTAGCCGTGGCCGACGAGCAGGGTGTGCGGGGTGCGCACGCTTGAATCATCACCCTGGTTGCGCGTCTTCGCATTGAGCACTTTTTCTTCAGGACTGTTTGCTTCGAGCCACAGGATGTCGCCAGCCTCGGTGGTCCCGGGCGCAATGATCTTCGCCAGCGTGGGAATGGCGAAACGCAAACAGAACTCGCCCTGATGCTCGCCTTCGAAAACACGATTGGCTTTGCCGGGTCGCATCACGATCAGTCCGAAATCGGTGGGCAGAGAAGCATCGTGGGCGTAGATGGCATCGAGGGAAAGTTGGGGCGAGGGCCCGAGTTCGATGACCTCGGCGCCCGCGGTGGCCAACTCGTGGCAGAGGGCTTCATGCTGCGCCTGCGCGGTTTCGAAGTTGGGCGCATGGTGGAAGCCGAGATCGCGCCAGCGCGCGATGTACTCGGGACGGTTCCATCCAGCGGTACGCGGCGAGCATACCAGCACGCGCTGCAAGGCAGCGACCATGGAGTGTCCGTTGAACTGCGCTGCGGCGATCGTGCCGGACGTGGTTGCGGTCATCGTAACTTCCATTGGCGTTTCTTCCATCGCGCCCAGTGTGGCGTTCTTGAGAATTGTTGATTACGGATTGTTGATTGCTGATTAAAGGCCAAGGCGTGAGCCTTGATTTCAATCGAACAATCGTCTGAAACCGTTCTGCCTGATAGGAATCTAAATGGGCATCATGGCAAAAGCAATGTGGGAAGGCGCGGTGCTCGCCGAGAGCGGCCAGACTTTGGAAGTTGAAGGCAACCAGTATTTTCCACCGGATGCGATTCGCGAGGAATATTTCCGGCCCAGCGAACAGCACACGGTGTGTCCGTGGAAGGGGACTGCGAGCTACTACGACGTTGAGGTCAATGGAAAGAAGAATGCTGGGGCGGCATGGTATTACCCTGAGCCGAAGCCGGCGGCGAAGCAGATTACGGGGTATGTGGCGTTCTGGAAGGGCGTGAAAGTGGAGAAGTAGAGGGTTTCGTTGTGCACTAAAGCGTTCCTCAGTGGCTGAATCCGGTCCTGCCTTGCAGCTAACGGCCCGAGTGAAGTCGTGTCCTTCCCGTTCGTCTATGTGGTAAGGTCTGTGCATCCTAGGGTCCAGCGCGGGTAGAGCTCTATGTGAGCGTGTGCTTAAAACTCTACGTGAGCCC
Source organism: Candidatus Sulfotelmatobacter sp. (assembly GCA_035308125.1). Taxonomy (GTDB): domain Bacteria; phylum Acidobacteriota; class Terriglobia; order Terriglobales; family Acidobacteriaceae; genus Sulfotelmatobacter. Next base: position 162,652 of record DATGHF010000041.1, read on the forward strand.
GGAAGGAGCCGACGAAGACGGGGCCGCGGTCACGATTGTAGCCGGGATCGACGATGTATTGCGTGCCGGGCGCAACGTAGAGACCGCGCCACAGGTGCAGGGTGTAGTAGGTTTCGAGAATGTTTTCGCGGCCGTATCGCAGATTGCCGTCACCCAATAGAAAGCCGAGGCCGCCCGCGGCCAGATAATTCTGGTGGTCTTTCTTGATGCCGTTGGTGAGGAAGGCGATGCCAGCGCGGTCCTGCTTGCGATGCCACTTGGCGCCGTTCGCTCCGATGCCCTCGACCAGCGTGGAATCGATCTCGGTGTAGGCGAATGATTCGGTCTTGCCGTCGTCCCATCCCCAACGCGCAAAGGCAGTGAGGTTGGGGGTGAGGTTCTGCTCCAGATTCACGCCGAAACCGTACTTGGTGGTGATGTGCCACGGATGGTTGGCGATCTCCGGCACGCTTTCGCTGAGTTGGCCATTTTCAGACTCGATAACGGCGTCACGGTAGATTCCCATGTTGGCGTGATTCACATAGGCCAGCAAGCGAACCACGCCGGCTTTCTTGGGGATGAATCCGCGGCGCAGTTCATACTCGAAGTTTTCTCCGCGGGCCTGCCAGGGACGCCACACCAGATCGATACCATTGGCCACCTTGGGCATGAGCGCCTCAGAAAAACGGAATCCCCAATTGCGGTCTTCAAAGTCGGCTACCGCGCCGACGGTGTAGCCGCGCGTATCGGCAGCGTAATCCCAGGCGCCGTTATTGTCCGTGGCCCAGTTGATGAACTGGAGGTGCGTATCGGAACCCACCGAATTAATGTCGAAGAAGTCAGGCATGCCGAACTTGCCGACGCGGACTTCGAGACGGCGGCGGGGAAGTTCAGGGAAAAGCGAAAAAGCCGTGCGCGAATTTTCGATCTTGTCTTTGCTCAGAGCGAAGACTTTGTGAATCATGCCGCGGCCGAGATAGGGCGCCTTGCTTAAGAGAGGATTGCGGACGATGTCGAGATCCGTATTGCCTGCGAGCCCCAGGCCCTGCGTTAGCGCCGCGCCGCCGGCTTCCTCGATGTCGACAAGAAGTTCAGTGGAATTATTGAGGCGGTAGCCGGTATAAAGCGTGAGCACGCGAGAGGTAGCTTTCTCGTAACGAGGGTTGAGGCTGTTGGGGCCGGTGTAAGGAGCATGGAAATCGGGATGGGCCTGAAAGATAAAGTTGGCCTGCCCAGAAAGCCAGAAGCGAGTGTCCTTGAAATGAGGGAACATGGCTTCGGTGCTGTCGTCGGCGGGAGGGGGATCGATGGAAGGAGGGTCGGCGGGAGCAGGAACCGCGGGAGGGTCGGCTTGTTTGGCCGTGGGCACTGCATTGCTCACGGCAGCGGACGCTGGCTGCTTCGCGGAGGGCGCGTCCAGTTGCTGAGAGTTCGCGGGCAAGGCGAGGCCGATCGCAATCGCGACCCACAAGGTAAGACTGCTCGTGGCGGTAGCGGCGAGTTGGGTGCGCTTCTGCATGGATACTTAGGGCTTCCGCCGTTACAGGTGGACGAAACTTCATCCGCCTCCGACTTCCCTGTTTATTTCTTGCCCCGGTCCCCAAGCTTGAACGATTAACGAAAGTGTAGCACAGCGGGTTAACTATGGTTAACTAACCCGGGCACTCGATCGCTGGACCGCTGCCTCTGCCTCGTCCTGCTGCCATCCAGTTGGCGGCACTCCGATCCAATCCGCTACCGATTGATTTCCAATTCAACGAGCCTACGCAGGGCTCATTAAAGGAATGTTAAGACTGTCGCCGATGTGCTCGGTCAGCAGTCTCTGGCAGACGTCTCCCATTCCATGCGGAGACGCCGCCGGCCAGTTTTGTCGGTGACCACGACCCAGTTCATGCGCAGGGGTATCGATGCAGCATTCCCTGACGTCTGCCACGAAGCAGTGCTTTCGCAGTGGACGGCGCGCGCGAGCTCGGTCGTCGCCATCGCCATGGGTGTTGCGAGTAAAGTGATGCAGGCCATTGTCGTTTCCCTCCTCTCTGTACATTTCAATCATTCCGATTGGGTGTGTCCTATTCGTGCAAACGCGATAAAAGGTTGATAAAGGTTGCGAAACAGTTGGCCGAAATTACTGTTCCGAAATTCATTGCGCACATCGGCGTCGAGGATTGTTTCGCGACCACGTCCGCTGACGCGACGCTGAGATGCAACGCGCACGGAACTTAGATTTTGGGGGCAGAAGAGGCAGGGGTGAGGTGACAGGAGAAGGCCTACTATCGGGTCACATCCACCGCTTCTACGTCTGGCCCGCCGCCGGATGTTCGCGGAGGCTGGCACGTCATATCAGTTCTCATACATTCTTCGTAAGCTATTCTGGCCGGGTAGCATGCCCACCACAGGTTTTATACAATACCCCCCTAGGGTATTGTCAAAAGAAAAATGTCTAATTGAGAGAAAAACTTTGGGAGAACTTATGAAAGACAAGATTCCAGAACTTTCACGGGAAAAGCAGAAGTTATTTTCCCGGATCAAACGCCTGGTCGGACAAGTGGAGGCGGTCGAACGAGCTCTGGCCGCGGGCGACGAATGCGCTGACATTCTCATGCTGCTGGCGGCGATTCGGGGCGGGGTCAACAGCTTGATGGCGGAGTTTCTGGAAGATCACATCCGCTTGCACATGATGCATCCGGATCACCATACGCAGTCGCCGGAAGAACTGACAGAAGACTTGATCAGCCTGGTGCGGGCGTATCTGAAGTGAGTGCGGAAGGGCCACAACACCAAAAACAAAAAGACGGTCCGGAGCCCCCGAGACCGTCCTTCAAACCCTCCCGGTTAGAAGGGCATCTTGATGGACTTCAGGGTAGCGCTGCAATGTTGCACAATGATGGATGAATGATGAATATCTGGTTAATTTGCGGATTGGCGCGCCTGCTATAGTAAGCGGTTGCTTTCACCGCGTCGCTGATTTCTGCTGACATCTTTTCCGAGGCGGGAGGATCGGATGCCGTCCACAACATCGCGCAAGGTTGAGCGGTCGCGGCGACTGCAACAGCGCGCGGAGAGTATGATTCCGGGCGGCGTGAATTCGCCGGTGCGTGCGTTTCGCGCGGTGGGTGGCGATCCGCTGTTCATTGTGCGGGGCAAAGGCTCGCACATCTGGGACGCGGACGAGAACGAATATATCGATTACATCGGCTCGTGGGGACCGCTGATTCTGGGCCACGCGGATCAGAATGTGCTGGATGCGATTCTGGGCGCCGCTTGCAACGGCACGAGCTTCGGAGCGTCGACGCCGTCGGAGGCTGACCTTGCGGAGTTGGTGCTGTCGGCGTTTCCGCACATGCAAAAAGTGCGCTTCGTGAGCTCAGGCACCGAAGCGACTATGTCGGCAATTCGGCTGGCGCGGGCTTATACGAAACGAAAATACATTGTGAAGTTTGAAGGCTGCTATCACGGGCATGCCGACGCGCTGCTGGTGAAGGCCGGATCGGGAGTGGCGACGCTGGGGATTCCAGGATCGGCGGGCGTTCCGGAAGAGTTCATACAATTCACGGTGGCGTTACCCTTCAATAATATTCAAGCTGTGGAACATGCATTCCAGAAGTATAAGCACCAGATCGCGTGCGTGATTGTCGAACCGGTGGTAGGAAATATGGGCTGCGTGCCTGCGGCGGACGACTATCTGGTAGCTCTGCGCCTGATTACGGAACGCGAACGTTCCGTGCTGATCTTCGACGAAGTAATGACGGGATTCCGCCTGGCTTTCGGCGGAGCGCAGGAGATTTACAACGTTCGTCCAGATTTGACCACGATGGGAAAAATTATCGGCGGAGGCTTGCCGGTGGGCGGGTACGGCGGGCCGAGCGAGATTATGGACCTGGTGGCGCCGCTGGGGCCGATGTACCAGGCAGGGACGCTTTCGGGCAACCCGCTGGCGATGGCGGCGGGATGCGCGACACTGAAACATCTGCGCGATCACAAGCAGGAGATTTATCCGCGGCTGGAAACGTTGAGCGGCCAACTGGTCGACGGCGTGGCGTCCGCGGCCAAAGAGGCCGGGGTGACGCTGTTCCACAACCGCGTGGGATCAATGTTTACGTGGTTTTTTACGCCGGGGCCGGTGAAGGATTGGGACAGCGCCTCGAAATCAAACACGGAAGCGTTTGGGAAATTCTTTCGGGCGATGCTCGACAACGGCGTATATCTTCCTCCGTCGCAGTACGAGGCCGCGTTTCTGGGCGCGACCCACACGGAGCAGGATGTGCAGCAGACGATTGGCGCGGCGAAGAAAGCGTTCGCGAAGTGAAGGACTGTTAGTTGTGCCGCCGTCCGCTCATCATGTGTGGAATGGTGACGAACTGGCAGCCTTCGGACTTGTAGCGCGCAATGAGATGATCGGTGGCGGTGACGGTATTGGACCGGTCGGCGCCGATTTGCTTGTGGCCGCCGTCGTGCAGCAGGATCACATCGCCCCCGCGTACTTGCTTTACAACTTTGCCTTCGATCGCCTCCGCCGGCGGCGCATTCCAGTCGTAGCCTGTTACGTTCCACATCACGGGCTCCAGGCCCAATTCACGTGCGATGCGGAGAACAACGGGGCGGCGTCCGCCGAACGGAGGACGAAAAAGATTGCTGTGCTGGCCCACGGCATCGCTAAGCGCGGCGCGGCATCCGGAGAGTTCGCGGCGAATCTCGGCGTCGCTTTTGAAGGTCAGCAGGGGATGCGTGAAAGTGTGATTGCCGATGGCGTGGCCGGCGTGCACAACTTCGCGGGCAATTTCCGGCCGCTGCTGGACGTAGCGTCCGATCATAAAAAAAGTCGCCTTCACGTTGTGCCTGGCGAGAACTTCGAGCAACCGCTGCGTGTGAGGCTCGTTCGGACCGTCGTCGTACGTGAGAGCGATTTGCTTGGCACCTTGGGAAAGTCCGGTGAAGGTGTGTCCGTACCACTGGCCGGTTGGCGCCATGGATTGGTAACCGGCAGTCACGGCAGCCGCGGTGGCTGCACCGCTTATCGCTAGCACAAGCATGGGAGGATTGTAAATTGTGGCAGGAGAGATTCTGATGCTCAAATTCAGCGTACTGCCAGCGAAGCTCATCTACCGTAGCGGCCCATTGCGAACCTGCCTGCGGAGGTGAGACCATGACCAACGCTGTTAGGAACCGGAGGTCCGGCAATGATTAACGGCTCCCATGTTGTCATCTACAGCAAGAACCCGGAAGCCGACCGAAACTTTTTTCGCGACGTGCTTCAGTTCCCCACCGTGGACGCCGGAGGCGGCTGGTTGATTTTCACCATGCCGGCCCTCGAAGCCGCGTTTCATGATTCGGAAAGTAACGACAAGCACGAACTTTTCCTGATGTGCGATGACGTCGTGGCGACGTTGAAGGAACTGAAGGCGAAGAAAGTGAAGGTCTCGAACGTGAGCGAACAACGTTGGGGAAAACTGGCCAGCGTCACCTTGCCAGGCGGCGGCAAGCTTGGTATTTATCAGCCCAAACATCCTAGCGCGGTGTGAAGCGAGCGCGTTGACCTATTGCCGCGCTTTAACTTGTGGCAGCAGCCACTGAATGGCTCTGCGGGAAAACAGCTGACCTCATTCACCTTGTATGCAGGATTTCCACTGGCGATGGTGCGAGGCCACAACGATCCCGACGTAGCCCAGATCAAAAACGGCCAACCGTAGTCCCTCCCAAGCTTATTGTCATTCCGGCGAAGCGAGCAATCTGCTTTTCACTCGCCACGAAGACGTATGCCTCAAGCTCCCCGGCTCCCCGCTATTCGATCTCGAAGCTCACATACATCAATCCGCCGTCGCGCTCCACCTGCAGCACCACAGCATCGCCGGTTTTCAAGTCGCGCACGGCGGCGCGCAGGGTATCCATGGAATCGATCGAAGTCTCGTTCAGCTGATGAACCAGGTCGCCGGCCTGCAGACCGGTGTCGGGCAGGATCAGGTCGGCGGCGCGGCCCACTACGATCACCCCCGAAGGCAGCCGCAGCGAACCCAGTTGGCTCCGCAAATCGGGCGTGAGGTCAATGCCAAGAATGCCGAGGCGCGGAACCAGGCTGTTCTCCGGATTGGCCGCGTCGAGCAGTTGGTCCATCTGGTCGTGGTGCTCGATGGCGGGGACGTAGAGAGTTTTCTTCTCGCCGCCACGCTGGATTTCCAGTTTCAACACGTGATCGATCCGATGCAGGTAAAGTGCAGACGAAAGCGAGGGCAGCGTTTCAATGCGCCGATCATCGGCGAAAGAATGATGTCCTGAATCTGCAGACCGGCAGACGCGGCGGGGCCATCCGGTTTCACGTCGGCCACCACCACGCCCCAGTGGCGCGGCAGGTGCAGGCCCTCGGCGAGCGTGGGAGTGATCTCCTGCGCTACGGCGCCAATCTCCACGCGATGCACGTGCCCATATTTGCGCAGGCTGTGATAGACGAAATCAACCACGCGCGCGGGGATAGAAAAGCCCAATCCCTCGCTGCCGCCGCCCTGTGACAGAATAAAAGTATTGATGCCGACAACCGAGCCACGCATATCCACCAGCGGGCCGCCGCTATTGCCTGGGTTGATGGGCGCGTCAGTCTGGATATAGGTAAGCGGCTTGCTGGGATCGGGCTGGCGTGCCAGCGCGCTGATCACACCCATAGTCACCGAATTCTGCAAGCCCTCCGGGCTGCCGATGGCAAACACCAACTGGCCGACGTGCGGACGCTGCTGGCTCAATAGAGAGAGAGTCGGCAGATCGGTTTCCTCGATCTTCAGCAGCGCCAGATCGGTCTCCTTGTGGGTGCCGACGAGACGGGCTTCAAAAATGCGTCGACGGCCCTCGGCCACCTGGCTCAGGGAATCGCCCATCGGCAGCGGCAGGGCAACGCGAATTCGTTGCGCTCCTTCGACCACGTGGGCGTTGGTCATGATGTAGCCGCTTGAGTCGACAATCACTCCCGACCCGACCGCATGCTGGCGAACGATCAACGCCGTCTGCGTACGGTCTTCTTCGTGCAGCGGGCCGAAACCAGTGACGAGGATCTGCACCACGGCGGGAGAAACCCGTGCCGCCAGACCCTCCAGCGCATCGTTGAGATGGGCGAGGACGCCGTACGCCTCAGCATCCGCGGTTTCGCCCGGGCTTAATTTGTCAGTGGTGGGTTTGCTCTTGCTGGCTTGCGGTTTCTGGGCTGCGGCTGGGCTCGCAGTCTGGCCCGCAGGCTTTTGACCCGAAGGCACCTGTCCCAGACCGTTTGTGACGGCGGCACAAAGAACCAGGATCACCACGCCAACGTTACGGCCAAAGACTCCAGCATGTGCACCACTTCGAAATGAAATAGGCATACGAATCGCAACCCCTTCGGCAGGAAAGCATCAGACAACGACACTATCATGCAGACTGGGGCTGCAACTGTAAAGCTTCAAGACCGGCGACGAACGCCCGCGAAGGTTTCAACGGCCGAGGGCGAAGAGCACGGCGTCATTGATGGCAAAGGCCGTGCCGTCGGTGCTGATCGCCGTTGGCGTATCGCTTCTCCGATGCCGCTGCTGAGTGTGATGACTTGCGAAAAAGTGTTGGGGCTCAGGTCCCAGACGACAAGCGCGTAAACAGTGACGATGCGATTGCGGCGCGGGAGAGCGGGGTGATACATAAATCCTCCGTCCGATGCTGGGAAAATGACTGCATGCCGGTTTGCCATGCTTAACAAACGCAGCACGCGAAAGGCATCGTAGAGGAGAATTTCGTATGTCATAGTCAATGGCGGTAAAAATTTACCTGGCAACTCGGCATGCAAGTCAACCGGCAAATTTTCGGCGCTCAACAACGGCGCAACACGCAGGTGTTGAGTCGTGCTTCAACCGGGAAGTCGAGGCAAAAACAAAGTAGACAGCAACATGGAACGCGGGCGGCAGGAGGTGCAGGGCTAGTCCCGCCCGGGTGATGGAGCCCGTCAACCGGCTCGGACGGCCAGGCGGGCAATCGGCCGAGGCCGGTTCTAGGCCCGCTGCGTTCCGCCCAGCCCTTGCAGCCCAGCGACAATCTTTGCTGACCAAGCCACGATCTGGACGTCATCGCGCAGCGTCTCCTCGGCGGATTGGAGCTTCGCCCGCAACAGAATCGAATAATGTCCTGGCTCGATCGACCCGCCGCGGAAAATCTCAATCGGCCTGAACGAACGCAACGCGCTCAACCCCAAGCCCATCACCGCCCGGCGCATTTCCTCGAACGAGACGGCGTCCGCGAAGATGAACGAGAAGTCGCGCTCCACCGCGGGATACTTCGGCAGCGGCCAGAACAGCGGCTCTCGCAGCCCCACCTGGTAGAGTTTTTCCAAATCGAGTTCCGCAAGGAATACGTCCTGGCGTAATTTGCGTGCTGCCACCACGTCGGGATGAATTTGCCCAAACTGGGCTACCGGCGCGCCATTCAAGAGAGCACGCGCTGACCGGCCAGGGTGAAAATATTCCGACGTCTGCCGATCAAAACTTAAATTCCCACCGGCAAACGGCGCCAGCAGATTCTCCGCATCTCCCTTGAAAGCGCGAAACGCCTCTGCTGCCGCCGCCTGCTCACCCTTACTCACATCCAGAATCTCAGTGGCGGCCAACGATCCCTTCACCGCCTCCAGGGTCGCGCCCAGGCAGGCCCGTTTCGGCTCCGCTCGCTCGCCATCCACCAGTTCGTAAACCTGGGCCATTTCGAACAAGCGCACGTTGTCGGAGTCGCGATTCAGATTCCGCGCGAGCATGTCGAGCATTCCCGGCACCAGCGACGTCCTCATGACCGACGCTTCTTCGCTCTGCGGATTCTCCAACTCCAGCACTTTCGCTCCGGCAGCTGACGAGGAAAACTTCTCTGCGTCTGTGTGGGAAATAAACGTCAGAGAGACAGCTTCGTTGTAGCCGAGCGCAAGCGCCCGACTCCGCACCACCGATTGCGCGGTTGCCTGCGGCAGTTCCACTACCGCGCCGCTGTAGGACGGCAGCGTATTCTCGAATCTATCGTAGCCGTGCAGCCGGGCGATCTCTTCGATCAAGTCGATTTCGCGCTCCACGTCGAGGCGCCAGCTGGGAACTTTCACGTCGAATTGCCCGCCTGTTAATCCCGCGGGAATGCATTCAAAACCCAACTTCTTCAGGATGCGGAGCATGTCTGCCTCTTTCAGCTTGCTCCCCAGAATCCTCCACACCTCGGCGACGCGCAGCACGATGAGCGCCTGGTCCATTTTTCTCGCGACCACGTCCACCACGTCGCCCTGGAGTTCGCCGCCGCCCGATTCGAGAATCATTTCCGCTACCAAATCACACGACACCACGGTGGACTCGAAATCCGCTCCCCGCTCGAAGCGGTGGGAAGCGTCGGTGTGCAGCCCGTGACGCCGCGACATTTTCCGCACCGTCACCGGATCCCACCACGCCGATTCGATCACGATGTTCCGCGTTTTCTCGGTGATCATCGTGTCAAAGCCGCCCATCACGCCGGCCAGCCCCACGGGCCTTTTCGCATCGCAGACGACCAGGTCTTCGGAAGTCAGCTTGCGCTCGCCACCATCGAGGGTCTTCAGCGTCTCACCGTCGCGGGCCTTCCGCACAATGATCTTCCCGCCCTCGAGCAGGTCCATGTCGAACACGTGCGTCGGCTTCCCGATCTCCCAGAGAACATAATTGGTTGCATCCACGGCGTTGCTGATGGGGCGCTGATCGAGCAATTGGAGCCGCTTCGCTACTCTTTCCGGAGACGGCTTGATGCGCGTACCGCGGATCACCTGTGCTGAGAACCGAGGACAAAGTTCCGGTTCCTCCACGATGATTGGGAAGGGCCCGACCTCGGTCGTGCCGCTAGACCCTGCAGAAGACGCGGCTTTGGCCGCTGAGGGCAGCTTTGGCTCAATTGGTTTCAGCGGCAGACCGTAAATTGCCGCTGCCTCCCGCGCCACGCCGTAGTGATTCATCGCATCGGGGCGGTTGGTGCCGATCTCCATTTCGAACACGGTGTCGGCGCCCGATCCGCTGATGCCTTCGGCGGCAATGCCGGCCGCCGTCAAGTCTTCGGCAAGACGATGGTCGTCAACCTGAAGATCGACAAATTCGCGGATCCATTGCGGTGAGAGTTTCATGAAAATCAGCTCTTAGCTTTTGGCTCTTGGCTCTTAGCTTTTGGCTCTTAGCTTTTGGCTCTTGGCTTTTAGCTCTTCAACCTCGGCCGTTCGTCTGTTTCGCGCGCCACACGGAAGCGCTGTAGCCAAAAGCTAATAGCTAGAGGCCAAAAGCTGCTTTATCCGAACTGCTGCAAAAATCGTACGTCGCCCTGGAAAAACGCCTGCAGATCGTCCACTCCATATTTCAGCAGTGCGATGCGGTCGGCGCCCATGCCGAAGGCGAAGCCGGAGATTTTCTTCGGGTCGTATCCGTTGTCCATCACGAATTCGAACACGTTGGGATCGACCATGCCGCAACCGAGAATTTCGATCCATCCAGTCTGCTTGCACGGACGGCACGGGTCAGAACCGCGCTGGCCGCTGCCGCCACAGATGAAACAGGAAACAAACATCTCTGCACTCGGCTCGGTGAAGGGGAAGAACGACGGGCGGAAACTGGTTTTCACACTCGAGCCGAAGAATTCTTTCATGGCATGATCGAGTGTCCCTTTCAGATCGCCGAAGGTGATGTTGGTATCGACCGCGAGGCCCTCGATCTGATGGAACATGGGCGAGTGGCTGGCATCGGGGGGATCGTTGCGGTGCACGGTACCGGGAATCACGATGCGAATCGGCGGCCGCATTTTCTCCATGGTGCGAATCTGCACCGGAGAGGTATGCGTGCGCAGCAGCAAGCGTTCGCGCAGCGCCTTGGCCTGCTGCCCGGCGATGAACAGCGTATCCTGCGTGTCGCGTGCGGGGTGGTTGGGCGGAAAATTCAATGCCTCAAAATTATAGTAATCGGTCTCGATAACGGGGCCTTCTGCGACCGAGTAGCCCAACTTCTGGAAGACCGCCACCATCTCCCGCGAAGTGCGCATCACGGGGTGCTCGGCGCCGATGGGGCGGCGGATTCCGGGGAGGGTGATGTCGACGCGCTGAGAAGCTAGTGCCCTCTCAGCGGCATCTCTTGCATAGGCGTCGAGATGGTGAACGACCACTTCTTGGCCACCGATTTCTACGCTGGGTATCTGCTGGTACGACACCCTCGCCTTGGTCGCTTGAACACCGCTCTCGACCTTTACCTTGAGCTCGTTGACTTTTTCGCCGACATTGCGCTTAGCGTCTTTCGGCGCGGCCTTCAGCCACAGGTCGTTGATCTGCGTGAGTATGCCGTTCTTTCGCGCCATCCAGCGGTCACGAAGACTTTTCCACTCGACGTCGTCCTGTACGGCTAACCCTTCGTTCAGGAGCGCGGAAAGGACGTCATTCGCGGCTTGCTCCAGCGCCGCCGCCGAATAGTCTGTCAATTTTGGAACGGTGTAGGCCACGATTGTTCCATTCGAATTTGTCATCCTGAGCGCGCTTTCTGCGCGAAGGACCTGTACAACTCCCGGCGAACTGCAGAAGTTCTTCGCTACGATCAGAATGACAGGTTAGAAAAAGGGGCGCGGAGCGGCACGGCTCAAGCCGTGCCCTTCCCGGTCTTGCTGAAAGCTGGGAGCTACGCCGCCAGCGCCGACTTGGCCTGCGTCGCCAGGCTAGAAAATCCCGACGGGTCTTTCACCGCCAAGTCCGCGAGAATCTTGCGGTCGAGCTCGACACCCGCCTTCTTCAAACCATGAATGAACTGGTTGTAGCTCAATCCATTCAGTTTGGCGGCGGCGCCGATGCGCACGATCCACAGCGAGCGGTACTGCCGCTTGCGCTGCTTGCGTCCGGAATAGGCGAACTTCAAGCCGCGCTCGACGGCTTCCTTCGCGGAGCGGTAGAGTTTTGATTTGGTGAGGAAGTATCCGCTGGCGCGGTCTAATATTTTCTTGCGCTTGGCGCGGCGTTTCGTTCCACGTTTTACACGAGGCATGGCTCTCTCCTTTTTACGTTCTCATTGACTGGCGGCTGGAGGTAAGGACGATTCGCCGTGCGGCGATCTCTGACCTCTTCACGCGCCTGAAGCGATTGCAGATCTCAGATTTTTGATTGCAGATTGAAAATCCGCCTTCGCAGCGTGTCTCAATCTAAAATCTACAATCTGAAATCGACAATCGACTCTCACTGGTACGGGATCATACGCAAAACTTTGGCGAGATCTCCGTCGCTCACCAGGCCACCGTGACGCAGCTTGCGCTTGCGCTTGGTGCCCTTGGAAGTCAGGATGTGACGCAGGTGCGAACGTCCCCGCTTCACCTTCCCGGTTGCAGTCTTCTTGAAGCGCTTGGCGGCGCCCTTGTGCGTTTTCAATTTCGGCATAAGTCCTCAAAGTCAGCTGTCAGCTTTCAGCCATCAGCTTTCAGGAAATTCAAAATCTGGAAAATCACGAGTGCGGCGGCGCTGGTGCCGCTACGCTTGCGGAGTGGGATTGGGAGCCACCGCTGCGGCTGCAGCCGGCGCCGGCTGCTTCTGTTTCTCCTGCTGCAGTTGCTTCTCTAGCTTCGCCTTTTGCTTGGCTTCCTTTTCTCGTTCTTTCTCCCGTTCAACCGCCGTCTTCTTCGGCGCCAGAATCGCGTGCAGCGTATTGCCTTCCTGGCGCGGACGGAATTCCACAATGCTTTGCGGCTCCACGTCCTTGATCAGCCGCTCCAGAATCTGGCGTCCCAGGCCGGTGCGCGTCATTTCGCGGCCGCGGAAAAAGATGGTCGCCTTCACTTTGTCGCCTTCATCCAGAAAACGCAGGACGTGATTCTTCTTGGTCTCGTAGTCGTGGTCGTCCACATTGATGCGGAACTTGACCTCTTTTACGGTGATCGTTTTCTGATGCTTCTTGGCTTCGCGCTCTTTCTTTTCCTGCTGGTAGAGATACTTCCCGTAGTCCATGATGCGGCACACGGGAGGCTGCGCGGTGGGCGAAATCTCGACCAGGTCCAGATTCTTGGCCCGGGCCATTTTGAGCGCTTCGAACGGCGGCAAAATCCCGATCTGCTGCCCCTCGTCGTCAATCACGCGAATTTCGCGGGCCCGGATACGATCGTTGGTGCGGATAAAACGTTTGTCGATACAGCCCTCCTGCTAAGCGACTGAGAATAAAAGATTATAGCACGGCAAATCGGCTCAGTCGTTGGCCTGCCAGCGCCGATCTAGTCCGATCAGGATGCTTTCGAACTCCTCCACGCTTCCTGAGCGGCAGCCGGTTCAGCGCGGAAGCCCTTCATCGCAAAAATGCCCAACACAATGAAAATCGCCATCACGATGAGTTGAACGACCAGGAATGGCGGCTCTTTTTGCGTCGGGGCCAGCGCGTGAACCGCCGGTATCTTCAGGAACGACTGCACCACCAGAACGAAAACATTGAAATAGAGAGCGAGCAGGGAGCACACCACGTAGATCGAGCGCCACGAGCCCGCCAAATGAAGCGGGTAACGCGCCACGATGGCAACCGCCAACACCACCAGCGAAATGATGCCGACGATATGCGAAGGCAGAAGGTGCTCGAACGGGAACAGGAATCCAGTCGCGCTGGTCAAGACGGTAGTCACCAGGAAGATTACGGTCCCGCCATCGAACCGCTTCCCCTTGATCAAGCCGTACGCCACGAGCAGTCCGGAGGCGATCCCCACCAGGCTTGTCAACACGTGGATGAGGGTAAATGTCGACAAAGTCATGCCTAAGATCATGTGCCGCATCCTTTTAGGGACACGATTGTACTTTTGCCGGGAAGAAAATGCCATGCGGCGCCTGCTCAGCCGCAGAGCCATCCCGGAAAGGCTCAGGAATGGCCTGGATGGAGCCCGTTAGCGTCATGGAGAGATACTGCCCGTAGCAGCACAACTCTTGCCTGGCAACCTCTCCGGTCGGTGCGGTTCAGGAGTTCAATCGTCCCGCCGTGAGCCTCGGCGATCTGCCGCGAAAGCACCAGCCCAATTCCGCTTCCCGCCGGCTTGGTCGTATAGAACGGGACAAAAGCATTGCTCGGATTGAGCAACCCAGGGCCGTTATCTTCAATAGTGAGAATCAGGTCCGGCTCCGAAACATCCCAACGGATGACCACACAGGGATCCTCCGCCGGAACGGTGGCCGCACCGTTTTCGCCGGCGTTGACGGCAGGGTGGCTTGGCTCCAGGGCAGCCTCTACTGCGTTGCGCACAAGATTGATCAGCATTTGCTCGAGTTGCTCGGGATCAACCTCTAACTCCGTGGACGGGCCTGGTGCCACCTGCACATGCAAACGAGTCTCTAATCCAGCCACGCGCTCGATGATTGGAGCCAGCGAAGTCTTCCGCAAAGCCGGCGGGGGCATCTGCGCGAGCTGGCGGTAAGCTTGCAGGAAGCGGTTGAGATTATCGGCGCGCGTTTCGATAATGGCGAGACCGCGTTCAAAATCCTGCCGCTGGCCGGAGTCGGGGACCGCCTTGGCGGTTTGACTGCTCAAACTTCCCGCAATCGATTTGATGGGCGTGAGCGAATTGTTGAGCTCATGGCCAAGCACCCGAATGAGGCGTTGCCAGGCGCTGCGCTCTTCTTCGCGCAAGGCGCGGCTCACATCGGAGAGGACGATCAGCGAGTGCGGCACTCCTTTCTGGCGAAACGAACTTCGCCGGACCATCCAGCGGGCATGTGGAGTGCTGAAGGGCAGCGGAACCAGGGTTTCGCTCTCCGCGGACAGGCAGCCTGCTAATCCGATTTCTTCCGCGGTGCGGCCGAGGAGTCTTACAGCAGGTTGCTGCAGCAGGCGTTCTCCGGCGGAGTTCACCAGCCGCAGAACCTGGTTCGGATCGAAGGTAAACAGGGGAACATCGATCTCTTCAACCACGCGGCGCAACAGAGCGGTGGCCTCGATGGATTGAATGCGCTGGTCCGCCAGCAAGTCGGCCAGGGCGTTCACTTCGAGGGAAAGTTCGCCGAGGACATCTTCCGCGGCGGCGCCGCGGGCGCGAAAAGAGTAGTCTTCCTCGCGCAATGCGGCGATTACATTGGCGAGAGTCTGCAACGGCCGCGAAGTCTGCTCCTGCAAGGCCATCGCCAACAACCACCAGACGAACACTTCGGCGAACAGCAACGTGGATTTCGATTCCACGGGCCAGGGCTGCAACCAGATCAAGACGCCGCCAACGATCATTCCCGGCAAGGCAACCAGGAACGAAAACAAACTGATGCGGCGCTCGTACAGGAGGCGGGCTCGCTTGCGGGGAGACTTACGCACGCCCGAACGGGAGTTCCCGCGCGGGCTAGAGGCCATATTTCTCCATCCGCCGGTAGAGCGCGCCGCGGCTCAGTCCCAGGGTTTCCGCGGCCTGGCTCACGTTTCCCTGGGAGCGCTGCAACGCCTTGCGGATCAGAATGGCCTCGACGGACTCCAGGCTGAGTTCTTCAAGATTCTGATTCTGCTGGCGGGACAAGTCCAGGCCAAGGTCGGCGCGCTGGATCTCATTGCCGCGGCACATCAGCACCGCGCGCTCCAGGGTGTGCTCCAACTCGCGGACGTTGCCCGGCCAGGCATATTGCATGAGCAGTTGCAACGCCGAGGCCTCGAAACGCTGCACCGGGCGCCGGTAGCGCGAAGCATAGCGCGCCAGGAAGTGCACGGCAAGAGCGGGAATGTCGTCCCGCCGTTCGCGAAGGGCCGGGACGTGAATCTCCACCGTGTTCAGGCGAAACAGTAAGTCTTCGCGAAATTGCCCGGCAGCGCATGCAGCTCGAAGATCGGCATTGGTGGCGGAAATCACGCGCACGTCCACCCGGCGAGTGCGCGACGAACCGACGCGCTCAATCTCACTGGTTTCCAGCACCCGCAGCAGCGTGGCTTGCTGGCGATAGGGCACGTTGCCGATCTCGTCCAGGAAAACGGTACCGCCATCGGCAAGTTCGAAACGGCCGATGCGATCGGTACGAGCGTCGGTAAACGCACCTTTTACGTGGCCGAAGAGTTCGCTCTCGAATACTCCCTCGGACAAGGCCCCCGTGTTTACCGCGATCATGGGACGTGACGCGCGCGGAGAAATTGCATGCAGAGTCCGCGCCACCACTTCTTTGCCCGTGCCATGCTCGCCCGTGATCAGGATGTTCGCGTCAGAGGGCCCGACGCGGGTGATGGCTTCGAGCACGGGCTGCATCGGCGCCGAAGGCGCGATGAACTCGGGGCGGCCTTCAGCCTGCAGCAACCGATTCTGCGCCGCCAGGCGCTCTGCCTGCTGCAGCGCGCGGCGCAGTTCCACCTGGGTCCGGAGAATCGCGAGCAGACGCTGGTTCTCCCATGGTTTCTGAATAAAATCCCGCGCTCCGCGTCGCATGGCTTCGACGGCCAGCTCGATGTTGGCCCATGCGGTCATCAGGATCACCGGAGTGCTGCTGTCCAGAGAGACGATCTCGGAAAGCAGGTCGAGACCCTCCCGGCCCGAAGTCGTATCGCGCGTGTAATTCAGGTCGATGAGGAGAGCATCGTAGGAGCCAGTGGCTAGCGCCTCCCGAACCAGCGCCGGAGACTTCGCCGTTTCCACTTCGTATCCCTGGGGACGCAGGAGAAGATCAATTGCGTCGAGGACGTGTTGCTGGTCGTCGGCGGCCAAAACACGCGGCCGATTGTGGCCGTCGTTTGTAGACGCGGCAAGAAACTCTCCCGGCTTGGTCGAAGTTTGCATGGAACATCCTAGGGGCTGGTCGAGCCAATGGAGCCGATAACCGTACCGCTCAGCGCATCCTGCAAGCGGATGCCATTATGCTCCAAGGTGGTGCCGGTGGAGCGATCAAGTTCAACTTTCGCCTTCTCGAATATGGTCATGGCGCTGACCAGATCTAACTCCGCGAGGGCGAGATCCCGTTGCGCAGCAAGGGTTTGATAGCTTGATCCAGCGCCGAGATCCTGTTCTTTTTGAGTGATCTCGAAAGTGCGTTTCGCCAGGTCGCGGGCCTTGCGAGCGGCCTGAACCCGCGCGCCCGTCTGCTCCAGCGCAAATTGCGCGTTACGAACTTCGATGCGGACCTGCTTCTTCAATTGCTCCATGCGCAACTCGGCCTGCCGGTATTCAAGTTCCGAGCGGTATTGATCGGCCTTGGCGACTCGATTCCGTATGGGGATGTTCAGGTTCAAGCCTACATAATAATCGGGAGACGAGTCGTTGAACGCGTTTTGCAACGCTCCCCCGAAATCGCCAGGCACGTTCGAGACGCAGCCCTTGCACAGGGGATTCAGCGGGCCCGCCAGTCCCGAACTTCCCCAGAAGCCGACCAGCGCCAGCGAGGGCAACAGCGCATTGCGCGCCGCCTGCCGGCTGATGCGGCGGTTGGCCAGGTCTACGTCAGATTCGGCGAGCTCTGGCCGCCCGTGCAGGGCGGATGAAATCAAGTCCTGGATCGGCGGTACTGTCTCCGCGGCTGGTTGTTCTTGCATGCGGTCAGTGGGAATCACCGGCATGGCCTCGAGCACGGGATCATCCAGGCTCTTGGTGATCGCATTCTTCATCAGCGTCTCCTGGAACTGGAGGCTAGTGCGAGCCACAGTCAACTCCTGGTCGCGCCTGGAGACCTCGGCCTCGGCGCGCAACACGTCCATCTCGGGGATGCTCTGCAGTTGCAACTGCTTTTTCGCATTCTCGAAAGTCTGCCTGGCAAAGGCGGATGATTGTTCGTTGACCTGCGTCTGCTCGTAGGCGCTAACCAGGTCCCAGTAGATGTTTTCGATCTGGGTT
The DNA here is from genome assembly GCA_035308125.1 of Candidatus Sulfotelmatobacter sp. Taxonomy (GTDB): domain Bacteria; phylum Acidobacteriota; class Terriglobia; order Terriglobales; family Acidobacteriaceae; genus Sulfotelmatobacter. The sequence continues at coordinate 180,382 of DATGHF010000041.1, forward strand.
ACGGTGGCGACAATCTGATCTTTGAAGGCGATGTCGGAAATCTTCTTATCATTTTTGGCGATGCGTAGATAGCGCAGGTTCGGCCCGAAACCAAATCCGGCAAGCAATTCCTGCTGAATCGAAAAACGGTACATCGAGTTCAATGCCGGGTTCAGCAGAGTATCTGGGCTGTTGGCAGTCTGGCGGCTGTCGTTGAATTGAAACGAAATGCTGGTGCCGGTGGCGAAAGCTTGGGAATAATTGAAACTGGCTTGCGAGGTATTTAATTGCAGAGATGCCACGCCGTAAATCTGCAGGTTGGCTAGGGGAGTGGTTTGATGTTCCACGCCAAGGGAAGCGTTAATCGACGGATCATACGACGAGACCGCAGTTCCCGCGCCCAACGTGGATTGCACCAGGCCGGACGCGCCCGCACCGGCTCCGCCCGCGCCGCTGGTCGTACCGCCGGCACCGGCGCCGGGAGCTCCAGTGCCGAATCCTCCTACACCGCCGCCAGGTGTTCCTTGCACCACTCCAGTGTTGACACCACGGAAGAATCCGCCAGCCTGTGTGCGCAAAATGTCGGTATCGGCAATCGGCAGGTTGTAGCGGGCGATGGCCACGTCCAGGTTGTTCTCGAGCGCCAGGTCGATGGCATCTTTCAACGACAGGTAAAGTTTGCCCTCGCGAATGACGTGGTCGAGCCGCGACGAATTCACCAGTACGGGCTCTGGAACCTGGTCCGGCGCGTACGCTCTGATCGGGTTACGGGACTTCGGCATATCGAACCGAACCGCGGTGGCGGCTTGCGGCGCGGATGGGTTTCCCGATTCATTCGCCGGCGCACTAGCGGTTTGCGCCGGCACACTCGCGGTGAACATTGCGTACGTGCAGAAGATCGCGACTCGGCGCGTTACGAAACGACATTTTGCGAGCTGTGCCAAGAATTTGCCCTTGGAAGATCTGAACGGGGGAAGTTTCACGAGGCGCTGACCTCCGCCGAGGGAGTGAGCGAGGGATTGGCGGTATCTGAGACCAGCCATCCATCCCGCAGTTGAATAGTGCGGCTTCCGTATGCGGCGTTTGCCGCCGAGTGCGTGACCTGCACAATGGTCGTTCCCTGCTGATTGAGATCGCGGAAAAGTTCCATGATCTCTTTGGCTTGCCCGGAGTGCAGATTGCCGGTGGGCTCATCCGCGAGCAGCAGCGGAGGCTTGTGGATCACGGCCCGCGCGATTCCGACGAGTTGCTGCTGTCCGCCGGAGAGCTGGCTGGGATACAAATCCTTCTTGGCGACAATCTGGAAGCGGTCCAACGTATCGGCCACAAGGCTCTGCCGCCGGGCACGAGGAATGTCTTTGTACGACAGCGGCAGATCGATATTCTCCTGCACTGTGAGGTCGTCGAGCAGGTGATAGCTCTGGAAAACCATTCCGACGTTGATCTTGGCCAGTTCGCTTCGCTGCTTGCGCTTGAGAGAATGCACGGCCTGGTCGCGGAACCAATATTCACCCGCCCACTGGTCGTCCAGCAGCGCGAGCACGTTCAGCAGCGACGACTTCCCCGCCCCCGATGGTCCCATCACGGTGATGAACTCGCCTTCGCGAATATCAAGATTCACGCGCCGCAACACCCAGGTCTGTCCCGCGCCGGTTTTATAACTACGCTCGATATTTTTCAGTTGGATCATTTCCCTCTCATTTCATGAATCGCGATTTCTACTCGTATCGCAATGCCACCATCGGATCTACCTTGGCGGCGCGCCGCGCGGGAATGTAACTCGCCAGAATGGCGACTGTAATGAGTGCGATGGGAACACATAAGAAAGTCAGAGGATCGGTGGGTCCCACGCCAAACAGCAAACTTGCCATAAGCCGGGTCAGAAGAAACGCCGCCGCCAGGCCAATGAGAGCCCCCGCGCAGGCCAGAAGCGTTCCATCCTTAACGATCATGCCGAGGATCGCAGAGCGGTCCGCACCCAAAGCAAGCCGAATGCCCATCTCGCGCGAGCGTTGGACAACGGTGTACGAAATCATTCCATAAAGGCCAACCGCCGTCAGTAAAAACGCAAGGGCGCCAAAGGTACCGAGAAGGAAAGTTTCAAAACGAGTTCCGACGATGGAATCGTCCACATATTCGTCAAGAGTTTTAACGTGCAAAAGAGGCAGGGCGTTGTCCAGAGACTGAACCTCTCTCGTGAGCGTGGACACAATGTTTTCCGGAGCGACGTCAGTGCGGACGACCACGGACATAGGTGCGAAAGGCAATTGGGCGTAAGACAGATAGGATTCTGGAATCGAGGGAGCACCCAGTCCTTCCGCTTTTACATCGCCGACCACGCCCACGATTACCCTCATGGGTGCTTCACCAGGCCCACTCGAAATGTTAGGCCTGATCCGGCGGCCGACGGGATCCTCTCCAGGAAAGACCTGCTCCGCAAGCGTCTGGCTGATCACGACGACCGCCGTCGCTCCCGCGGCATCATCCTGAGGGTTGAACTCGCGGCCGCGTAAAAGCGGAATTCCCAGAGTGCGGAAATAATCGCGATCAATGATGTGTAAGGTTGTGACTGGATACTCGGAATGCTTCATGGGCCGGTCCTGAACTTCGAAGGTGGTCCTGACGTCGCCCCCCGAGAGCGGAAGAGGAAACGCTGCGCTGGCTGAACCCACGCCCGGAGTGGCTCGAACCTGCTCCAGCAGGCTGCGATAGAAGGCGATTTTCTGAGGGTGTCCGTAACGGTCGGGCAAGTCGAGTCCGAATGTGATGACGTGATCCTTGGCAAAGCCGGGGTCTACTCTTCCCAATCCCAGAAGGCTTCGCAACAAAAGACCAGCGCCAACCAGCAGTACCATGGCAATAGCCATTTCCGTGACGATCAATGCAGACCTTAGGCGGCCATGCGCCACAGTGTCGGTTCCGCTGCGGCCGCCCTCGTTGAGAGAGGCAGCCAATTGAGGCTTGGCCGCCTGCAGGGCCGGGACCAGCCCAAATAGAACGCTGGTCAGGACCGCAACCAGCGTAGTGAAGATCAGCACTTGCAGGTTGAGGCCGCTTTCCGTAATTCTGGGCAAGTCCCCCGGCGCCAGCGCCGTCAGCAACTTGATTCCCCACGCGGCCAGCCCGAGTCCCGCCGCAGCGCCCGCGGCTGCGAGCAAAAAGCTTTCTGCAAGCAATTGACGCACAATCATCCAACGCGTCGCTCCCAATGCCGTGCGCACGCTGATTTCTTTATTTCGGGTCGCGGCTCTGGCCAACAATAGATTCGACAGGTTCGCGCAGGCTATGAGCAGAACCAGACCCACGGCTCCGAGAAGAATGAACAGGCCCTGGCGCATGTCGCCCACTACGGCATCGGCTTCCGGAACAAGGCTTATTCCCATGGGCCGGTTCTCTGGATATTGCCTATTCAGGCCGGCCTGAATTCCCCCCATTTCAATCTGTGCAGCGTCGGCTGTGACCTGAGCCTTCAGGCGTGCGACCACAAGAAGATATCCAGCTCCGCGCTGCGCGGTCATGGGCGGCGAGCCGTTTGCCGACTGCGCATCGAGAGCGATGGTGGTCCAGAATTCAACCGGTGTTCGCTGCACCGGAAATTGAAAACGCACGGGCATCACGCCGACAACGGAAAACGTTTGGCCATCCAAAGTGAGGCTCTGGCCAACGATTTTCGGATCGGACCCGAAGCGGTTTTGCCAAAGATTGTGGCTTAACATGACGGGCAAGCCAGTGCCGGTTGGCTGGTCTTCCTCGGGAATAAAAGCCCTGCCCATGGCAGGGGGTACGCCCAGCACTGAAAACAGATTTGCAGAAACGACAGAGCCCGTCAGATGAGCGGCCTCGCCTCGTCCCGTAAGTGTGAAATCGTCCACGCGGAATACGGAGAGTCCTTCAAAAACATGGTTCTGTGTCCGCCAGTCTAGAAACGTGGGATAGGACGTTCCAATATCGTCATGCCGACCAGGCTCGGTCGGCTTAACGACGACCAAGCGGCTGGGGACATGAAACGGAAGCGGGCGCAGCAAGACAGCATCAATCACACTGAAAACCGCACTGTTCGCTCCTAACCCCAGCGCAAGGGTAAGCACTGCGACAGCAGTGAAGGCCGGGCTCTTGCGAAGTTGCCGCAGCGCGTAACGAATGTCCTGGATCAGTCCACTCATAATTCGGCTCCTCTTGTTACTCGTATCGCAGCGCCACCATGGGATCGACTTGCGCTGCCCTCCGCGCCGGGATGTAGCTCGCCAGCAGCGCCGAAATTCCAAGCATCGAGGCTACTGCAGCCAGCGTAGTCACATCCCACGACCGGACTCCGAACAGCAGCCCGCGAATCAGCACCGCAAACCCGATCGCGCATACCAGTCCCACAGCAATTCCTGTTCCCACCAACCAGCCTGCTTCTTTCATGATCAGTTGATACACCGAGCTGCGCTGCGCACCGAGAGCCATGCGAACTCCGATTTCGCGTGTCCTCTGACTCACGGAGTACGCGATCACGCCGTAAAGGCCAACCACGCCCAACAGCAGTGCCAGAAACGCGAAGCCCCCGACCAGCCAGGCTGAAGAACGGTGGAGGTAGGCAGTTGGCGAATCGTTGATTCGGTCAGCCATGGTGGCTTCGTTCATCGTGCCAATACCGGGATCGACCTCATGAACGGCCGTGACCAGCGTTGGCAGCAGAGACTTCTCGTCTTGCGAGGTGCGCACAATGAGAGAGAAGTAGCTATCGGTATCCTGGTTAAACGGATAATAAACCGCTGGCCAGGTCTCGGAATCCAACGAGCCATCCTTCACGTCTTCCACAACGCCAATGATTTCCTTGATCGACTTCGGCGTGAGCTCGATATCGCCAATCCTCTTGCCGATGGGATCTTCTCCGGGAAAATATTTCTTCGCCAGAGTCTCATTGATGATCACGACGAGAGGCTTCGATGCATCTTCGGCATCGGTGAAATAACGGCCGCGCACCAGTTTGGCATGCAGCGTGGAGAAAAAATCGGAACTCACATCTCGCTGGTTCACCTCGTTGTGCTGTCCGTTGTAGGGACGGCCCACAAAGCGTATCCAATCGGTGTTGCCATTAAAGCTCACCGGCAACACGCTGGAGATGCCTGCCGATTCGACGCCTGGCAAGCCGGAGACCCGGCTTATGATCTGCCGCTCGACTGCTACCATCTGCTCGTCCTTGGGGTAGCTGGCATCGGACAAGGCAACTTGCAGCGTGGCCAGATGATCGGTCTGAAAGCCGACGTCTACATGGAGCAGGCGATAGAAACTCTTGCCCAGCAAACCGGCGCTCACGAGCAGGACAACCGCGATCGCCAATTCCACAACCACCAGGTTCGCGGCAAATCGCCGCCACATGGTTCCGGCGTAACCGCGGCCGCCTTCGCTTAAGCCTTCTCGCAGCTTGGTCAGCGGCAGGCGCACAACCGGCGCGAAAGAAAACAGCGCCGCAGCTAACACCGATATCACGCCCGCAAAAAGCAGCACATGAGAGTTCAACCCGAGTCCGGCCAGGTAGGGCATTCCCGCCATCATGTCTTTGGAGATGAGACGGGTGAGGATCTGCATCGCCCCGCCGGCAGCCGCCAGGCCAAGCAGGCTGCCCGCTGCCATCAGCACCAGACCTTCAGTTATGAACTGGCGAACCAGCCGTGCGCGCGAGGCACCGAGCGCCCCGCGCACCGCAATCTCACGCCTGCGGCTCTCGGAGCGAACCAATAGCAGGCTCGATACGTTGACGCATGCGATGACCAGCAAGAGCGCTGCGCCGCCCAGCAGCACGAGCAGGATGGGACGGATATTCGCAACGATCACTTCCGACAGAGGCAGCACGCTGGCCCCCTGGTCGCGATTGTCCTTGGGATACTGCAGTTCCAGTTGCCGCGCAATCGTCTTCATCTCGGCGCGAGCTATCTCGACCGAGACGCCATCTTTAAGCCGTCCGATTCCGTTGAGGTTGTGGCAGCTGCGGCGGAGAGCACACTGATCGGAGGCGTGCAGCGTCGTCCAGAACTCGACATTTCCTCGGAGAGCGAATTGGAAATCTTCCGGCAGCACTCCGACAATGGCGTAAGGAATGCCGCTGAGAGCCACGGTTTCGCCGGTTACATCTTTTCTTCCGCCAAAGCGTTTCTGCCATGTGGCGTAGCTCAGGATCACGGTTCGGGGCGCACTCGGTAAATCCTCGCCAGTATAGAAATCACGCCCGAGAACGGGAGCAATCCCCAGAGTGTGAAAGAACCCGTCGCTCACACTGAGCCCGGGCACCGGTTCTGTGCCAGTGGCCGTGCGCAGCAGGTAGCCGTTTCCGGTGTAGACCTCCATAGAACTGAATACGTGGTTGAGTCTCTTCCAATCCAGATAGTCTGGATACGAAAGGTTGGCGTGCGGAATCATGGCGACACTTTCCGTAACGTCAACCAGCCGGTTGGGATTCGGGTAGGGCAACGGCTTGATCAGCGCAGCATCGACAAAGCCAAAGATGGACACGCTGGCGCCTATCCCCAGGCTCAGGATCAGAACAGCAGTGCAGGCAAACCCCGGGCTCTTGCGCAGCTGGCGGAATGCATACCGAAGATCCTGGACCAAACCATTCATTCGTAACCTCCTCACTCGTATCTCAGCGCCACCATGGGATCAACCCTGGTCGCCCGATAGGCCGGAATAATGCTGGCGCACAAGGCGATCGCGGTTAGCAGCAATGCCACCGCCAGGAAGGTCACGGGATCCGTCGGTTTTATGCCATAGACGAGGCTCGACAATGCGCGTCCCAGAGCCAGCGCTCCTGCCGTTCCGATCGCGACCCCAATCAAGGTTGGCTTCATCCCTTCGAACACAACCATGCGCAGCACGTCGCTCAACCGGGCGCCCAGAGCCAGGCGGATTCCGATTTCCGGCACCTTCCGCTTTACGCTGTACGACAGCACGCTGTAGATTCCGACTGCGGCCAGCAACAGGGCAAGTCCTGCGAACGCGCCCAGCAGAAGCATATTGAAGCGCTGCTGGGAGACAGAGTTCGTAACCAGGTCGTCCATGGGCAGGATGTCGCGCAATGGAATCTCGCGATCGACCAGATGCACGGCATTCGACACAGCAGAAACCAGGCCTGTGGAATTGCCGGCTGAGCGCACTACCAGCGTCATGGGAAACGAATTCCAACCCCCGTTTACCGGCGCGGAAACCTGATCCAGCGGGAAATAAAGCGTTGCGCTCGGACGAGTCTGGTCCAGGCTGTCGATCTTTACGTCGCCCACCACTCCAACCACTTCGCGCACGGTGCCAGGAAAGAAGGTTAGCGTTAGACGCTTGCCCAGCGGGTCTTCACCCGGCCAAAACTGCCGGGCCATGGATTCACTGATCAGGACCTTTGCAGGCCTTCCCGTAATGTCGGCGTCGCCCACGTCGCGGCCACGCACAATCGGGATGTGTAGCGCGCTCATGTACCCGGGACTGACGAGGCGGACGTCAACTTCCGGCTGCTCCGACATGGGCACCACCGGGCGCTCTTCGATCGCTACGGGCTGATGCGAACCTCCGCTGTCCAGGGGAATGTCGTCAATCACGCCCGCGGATTCCACAGCTGGTAAGGCTCGCACGCGTTGCAGTACGCTGTCGAAGAAGCTGATCTGCTGAGCCGGTGAAGAAAACTTCGCTCGCGAAACCATCGCGGTCATCGTCAGAACATGGTGAGAGTCGAACCCAGGATCTACCGCGAGAAGTCTCTGGAAGCTGCGGATCATCAACCCCGCGCCGATCAGCAGAATCAGCGAAAGGGCGACCTCCGACACCACCAGGATGCTGCGCGTACGATGTCCGCTCGAATCCGCGTCGGTCCGGCCTAACCCTTGTTTGAGCGCCTGATTTGTGTCGGCTCGCGTCAGCCGGAAAGCCGGCAGCACTCCCGCGATAATGCCGGTGGCGATAGAAATGACGGCCGTGAAAGCAAGGACTTGTGTATCCAATCCGACCTCAATCGACCGAGGCAGTTTGTCACCCAGAAAGGCCACTACCAGGCGAATGCCGAAATGCGCGAAGACCAGGCCAAGCGCACCTCCCGCAAGAGCAAGCAGCACGCTCTCGGTGAGGATTTGGCGGAGCACCCTCGTCGCAGTCGCGCCCAGCGCGGTTCGAATAGCGATCTCCTTCTGGCGGCTGAAAGTCTTCGCCAGCGACAGGTTGGCCACGTTGGCGCACGCAATGAGAAGAACGAAAGCCACGGCTCCCAGCAGAACTAGCAGCGCGGGCCGCACATCGCTGACCAGGTCGTCGTGCAGGGGCACGACCACGGCGCCCCATCCCTTGTCATCTGCCGGATACAACTGCTCCAGCCGGCCAGAAATCGTATTCATCTCCGCCTGGGCCTCTTTCACTCCGATTCCGCCTTTGAGCCGCGCGATGACCATATAGTGATGCTCACCCCGCACCGCGCGTTCTTGATCCGTCCAGGCCATCGGGGTCCACATCTGGGCAAAATCAGGAAACCGGAAACTCGCCGGCATCACGCCCGCCACCAGGTAGCTTTGTCCATCGAGGCTGGTGTTGTGACCCACGATCTCCGGATTCGCGCCAAAATGCTCTTGCCACAAACGATGACTGAGAACAACGACGTGCGAGCGCCCTGGCTCATCTTCCTCCGGAGAAAACACGCGCCCCAGCATGGGCGGAACCCCCAGCGTCGAGAAGAACCCACTGGAGACGGCGCTGGCGTCCACCTGTTCAGGCTTGTCCCCACCCGTGATCGTGAAACCGTGAAAGCTCAAGATCGCCATCCCGTCGAAGACATGGTTCTGGCTCTCCCAGTCGCGGTAGTTCGCGGCAGAAACAGCAAACGTGGTCATCCCCGGAAAGCTCTTTGCAGGTGGAACATGCCAGACGCGGACCAGGCGGCCGGCATCCTTGAACGCCAGCGGCCGCAAAAGGACTGCGTTCACCACGCTGAACATCGACGTATTAACGCCGATCCCGAGGGCCAGCGTGAAAACCGCCACCGCCGCGAAGCCCGGACTCTTGCGCAACTGGCGCAATCCGTAGCGAAGATCCTGGATGAACTGGTTCATTTCAGATCCCTCCTCACTCGTCTCTCAGAGCCACGAGTGGGTCGACGTTGGCCCGTTAGTTCTGTGATATTTCGTTCGGGTCCAACTTCCGTGCTGCGTAATCTGTGTCAATAACGCCAAGCTCGGCGGATGCCTGAGCGATCGTCGTGCCCGGCTTCAACCGCCCCATGATGCCCACCATTAGGTGATCACCGAGCCTCACCTGCGGCCAATACGTAATGGGCATCCAGATATCGACGGCGTCGCCCAGTTCGATGCCGCGAAACGATCGAGGCGCGACCCCCACCACCTGAAACGGAATCTTCTTGATGACAACGCTGCTATTCAAAGCGCCGGGATCGGACGCAAACCTTCTCTTCCAATAGTCGTGACTTATCACCACCACTGGCGGTTGCCCAGCCTGATCATCTTGCTGGGTGAGCGCCCGGCCCAGAGTCGGCTTCACTCCCAGCACCGAAAAGAAGTTCCCGGAAACGCACTGTCCAAACACGTAATCGGTCTGACCATTCACGCTCGCGAGGAAGCGGGTAGTGTCGAACGCAAAAGCTCCGGACAACGACTCATTGCGGTTCCGGATTTCCTCGAATTCCTTGTAGGCGAAGTTATTGTCGGCTCCGTCCGGGCGTACGCCCGCGGGAAATACGAGCTGTGCGGGATGACTGACCGGCGACTCTTTCAAGATCACCGCGTTCACCAAACTGAACATCGACGTGTTCACGCCGATGCCGAGGGTGAGAGTGATGATGGCCACCACCGCGAACGCCGGGCTCTTGCGCAACTTCCGCAGGGCGTAACGAAGGTCTTGGACCAGCCCGTTCATGCATGCACATCCGCCATCAACTTTTTCAGTTCTTCTTCCGCCACCACTTTGCCGTCGAATAAATGCACCTCGCGCTCGGCGTGTTTCGCAAACCGCGGATCGTGCGTCACCATGCAGATTGTTGCGCCTTCGCGGTGCAGGTTCTGTAGCAGTTCCATTACGGCTTCACCGTTGCGCGAGTCGAGGTTTCCGGTGGGCTCGTCCGCCAGCAGAATGGACGGCTTCCCGCCCAGCGCGCGCGCCACGGCCACACGCTGCTGCTGGCCGCCGGAAAGTTGCGAAGGATAATGCCGGATACGGTGCGCCATTCCCACCCGCTCCAACGCCTCCATCACGCGCTTTTTTCGATCGACGGCGGGCATCTTCTGGCGGTAGGTGAGTGGCAGTTCCACGTTCTCGTACACCGTGAGGTCGCCAATCAGGTTGAAACTCTGGAAGATGAATCCGATCTCCTGGTTGCGGATGCGCGAGCGCTCGGCGAAATCCAGATTCTCCACCGGCTTGCCATTGAGCGCGTAGCTGCCGTCGGTCGGGGTATCAAGCAGCCCGATGATCGACAGCAGCGTGGACTTGCCACATCCCGATGGTCCCGACATCGCCACATACTCGCCGCGATGGATCGAGAGGTGTACGCCGGAGAGCGCATGGGTTTCGATTTCGTCGGTGTAAAAGACCTTGGTCATATCCTGAATCTGGATCAACACCTGTCTTGCTTCAGTCATAATGTTCTGCCTCGATGTTTGGTTGAGTTCGCTTACTCCAGACGGATGCGGTCGGTTTTGTCCCAGCGCGACATATCGGAAAGAATCACCGTGTCGCCCTCATGCAACCCTTCGTAAACCTGAATCGAATTCACCGATTCGCGCCCCACCTTCACCGGCACGCGCATCGCTTCCTTGCCGTCGGCATCCAGCTTGAACAGGCTGATGGTGCTGTTCTCCTGCCCGAATGCCGGACGCCCTACATAAAGAATGTTGTCCAGCCGCTCCAGGTCGATGGTTCCATCCACGCTCAAATCCGGCCGCGCCCCCCTTGGAAGTTCGCCAGTGAGTTTGACGTCTACGGTGACGGTTCCGTTTTGTACGGCCGGGTCAACTCGCATCACCGTGCCGCTGATGATTCCGTTGTGTGTATCGACCGCCGCCGGCTCGCCAGACTGCACATCGCGCGCCTGGGTTTCCGCGATCTTCAGCGCGGCCATCAGATGCCCCGGCTGTACCACTTTCGCCAGCATCGCTCCCGGCTGTACGTGTTGTCCCACCTGCAGGGGCAGATCGACGAGCACTCCGTCAATCCCTGCCCGGACTTTCAGTGCGTCGAGCTGTTTCTTCTTCAAGTCGGCCAGGGTCCGCGACTGCTCGACCTTGGCCTGCTCCTGGGATAGTTGAGTCTCAATGGCTTGCTTGTTGATCGCCAGCCGCTGCAGTTCAAGATCATTCCGAGTAGTGAGTTCGTCCGCTCTGCCCTTGGAGGCCTGGTAAGCCAGGCCCGAGATCACTCCCAGGTCGTACAGCGCCTTGTCGGTATCCGCCTGGCGACGCGCCTGGCTGTAATCCGCGTTCACCGTTGCCGCGCCCGCTTTCTGGGTCATCAGATCGCTCTCCAGCTTCACTCGCAGGCTCTGGTATTCGGATTCAGCCGCCTTTAACTGCAGCTGCGCGTCGACCGCGGCTTCCTCTACCTGGGGATTGCTCATTTCGAGAAGGATGGAGTCTGCGGTCACCTGAGAACCCGGCAGCATTCGAATCCGCACTACGGTGGCTTCGGTTTCTGCGGGTATCTGGCGCACCGACTCTTGCGTCGGGACCAGCGAGCCCGGCCCGCGAACCTGCCGCAGCATGGACCCATGCTTCACCGTGTCGGTCCAAACCGTTCCGCGTTCGACCGAGGGCGCAGCCGGTTTGAGTCGAGAAACTCCAACCGTTACCGCGACCACCACAACGGCGCCGATCGCTGCCCACACAATCTGGCGGCGCAGCTTCTGACGTTTGAATTCTGGGCGGGCGATATCCATCACCCAGATCGGTGGCAACTCACCCGCCACACTTCAGAAGCGCCTATGTGATTGACACATCGAAAGATAAGCCCTCGTCTCAGGTTCATCGGGCAGGCGGGGTGTCCACCACCGGAACCGACTGTCCACTACCGGACAACGAACCACATGGCGAAATTGTTCTGTCGGTGACAATCGCCGCATCGCCTCGCCGGGTGCCCCATGTCTCGCGTTTCTTGCGAGACGTGGGGTATTTGACTTCGGCAGTCCGCGCCACAAATTTTCAGATTGCCGAAATCACGACGTCATTCGCGTCGAACCTGGCAGCCATTTCCCGTCGCCTGCTAGACTCAAACGTTTGGAGGGTCGAGCTTGCAGGCCGTTTACATTCTCTCCGCCGTCCGCACCCCAATCGGCAAGTTCGGTGGAGCGCTGGCGTCGCTGACCGCTGCCGACATGGGCGTGGTCTCGGTAAAAGCCGCCATAGAGAGGGCTGGAATTCAGCCCGAACAGGTCGACGAAACCATCTTCGGCAATGCTCGCCAGGCCGGAGGCGGCCCGAATCCTGCGCGGCAGATTTCCGTCCGCAGCGGCATCCCGCAGGAAGCGCCCTCGTTCACCGTCAACAAGGCCTGCGCCTCAGGGATGAAGTCGATTGCTCTCGCCTATCAGTCCATCCTGCTCGGCGATGCCGATTGCATTCTCGCCGGTGGCACCGAATCCATGTCGCGGGTTCCCTATTATCTCGAAGCACGCTGGGGATATCGTCTGGGCAATCAGGATCTGGTCGACGGCATGTATCGCGACGGTTTTTTCTGTCCGCTGGCGAAAATGGTGATGGGCGAAACCGCCGAGGTGCTGGCCGAGCAGTACAAAATTTCACGCGACGAGCAGGACGAATATGCCCTGATGTCGCAAACCCGCGCCGCCCGTGCTATTGCCGCCGGACGGTTCAATGATGAACTCGTCCCTGTGACCATCGAAAGCAAAAAGGGTGCGACCACGTTCACCCGCGATGAGCATCCCTTTCCCGACGCGAGTCTGGAAAAACTCGGAAAGCTGGCCCCAGTATTTTCGAAAACCGGCACCATCACCGCGGGCAATTCGTCCGGCATTACGGACGGCGCGGCTGCACTCATCGTCGCCGGCGAGAATTTCATAAAGCGCAACAATCTGAAGCCGCTGGCTCGAATTGCCGCGGTCACATCGGCCGGCGTGGATCCCCGCACCATGGGCATCGGCCCCGTCCCTGCCCTGCGCAAGCTCGAAGAGAAACATAGTCTCAGGCTGCACGATTTCGGTCTGATCGAACTGAACGAAGCCTTCGCCGCGCAGGTACTCGCCTGCGATCGCGAACTGAATTTCAATCGCGACAAGCTCAACGTCAACGGTGGCGCCATCGCCCTCGGCCATCCCATCGGCTGCTCCGGCACACGCATTACCGTCACCCTGCTCCACGAAATGCTCAAGCGCAACACCAAACGCGGCGTCGCCACCCTCTGCGTCAGCGGAGGCCTGGGCATGGCGCTGGCCCTCGAGAATACGGTTTGAGCGCCGAACCGATCTTCCCTCTCGCCACAGAATCGGACACGGCCACGTTGCTGCCGTTCATGCGCGAGTATTACGCCTTCGATGGCCACGGCTTTGACGAGCACAAGGCGCGCGCCGCACTGATCACGCTCCTGCGCGACCCAAACCTCGGTCGCGTGTGGCTCATCCTCGATCGTATAGAACACGCCGACCCATTCCCCGTCGGCTACATCGTTCTCTGCTTCGGTTACAGCCTGGAGTGGCTGGGCCGTGATGCTTTCGTGGACGAATTCTTCTTACGTCCCGACTATCGTGGCCGCGGCTGGGGCCGCATGGCCATGGCTTTTCTTGAAGATGCCGCCCGCTCATTCAACGTTACCGCGGTGCACCTGGAAGTGATGCAGCAGAATACGGGCGCTTTGGAGCTTTACCGCAAGCTGGGATTCAAAGAGCACGCCAGCACCTTTCTCTCGAAGTGGATGCGCAGAAGTTTTCTAAGCCCGCTGGGGAGAGCGGTCACTGAGATGGCGACAATTTTCTTGCTTCGGTCACTCGGACTTCTGCTATTCTTCCCAGCGCACCGCCGCGGTAGCAGCTTTTTGCGGGACGAAAAAGAGGGATTAGCATGAGTCGACGTAGCATGATTCGATCAATGGTTAGCGCGTATTTCGTGTTGGGAGTTCTTTTCACGGCAAGTATGGTTATGGCGCAGGATTTTTCGGCCGACGTGATCAACGCAAGAGGCAGCCAAGGGATCAAGAAGGTCTACTCGACCAGGGACAAGGTGCGGTACGAGGTCGAGGGCGATCAGGCCATGGGACCGATAGCAGCCATCGTCGACGAGACGCAAAAGAACTGGGTCGTGCTCCTTTCCGGGAGGCACATGTACATCGATGGCTGGCCGCCGATGATGCAAAAGCCCATCATCACGCAGTACTGGCATGTACAAGATGTGAATGACGCCTGCCCGCAGTGGAAGAAACTTGCCGAACAAGCGGGAACCACAAAGAACTGGGGAAGCTGCACCAAGATCGGAAGCGACACGGTGGGCGGTCGCAGCACAGTGAAGTACGAGGGCGTTTCCAGCAAGGGCGACAAGAGCAATATCTGGGTAGACACCAAGCTGCATTGCGTCATCAAGATGGATGGGGTCACGGGCGGTGGCATCGAACTGACCAACATTAAGGAAGGGGCCCAGCCGGCCGGCTTGTTCACAATACCCGCAGGCTACACCCGGTTCGATATGGCCAGCATGATGCAACGGTAGCTTTGAACGGTAGCCTTGAACGCTCACCGTGATGCAGCGTTGACGCTGGCAAAACGCGGCTACTATACTTTCAGCTGATCCTCTGGCAAACCGGAGCAGTTCGGAGCTCGCAGTTCGGAAAAGGAATGCCCCTATCTGCCGTAATCGTGGACGATGAGCAGCTCGCCCGCGACGAACTCGCTTACCTGCTCAAGAATACCGGCGACGTGGATGTCGTCGCCCAAGGCAAGAACGGCTTCGAAGCCGTCAGCCTGATTAAAGAGCACAACCCCGACCTGGTTTTCCTCGACGTGCAGATGCCCGGCCTCGACGGCTTCGGCGTAATCAAGAAGTTGCTGGATAGGAAAATCCAGCTGCCCAAAATCGTCTTCGCCACCGCCTTTGACCAGTACGCGGTAAAGGCCTTTGAAGTCAACGCAGTCGATTACCTGCTCAAGCCATTCGACAAGAAACGGGTGGCGCAGTCTGTGCAACGAGCCCGGGCCAAGCAGGAGTCGGGCATTCTGCCTGCCGAAAAAATCGACAACCTGGTTCGCATGCTGGAACTGCAGAAGCCACAGCTTTCCAAGATCCTGCTGAAGTCCGTCGGCCGCATGCTGTTGGTGGATCAACGAGAAATCTGTTATGCCTCGATCGAAGATGGCGTGATCACGATCGTGACTGCGGGCCCATCCGGATTCGAAGGCCACTCGAATTGCCGCACTCTGGAAGAATTGCTCGACAGTCTGGATCCCAACTTGTTCTGGCGGGCGCACCGATCTTTTCTGGTGAATATCAACCGCATTCGCGAAGTGGTGCCCTGGTTCAAGAGTTCCTACCAGCTACGCATGGATGACAAGAAACAAACTGAAGTCCCGGTCAGCCGGGCCCAAACGAAGCGCCTGCGCGAACTGTTCGGCCTCTAACCGGACCGGATAAGTTGCAACCATTCCGGATCAACGAATTTCTTCGCGTCCTCCGCGGCCTTTCCTTCGCGACCTCTGCGGTTAAGAGCTCTTAATGTTGACCTGCCTAGCGGACCCTGCAACAAAAAAGGAGAGAGCCCTTACACCGGCCCTCTCCAAGCACAGGGGAGGAAGCTAAACAGCCAAAGATTCGAGCGCGTTCCGGTTCCAGATGACCAGCGCGGCACCATCCAAGCGGATCATGTGCTTCCGCTTCAAGTCGCTCAACAAACGGGTCACAGTCTCGCGCGACGAGCCGATGCGCTGGGCCATTTCTTCGTGAGTCATGGCTGGCCGTAAGTGGGCCTCTTCGCACCCTGCCGGCTGTTTGGGAGAACACGACAGCAGCAGCCGCGCCAGTTTCCCTTCCGAAGATCGTGCCATCACCAGGTCGCGAATATCACGATACGCCGACTGGAAATCGGCGCTCAAACTCAGGGCGGCGTGAACGCCAACTTCACTGTGCGCGTGCAGCATCTCCAGCAAATCCTTGCGACCGACGAAATTGAGCTGGCAGGGCATCGCCGTTTCTGCCGTCATCTCATAGCTGGCCCCGGAGACCGCCGCGCTCAGTCCAATCACTTCGCCTGCTTCAACCGTCTTCAGAATCAACACCTTGCCTTCTCGCGATGCGGTCGAAAGCTTCACCCTGCCGGAACAAAGAATGAAAACTCCACGGGAAATCTGCCCCTCCACGAACAGGATCGCTCCTGCCGGCATGGTGCTGTGGTGGCTTACCTGATCCAACGACTCCACGACGCCAGGGGAGAAGCCGCAGAAGAATCCCGCCTTGCGGCAGAAACAATCCGCACAGTTTTCAATGATCTCGAGCCCGTAAGGGGTCTTCATGTTTTCCTCCACCGTCCGAAAGCGCCGCGGTCTGAAAACCTGGCTCCCGGCTGCTGCCGGAGAACCCCCCTCCAGATGCCGGGAACTCGCCAGAAGCGAGCGCGCGTTTGCCCGCGTGTCTTCGTGAGAACTTTCGGCCGCCGAAATCAGTTCCCAGGCCGAACTCGGGTCCGATCTCCGCTCCCATTCGGCGCGGCAGGCGAAAAGGTAGAGCGGATCAATCTCGCCAGGATGGCTTGGCCCCGGCGTCATCACTTCGATTAAGCCGCGATTCTCCGCGACAACCGTCTGGAGCGCATAATTCCCGAAACCGACGTTCCACTGCGGCGCATGCATTGGCTTCTGCCGCGGGACTGAATGTAGGCTCGTGGGCGCGTTCAATGAGGTTTGAACGGCAACGCTCGACTTCACGGATTGAAACCTAGTGGGCGCAAACACTGGTCCCTCTCCACGGCTATGCCGTATTTCCAATCTCTTGGGGGAGGCTGGGCGATCTCGATGTTGCAGGCGAAACTGAAGAACAGCCTCGCCCTAAGCGAGAAGCAACTACTGTGGCATTCCGAGTTCCAGAACGGGCCTTATCTCGAAACAGCACAACTTCCCTGTTTGGTATGAGTTCCGCAAAAGAACTCGAAGGTTCAAACCGGGCGGCCTGCCGACACTCCGGCGACCTGCCGATTAGTCGGCAGGCTTAGGCCTTATGAGCAGAAGTTTTGTGGAGAATACTTGAAAAGTCAGGGCAGTTTGGGCCCAACGTAATCTTCGCGGCTGATCCCCAGCCGCAACATTTTTGATTGCAACGTTGTCCGCTTCAGCCCCAGCCGATGGGCTGCACCAGTGGGTCCGGAGAGCAACCCGCCGGTTTCCCGCAATATACCCAGAATATGGTGACGTTCAGCAGTGTCGAGGGTATGGTCGGATGAGCCGCCCTGCAGCATCTCGATCAGCAACTCAGACATGGGCGCCCGCAGCGTCGTGCTGTCGCTGAGAATCACCGAGCGCTCGATAAAGTTTTCCAGTTCGCGCACGTTGCCCGGCCAGTGCCAGTTGATCAGAGCACTCATGGTTTCGGCGGGAATGGTCTCAATGTGGCGTTCCATGCGAACCGAATATTTCCCAACAAAGTAACGCACCAACATCGGGATGTCCTGGTGCCGTTCTCGCAGACTGGGCAAATGGATGGGAAACACGTTCAGGCGGTAAAAAAGATCACTCCGAAACTGGCGTTCCACAACCAGTTTCGACAAGTCACGATTCGTCGCTGCGAGCAAACGCAAGTCCACCTTAATGGTGCGCGTACCGCCCAACCGCTCGAACTCGTGATCCTGCAACACGCGCAATAGCTTGGGCTGCAGTTCGAGCGGGATTTCTCCCACTTCGTCCAGAAACAAGGTCCCATGGTCGGCCAATTCCATGCGGCCGATCTTCTGGGTGACGGCCCCGGTAAACGCACCCTTCTCGTGGCCAAACAGTTCGCTTTCCAGAAGTCCCGTCGGGATGGCGGCGCAGTTCACCTTGACGAAATTCCGGTCATGGCGCCGGCTCATTCGGTGGATGGCGCGGGCGACAAGTTCTTTGCCGGTTCCCGTCTCTCCCAGAACCAGGACGGTGGCGTCGCTGGCCGCGACGATGGGAATTGGTTCCAAGGCCTTTTTCAGCGCCGGACTGTCGCCGATGATTTCTTCAAAATTGAGTTCCGTCCGGACTTCGCCCTCCAGGTATTGCTTTTCCGCTGCCAGGCGGTTCTTGAGCTGCTCGATCTCTCGATAGGCTCGCTCATTTTCCAGTGCGGCCGCGACCTGGGCAGCAACCTGGCTGAACA
The DNA here is from genome assembly GCA_035308125.1 of Candidatus Sulfotelmatobacter sp. Taxonomy (GTDB): domain Bacteria; phylum Acidobacteriota; class Terriglobia; order Terriglobales; family Acidobacteriaceae; genus Sulfotelmatobacter. The sequence continues at coordinate 198,648 of DATGHF010000041.1, forward strand.
ACTCCAAGTCCTCCGGCAGGAAGGCGTTAGGCCGGGTACTTCCGAAATTCAGCGTTCCCAGGGTGTCTTTGGAAGCAGTAAGAGGAACACAGCATAGGCTCTGCAAACCCTCTTCGAGAATTAATTCCGAAATGTCGGTGCCGAAAGCCGCGATCTCCTCCCTTGAGAAAATCTGAGGAGCACCAAGTTTCAAGGCCTTCCCAGCCGGGCTGCCGTCGATAGGGGCTGTGAAGTCGGCGGGCATGACTCTTTTGGCAAGGGGAAAGTCCACGGCATGCCGAAGCAATACCCCGCGCGCATCGTCCCGCAGCAGCAAGCTGGCAAATTCATGCTGCTTGACGTGCCGCACGTGTGCCGAAATCGCGGGAAAGACCTGCCGGACGTCCAAATTCGAAGCCATGCTGGCGCCGGTCTTCAGCAGAACTCGGAGGCGGGCTTCTTCCGCCCGTAACGCCTTGTGCGCCAGGGCGTTGCCCAAAGCATGGGCCAAGGCCGCGGCCACTTGCTCGAGAAAGCCGACGTCTTCGGCGACAAAAGCATGATCGGACTGACTCACCAGTGTCAGGACCCCGAGCCGTCCCTTGGCAGTGCGCATCGGCATAAAGCAGACGGAGCGCACCCCCAGGCCGAGCGCTTTTTGCACCACCGGAAAAGGTATTTTTGCGAGATCGGCATGCTGCATGACCCGGGTCTTGCCGTCGACGAAGGTCTGTCCTGTAAGCGTGTCGTCCAGCTCTAGCATGCCGCGGCAGGGAATGATTTTCCGCTTAAGCTCCGAGGCGCTGGCATAGTCCCAAAGAGCGTTCGAACGCGCGTCGTGAAGAAACACCGCCATATCGTCGTGAGCCAGCGTCTTTTGCAGGCACGCGGAAACGACAGGAAGAAGTTGCTGAACTTCCAGGCTGGACAACAGTGTGGCATCGATCTCCTGCAGAACCTGGAGCCTCTGCTTTTCCTGAGCCAGGGCGTTCTGGATGGCATTGGCTTCGATCGCCAGCGCCATTTCTGACGCCACCCGTCTCAGGAAATCGAGGTCTGCCGGGGTAAAAGCCGCATCATTTTTTCTAGCCAGAAACAGGAACCCGACCCTCCCCCGCGGGGTCTTCAGAGGAACAAAACACGCCCCACAGAACCCCATCTTCAGCAATTTTTTCAATCGCGGCGAGCGTTGCGCACATTTCTCCAGCTGGCCGCGGTTAAGGCCTTTGGCTTCGTGTTCTTCCAGTAGTTGGCCCGACAGGCTCTCATCAATGGGGATTTTCAGGCCGTGTTCGTAAACCCCGCCGGGGGTGGCACCGCCCAAAGCTCGCACCAGGACGGTGCCGGCGACTTGGTTCACGACGGTGACAAATGCCGTGTCATGCGGAACGGCTTTCTGTAGAGTCGCGGAAATGGCGCGGAACGCGTGCTCGAAGTCAGCTTTCGACTCGGTCAGCGCGTTGCTGACTTCGAGCAGAGCCTGCAGCCGCACCTTCTCTTGCTGCAGTTTGTCGGCAAGCGTCTCGATCGCCTGCTCCAGAGCTTTCGGTTTGGTATTTTCCGCCACCAGAGCCCCAACCTGCTTCACACGACCAGTCTGATCGAGGATGGGGAAGTAATGCGCCATCCAATGCCCGACTTCAACTCGGCTGGGTAGCAGGCCGCTGACCTCGAGGTTCACGACGGGCTTCCCCGTTGCCAATACCTGTCGTAACTCCGGTTCAATCTTAGCGGCGAAACCTCCGAAAACCTCGCTCACAGTCCGGCCCAGATGTCTTGCTGCAGGAATGCCGTTGATAGCGGCCAGGGTATGGTTGATCGCGAGATAGGTCAGATCTCTGTCCAGGAGGCAAAACCCTACGTTCGAGGCACTGAAGAAGGCAGCCAGCAGTTGTTCGGGCTCGCTGAAGGCCTCAGTGGTGGTGTAGGCGAGAACGCCATTGATGAGTCCCAGTGCGGCCGGTTCGCTCATGCACTCAACCTCCGAGTCATGATCGCGGCCAAGAGACGGTCGGATGGGGCGAACCACTTGAAATGAATAGCGACGCGAAGATGGAGTGGATGCCCGGGCACGCCTCCACCAGCGTGCGGAAGCAAGGCACAAAACCGCCCCGTTTCAGCAGCGTGGCACAGCGCTGCAAGGATTCCCCGCGTGGCGCACTCAAGGGAACACACAACCCAAGCTCCTGGCGGCTGCGCCCCCTCAAGAGCAGTCCGCCTCGTTTCTACCCTGAATTACACAGGAGCCTACTCTGCACTGGATCGTCTGTCTGTTCAGAATTGCACACCTTAGAAACATTATCTTCACGAATGAGGCATTCGGCAGGAAACCACGGGCAGGGCAAAGGAAAGGCGGCTCTCGGCTAGTCGTGCAAGACCACGCTCAAAAGCGAACTGTGCACCAAGAGTCCGCCGTTATACTCAATCAGGCCAAGCTTTTTGAATCGGTTCATGAAGAAGTTGACGCGCGATCGGGTGGTGCCAATCATTTCCGCCAGAGTCTCCTGACTGATGCTGGGAACCATTTTCTCCGACCGATCCTTCCCAAAGTTGGCCAGCAAAAACAGCGCGCGTGCCAGCCGCTTTTCGCTGGAGTTGAACAGTTGATCGACCAGGTCCTCCTGGGTGCGGCTGTTACGCGCAACCAGGTACGCCACAAAAACATCGGAGAACTCGTGCTGCGCGTGCAGGGTGCGCAGCATTTGTCTCTTCTCGATCTTCAGGGCAGAACAGGGTGTAGTGGCAGTGGCGGTGGCCATCCGAATCGGCTGGTCCGAAGCGATGCATCCTTCGCCCATGAAGTCGCCGGGGCCAAACAGTCCAAGGACGGCTTCTTTGCCTTGTTTGGAGACCACGCTGAGCCTGACTCTTCCTTTCTGAATGTAAAACACAGAGTCGGCAATCTCCCCTTGCGAAAAGATGGCTGCCTTCGGGGCATACTCATGAATCGTTTTGCCGATACCAGCATTGGCCAGAAATACGGCAGGATCAAAACGGGCAGACAACTTCCTGGTAGTGAGCCGTCGAGTCGGCGCCTGGCGACGAGAAGCCATAAGAATGTCGGGTGGCGATCGCCCCATCCCCCCACTTGCGGCACATTATACCCCCGATTGTCAAGAAAAATGCGGCTCCTTCTCTCGCGTTCGGTTTTCGTAACAGCAGCTTGAGCAACCTGCGGCCCGGGCGATTTTCGCCTGCTCCTGCTGTGCGTCTTCAGAGCGAGATGGACTGCAGTCGAGGAGGCCTATAATCACCTCATGGCGCGAGGCTGGGAAAGTAAATCGGTCGAGGCCCAACAGGCCGCCGCCGCCGATAAACCGGCACGGCCACGCTCCCCGATGAGCCCGCAGGAAGCCGCCCGGCAGCGCGAATTCGAAAACCTGCGGCTTTCGCGACAGAATCTTCTGCAGCAGATCGAAAGCGCCCACGATGCGCGCCATCGTCGCATGCTCGAGGACGCATTGGCCGAGCTCCAGCGCAAGATGAACGACCTCAATCCAAGCGTCTAGGGCCCGCTCCAGTCTGCTCCCAAGCCGAGCCAGTGAACCGCACGCAAGTCTCGGAAGCGCCAGTTCCCTGACGTATAATGAAGTGTTGATGAAAGCTTACGTTTACGTATCGCTCAAGAAAAGTGTTCTCGATCCCCAGGGCAAAACCATCCAGGGCGCGCTCAAGAAGATGGGCTACAAGGGATTAGAGGACGTGCGCCAGGGCAAGTATTTTGAGCTGACCCTCGATGGCGGACTCACGCGCGAGGCAGCTCAGGCCGAAGTCGAGCGCATCGCTCGCGAAGTGTTGACTAATCCGGTCATCGAAGAGTTCCGTTTCTCCCTCGCAGATTGATGAATATTGAACCAAGACAGCGATTTAGAGACGGTGTGGAGACAATGAACAATTGGGGCGTCCGCAATGTGTGGAATTGTTGGTTACGTCGGTAAGAAATCTGTAGTTCCCATCATTCTCGATGGCTTACGCCGGCTCGAGTATCGTGGGTACGATTCCGCTGGAATCGCCGTGGCCGGCAACGGGGACGGCCTTCAAATCCGCCGTGCCGAAGGCAAGCTGCGCAATCTGGAAGAAGCCATCCGCCTGAAGCCGCTGGACGGTACCTACGGTATCGGACATACCCGCTGGGCCACCCACGGACGTCCCACCGAAGAAAATGCTCATCCGCATCGGGACTGCACCGGCAAGATCGTGGTGGTGCACAACGGCATCGTCGAGAATTACCTCAGCCTGAAAAAAAAGCTGATTGAAGAAGGCCACAGGTTCACTACCGAGACCGACACGGAAATCATCGCCCACCTGGTCGAAAAGCATCTGCTGAAAACCGGCAACGGCCACCGGCCCTCGCTTGAGGAGGCTGTAAGAAGATCGGTAAAAGAACTCAGCGGCGTGTTCGCGCTGGCCGTGATCTGCACCGATGATCCCAACAAGATTGTCGCCGCGCGCAACGGCCCGCCCGCGGTGATCGGTCTGGGCAACGACGAATATTTCGTCGCCTCCGATGTGCCTGCGATTCTGTATCACACCCGCGACATTATCTTCCTCGGTGACGGCGACCTCGCGGTGGTGACTTCCCACGGCGTGGAGCTGACCGACTTCGACGGCAAGCCGGTCAAACGCCCGATCCAGCACATCACCTGGGACCCGATTATGGCGGAAAAGGGCGGCTTCAAGCATTTCATGCTCAAGGAAATCTACGAGCAGCCCCGCACCGTCCGTGATACCACGCTGGGCCGCGTTTCACAGGATACCGGCCACATTTTTCTCGACGAGATCGAGATCACCGAAGCTGAGTTCCGGGCCGCCAGGAAAATCAACATCACCGCCTGTGGCACCAGTTGGCACGCCGGGCAGGCCGGCAAGTTCATGATCGAGACCCTGGCGCGCATTCCGGTGGAAGTGGACTACGCCAGCGAATGGCGCTACCGCGATCCCATCGTCTCTCCGGAGACGATCACACTGGTCATTTCGCAGTCCGGCGAAACGGCCGACACCATCGCCGCGCAGCGCGAAGCCAAAGCCCGAGGCTCGAAGACGCTCGCCATCTGCAACGTGGTCGGCTCCATGATCACGCGCGAGGCAGCCGGCACAATTTACACGCATGCCGGCCCCGAAATCGGCGTGGCCTCGACCAAAGCCTTCACCGGACAACTCACCGCACTCTATCTTTTCGCGCTTTACCTGGCGCAGGTGCGCGGCGTAATGAGTGCCGAGCAATCCATCGCCGCCGTGCAGGAACTCACGCACATTCCCGCCAAGCTCGAACATCTCCTGACCCGCGACGAACATGTCGAAGAACTGGCCAAGCAATACCAGCGCGCCCAGGATTTTCTTTTCCTTGGACGGGGCATCCACTATCCCATCGCCCTCGAAGGCGCACTTAAGCTCAAAGAAATTTCCTACATCCACGCCGAAGGATATCCCGCCGGCGAGATGAAGCACGGCCCCAACGCACTCATCGATGAGAACCTGCCGGTCGTGGTGATCGCTACGCGGGATGTAAACAATCCCGGCTCGATGACCCGCTACGAAAAAACCTGCTCGAATTTGAAAGAAGTGAAAGCCCGCTCGGGAGTAGTGATCGCGCTGGCCACCGAAGGCGACGAAGAAATCAAAGAAGCCGCCGACCACGTACTCTACATTCCGCCTGCGCCCGAAGAACTCTCACCCATCCTCGAGATCGTCCCCTTGCAACTGCTGGCCTATCACATTGCCGTCCGCCGCGGTTGCGACGTGGATCAACCGCGAAACCTGGCCAAGTCAGTCACCGTGGAGTGAGAACTAAGATCATGTAATAGGAACTGAGAACAGCGTAGGGAAAGCCTCCCCGGCTGTCCCGCCAAGCACACCGAGGCGCCTTCCCGGCGCCACACTTCTGATAACTCACGCAGCGCTGCCCACCCGCAAATGTTCCTCGATGAATCTCAGCACCCGCCGCCACGCGTCAGCACAGGCTTCCCCGTGCTCGGCATACTTCACGTCGAAGAAGCTGTGCGGCGCACCGGGATACACCTCGATTTCATGTTCCACCCCAGCTGCCTTCAGCGCATCGTTAAAGGCCGCAACGTCGCTGGGAGGGATCCCATGATCGGCGCCCCCGAACAGGCCGAGGATCGGGGCAGAAAGCTCCGCCGCGCGCTGCGTCGGCCCAACCGCCCCGTTCGGGTAAAAACTGGGCGCCCCATAAAAACCGATGACGCCGGCCAGCCCGAACTTCGCCGCGGAAGCGAAGAAGGCCTGCCGTCCCCCGAAACAAAACCCCAAAGCCATTACCGCCTTGCACTTCCCTCCATCAGGCCCGCGGAGGTAATCCGCCGCGGCTGCCATATCGTCGTCCACGCCCTGCCGCGTTACACGCATAAGGTGCTCTCGAAACGGAAAATCCTCTCCCCGCGGTCCGATCCCGGCCGTCCGGCCGAAGTAATCGATGGCCAGGGCGGTGTGTCCCTGTTCCGCAAGCCGTTGTGCGAGCAGTTCATAAAAGCGGAACAGGCCGCGGAAATCCGGCAGAACAATAACCCCCGCGCCGGAGGGACGCTCCGGTCGGGCCAGAAACGCTGCGAACGAAGTTCCATCGGCAGACTTCAACGTCACCGGCGCTGCATCGACGGGCATCGTCGGTCGACCCGCCTCGGCAAAGAAAGGGGGCACCGAATCAGTATCGAAACACATGAGAGACCTCCCGTAGGCGAGTGCGCTGCCGCTGGGCCGTCAGTGTCACGCACAATGCAGCCGGAGGCAACAACACCTTTAGTATTATACTATATCTTTAAGCATAAGTCAATCGCCGCCTCAGTGGCGGGCTCACCTCGATTTTCTCCTCGCACTCCGCGGCTTTCCTTTGCGAACTCTGCGGTTAAAGTCTTTCATTCTTGCGAATCAAAAACTATAGCGACGAAACGCGCGAAGAAAGGCGCAAGTTACGCGAAACAATTCAAGTCGAGCCCCAACTCGCCTCGGGGTTCACCGACCTCCAACAGGTGATTGAAATCCGGCACTTTCATACCCTGCGATATACTCTCCACGATCCCGCCCGCTTCAGATTGAGGATTTCTCCGCATGGCCGTTGGCGTTCGCACTCAGGATCTCCGCAAGGTTTACAGCTCCACCCCGCCTGCCGGCGCTGGTGGCGGTTTCATTGCGCGTGCCGAAGCCAAAAGCGCGAAGCAACCCAAAGCCCAGATTCCAGCCCTGGACAGACTTTCGCTCGAAATTCATCCCGCAGAAATCTTCGGACTCCTCGGTCCCAACGGCGCGGGCAAATCCACCACCGTCGGAGTCCTGACCACGCGCGTGCGGCCCACCTCGGGCCAGGCCTGGATCGGCGAGCACGACGTCTGGCAGGAACCGGCGCAGGTCAAGCGCCTGATCGGCGTTGTGCCGCAACGCCCGAATTTAGATTTCTCTTTGACCGCCCGCGAGATTCTGGTTTTCCACGGCGCCTACTTCGGCATTGGATCCAAACTGCGGAACGACCGCGCCGATTCCTTGCTCGAAAAATTCAAGCTCACCGAACGCGCCCATCAGATGGTGCGCGGATTTTCCGGCGGCATGATGCAACGCCTCTCCATCGCCCGCGCCATGATGCACGATCCTCAGGTCCTGTTTCTCGACGAGCCCAGCGCCGGGCTCGATCCGCAAACCCGCATCCTCTTGTGGGAGATCGTTCGCGAATACCACCAGGCGGGAAAAACCGTCCTGCTGACCACGCACAACATGGAAGAGGCCGACGCCCTCTGCCAGCGCCTGGCCATCGTCGATCACGGAAAAGTGATTGCACGCGGCACACCCGCCGAGTTGAAGGCATCGATCCCCGGCGGTTACCTGGTGCGCCTTCGTTTCGGAAATCAGACCGCCGACTTGCTGCAGCGTCTGCAATCGCTGGCCGGAGTTCGGGAAGTCCGCGCGGCTGACGGCACGGGCGCCGACGTCTATGCCGACCGCGGCGGCTCTCTCATCCCGGAAATCGCCAGCCTGGCCGCGAATGCCGGCGCTGAATTGTCAGACGTCCACATCTCCGAGCCGAGCCTGGAAAATCTCTTCCTTCATCACACCGGAAGGAGTTTGCGCGATTGAACTGGAAAACCTTTTTCGCCATGCTGGCGCGCGACGCTCACGTGGCGCGGCGCAATGCACTACAACTCTTCCTGCAGACCTTTCTGCAGCCGCTGCTCTTCGTTTTCATTTTCGGCCGTGTCATGGTGGGCAGCGGATATATGCCTCCGGCGTACAAAAGTCTTCTGCTCCCCGGCATCATCGCCATCAGCATGACCTTCACCGGAATCTGGGCCGTGGCCATGCCGCTGATCGCCGAGTTTCAGTGGACGCGCGAAATCGAAGACCGCCTGCTCGCCCCCATCGGCGTGCCCTGGATCGCCATCGAAAAAGTCTTCGCCGGAATGCTGCAGGCGCTGGTGTCCGGGTTGGTCGTAATTCCGATGGCGTGGCTCGTGCTTCGTCCCGGAGTCGATATCAGCATCCACTCGCCCTGGACTTTCGCCCTGGTCATTGTGCTGGTCGCAACTTTTTCCGCCTGCGGAGGCCTCGCCCTGGGCTGCAGCATCAATCAGCAGCACATCGGGCTGATGTTCGGCATGGTCATTACTCCCATGATTTTCTTCGGTTGCGCTTACTATCCCTGGAGCGCTCTGAAAACTTTCCCTATCCTCCAAAAACTCGTGCTCATCAACCCGCTGGTCTACGCCAGCGAAGGCATGCGCGCCACCTTGGTTCCGCAGTTTCCGCACCTACCTGTCACGGCTGTACTGGTCGCGCTGGCTTTCTTTGATCTTCTTCTGCTGCTGGTCGGACTGCGGCAGTTCGAGAAGAAGGCGGTGAGTTAGCAACGCAGCGTCACGGATTTTGGGTGGCGCAGCGCTTCAGCACTGCAATTAAGACGCTAGCTCCAGGACGGCTGCAGCGTCTGGAGTTGCGCAGACGGGCCAAAAAACAATTCCTCAAGCCCGCTAGCCCGTCCGGCCCCACTCCACGGAGCGCAGCCGCGCCAGCACCCAAATCAACCCAGCGATCCCCGCGAGCCACGCCGCCGTCGTGACCCGCACCACCCAACCCGGAGCCGCTCCCACCCGCTTCAGCAGAAACGGCAGAAAATTCCACGTCGTGATGTGGACGTAATCCCACGAATCCCACGTCATCGAGTCGGTGTTCAGTCCCCACGGGCCCATTTTTCCCAGTGCGAATGCGGCGATATTCTTGAACCGCAGCGCAATCACAAACGTGGGATGCCCAAACTCTTCCATCTGATAAATCTCCAGCGGCAGCCAGAACGCCAGCGACGCGATTTGAATGACCAGGCTGGCCGCGATTAATGCTATCCCGGCGCGCCAGATCCATTTCCCCACGGCCGGCGCCACGACTGGTGGTAACGATGGCGCAACGGGCAAGGACAAAGCTTGGGAAGGTACAGCCGGGAAGGGCACGGCTTCAGCCGTGCCGATCAGCTGCGGAGAAGATGTGGGCTTCAGCCCCTGAGGTCCGCTCTCCGCCGGGAAGCGCCATCGCAGCAGCAACGGCACCGCCAGCAGCGCCACCAACTCCACCGCCGTCGAAACATACCGGTCACCCCACGCAAAATCCCCAGCCCACGCAAAATACCGCGCATAGAAACTGATGTAGGCCAGCAGCAGAAAGATGGTAGTCACGCTATAAGCCCGGACCGCCGGGGCCAACCGTTTCCACAACAATACCAGCATCAAGAGCCCAAGCAGCAGCAGCGGATCAAACAGAAAGATCGACTTCTCCGGTTTGAACAGCGCCCCCAGAAATCCTTCATGAAACGGCGTAGTCCAGGGAAAATTCGGCGGCAGCGTCGGGTCAGCCCGCCGCTGCTCCGCCGCAGCCAGCGAAACGTAGGTATTGGTGAACGATCCGAATCGATAGAACTGATAAGCGCGATCGATGAGCAAAAAGAAAACGTAAACCGGCGCCGCAATTTTGCCGTAGTCCAGCCCTCGCCGCCACAGCGCACGCCCACGCACCTGCTCAAACCACAAAACCAGGAGCAGGAACGCCCCGCCCGCCATCAGATCCAGTCCGGTGGTGAGCCTCGTCAGCAGGTTGAGTCCCAGCGCTCCCGAACCAACCACCAGCGCGCGCCTGCTGCCCGTCCGCAGCCAGTCATATTGAAATGAAAATCCCACCAGGGTCAGCAACATGATGTAATTGTTCTCCATCATGTTCTGCGTGTAGTGGAGATGCGTGGTGCAGAACAACAAGGCCAGCACGCCGGCAACCGCTTCTTTCCGGCGAAAGCCCAGCTGGCCCAGCAGCCGAAGCACAATCAAAGCGGTCATCACATTCACAAGAATGTTGGTGCTGAAACTCACCACGATGCTGCGAACCGCCGGGTCGTCTTCGTAATCGGCAAAAAATTTCCAGTGCGTGATCCAGGTTCCCACCACGTCGGCGGGCAGCATGAGCAAAGACTGCCCAATGCCATACCAGCTATAGAGCCGGCCGCCGCGGCCCCGTATGCCGAACTCGGGATAATCCTGCGGGAAAACCTGCGGCTCCGATGTCCACAGCCAGTGCGTGGCCTGCAGCCGATGCATGGTGTCGGCCGTGCCCAACTCGCCCGACTGCACCACAAATGCAAGCAAGCCCGCCGCCAGGCACAAAAGAAAAACAGGATCCAGAAACCATCGGCCGAGGCGTGAAGTCATCGCATGGATGGTAACAAAACCGCTAGTCGGCCTCCGGTTCCCGGCTCTCGGCTCCCGTCAAACTCTGTGTCCCCCTGTGCCCCTCCGTGGTTAAGCTTTTGCCTTCCGGTCCTCAACCCCGGAAAATGAGCCACCAGCAGCCGATTGGGTCTCTGAAGGCGCGACGGGTTAGACTGTATTCGGAAAAATTATGTCGACGTGCACTTCCTGCGGCACTCCGGTACCGAGCACCGGACGCTTCTGCTCATCTTGCGGAGCGCCCGCGCCCGGCAGTGACCAACTCGCGACCATCGACGTGGCCGCAAAAAATCTGGTTGGAAATACGGCAGATTTGGCGGGCATGAACCCCGACGCCGCCGACCTGCCCACCATGTCCATGCCGCCCGCCACTCCACGGCGACCGCCATCGTCTGGCAGCTCCCGGCCGTCGAGTTCTGCCGACTATCTTCTTCATGAAGGCCGGTTCCTCCCCGGCCGGCTGCTGGCGAGCCGTTACCGCATCGTCGCCCTGCTGGGAAAGGGCGGCATGGGCGAGGTTTACCGCGCCGAGGACCTCACGCTCGGCCAGACCGTTGCCCTGAAGTTTCTGCCCGACGAAGCCGCGCGCGATGAAGCCCTGCTGGAACGCTTTCGCAATGAAGTCCGAATCGCCCGCCGCATTTCCCATCCCAACGTTTGCCGCGTGTATGACGTAGGTGACATCGACGGCCACACGTTCTTCACTATGGAATACATCGACGGTGAAGACCTCGCGTCGTTGCTTCGGCGCATCGGACGCTTGCCGGGTGACAAGGCGCTCGATATCGCTCGCCAGCTCTGCGCCGGTTTAGCCGCGGCTCACAGCAAAGGAGTTCTGCACCGCGACCTGAAGCCCGCCAACATCATGCTCGACGGACGCGGGCAAGTCGTGGTCACAGATTTTGGCCTGGCCGGCCTCGCCGACGACATTCGCGGCAACGAAATTCGCAGCGGAACCCCCGCCTACATGGCGCCCGAGCAACTCGCGGGCAAGGAAGTGAGCGTACGCAGCGACATTTATTCGTTGGGCCTGGTGTTGTACGAAGTCTTCACCGGGAAACGAGCTTTTACAGAGAAATCATCTGCTCCAGCCAGCGACCGCGAGGGGAGAACTCCGAGCCGTCCCGGCCCCAGCAGGCCATCGTCGGTGGTGAAAGATCTCGACCCGATCGTCGAGAAAGTGATCCTGCGCTGCCTCGAGACCGAAGCTTCCGCACGTCCGGCAAACGTGCTCAGCGTGGCTGCGGCCTTACCCGGCGGAGACCCACTCGCGGCCGCGTTGGCCGCAGGCGAAACTCCCTCGCCGCAGATGGTCGCTGCCGCCGGAGAAACGGCGGGATTGCGTCCGCGAGCCGCTGTGATCTGTCTGGCGGCGGTGCTGCTGGGCTTGGCCTTCGCCATCTATTTCAGCATTCACTACAGCGCATTGGAAAAGATGGGGCTGGAAATGACGCCCGAGGTCTTGGCCCAGAAAGCTCGCGAAATCATCGCCCAGCTGGGGTATGAGCGACGTCCCGCCGATAGCGTGTTCGACCTCGACTATAACGGCGACTTCCAGGACTACGTGGAGAAAAACGACAAGCCTCCGCACTGGGATGCGGTGCTCGGCGCGCGGCCTTCCCTGCTCGAGTTCTGGTACCGGCAGAGCCCCGATACCCTGTTGGCGGACGGTTTCCGTGACCAACAGTTGACGCCGGGAATCGTGAGCAGACACGATCCTCCCACCGTGTTGTCAGGCATGATCAATCTGGAACTCGATCCCCAGGGGCGACTGACGTATTTCCAGGCGATCCCGCCGCAAAAGCAAGAAGAAAAAGGAAACTCTGGCACGCCAGCTTTCGACTGGAACATACTTTTCGCTGCGGCCGGGCTGGATCCATCCAAGTTTCAGGCGGCTCAGCCCATCTGGAACTCGCTGGCCGATTCCGACGCGCGCATGGCGTGGACTGGAACCTGGCCGGGGACAACGCGTCCACTCCGCGTGGAAGCGGCGGCGTTCCAGGGCAAGCCAGTCTTTTTCTCTCTCATCGGCGACTGGACCAAGCCGGAACGCATGATCAACACTGAGAAAAAATCCATCGGCGAGCGCGCCAGCAGGATTATCGGACTGATCTTGCTGGGTTCGCTGCTGGTGGGCGCGGGCTCCATGGCCCGAAAAAATTACCGCCAGGGCCGAGGGGACAGGGAGGGAGCGCTCCGCCTCGCGCTGGTGATGTTCCTGCTGGAGATGGGTTTGTGGCTTTGCCGCTGCCACTTCACCGCCCTGGGCGACGCCCTGGGCCTTTTCATCATCGCAGCCAGCACCGGGCTATTCCTGTCCGGAGTGATCTGGATGCTGTACCTGGCGTTGGAGCCGTGGATAAGGCGTCACTGGCCGCAAACCATCATCTCCTGGAGCCGCCTGCTCTCGGGAAGAGTGCGCGATCCGCTGGTGGGCCGCGATATTCTTTTCGGCGTGATTCTGGGAGTAGTCTGGGTTCTCGTTTTTCAGATCCGCTACATTCCCATGATGCGCATGGGCGCTGCGCCCGGGCTGACTTCGACCGACGCCCTGATGGGCGGACGCCATGCGATAGGCGCGTGGTTGCAGCAATGGCCGCAGTCGATTCAAACTACGCTGATCTTCTTTTTTGTGCTGTTTGGGCTGAAGGTGCTGCTGCGCAAGGAATGGATTGCGGCCATCGTATTCGTCGCGATCTTCGCCGTGCCGCGTGCCTTGAGCAGCACTTACATGTCGGTAGAGATGCCGGCGCAGATTCTCGTGTATGCCATTGCGGTGCTCATCGTCCTGCGCTTCGGGCTGGTGCCGCTGGCCTGCGCGATCTTCACCATCAACCTGATGGCCAACGTCCCCCTGTCGGCCGATCTCTCTGCGTGGTACATGCCCACGTCCATCCTGGGGTTGCTGAGCGTGTTGGCCCTGGCGGGATGGGGCTTCTACCACTCGCTGGGCGGCGAGCCTTTGTGGAGGGTGGAGATGGAATAGGCTTCGGGCTTCGGACCCCAAACTTTGGACTTCAGACCAGGAGAGAGCGGGACCTGGGACGCCGATTTTGCGGTTTGGAGAAGTGTTCCCACGGGAACGCTGTGGAAATCGTGCGGAAGCGTGCTCTGCAAGTTGTTGATTTCAGGAGAGGGCGTGGGGCGGTCGTTACGGCTCAAGGGGTTAGGCTGTGGAAGAAATGTCTACTAAAGTGGACTTGACTCTGGGGAGTGCGTTGAAGAATTTAGGCTCGCTCGCCTCCAAGTCAACTTCCCCAAGTTTCGTAAAAGACGCGGGACATGGGGCACCCGGCCGGCTTTGGTTCTCGGTCATGAGGGTTCAAAATAATTCAAAATAAGTCGATACTCACCCCGCGGGTGGCGGCAGAAGCTAGACGCGCGTCGCGTGTGATGTGGCGCCCAGTTTTTCGGTGAGCGTTACGTAGACCACATCGTAAGCCGACAAATTATGGCGTAGCCGCCAAATATGTGGCAGGAAAATGAAGTGGGGGTAGCGGGTTACGCGAAGACTGAGTAAGTCGTCGATCGCCTGATCGGCGCGTTGAGAGGAGACGGCACCTTCCCGCACCAGCCGGCGCAGAACCCGCGACACCTCAACGTCCAGAAGGTGGGGCGCATGAAGAGATTCGCCGCGCGAGTAAATTCGACTCTCGATTCGCTGTCCTGCGGCGGTCTGAAGAAGCCAGTCGATCGCCGCGGAGGCGTCCAGGACAATCACCGCGCCTCGCCCTTTTCGCGATCATCCCGATCTTCCCGTGCTTCCCGAACCAGGCGCGCCGTGTCGAGTCGGGCTGTAACCGCCTTGCGAGTGTGCAGACGGTCGCGCAATTCCGCCAGCGTGGGCCGCTCGGCGATCTCTTTCATCTCGGCGAGCAGGTAGTCCGACAGGGACATGCCGGCCATGGCGGCACGAGCTTTCAGGCTGCGATGCAGCGCATCCGGGACGTTGCGCAGTTGAATCATCTTTGACATGTGAATGGCTTACTTGCATGTGGAGAACATGTAAAGCACTTTGCCGCGTTCTCGCGCATCCGCTAACGGGCCTTGTGCTGCGCAGCGGCCGACCCCGCAGCGCCCTCAGCCTGCGCAGGATGGTGGAATCCGCCAGCATGAGCGAATACTGGCATTCGCAACAACTCGGCATCAACCTTGTCCGTCCGTTCCAGCCCATTTTTCGGCGAGCAGACCTTCACCATCACCGAACTCACCAGCGGCGAGCCAGACTCAAAACTCTTCGAGCTTCCAGCCGGCTAGCCGTAAACGATCGGCGAAAGAATCCACCGATTTCGCATTAATCGCAAAGGAAGACCCGACCGCGTTTGAGCTGTACGCCAAAAGCCAGGCCGAGCTTCGCTCGGCCCGGACGGGCAAGAGTGCCCGTCCCCACACGACCAACCCCGCACAGGCAAGAACTAGCGCAACTTCCTCGGCTCCCGCCGCATCTAAACCTTGACAACGATCCACTCAGGTCTTAGCATGGACCCGAGCGCAATCATAATCACACTGATTACAAAGCACTTATCTAAGTTCACAAGGAGCGTTTTATGGGGAAGATTATTGGAATTGACCTGGGGACCACGAATTCCTGCGTTGCGGTGATGGAGGGCGGCGAGCCCAAGGTGATCGCGAATGAAGAAGGAGGGCGGACTACGCCTTCCGTGGTGGGGTTTACCAAGACCGGAGAGCGGCTGGTGGGGCAGGTGGCGAAGCGGCAGTCCGTCACGAACCCGGAGAATACGGTTTATTCGATTAAGCGCTTCATGGGACGGCGCTTCGATGAAGTGAGCCAGGAAATGAAGCTGGTTCCATATAAGGTGGTCGCCGGGGACACGGACGATGCTCGCGTGGACATCAACGGGAAGAAGTATTCGCCGCCGGAGATTTCGGCGATGATCCTGGGCAAGCTGAAGGAAGCGGCCGAGGCTTATCTGGGCGAGAAGGTCACCAAAGCGGTGATCACGGTGCCGGCCTATTTCAACGATTCGCAGCGCCAGGCGACCAAGGATGCCGGCCGCATCGCCGGTCTCAATGTCAAGCGCATCATCAATGAGCCCACCGCGGCTGCCCTGGCCTATGGCCTGGACAAGCAGGGCTCGGATCGCAAGATCGCTGTCTACGATCTGGGCGGCGGTACCTTTGACGTGTCGATCATTGAGATAGCCGAAGTCGATGGCGAACGCCAGTTCGAAGTGCTGTCGACCAACGGCGATACTTTCCTCGGCGGCGAGGATTTCGACCTGCGGATCATCAATTTCCTGGCCGATGAGTTCCAGAAGGAGTCCGGCGTCGATGTGCGGCGCGATCCGCTGGCCATGCAGCGCCTGAAAGAGGCTGCCGAAAAGGCCAAGATCGAGCTGTCGTCCAGCCAGCAGACCGATGTGAACCTGCCCTACATCACCGCCGATGCCAGTGGGCCGAAGCACCTGAACGTCAAGCTGACGCGTGCCAAGCTCGAGTCGCTGGTCGAGGACCTGGTGCAGAAGACCATTGGACCCTGCCGCGTCGCGCTCAAGGATGCAGGCCTCGAGGCCAAGGACATTTCCGAAGTCATCCTGGTCGGCGGTCAGACCCGCATGCCGCTGGCGCAAAAGTACGTGCGCGATTTCTTCGGTAAGGAGCCACGCAAGGACGTCAATCCCGATGAGGCTGTAGCCGTGGGTGCCGCGGTGCAGGCTGGTGTCTTGTCCGGTGAAGTCAAGGACGTGCTGCTGCTGGACGTGACGCCGTTGTCGCTGGGCATCGAGACCCTCGGCGGCATCATGACCAAGCTGATCGAGAAGAACACCACCATTCCGACCAAGGCTGCGAATACCTTTTCGACCGCCGATGACAATCAGACGGCCGTGACGATTCACGTGCTCCAGGGCGAGCGCGATCGTGCACAGGACAACAAATCGCTGGGCAAGTTCGATCTCACCGACATCCCGCCGGCGCCGCGTGGCATGCCGCAGGTCGAGGTCGCTTTCGACATCGACGCCAACGGCATCCTCAATGTGTCGGCCAAGGACAAGGCCACCGGCAAGGAGCAACGCATCATCATCCGGGCCTCCAGTGGTCTGAATGACGACGAAATCAAGCGCATGGTGAAGGATGCGGAGTCGCATGCGGCCGAGGACCGGAAGTTCCGCGAGCTGGTCGAGACGCGCAACCGTGCCGATGCACTGGTGCACCAGGTCGAGAAGGCACTCAAGGATCTTGGCGACAAGG
>DATGHF010000042.1:0-186328 GCA_035308125.1 Candidatus Sulfotelmatobacter sp.
GCCTCGGCAATCTCAGTGATCCGCGGCATGGACAACGAGTGCATCGACTTCGCAAAAGTGAGTGACGATCACGATTACAAACCCTACATCGAGGCCGTGCAGCAGGGATATCTTCCGGAAAGCTCGGTCGACACTGCTCTCATTCGTCTCTTTACGGCTCGCATCCGTCTCGGAATGTTCGATCCGCCCGCGACGGTGCCCTACATGAACATCGACGAGAAGCAACTTGACAGCCCCGCTCACCGCGAGCTTGCGCGTCACATGGCCAACGAATCGATGGTTCTGCTTAAGAACGATGGCGTCCTCCCGCTGAAATCTGCCAAGCGCATCGCGATTATCGGCCCGCTCGCCGATCAAACCGCCGTCCTGCTCGGCAACTACAACGGCAGTACCTCGCACACAGTTACTGTGCTGGAAGGAATGAAAGCCGAGTTTCCGGAGGCAAAGATCACCTACGTGCCCGGCACTCAGTTTCTTTCCAATCAGGCAGACCCCGTGCCGGCATCTGTGTTGACCACTCCGGATGGCAAACCCGGCCTCAAAGCCGAATACAGTTCGCGTCCCACCTTCGACGCCAAGCCGACGCCTCTCACGTCGCGGGTCGAGTCCTCCGTAAATCTGAACGAGAGCAATGTCCCCGAACAGGCGAAAGGAATTGCCGGTCTGTCGGTGCAGTGGACGGGATCTCTCAACCCCACGGCAAGCGGCGACTATCTGTTGGGACTCAGCGTCGACGGCTTCGGTCGGCTGTCCGTCGATGGCAGGGAGATTACGACGCTCTGGGGCAAGAACATTAATCTGAGCCCCGTGCACCTCGAAAAAGGTCACCCCGTGAAGCTTGAGATCCGTTACGGCCGCACCGGAGAGGGCAAGCCACAAGCGAAGCTGCTGTGGACACGCGTAACCAATGTGCCCGACCCCGCGGCAGTGGCGGCGGCGAAGAATGCCGATGTCGTCGTCGCTGTCGTCGGCATTACCAGTCGCCTTGAGGGCGAAGAGATGCCTGTGAGTCAGCCTGGTTTTTCCGGGGGCGACCGCACCAGCCTCGATTTACCAACGCCTGAAGAAGATCTGCTTGAGGCACTCGCCGCAAGTGGCAAGCCTCTCGTCGTGGTGTTGATGAACGGCAGTGCGCTCAGCGTGAGCTGGGCGAAGGAGCGCGCCAACGCCATCCTCGAATCCTGGTATTCCGGCGAAGAAGGCGGAGCCGCTATCGCTGAAACCCTCAACGGCAAGAACAATCCCGCTGGACGCCTTCCTGTCACCTTCTACAAAGATGTTCGTCAACTTCCGCATTTCGAAGATTACTCAATGAAGGGACGCACCTATCGCTACTTCGAGGGCGAACCACTCTGGCCGTTTGGATTCGGCCTCACCTATACCAGCTTCGCTTACAGCGATCTCAAGCTGCCCGATACGCCACTGAACGCCGGTGATCCATTGCACGCCTCCGTCACAGTCGCGAACACTGGGAAGGTTGCCGGAGACGAAGTCGTCGAGCTGTACCTGCAGTTTCCCGACGTTTCCGGTGCGCCGCGGCGCGCACTTCGCGGATTTCAGCGCGTCCATCTCGATCCCGGAGCAAGCCAGAAGGTGGAATTCCAGTTGAACCCGCGCGACCTCAGCATGGTTACTGATCTTGGGGACATCATCGTGGCAAAGGGCAAGTACAAGGTCTCCATCGGGAGCGGCCAACCCGGAACCGGAGTTTCTTCAGTCAATGGGGATCTTGAAGTCAAAGGACAAATCATTCTGCCAGAGTAGTACGGTCAAGGGAATGAGGCGATATGCATTCCAAATGCTTAAGAAAAATCCTTTTGGTGTTTGTCTCTGCTAGTAGTGCGTGGGCGCAGGAACCGAACTCCTGCGCGAAGCTGACAAACTTCAAAGCCGATCATGTTGAAATCACCAAAGCGGCGGCCGTTGCTGCTGGAACCACCGAGGCGATTCCCTGGAACCAGACTCGCACCGCACCTCTGCCAGCATATTGCCGCGTCGAAGGCGTGATGAACCGGCGAACTGGAGTCGACGGAGAAGAATTCGGAATCATTTTTGCCTTGGCCATGCCCGATCAATGGAACGGCGATTTGCTGATGCAAGGTGGGGGCGGTAGCAACGGCATTGTACTTGCGCCCCTCGGATTGAACGCTGCTGGAGACACGCCTGGACTCATACGCGGATTCGCCGTTGTAAGCACGGATTCAGGTCATAAAAGCCGCCACCCGGGATTTGATTTCGGTTTCGAGCGCGATGAGCAGGCTTATCTGGATTTTGCTTACCTCGCGAATGCCGAGGTCGCTGCATTAGCCAAACAACTGATCGCCCAACACTACGGCAAACCGGCAGCCTTTTCGTATTTTTCTGGATGCTCCACCGGCGGGCGCGAAGGCATGATTCTTTCGCAGCGTTATCCCACAGTATTCAACGGCATTATCTCCGGCGACCCCGCGATGCGCACTGGGTTTTCCAATCTCGCGATCGGCCGATGGATTCCGATTGCCTTCAATCAAGCTGCTCCGAAAGACGCAAACGGGAAACCAATCATCGAACAGTCGATTACAGACAATGATCGCAAGCTGATCAGGGATGCTCTCATCAAACACTGCGACGCCAAAGATGGTGTCGCCGACGGCTTAATCTCCGATCCGCTAGGGTGCGACTTTGACCCTGAGATTTTGGCGTGTAAAGGCGAAACGAATAACTCCTGCCTGGCTCCGGAAAAAACGGCTGCCATCAAGAAAGCCATGGGAGGGCCGAAGACTTCGAGTGGAACCCAAGTCTATGCTGGATTCCCTTACGACACCGGCATCACGAACGGTCCGCCGTTCCGCGGATTGCTTTCACCCGGACCCGGCATTTTTGGGCCTGCGACGACGGACATGACAATCGACATTGATAAGGAAGCTCTGTCGGCCAGCCGACCGCTCGTGGATTCGATGTCCACGAATTTGACAACCTTCTCCGCCCACGGAGGGAAATTAATCTTCTACCACGGCGATAGCGACCCGTGGTTCTCGCCTCTCGACACGTTCGAATACTACAAGAATATGGCGGCTGCAAACGGAAGCCTCGACGCCGTGTCGAAGTGGAGTCAGTTCTATCTCGTTCCTGGGATGAGCCACTGTGGAGGAGGTCTGGCGCTGGATCAGTTTGATTTGTTGGGCGCAATGGTGAACTGGGTAGAAAATGGCAAAACGCCAACATCAGTGGTGGCGACTGGAAAGGCCTTTCCTGGGCGCAGCCGACCGCTGTGTCCTTATCCGAAGCACGCACAGTACAAGGGGCAAGGAGACACGGAAGACGCAACCAACTTCGAGTGCCGTTAAATTTTGTTACTTCCGCTAAAAGGACATCGCTTCTTATGCGTTCACTTATGCGTTCACTTCTCGTAGGCTTCACGCTGGCCGTTATGTGCATCACTGCGCCGAAGCTGGCTGCCCAGAAAGTCGAATTGTCGATTGATGCATCCAAAACCGGCGCGAAGATCGACCGCAACATTTTCGGGCAGTTCGCGGAGCATCTTGGACACGGCATTTACGAAGGCATTTGGGTCGGGCCTGACTCCAAGATCCCGAACACTCGTGGCATTCGTAACGATGTTGTGGGCGCCCTCAAAGCGATCAAGGTTCCGAACGTTCGTTGGCCCGGTGGCTGCTTCGCCGATGAGTATCACTGGCGTAAGGGCATCGGCCCTCAACGATCAGTAACTCTCAACCCTAACTGGGGCGGAGTGACTGAGGCAAACACGTTTGGCACGCATGAGTTCATGGACTTCATCGATCAGATCGGGGCGGAAGCGTATGTCTCGGTGAATGTCGGTTCCGGGACTCCCCAGGAGGCGTCCGAGTGGCTGGAATACATGACGGCTGCAGCACCGACCACGCTGGTAAAAGAACGGGCCGCCAACGGGCATCCAGCTCCATACAAAGTCGCCTTGCTCGGCATCGGTAACGAAAGCTGGGACTGTGGCGGCAACATGACGCCCGACTATTACGTTAGCCAGATGAAAATCTACAGCCGCTTCGTGAGGAACTTCAATCCCGCGCAACAGGACAAGCAGCAGATGCTGAAGATCGCCGTGGGTCCGGGCGGCGACGGCCCGCGATGGACCGATTGGACGGAAACCGTCATGAAAGCGTATCAGCAACACACGTGGAGCTGGGACATCAACGGACTCTCCATGCACAACTACACGGTGGTGCACTGGCCGCCTTCCTTTACCTCGGTGGGATTTAGAGAAACTGAGTACAGCCAGATCCTCAAATCCACTTTAGAGATGGAAGGCCTCATCAGCAAGCACTCGGCGATCATGGATAAGTATGACCCGGAAAAGAAGGTAGCGCTCATTGTTGACGAGTGGGGAGGCTGGTACGCGCCCTTACCGGGCAGCAATCCGGGATTTCTGGTCCAACAGAATAGCCTGCGCGACGCGATTCTCGCAGCCCTCAACCTTAATATCTTCGCCCGCCATGCCGACCGCGTACGCGGCGCCAATATAGCGCAGATGATCAATGTGCTGCAGGCGATGATCATGACAGACAGAGAGAAGATGGTCCTGACTCCAACCTATTACGTCTTCAAGATGTATGTGCCGTTCCAGGACGCCACGTTCATACCAGTGGCGTTCGACGCCGGTTGGTACACGCATGGCGCCGTGGCCATACCACGCCTGGATGCGATCGCGGCGAAAGACACGAACGGTAAGTTGTGGCTGGAGATTACCAATCTCGACCCCAACGAGCCGGTCGAAGTGGAAGCGGGTCTGGCCGGTATTGCGGCAAAATCGGCGAGCGGAGAAACTCTGACCGCAGCGAAGATGGACAGTGTAAATACTTTCGACGCAGCTAACACAGTCATGCCAAGGCGGATCTCAGCGACGGTGCAGAGTGGCAAGCTGATTTTGAAATTGGAGCCTAAGTCTATAACCGTCGTCTCAGTTGAGCAGTGACGCCCGCAGGGTTGATCTGGCGGATGGCAAGTCTGAAACTGCGAAATTATCGCTGGGCCGGCGCTATGGTTCACATTCGATAGCAACAAAGGAGGAAAAACATGCGGCGATTCGCAATACTGGTCTTCCTGTCTTTGAGTTTTTGTTGGGCACAGGAATCAGGCAATTTTCAACCCTCTACGACGAATGTCTGGGCAGCGGAGTATCCACGGGTTGACAGCACCGGCAGAGTACAGATTCGCGTGAAAGCTCCCGATGCTACAAAGGTCCGACTGAACTTCTGGAGCGGCCCGAAAGTGGACATGGAGAAACAGGAGGACGGATTCTGGACGGTTACCACTGCGCCGCTGGTTCCTGGTTTCCACTATTACACGCTGGTCATCGACGGTGCCGAGGTGAGCGACCCCAACACTCACGCCTTCTTCGGGGGAGGAAAGCCCGCAAGTGGCGTAGAAGTTCCGGAGCCGGGCTCTACATATTATTCGGTTCAAGACGTGCCCCACGGCCAAGTCCGCGAGGTTTGGTACAGTTCGAAGGTGACGGGAACCTGGCGGCATGCCTTGGTCTATCTGCCGCCGAATTATGATGCCCAAATAAAAGCGCGCTATCCGGTGCTCTATTTACAACATGGCGCCGGCGAGGACGAGACCGGCTGGGTCCGTCAGGGCAATGCCAACTTCATCCTGGACAATTTGATCGCGGCCAAGAGTTGCAAGCCGATGATCGTCGTGATGGCCTATGGCTACGCGCACCGCGCGGGCGAGGCGCCTGTCGATCTGTTCGCAAAAGGGTTTGGATCGCCTGAAATGTTGAAGGCGATGCAGGATATGGCGGCGGCATTCGAAGGTGATGTAACACAAGTCCTGATCCCCTACATTGATTCCACCTTCCGCACGTTACCCGACCGCGAGCATCGTGCGATGGCAGGCCTCTCGATGGGAGGTATGCAGACCTTCCAGATTACTCTGGATCATCTCGATCTCTTCTCTTACATCGGCGGCTTCAGTGGAGCGGGCGGGATGCTCGTGCTTGGAAATCGGAAACTGGATCCCAAGACCGACTACAACGGAGTGTTCGCTGATCCCGCAGCATTCGGAAAGAAAGTGCACTTGCTCTGGATTGGCGTGGGGACGAATGAACCGGAGAGAATGCGCGCGGGACTCCAGAGACTGCATACGTCGCTTCTCGAAGCAAACATTCAACACATTTTCTACGAATCGCCGGGCACGGACCACGAATGGCAGACCTGGCGCCGCGATCTGAAGGATTTTGCACCGCGACTCTTCTGATCCAGCCCAGGCTCGATGGTCGAGGCTCTGGGATCCTGAGAGTGTGGAAGAGGTGTGTAAGCCTTACTCACTACAGCATTTTGTAAGTAAATTTACTATTTTCAGTTGGATAGACTAAACGCTGGTAGGTATAAATTGGCGCAAAGTCCGTTGCGTCTGCTGCCCAGGTTGATTGCATGCGGACAGCGATCCCAGTTAGCTGCGTATTTTATGGGTTTTTGAAAATGGTGCCGGGAGGGGGAATCGAACCCCCAAGACCCGAAGGTCGGCGGATTTTGAGTCCGCTGCGTCTGCCAGTTCCGCCATCCCGGCGCGTTGTTTTATCTTACCGGATGGCAGGGGCTGAAATCCAATTGTGACTCGAGGTTGGCGTGCTTCAATCTTCTGTCGTTAGTCTCGATCTATGGTTCGATCGGCAGAGCATTTTTGACCGCCGCGGGCGCGAGCGGCAGTTCGACGCGAAAGGTTGAGCCCTTGCCCACATTGCTTTCCACCGCCACGGCCCCGCGATGCTGCGAGACGATCCAGCGTGCAATGGCCAGCCCGAGTCCGGCACCTCCAAGGGCTCGGCTCCGGGCCTTATCGACGCGATAGAAGCGCTCGAAGATTTTGTCCTGCTCCGGTTCGGCAATTCCGACGCCGCTATCCTGCACGGAAATCATCGCGTTCTCGCCGCTTTGTTTCAGACACAGCTCCACGGTTCCGGGGGTCGGAGTGTATTTGAAGGCGTTGTCGAGAAGAATGTCGACCACACGCCGCAGCGCGGTCTCGTCACCCAGGACAAACAATTCTCTTTCTTCGATGTTTGCCGTGAACTGCAAATTGCGGATGGAGGCGACGTGGCGCCATCCTTCCACTACTCCGCGCAGAGTCTCGCGTAAATCCACCGGACGCAGGTTGAGCGTTTCCCGGCCCGAGTCGGCGCGGGCCAGAGAGAGGAGTTGCTCGATGAGGGAGGTGGTGCGTTCCGCTTCGAGCAGGATGTGCCGCAAGGCTTCGCGGTATTCCGGTTCGCCGCGTGACCGGCGCAGCGCAAGTTCCGCCTCGGTGCGGACGAGAGAAATTGGAGTGCGCAGCTCATGCGAGGCGTCGGCGGTAAATTCCGTGATGCGGAGAAAAGCAGTCTCGATGCGGTCGAGCATTTCGTTCAGGGTGTCGGATAAGCGCTGGAGCTCGTCGCCGGTGTTCAGCTTTTCCAACCGGCTGCTCAGATTCGCGCCGCTGATGGCGCGGGCGGTTCGCACCAGGGCATCCATGGGAGACAAGGCCTTTCGACTCAGCCAATACCCGCCGCTGGCCGCCAGCAGAAGCACAAGCGGCGCGAACATCAGCAGGTAGGAGCGGAACTTGTGCAAAATCCCCACAACATCGTCGATCAACAGGCCAGTTTCCACCGTGTAAACGCGGCCATTCACCTCCAGCCTTTCAACCATAAAGCGGTAGGGTTTGTAGCCGAGGTGGCGGTTTTCGAAGAAAGGCTGGCTGATCGTGTTCGGTTCAAAGGTGGGCAACGGGTTCGCCTGCAGAAAAGGAGAGCGGTAGATCCACACACCATAACCCAAATAAATCTGGAGGTAGTTGCCGGAGTGTTCCAAGTCGAACGCTTCGGCTGCTTCCTCCTGCAGCTTGGCGACGGAAGCGTCTTTCTTCTGCGCCGCCATGAAGTTCTTCAGATCGTCGGCCTGGCTTTCCAGACTATCGTCGACGATGTCGTAGAGTTTCTGGTGCAGGGTGAACCACATGCCGGCTCCGAAAATGAGCTGGGCGAGGGCAAAGATGGCCACATACCAGAGAGTAAGGCGCAGACCGATAGAAAGTTTTTTCATGCCTGGCTATCCGGACGGATCATGTAACCCACGCCGCGAACCGTATGAATCAGTTTGGCGCGGCCGGGAGGATCGATTTTGTTGCGCAGCAGATGCATGAACGCATCCAGAGTATTCTCTTCGATCTCGCGGTCAAAGCCCCACACCGCTTCGATGAGCGCCCGGCGGGAAACCACCTTGCCCGCCCGGAAAACCAGTCGCTCGAGCAAATTGTATTCCGTGCGGGTCAGGGGAATGCGCATGGGACCCCTCGAAACTTCGCGGCTGGCCGGCTCGAGTACCAGATCGGCCACCCGCAGGGTGGATTCCGCGGCAGCCATGGCGCGGCGCTGTACGGCTCGCAAACGGGCCAGCAGTTCCTCGAAAGAAAACGGCTTGGTCATGTAATCGTCGGCCCCGAGGTCAAGCCCGCGGACAATGTCCGGCACTGAGTCCTTGGCGGTGAGCATGAGAACGGGAGTGCGGATCTTCTCCGCCCGCAGGCGCCTGGCCATTTCGTAGCCGGTCAGTTTGGGCATCATGATGTCGAGAATGATGACGTCGAACTCGTAGGATTTGGCGAGGGCCAGCCCTTCGGCGCCATCGAACGCGCAGACTGCCGAGTGTCCCTCCTCGGTGAGCCCCTTACGGAGAAGCTCAGCCATACGGGCTTCGTCTTCAACGATCAGTAACTTCATCGGCAACCCATTTTCGATGCGCCCGGAGTGGGCGAGGCCGCGGCCCTTCAGTGCCCCGAATGAAGTCTAGAACGGAAGCCGGGACGGACCTCCAAAATAATCCTATTGACCCAATAATCTGCCAATCTGAAGAAATTTTAACTTTCCTTTCATCAGGGCGTCACAAGGCCTGACTACAGTTCGTAGTCATCTCGACGCGCTGACAATCCAGGGTGACGGAGATCACGGCCTCCGCAAAGACTTGCCCTTCCCACGGGTCGGCGGCGAGATTCCCTCGGTTTGACAGATCTGGTCGCAGTTCAAGTCGTTGCGGTTTTAGTCGCCGCGGTTCCAGTCGTCGCAGTTCTAGTTCAAGGAGCTGACGTATATGAAGCCCGAGCCCTCCCCCAAGAGTATCTCCCTTCGTTTAAAGTTCGCCGCTGTTCTCGTCCTCAATGGTTTACTTCTGGCACTCGGGACCCCGGCGCTATTCGCGCAGGTGGATCGCGCCGAACTGGAAGGCACGGTGACCGATCCAGCGGGAAGAGTGGTGGGCGGAGCCACTGTCAAAATTCTGGCAGTGGACACCGGACTCGGCCAGGAACAAGCGACCAACGCAAAGGGATATTACCGTTTCCCCGGTCTCGCAGTCGGCCGCTATCGAGTGAGCGCGGGTGATACAGGGTTCAAGACGAAAGTCATCGACGAGGTGATCCTGCTAGTGGGCCAGACGCGCACACTGGATATCGCGCTCGCCGTCGGCGCGATTAAAGAGGAAATCGAGGTCCATGCCTCAAACGCTCCGGAGGATCGGACATCCGCTGAAGCCGCCACCGTGATCGACTCAGAGCAGATCGCCAATCTACCCAACAACGGGCGCGACTGGGCCAGCTTCACGCTTCTTGCCCCGTTCGCCCAGGACGACGGCGGCGGCGACCAGCGGACCATCCGCTTTGCCGGCCGCGCCCGCGACGACAACAACTTTTCCATCGATGGAGTGGATGCGGGCGGTATTCAGGAACAGGCCCAGAAATCGCAAACTCGCCTGCAGATTTCCCAGGATGCTGTCGAGGAGTACCGCGTCAACAGTGCACTGTATGACGTGGAGTACGGCACTCAGGCGGGAGGGCAGATCGATGTTGAAACCAAGCACGGCACCAACGCATACCACGGGACCGTGTTCGGCTATTTCAGAAACTCGATCTTTGATGCCCGCAATTTCAACGACTACGACGTCAACGGCAATCCTGCGATTCCCCCATTTCGCATGGGACAGTACGGGTTGACCTTCGGGGGGCCGATCCAGAAGAACAAGACTTTTTTCTTTATCAGCTTCGAGGGGCTGCGCCAGCTACAGTCGATCACGCAGCAATTCCCCGTGCCAGCCGGCTTTGGCCAGAACAACATCGTCTCAAAATCAAGTCTCACTTATCAGCAACTGGTTTTGAAGACCTCTCCACAGATGTGCGCCATCATGCAAGCGTACCCGTGGCGAGCCTCCGCAGCCGCCGCAGGTCCCATCAACGGTTGTTCTGCACGCTTTGTATACCCCGACGCTGCTTTCCAGTGGCTGGGGCAAGATCCGACCGCATCTAATTATGACCCCAACGCTGACTTTCTTACGGCTCCCACTCCCACCACCGTTCATGAAGATTCCTGGCTGGTCAGGATTGACCATCAAATCAATGAAAAGACATTGCTCTATGGTCGCGCCCAGCGCGACATAAGCTTGGTTGATGCCCCCAACGGAGGGAGTCTCCCAGGGGACAAGGTTCAGACCATCAACCACCCTGCGAATTATCTGATTGCGCTGGAACGCACCTTCACCCCAAGCCTGTTCAACGAGGTCAAGGGCTACATTAACCGCGCGCCCTTCCACAATCCTCAATCGAGCATACTTACCTATGCGGTCAGTACCCCCAATAATTTCGTTTCGCTGAACGACAACACGGCGGACATCGAAATCGGCTCCACGTTTGGATTGATCGACAACCTCACTTGGGTTCACGGTCGCCACGCATTCAAGTTGGGCATGGAGTACCGCCGAGTGCGGCTCAATCAGGGCCAGACCGCCGACAATGTTCTTAGCTTCTCCAGCGAAGGTGACATGGTAAATGCAAATCTCTCCAAGATTGCCTTCATCGCTCCCTGGTGCTGTCACGGGCTGCGCCGCAATTTCATCATGCCGTATTTTCAGGATGAATGGAAAGCTACCCCGACCCTCACACTGACGGCGGGGCTGCGCTGGGATTATTACGGAGTTGCCCACGAGGCCACCAATCGGACCACGGTTTTCGATCTGAACCAGTTTCACGGAGTGTGTCTCGGTTCAGGCTCGTTTAATGTGCTGCCGGTGGCGCCGAGCCTGGGCCCGATCAATACCCCACCCTGTCCTAAGGATCCGGGTTTGTACAATCCGAATTACAAGAACTTTGATCCGAGACTCGCGCTGGCCTGGGCTCCCAGTGCCCTGCATGGGAAAACTGTTTTTCGCGCGGGCGTCGGCATCTATCACGGCGCGGCGCAGAATGATGACCTAAATGCCGGACTTGAAAGCGATACGTTTCGAGTAACACTCAACAACCCCGGTGCGTTGCTCCCGGCTTATGAGCAAACGACTCCGGACCTTTCGGGACTTACCGGCGTACAAAAGGCAGCAGCTCATCCTCGTGCTTTGCAGCGACAGGGCCGCCGGGACCTGTATGCGGAAACGTGGGGGCTGACCCTGGAGCATCAACTGCCCGCCAATTTTTTGGCATCGGCGCAATATCTCGGAAGCCGCGGTGTGCGATTGTTTTCGCGCGGAGGCGTGAATCTCTGCACCAGCCCCGTAACGCCCAACATCCTTCCCGGACAACCGGCCACCGACACAACGGATTGTGAGCGTACGTTGGACCCGTACTATCTTCCTGACACTAGTCCTAATGCTTCGCCTGGACTTAACACCTCCGATCCTTTTGGGTCTGTCGACAGCAAGAAGGATATCGGCTCGAGTACGTATAACGCGCTTGGGTTATCTCTTGAGCGCAGCTTCAGCAAAGGGCTTGAGTTCCAAGGACGCTACACCTGGTCCCACTCCATCAACGACGGATCCGTCGGAGGTGGCGAGTCGAACGGGCCGGAAAACGTCAACTGTCTGCAGTGCGATAAGGGACCCAGCATCTTCGACATTCGTCACAATGTAACCGTGAACGCGGTCTATGAGCTCCCGTTTGGGCCCGGAAAAACGTACCTCAATTCTCCTGGAGCACTCGGCAAAGTGGTGGGAGGCTGGCAGCTGAGCAGCATCGGCCTTTGGCATACCGGGCATCCGTTGACCGTATTCATGGACCTGAGCGGCGGTGTAAATAACGGTATAAGTGTCCCCTCTACAAACCCGGTTTCTGCCTTCAATGGCCAACCGTTTACCTTCCTTCTTCCCGACGGCAACGACCAGACGACCCAGCGGCCTGACATCGTCCCGGGAGTGCCATTGACCCTTCCGCATCCAACCCCGCTCACGCCCGTCTCCACCGGAACCCCGCTCATCAACTTCGCTGCGTTTCAACCTCCGCCCACGGATGCGAACGGAAACTTCACGCGGTATGGCAATGAGCCTAACGGGGCCATTCGTGCCCTGGATTACTGGCAAATCGATCTCGCGCTCACCAAGGAGACTAAAGTCACCGAGCGCGTCTCGATGGAATTCGCGGTACAGGCCTTTAATATTTTCAACCACGTCCAACTGGGCGATACGGGCGCACTGAATGTCGTCTACAACACTGCGGTCAATTCATCGGCTGGCTTCCTCACACCTCAGAACGGTTTCGGGATCGTCAGCTCGACGGTAAATTTCAACAACAACAACGACAATGCCGCTTCCCCGAACACCGGCACGGGACTGCCGCGGCAGCTTCAATTTATGGTTCGCGTCAAGTTCTAAGCGACGGAGGGATGGTGTTGCGCGTACTCAGCTTAGGGGACGAGCTGAGTTCTGCCCGCCATGTGCGCTCGCCTGGGAGCGAATACGCGAAGAACGAGCGAACCATCGTCAGCAGCATCGCGTTCTTCGCTTCCCTAGAAAGCAGCGCAAGTTCGGCCGTGGCCGCGCGAGCGCGAAGTAACTTCTCTTTTGTCAACGATGCGCTGATCGTGGTCGTAGTCATTAACCCTTGCCTTTGCTCGGAGGAAAATAGGTTCCGACTTTGCGTTCCATCCCCAAGGTTATTCCCTCAGGATGCCGTCCATTCACAATGGCCACATGCACTCCCGCTTCGCTGGCCAGTTTCGCGGCCTTTAACTTCGAGAGCATGCCGCCTCGGCCGAGCTTGCTCTTGCCGTTGCACTGCGCCTCCAGAGCGGCCGTCAGCTTGCGAACTACACGCAGCAGACGGGGCTTCTTGCGCCCGTTGGGAACCAGGAAACCGTCGACGTCGGTGAGCAGAAGCAGCCAATCGGCTTGGACGGCGGTTGCGAGCAAGGCGCTCAACTCGTCATTGTCGCCGAAAGCTCCCACCAGTTCGCGCACCGAGACGCTGTCGTTTTCGTTGACAATGGGAACCACCCCTAGCGAAACTAGTTCAGCCAGTGCGTTTTGCAAATTGCGGTAGCGGACGGGAGAAGTGAAGTCGTCACTCGAAAGCAACAACTGCGCGACCACTTTCTTGCCGAAGAAGAGGCGCTCGTAGGTGTGCATCAACCGGCTCTGGCCCACGGCGGCGCAGGCTTGCATGGCGGGAACGTCACTGGGCCGCTTCTTTAGTCCAAGGCTCGCGATTCCGGCGGCAATCGCACCCGACGTGACGATCAAGTACTCGTGCTTCGCGAGATCGAATTGATCCACCAGAGCGCGCAGCACATTCGCGTCGATCTGGCCGTCGGGAGCGATCAGACTGGTGCCGACTTTAATGACAACTCGCATAAATGCCGCTTGTTCGCAGGCGGAGAGAATCTTGCGTTCGAGAGCGCTGGGGCACCCGAGCTGGACTACATTAAGAAAGACCAGTGCTCCGAGAATCCACAGCCAGCCTCGGGCAACACTTCTATCGTGCCGTTAGAATGGATTTCTGGCAAGCCGAATCACTTGCCGATGAGGTTGAGAGCCTGAAACTCTATGCCGGCTTCGAATGCGACCAGCCGCTTTTCCGGGCGTGTGGAAAATTACATCCGCTACCGGCCAGGATATCCGCCCGAAGTGCTGAACGCGTTGAAAATGGAATGCGGGCTGACCGCTGCCCACATCATCGCAGATATTGCCAGCGGCACTGGCATCTGGACTCGCATGTTGCTGCAAAATGGCAACGCAGTTATTGGCGTCGAACCCAACCTCGAGATGCGCGATGCAGGGGAGCGACTGCTGGCTGAATTTTCGAAGTTCACCAGCGTTGCGGGGACGGCGGAAGCAACTACTCTGGCAGACCGTAGCGTGGATTTCGTGACCGCAGCCCAGGCAGCACATTGGTTCGATCGTCAGCGTTCACGGCAGGAATTCGCGCGCATCCTCAAGCCCGGAGGCTGGCTGGTGCTGATGTGGAATGAACGCCTCACCGATTCCACACCCTTTCTTCGCGACTACGAAAATTTGCTGCTCACGTTCGGCACGGATTATCAGGACGTCCGCCATGAGAAAACGACGGCCGTGGTGAACGAGTTTTTTGATCCGGCCCCGTTTCACGAGCGTGCGTTTCCCATGCAACAGGAATTCGACTACGCCGGTCTCGAAGGCCGTTTGCTGTCGTCGTCCTACGTACCGGGGCCGGGGCATCCGAAACATGCTCCTATGCTGCGCGAGCTGCGGCGGATCTTCGATATCCATGCTGTCGAGGATCAAGTCGCTTTCGAATATAAAACTCGACTCTACTTCGGGCGATTGAAGTGACGCGCCGCCATTGAGACCCAGCTCCTTTGTGTGAGCTCATGACCTAGCGGTTTCGTCAAACCTAACCCCGCTCCGCTTTGGTACGATCTCTGTTCTGACTCCGAGGTTGAAAACGTGCTCCCAGAACCGACGCCCGCCGAAAAATCTTTTCACATGACGCCCGACGAGTTCCGCCGCCACGGCCATGCCGTGGTGGACTGGATCGCCGACTACCACTCCCGCATCGAATCGTTTCCCGTGCTTTCGCAGGTGCAGCCGGGGCAGATTCGCGCATCGCTGCCGGCGAATCCTCCGACGCAGGGCGAACCATTCGAAGCGTTGCTGAAAGATGTAGAGAAGTTGATTCTTCCCGGCGTGACGCACTGGCAGTCGCCGAATTTCTTCGCATACTTCCCCTGCAACGCTTCCGGGCCGGGAATTCTTGGCGATTTGCTTTCTTCAGGATTGGGCGTGCAGGGCATGCTGTGGTCGACCAGTCCGGCATGCACGGAACTCGAAACGCACGTTCTTGACTGGCTGGTATCGATGCTCGGACTGCCGGAGAAATTCTTATCGTCGAATACCGGCGGCGGAGTAATTCAAGACACAGCTTCGAGCGCCGCTCTTTGCGCGCTGCTGGCCGCCCGCGAACGCGCCACCAATTACGATAGCAATAAGAAAGGATGCGATGGCCGGATCGTCGCCTACTCCTCCACCCAAACGCACTCTTCCCTTGAAAAGGCAGCCATGATCGCTGGGCTTGGAGTCGAGAATCTGCGGACGATCGAAGTTGACGAAAACTTCGCTATGCGCCCCGAAGCCCTCGCCCGCCAGATTGAAGTCGACAAGCTGGCCGGACTCGTGCCTTCACTGGTCTGTGCGACTGTGGGCACAACTTCGTCGAACGCGATGGATCCCATCGCTGCTATCGGTGAAATCTGCGGCCAGCATAATCTCTGGCTGCACGTGGACGCGGCCATGTCCGGCACGGCCGCGCTGTGCCCCGAATTCCGCCATCTGCAGGACGGAGTGGAACTCGCCGACAGTTACAATTTCAATCCACATAAATGGATGTTCACCAATTTTGACTGCAACTGCTTCTGGGTCGCTGACCGCAAGGCGCTCATTCAGACGCTGAGCATTTTGCCGGAATATCTGCGCAACCAGGCCACGGAATCGGGCGCAGTGATCGACTATCGCGACTGGCACATCCAGCTTGGCCGACGTTTTCGCTCGCTGAAGTTGTGGTTCGTGATCCGCCACTACGGCGTGGAAGGTTTGCAGCACCACATCCGCCGGCACGTGGAGCTCGCGCAACAGTTCGCCGGATGGGTTCGTGGCGACGACAATTTCGAACTGGCGGCGCCCGTGCCACTGAACTTGGTCTGCTTCCGCCACAAAGCCGGAGACGCGGTCAATCAGGCCATCATGGACCGCCTCAACCGCAGTGGCGACCTCTTCCTGACGCATACAAAGCTGAAGGGAAACCTCACCCTGCGGCTATGTGTTGGGCAGACTAATACGCAGGCCAGGCATGTGGAGAAAGCGTGGGAAAGGATTAAGGAAGAAGCGGAAAAGGCCTCAGTTGCAACTTGAGCAGCAAACCGGATCACGCGCTCGCCCTTGGGCTTGCCCCGCAAAGTCTACGCTTCCCAGGGATTCAGAATTGCTGCTGGTGTGCTGTCGAAATCTCCGACGTCGCGGGAAACGATCGTTAGATTCCACTGAAGAGCAGTTGCTGCCAGCAACCCGTCGACGGCCGATAGAAATCTTCCCTTACGCTCGGCCTCGGCGGCGAGCAGTCCCCACCGGTCGGAGATCGCGGCATCAATGGACAGAATCCTGCCTGCAAAACGGGCATACAGTTCCAATTCCAACCATGTCTCCAGATGTGTGCGACCCCCGCTCTGCGGCAGTCCGGCGACACCTTTCCGAATCTCTCCAAGACTGAGAACGCTCAAGAAGAGCAGGCTTTCGTCCGCCGCCTCCATCCACTGCAGCACGCGCGGTTCCGGCTTCTTGCGAACAACCTCAGAGACGCAATTCGTGTCCAGCAGAAATCCGCTCATAGCTCGATGTCACGTCCCGGATCGCGATCCCGCTCCAGGTCCAGATCGACTCCCACGAGTGGCGACTGGCGAAAAAAATGTACAAGACTTTTCGGCTGATGTGACTTCCCCACCAGGCGATCGTAGTGTTCCGCTGCAACCATCACAACGCCTTCCTTCCCTTGCCGCGTAATGCGCTGGGGTCCCTCGGTTCGCGCTCGCCGGAACAGTTCGCTGAATCGGGCTTTTGCGGTTTGAATCCGCCAGACGTCTACGGCGGCCTTCGCCCCGCTGGCCGCAGAGGGCAGCACTCCGCGATTGGACCGTTTCAGGGATTTTGCCATTGAATCTCGTGTTGCTGACTAGTCTGACTAGCCAGTAGTATGAATGATCAATTCGAAGCGTCAAGCAACATTTGCAAAGTTCCGGATTTCCGGCATCCGCAGGCGGCTGCTTACCGTTTTCATCTTTGCGGCGAGCTTTCGCTTTTCAGCGCCGGCCTTCTCAATCTCTCCGCTCCAGTCGTCACGGCTTCTAGGGTTTGCTTTCAATCGGCGAGCATGGGCGCAGGTCGGGTGACCGCCGGCCGCGTCTTCGAAGGAGAGACCTCGCCCACCGGCGTCTCCAGCCAAGCGCGCACTGTGGGCAGCGCGTTTCGCATGGCCACCTCTCCGGCGCGAATCAGATCGTCGGCGCGCTTGAAGTCGTCGTAGGCGAAACCCGCGACGTCGGGCTCGATGACCAGATCCGCGGCATTCCTCCACAGGGAAGACATCGCATCCTGCGCGATGGCGAACGACTGACCGATCACATCCAGGAGATGCCGCGGCGCTCCGCCATGGGACCACGTCCCTTTCAAATGAACCGCCAGCACGCGTTCCGCGCCCATTTCACGCAGGGGCCGGGTTGGGACGGGATGCGAGAGCATGCCGTC
This sequence comes from Candidatus Sulfotelmatobacter sp., assembly GCA_035308125.1. GTDB lineage: Bacteria > Acidobacteriota > Terriglobia > Terriglobales > Acidobacteriaceae > Sulfotelmatobacter. The sequence continues at coordinate 17,538 of DATGHF010000042.1, forward strand.
AATCAGGTAGCGCCCACGAATCTCGACCGGCAAAAACATTCCGGGATACGCGCAACTGGCACGCACCGCATCGTTGATTGCGCCCGAATGAAAAACAACTCCCTCGCCCGTGTTGAAATCGGTAGCGGCCACTCCGAGCGGAATGCGCAACTCTTCGAACGTTCTTACTTTCAAAGTGCGGTCGAGGAATGAAACCATACGGTCGTTCGAGGCAAAGCCGTAACGCGACAGCGTCCAGCGGGCGAACGTGGTGAAGCGCACAGCGTGCGCCACTGCTTCAAGTTCGTCGCAGGAAAGTCCGCTGCAGTAGGCCGCGCCGATCAACGCACCTACGCTGGTGCCGGTGACGACGCGAACCGGAATCCCCGCTTCTTCCAGAACTTTTAGAACGCCGATGTGGGCAATGCCGCGGGCGAAGCCGCCGCCCAGCGCAAGGCCAATGGCAGGCGGACGTCGTGCTTCCTCAGGCGCGCTGGTTTTACGCGACAGTTCCCGGCTGATCGCCTGAACACCACGGATAATTCGCTCAAGACTTTTCACCGCATCCCCAGGTTGCCCGGTTTAACTCGCTTTCCGGGCACCCACCGCAAGCCCGATCCCACCAAAACCTGACCTATTGTGTAAGATGCCACAATCGCCGTTTCGGCTGCAGGGCACATTGGTGCTACTGAGAGTTACGTAGGATAGGAGTTACAGTTACCTCTTTCCGGGTTATTCTCGCCTCCGTGACTAACTCCCGTGATTCTGGTAACTTGCAAGCCATGCCCGGGAAAATGGCGCGCGAAATCTCGGCCGGCGGCGTGGTCCTTCGAAGCCAGAACGGGACATGGTGGATGGCCGCCATCGAACTTCCCGAAGATTCCCGCTCCAGCGCGCCCAACTCCAGGCGCGTCCCTCGAGGCCCGAAGCCCACTCTGTGCCTGCCCAAAGGCCTGGTCGACCCCGGCGAAAAAGCGCTGGACGCTGCCCAGCGCGAGGTTCGCGAAGAAACCGGAGTGACCGCCGAACTGGTGGAAAAACTCGGAGACATCAAATATGTTTACCTGCGTTCCTGGGGCGACCGCCAGAAAGTATTCAAAATCGTGAGCTTCTACCTGCTGCGCTACCAGTCCGGCCGCATCGACGACGTGACTCCAGAGATGCGGATCGAAGTAGCCCGCGCCTGTTGGATTCCACTGCAGGATGCGCCCAAACTGCTGGCTTACAAGGGCGAAAAAGAAATGGCCCGACGAGCCATCGACTACGTCGCGACGAATCCAGACCTTGTACCCAAACCGGCGCACGTCGCCGGCCCACCCGCCAGCCATCCCCGGAAGGCCCCGCGCGCGTAGAATGCAGAGTTGCCTGCGGTCGGTTCTTTACGCAAACGAGGTCTCATGAAGCACATTCATAAAGTTGCTGTTCTAGGCGCCGGAACCATGGGCGCCCGCATCGCCGCCCATTTCGCGAGTGCAGGGGTCCCCAGCTACCTGCTGGATATCGTCCCTCAAGACGTTCCGCCCAGCGTCGGCCCCGCTGCCCGCAACAAAATCGCCGCCGCCGGCCTCGACGCCGCAAAAAAGTCCAAACCCGCCGCTTTCATGGATGCATCCCTGGCCCGCTTCGTCACTGTCGGCAACTTCGAAGACGATCTCAAAAAGCTCGCCGAGGTCGACTGGATCATCGAAGCCGTCGTCGAAAATCTCGACCTCAAGCGCGCCCTGCTGCGCAAAGTCGAAGCCATCCGCAAGCCCGGCACCATCGTCACCACGAACACCAGTGGCCTGCCCGTCGGGAAAATCGCCGAAGGCTTTTCGGACGACTTCCGCAAATCGTGGTTCGGCACCCATTTCTTCAACCCCCCGCGCTACATGCGGCTGCTCGAACTTATCCCCACACCCGAGGCCGACCCCGCCTTGATCGACGCTATCTCCAACTTCTGCGACGTCCAACTCGGCAAGGGCGTTGTGATCGCGAAAGACACTCCCAACTTCATCGGTAACCGCATCGGCACATTTTCGGTGCTCAACGTCATGCGCCTGATGCAGGAGATGGATCTCACCATCGAAGAAGTTGACGCCCTCACCGGACAGGCCGTCGGCTGGCCCAAGTCCGCAACGTTCCGCACCATCGATCTGGTCGGGCTCGATATTCTGGGCCACGTGGTCGGCAATATGATCGCCAATGTCCACGATGAACGCAGCGAGTTGAAGCTTCCTGACTTCTATCGCCAGATGCTCGACCGCAAATGGTTGGGCGACAAAACCAAGGGTGGCTTCTACAAGAAAATGAAAAGTGCAGAAGGCCAGGAAGACGAACGCCTGGCTCTCGACTGGAAAACTCTGGAATACCATCCCCGCCAGAAACCAAAGTTCGCCGCGCTCGACCTGGCGAAAAATATCGAAGACACCGGCGCGCGCCTGCGCATGCTGTTAGGCCTCGAGGGCAGTCCACAAAAAGCAGACGAGGCCGGAGCCTTCCTTTGGTCCGCGCTCTCCGATCTCTGGACTTACTCCGCCAACCGCATCCCCGAGATCTCCGACTCCATCGTCGAAATCGACCGCGCCATGCGTCTCGGCTTCAACTGGGAACTCGGCCCTTTCGAACTTTGGGACGCGGCCGGCGTCGAGCCTACCGTTGCCCGCATGAAAAAAGAGAACAAGCCGCTAGCCGCGAACGTAGAAAAGCTGCTGGCCACGGGCCAGAAGGCGTGGTACACCGATGACCCAAAGAGCCCCTCAGGCCGCAAATACTGGCAACTGTCCACTGGCAACTGGCAACTGCTTCAAGTTCCCGCAGGTGTGTGGTCGGTCACCGTTGCAAAAAAATCGAACGGCGTGGTCAAGAAAAATTCCGGAGCCTCGGTCATCGATCTCGGCGATGGCGTAGCCTGCATCGAGTTCCACAGCAAGATGAACACGCTTGGCGCCGACATTATCAGCTTGATCACTCAAACCCTAAAACCGAACGGCCCCGGCGACAACTTCGACGCCTTCGTCATCACCAACGATGCCACCAATTTTTCCGTGGGCGCCAACCTCATGCTGCTGCTGATGAGTGTGCAGGAAGAAGAGTGGGATGACGTTGACCTCGTCATCCGCCAGTTCCAGGGCATGACCCAGGCCATCAAGTTCTCGCCTAAGCCGGTAGTATCGGCGCCGTTCGGCTTGTGCCTGGGAGGCGGCACGGAAATTTCCTTGCACGCCACGGCCCGCCAACCCCACGCCGAGCTTTACACCGGACTGGTCGAAGTCGGCGTCGGTCTGCTCCCCGGCGGCGGAGGCTGCAAGGAAATGTTGCTCCGCGCCGTCAACGGAGCCGCAGCCGCTCACGGCAAATCTTCGGGCGAAGCCCTGGCCGGTTCCGTAGAAATGCTCGAAGCCATGAAGCAAGCCTTCGAGACCATCGCCACCGCCAAAGTTGCCACCTCCGCGCACGAAGCCCGCGCCCTCGGATTTCTCACCGAGAGCGATCGCATCTCCACGAATCGCGAGCGCGTACTCTCCGACGCCAAAGCTCGCGCCCTCGAACTGGTCCACACCGGCTACGAACCGCCGGTCGCCCGCACCGACATCCCCGCCCCCGGCGAGAGTCTTCTGGCCGCGCTCAAACTGGGGGTCCACATGATGCGCCAGGGCGACTACATCACCGACTACGAAGTCAAACTGGGCGGAAAAATCGCCGAAGTCCTCTGTGGCGGAAACGTCACCCCCGGCACCCCGGTGAGCGAGCAGTACATCCTTGACCTCGAACGCGAAGGTTTCAAATCGCTGTGCGGCGAAAAGAAAACGCAACAGAGAATTCAGTACACGCTGAAAACTGGGAAAACGCTAAGGAACTGATTATAAACAGTTTGAATTTACGCTCTAGCTGACAATCTAGCTGCTACACATAGCTACATCCGTAAACCGCAGAACCACTCGGGGGGCGACTCCGGCGTCTCGCCTGAAAGAGCTCTGCGATAGCCTCACCCCGCCGCCACGTGCGCGAACCTTCGCACCGTCGGCTGCCGCGCTTGTCGCGCCCGCCAGAGGTCGTACTGCGACTGCATGTTCATCCACAGTTCGGGTGTAGTGCCCAGGGCGGCCGCAAGCCGGATTGCCATGGCAGCGGAAATTCCTGACTTGCCGTTCAGCACACGCGACAGAGTCACGCGCGTAACCCGCAGATGCGCTGCGGCTGCGGATACGGCCAGGTCTCCAAGATATTCCCGAAGCACCAGCCCCGGATGCGGCGGATTGTGCATAGACCTGGGCAATTTCTTATTTGATCATCTCGTATAGTGTAACGATACAGGTTACAGCACTTAATGGCAATCCACGATGCTACAATCGCGGCATGCCACGTGTTTCCAGAGCTGTCACTGCCCTCTTGATCGTCATTCTCGCAAGCCAGGTTCTGGCAAGCCCCTCGGCCATCGGCCAGGCCGCTGCCCAGAAACCGGACAAAGGGGACAAAGAGATTCCCTACAAAGAAGAGCCGCCTGACGTTCCCGACACCATAGTCGTGCCGCCGGGCCAAGAGGTAATCCTCTACGCGCACGCCACCGGATCGCAGATCTACACCTGCCAGCCCGCGGCCGAGGGCAAGTTCGCCTGGACGCTCAAAGCTCCCGACGCCGAGCTGCGCGACCGCAAAGATAAAGTCATCGGAAGCCACTCCGCCGGTCCCACCTGGAAGCTGAAAGACGGCAGCGAAGTCACCGGCAAAGCCGCGGCCAAAGTGGACTCCCTCTCTGGCGAGTCGATCCCATGGCTGCTGGTGAATGCCGTGGGACACGCCGGCAAAGGCCTGCTCACTACCGTGACCGCGATTCAACGCGTCCGCACCCACGGCGGCATGCCGCCTGGAGACGTCTGCGACGCCGACCAGGTCAACGCCGAATCCAAGAGCAGTTACTCCGCCGACTATTACTTCTACGCGCCACCAAAGGGAAGCGAAGAAAAGAAGTGAGCTGAAAGCGGCGGCGATTCGATGAAGGTTTGAGACCTAATTCGGCAACTGGAAGACGATGGCTGGCGACTCGCGCGAACCAAAGGCAGCCACAGACAGGACCATCATCCAACAAAGCCGGGGACGGTCACCGTCGCGGGCCATCCATCAGTGGACATTCCTCCCGGAACGTTGAACAATATCCTCAAGCAGGCGGGATTGAAATGAAATACCTCGTGATCTACGAGAAGTCCCCCACAGGCTGGGGCGCCTACGCGCCGGACCTTCCTGGCCTCGGCGTCGCTGGAGAAGCGCTGGACGAGATGAAGGAACTGATCCGCGAGGCTGTGGAGTTTCACCTCGAAGGCATGCGACAGCACGGCGATGCTATTCCGACACCCAGCGCCACCACGGAATACATCACGGTCTAATTCCACAGCGCGCCTGAAGCTCGAACAGAACGGCGAGCATCCAATCAAGGGTAGTGGGAGCCGCAACTGAGAACTGGCAACTGAGAACCGAGAACTTTTTATGCGTGAAGTCATCATTGCCTCATCCGTCCGCACCCCCGTGGGACGCGCCTACAAAGGCACGCTTCGCGCCACCCGTCCCGATGAACTGGCCGCGGTCGCCATTAAGGGTGCGCTCGAGCGCGTGCCGCAGCTCGATGCCAAAGAAATCGAAGACGTCATCCTGGGTTGCGCCATGCCCGAAGCCGAGCAGGGCATGAATGTTGCCCGCATCGCCTCGCTGCGCGCGGGGCTGCCGGTGGAGGTTTCGGCGCTCACCATCAACCGCTTCTGCTCGTCGGGACTGCAGGCGATTGCGATGGCGGCCGAGCGCATCATGAGCGGCGGGGCCGAGGTGATCGTCGCCGGCGGCACCGAATCGATGACCATGATTCCGATGGGCGGCCACAAGATTTCTCCGAACCCGTGGCTCGTCGACCACTATCCTGACGCGTATCTCAACATGGGCCTCACCGCTGAGCGCGTGGCCCAGCGCTTTGGCATCACGCGCGAAGCCGCCGACCAGTTCTCCCTGCGCAGCCATCAGAAGGCGTTGGCCGCAATCCATGCGGGCAAGTTCGACGAGGAAGTTGTGCCCGTGCCGGTGAGCTTCACCAGTCCCAACGGTTCCAAGCCCAAGCGCCGGGAAATCATTTTCAAAATGGACGAGGGCCCGCGCGCCGACACTTCGCTCGAGGCTCTGCTTGCGCTGAAGGCCGCGTTCCACGTCAAGGGCACGGTGACCGCCGGAAATTCTTCGCAGATGTCCGATGGCGCTGCGGCTGCCGTGGTCATGTCGGCCGAGCGCGCGAATGCGCTCGGCATCAAGCCGCTGGCGCGTTACGTTGCCTTCGCAACCGCGGGCTACAAGCCTGAGGAAATGGGCCTCGGTCCGGTCTTCGCGATTCCGAAGGCGCTGAAGATGGCCGGGCTCAAGCTTTCCGACATCGACGTAATCGAGTTGAACGAAGCGTTCGCGGCGCAGTCGCTGGCGGTGATCAAAGAAGCGGGATTGGATCCGGCAAAGATGAATCCCAACGGCGGCGCGATCGCGCTGGGACATCCTCTGGGCTGCACCGGCGCGAAGCTCACCGCAACAATCATCCGCGAACTCAAGCGCCGCAACGGACGCTACGGCCTGGTCACCATGTGCGTGGGCGGCGGCATGGGCGCTGCTGGGATTTTCGAAAACCTGAGCTAACCATACGAGGAAACGAATGTGCGCCGTACCCTGCCGATAAGCCTTCTACTCATTTGCGCATTGCTGTCTCCTGCGAGCCGAGCCCAAAGCACCCGCCTCAATGATCATTCGGATTGGTGGTCGATTCTCAACGAGGAGTCTCACGGTCCTGAGGTCAAACGAAACAGCAAACCAATCGATGACGCAAACTTCCAGATTGCTGGCGTAGCTATCGGCGAAAGGCAGTTCGAGCAACTCGGAGCCAAACTGGGCAAAGCGAAAGAAGTGGAACGAGGCGATGCGTCGACGGGCAGGCACCAAGTTTGCTATCAATCCGTAGAAGCCACCGAGAAGGTGCACCTGATTTTTGAATTTGGAGAGGTCGAAGGAACGTTCTATCTCTTTTCCGGAGGACAGAACTGGAGAGGGAACGAGCTGTGTGTAAAGTCGAAGGCTGTCTCGACGGGCTTGAGTACTTCATCGGGCCTCAAACTCGGGCTCGGACGCCCTGAGGTGGAGGCAATTCTGGGTCCTCCCGACGCTGTCAAAAGCGATCGAGTTTTCTACTCCCGCGAGGTCAGACACAAAGCCACACGTTCGGAGTTTGAAGAGCAACGTAAGGAATACCCTGAGAAGCTAACCGACGACGAGGCGCATAGGAAATTCGCTTTTTTTGATGTCGGCGCATTCATCGAGGCCAGGTTCGTGAACTCGAAGCTAAACTATCTGGCCGTATCAAGGGACGTAGAGTAAGACCCTATTGATCGTGTTTTATGCGGCCGCAACATTGGAGCTATAATGCGCTAAAGAGGAGGGTTCCATGCATATTCCCCGCCTTCCAGTTCTCTCGCTGCTGATTTTGGTTTGTGCTGTGCCGAGCGTGGCGCAGTCCTCCCCGGAAAAGAGCTCCGTTCATCTTCAATCTTGGACCACGGCGCCTCAGAGCGACCCTGCCAGCATTCGCGTCGACCAGTTGCAAACGCCTTTCTACTCGGACGGCCTGAGCCTCCGCTACGCGGCGCCAGGTACGTTCCGACTCGGAGAGCACGCAGCCGCGATCCTGTCACCGCGGCAGTTTCATAAGCGCATCGTTACGAACGATGACGTGCCCTGCCTCACCTTACGGACCTATCGCGTGACCCGCGATGATCCCGAGTCAGACACGACGCGGCTCGTGGGATATTCCACCTGCCAACCCTCCACCCGCTTCCAGGTGAAGACGACCGTCGAGTCACAGAGGATCGTGCCGCGCTGAACGACTGCCGATCTTCGCGTCGATCTTCACCAGTTCCTTCTGCTCGGCGCTTCACTCAACCATTCCGGCCGACTTGCAGCTTGAGTCCGGAGGCGTAACACTTCTTTACTCAATCGATACGCTCGAGTTCACGACACAACGCCCGACTTTCGTCCAGGCCCTTACTGGTCACGCCGTATGGTCGACCATCGTCCCGGAACCGCAACCCCAAAAGCGGCATGGCTCTTATGGTTGGGCAGCGCTTGATCAGGACCCTAGGTCGATCCCTTGGCTGCGGTTACGAGTGTTATGCGCTCTGATCCTTTCGTACCTCAAACTCAGTAGCAAATCCCGCGCCCACCTTATAAACTTCAGTGTAGGCGCTTTTCCTTCGTTCACCTTAGTGTCCTTAGTGGTTAAGAAAGGTTTCAATGGCCACGACTGCAGTGCCCCACACCAAAATCTCCGGCGGCAGTTTCCTGCTGGAAGAGCGGCGTCCTGAAGAAGTTTTTACGCCGGAAGATTTCACCGAACAGCACCAGTTGATCGGGCAGACGGCGGAAGAGTTCGCCGTCAACGAGATCCTGCCCAACATCGAGAAAATCGAACACAAGGATTTCTCGGTGTCGCGCGCCCTGGTGAAAAAGGCCGGGGAACTGGGCCTGAGCGGAGTGGAAATTCCAGAAGCCTACGGCGGCCTCGAAATGGATAAAGTCACCGCCGCCGTAATAGCCGACCACATCGCCAAATATGCCGGATTCGCCACAACCTGGGGCGCGCACAGCGGCATCGGATTGTTGCCGCTGGTGTATTTCGGCACGGAAGATCAGAAAAAGAAATATCTGCCGCGCCTGGCTGCCGGTGAAATCGTGGGCGCCTATGCGTTGTCGGAAGCATCCTCCGGATCAGACGCGTTGAACTGCCGCACCCGCGCCCAGCTTTCGGCGGACGGCCGGGATTACGTTCTCAACGGCGAAAAAATGTGGATCACCAATGCCGGCTTCGCCGATCTGTTCACCGTGTTCGCCAAGGTAGATGGAGAAAAGTTCTCCGCGTTTCTGGTGGAAAAAACTTTCCCCGGCATTTCCATTGGAGGCGAAGAGCACAAGCTGGGCATTCGCGGGTCTTCGACGTGTCCGGTGATTTTGAACGACTGCCAGGTTCCGGCGGAAAATCTTCTGGGCGAAATCGGCAAAGGCCATGTGATCGCCTTCAATATTCTGAATGTTGGACGATTCAAGCTGGGCGCGATGTGCGTGGGCGGAGGCCGCGTATCGCTGGAAAACGCGATCTCCTATGCCAAGCAGCGCAAAGCCTTCGGCAAGGTAATCGCCGACTTCGGACTGGTTCGCGAAAAACTGGCCAACATGGCAACGCTGATCTATGTGGGTGAATCGCTGGTCTACCGTACGGTCGGCATGATGGACGTGGCGCTCAACGAGGTCGACAAGTCGGGTGCGGACGCCATGAAAGAAACCCGCAAGGCGATCGAGGAATACGCCGTGGAGTGTTCGATCATCAAAGTGTGGGCTTCGGAGATGATCGACTACGTGGTCGACGAGACCCTGCAGATTTATGGTGGCTACGGATTTGTCGAAGAGTATCCCGCCGAACGCGCCTACCGCGACGCGCGCATCAACCGCATTTTTGAAGGCACCAATGAAATCAACCGGCTGATCATCACCGGCTTCCTGCTGAAACGCGCCATGAGCGGGCAACTGCCGCTGATGGGTGCCATCAAGAAACTGATGGACGAAGTGCTTTCCGGACCCACGGCGGGTGACGAGTTCGAAGGGGCGCTCGCCGACGAGCGCAAACTGGTGGCCCAAGCCAAGAAGCTTGGCCTGTTTGCCGCCGGAGCGGCCACCCAGAAATACATGCAGGCGATTCAGGACCAGCAAGAAATCATGGGCGCAATCGCCGACATGACCATCGAAACTTACGCCATGGAAACCGCCGTGCTTCGCGCGCAGAAGATTGCGGAGAGCGGCTCTTCTTCCAGTCAGAGCGAAGCCGCCGCAGCCCTGCCCATCGCGATGACGCGGGTCTACTTGTCGCAGGCGTTCGAGAAAGTAGAATCCGCGGCCCGGAAAGTAATCGCGGCCGTGGCCGACGGCGACACCCTGCGCACGCAACTCGCCATCCTGCGCCGCCTCTCGAAGCACGATCCGTTTAACACCATCGAACTGCGGCAGCACATCGCGCAGAAGATGATTGAGCGTGGCAAATACACACTGGCGTGAGATCCTTTTCAGGGCGCGAGCACATTGTGGCAGGAGTAAAGTAACCCCCATGCCAACGCCGACGCCGTGAATCTCGGCTGCCGATACCAGTGACCCTTCGCTTTTCCCTAACCTGAGGTGTAATTCTCCCTCATTTCTGGTAAAACGCTTCCATGAAAACGATTGCACGAATACCGATTTCACCGATACCCGTCGCCATCGCCGGTGCTCTGCTTCTGGTTACAGCTCTCGTCGCTCAAGAATCCAACAGCCCATCCCATAACCTTGCTCTCACGCCGCCCATGGGCTGGAATTCGTGGAACAAGTTTGCCTGCAACGTGAGCGAAGACATGATCAAGGGCATGGCCGATGCAGTGGTCAAGTCGGGCATGAAAGACGCGGGCTATCAATACGTCAACATCGACGACTGTTGGCAAGTAAGCCGCGACGCCAACGCTAATATTGTCGCCGACCCCCAGCGCTTTCCCCACGGCATGAAGGCGGTCGGGGACTACATCCACTCGCTTGGGTTGAAGTTTGGCGTCTATTCTGACGCGGGCTCGAAAACCTGCGCCGGACGGCCCGGCGGCCTCGGCCACGAGTATCAGGATGCGATCCAGTATGCCGCCTGGGGTGTCGATTATCTGAAATATGACTGGTGCAACACCAGCACGCAGGATGCCCAGGCGTCTTACGCGAACATGCGCGCTGCGCTCGACGCCTCCGGCCGCGCCATCGTGCTGAGCATCTGCGAATGGGGCACGGCCAAGCCCTGGCTCTGGGGAAAAGAAGTTGGCGGCAACTTGTGGCGCTCCACCGGCGACATCCAGGATCGCTGGGGCGGCCAGACAAAATGGCCCGACGGCACCTGCTGTTCCAACGGTGTGCTTGGGATTGTGGATCAGCAGGTTGGTTTGGCGTCTTACGCCGGGCCTGGCCATTGGAATGATCCGGATATGCTCGAAGTTGGCAACGGCGGCATGACCGACACGGAATATCGCTCGCACTTCAGCATGTGGGCGCTTCTGGCCGCGCCGCTGATCGCCGGCAACGATCTGCGCGACATGCGGCCGGAAATCCACGACATCCTCACCAACAAGGAAGTCATCGCCGTCGATCAGGACGCGATGGGACGCGAGGGCGAGCGCGTGTGGAAGAACGGTGACGAGGAAGTGTGGGCCAAGCAGCTAAAAGACGGCAGCCGCGCGGTGATCCTGCTGAATCGTGGAAGCGCGGAAAAAGAAATCGCCGCGAACTGGGAGAATCTCGGCTATCCCGGCACGATCAGCGCATCCGTGCGCGATTTGTGGCACCACAAAGACCTGGGCAAGTTCACCGGGAAGTTTTCGGCGACGGTAGCGCCCCATGGAGTGGTGATGGTGACGGTGAAACCCTAAAGCTCTATTCACCCCAAGTACACGAGGCACTGCAAACGTCGATAAGCTAGGGAACTCTCAGCGTGCATCCCCAGACGTCTCCCGACAGCAATTCCTTGGCTTCGGTGAAGTCTCTACACGACGAATACTCGGAGGGGTCGTCCACGTCGGCACGGACAGCGTAGTGTCCATTTTCCAAACCGCTCACGTCGTAGATGCCGTCCTGATCGGTCGTGGCGATCGTCGTACCTTTCGGCCCGGTGATTAAGACCCTCGCTCCCGGCAGAGGCGGATGGCCGGATTGCTCTCCTCCTGCCAGTTTCAGCACCCGTCCGATGATGCGCACGCCGTCCCAGCGCGGGCTTCCTCGCAACAGCCGAAGCTCAACTTTGGCGTCTTCAAGTCGGTCCGAACCAGTGCACTTCATATCGATGACTGGGAAGAAGTAGCGAGTTAGTAGGCCATTGTCGAGCCGGCCATCCACAAAATACTGATCACCCGGTCTCCCCGGCGCCTTGAGAAAGACAACTTTGGAATGCCATGGCACACCCCAAAATTGTTCCTCAACCACAGCGATCGCACCCAGGAAGCGGTCGACATGAACGACGCGACCGACAAAATCTGCCCGGCCCAGGCGCTGCTTGGCAAATGGCGGCACTTCGCCGCAGTCGCCGGGAAACTCCCAGCTCATGCTGATTGCAAGGGCCGCGAAAGAAACCAGCGCAAACCACAGCAGACTCCCCAATCCAGCAACTGCCATTTTTGCTCGAGGTGGCAACACACGCTGCCGAGCCACACGCGGCCAGCCGCGGATGTGCGTGACCAGCCAGAACAGCCCAAACCCAGCGAGCACGGTAGACACAGTCTCAGCCACGCTAAAGCTCGCTGGATCGCGCGCTCGGTCTGGCAGAGCGCAAACTATCACAACTGCCGCGCCGCAGAGATAGAAAAGGCCTGCTCTTTTCCGACTCTTGAGTGCGGCAAGCGACGCAACCAGGGGAGTAAATCCGAAAAATGCCAGCCCGAGTGTGAACCACCATTCACTCGCGACCCGGGAGTACCCAAGGCCCAAAACCGGCTCAGTACCAAGCCGCGCCAAGCCGAAGATACCGAGAAGGGCACCGGCAACGATTGCCAGCAAACTGACGGCCGTCCTGAGAAAGCTGAGGATCGAACTCACAGCGAGGGCTTCTCCTGTTGCCGGCGCATTCGGAGGATTGTAACGTGCGAGTCGGGAAGGGCATAATTGCTTCCGGCAGCTAAGTTCATACGTCAAAGCAATTGGCAAGTAGCGGATACGGGGAAGAGGAAAGCGCTCGGATTGCGAATGGCCAAATGCCAACGGCTAAGTACCAAATACTGAATCCAAACAACTTTTCAGGAGAACACATGCAAAAACGAATCGCCCTTCTCACTTGTTTCTTCTTCACTCTAACGATCGCCGCGGCGTGCCAGGGCGGTAAGCCCAGCCCGGCGGCGTCTGCCGCTTGCGATCTGGGTGGCGGCAAGACGGTCAAAACCGATTACTCCAGCCCGCGCATGAAAGGCCGCAAAGTCTACGGCGGACTCGTCCCCTATGGCGAGGTCTGGCGCACCGGCGCCAACAACGCCACAACCTTCGTCACCAGTGCCGACATTGTGGTCGGCGGCAAGACCGTGCCCGCAGGAAGTTACACCATCTTCACCGTCCCCAGCGCCGACAAATGGACTCTGATCGTCAACAAGAAGACCGGCGAATGGGGCATCCCTTACAAGTACGAGAGCGACGAACTGGCGCGCGTGGACATGAAAGTCTCCACGCTGCCCGCGCCAGTAGAGAATTTCACCATCGCCTACGACAAGGCCAGCTCTGGCTGCACCTTGCATCTTGACTGGGAGACGACTCGCGCGTCGGTAGACATCTCAGCGAAGTGATGGCCACCACGGAGAGGCGTTGATTTCATGATTGCTGATTGAAGACCCTATAGTCTGAACTGGGTTTCAATCAGCAATCAAAAATCAACAATCGCAATTCAGCCCGTGGGCTTCCACCGCAGCACCGGTTTCCGGGCCGCGGCCGTCTCGTCCAACCGCGAGACCCGCGTGGAATGCGGCGCATCCAGCACCGTCTGCGGATCTTCTTCCACTTCTTCCGCAATCGACTTCATGGCCTCGATGAACAAATCCATTTCTTCCCTGGACTCGCTCTCGGTCGGCTCGATCATCAACGCGCCCGGCACAATCAGGGGAAACGCCGTCGTGTAAGGATGGAATCCGTAATCGATCAGACGCTTGGCAATGTCCATGGTGCGCACACCTTTTTTCGCCTGCAGCCTGTCGCTGAACACGACCTCATGCATCGTAGGAGTCGAATAGGGCAGGTCGTATGCGCCTTCAAGCCCTCTACGAATGTAGTTCGCGTTGAGCACCGCGTCCTCGGTAGTCTGTCGCAGGCCGTCAGGACCGTTGGCCTGAATGTAAGCCAGTGCGCGCACGAACATGCCGAAGTTGCCATAGAACGCGCGCACCCGGCCCACCGAATGCGGACGGTTGTAATCAAAGGCGAGCGTCCCATCGGACTTCGTGACTACCACCGGCGTAGGCACAAACGGTTCCAGAATCTTCTTGATCGCAACCGGCCCCGATCCCGGCCCGCCGCCGCCGTGCGGCGTCGAAAAAGTCTTGTGCAGGTTCAGGTGCATCACATCCACGCCGAAATCTCCCGGCCTCACCTTTCCGACGAGCGCGTTCATGTTGGCGCCGTCCATGTAGAGCAGGCCGCCCTTGGCGTGCAGAATGTCGGCAATCTTGTGAATGTCCTGCTCGAAAACGCCGAGCGTGTTGGGATTGGTGAGCATGAGCGCGGCGACATCCTCGTTCATCTGCGCTTCCAGCGCGGCCAGATCCACCATGCCGCGCGAGTCCGATTTCAAATTCTCCACCGCATAGTTCACCATCGCGGCCGTCGCCGGATTCGTCCCGTGAGCGGAGTCGGGAATCAAGATCTTCTTGCGCGCATTGCCCAGCGACTGGTGATATGCCCGCACCATCAGCAGTCCAGTCATTTCGCCGTGCGCGCCGGCCGCAGGCTGCAGCGTGATCGCATCCATGCCGGTGATTTCGATCAGTTGCTCGCTCAGCGTTTTCAGAATGCGCAACGCACCTTGAGAAATTTTTCCCGGCTGGTAAGGATGCCCGTTGGCAATGCCCTCGACACGCGCCACCGCTTCGTTCACGCGTGGGTTGTACTTCATGGTGCACGAGCCCAGCGGATACATGCCCAGATCAATCGCGTAGTTCCACGTGGAAAGCCGCGTGAAGTGGCGGATGATCTCGATCTCGCTGACCTCAGGCATGCTGCCGAGATCTTTTCTTTCGGAAGAACCGAGAAGCCTCGCGCTGTCAACTTCCGGCACGTCAAGCGGCGGCAGTTTCCATGCAGTTTTCCCCGCCGACGATTTCTCGAAGATCAAACCCTCATTCTGATTGACGTGGCGCGTGGCCTTGCGAGTGACGTGCTTCATCGCGTCACCTCCGCCGCTTGTTCGTTCTCTTTAGGCGATCGCGCGCGTTCGCCTTCCGACAGCAATCCCACCACGGTATCGATTGCCGACCGCGTAGTCAGTTCCGTGCAACACCACAGCGCCGCATTCTCCAGTTCTGGGTAGAACTTCTTCAAAGGCAGCCCCCCAACGATCTTGTGCTCCAGCAGTCGACTGTTGATCGTCTTCGGGGCTTCGCTGGTCTGAACCACAAACTCATTAAATCGTGGCGCGCCGCCAAACAAAAGTTTCCCGTGCTTCGCAAATTGATCTGCGGCGTATGCCGTCTTCGCCAGGTTCTGTTTCGCCAGCTCCTTCAGTCCAACTCTCCCATACACCGTCATGAAGATGTTGACCATCAACGCCACGAGGGCCTGGTTGGTGCAGATATTCGACGTCGCCTTCTCGCGGCGGATGTGCTGCTCGCGCGTGGCCAGGGTGAGCACGAATCCGCGGCGGCCTTGCTTGTCGGTAGTCTGGCCGACCAGGCGACCGGGCATTTGCCGCACAAATTTCTCCCGCGTGGCAATCACGCCGCAATACGGACCACCGAATCCGAGAGGCACGCCGAACGACTGCGCTTCCATTGCGATCACGTCAGCCTGCCGCGGCGGTTCGACGATGCCCAGCGAAACCGCCTCGGCAATCGACACCACCAGCATCGCTCCGTGTTTGTGCGCGATCTCCGCAATCGACGCCACATCTTCAATCGTTCCGAAGAAATTCGGCGACTGAATCAGCACGCACGCGGTCTCAGCGGTGATCGACTTCTCGAGATTCGCCAGATCCAGCCGCCCGTCCTGGCCGAAGCCTGCAACCGTGAGCGGCATGCCCTGATGCGTGGCATACGTCGCCAGCACTTCGCGATACTCGGGATGCAAGCTGCGCGCGACCGCCACCGATCGCCGTCCGGTGAGTCGCACCGTCATCATCACAGCTTCGGCCGCTGCCGTCGAACCGTCATACATGGAAGCGTTGGCCACCTCCATTCCGGTCAACTCGCAGATCATCGTCTGAAATTCGAATATCGATTGCAGCGTGCCCTGGGAAATCTCAGCCTGGTAAGGCGTATAGGCGGTAAGAAATTCGCCGCGCGAAATGAGCGAATCAATAATCACGGGCCGGTAATGCGCGTAAGCGCCCGCGCCCAGAAAGCTGCTGTAGCCTTCGCCATTTTCCCGCGAGCGCTGGCGAAAGTAGTCCACAATTTCCGATTCCGCCATTTGCCGCGGAATTTTCAGATCGCGGCTCAGGCGGTACTCCGCGGGAATCGGCGCGAACAACTCGTCGACCGAGCGTAAACCCATGACCTTCAGCATGCCTTCGCGGTCGGCGGGAGATTTAGGTAAATAACGCATGGAAGTCTTTAGATGTGCCCCGGGGTGGTTTGGATTGCGGCGGTGAGGCCGTTCTGCGGCGTCAGACCCCGGACCTCAGACCTCGGCAATAATCGGCTGAAGTCCGGCGTCTGAGGTCCAAGGTCCGCGTTCCGGCGGCTGAGGTCGATTCTCAGTGTCCCGCCTCTTCTGCCACAAATTTTTCGTAGTCGGCTGCGGAGAGCAACCCATCCAGTTCGCTGGGATTCTTCAGCGTGAGCTTCACCATCCACGAGCCGTGCGCGTCTTTGTTCACGTTCTCCGGGGACGTGGCTAAATCCGCGTTGGTCACGGTCACCGTGCCCGAAGCTGGCGCATACAGATCGGAAACAGCCTTCACCGACTCGACCGAGCCAAACGTCTTGCCCGCCGCCAGTTCCGCGCCCACCTTGGGCAACTCCACGAACACGATGTCGCCCAGCGACTCCTGCGCGTAATGGGTGATGCCGATGGTCGCGGAGACGCCGTCCGGTTGAATCCACTCGTGCTCTTTCGTATATTTGCGATCCGTGGGGTAAGGCATAATTGCGTCGCGCTCCTGGCTCCTGGCCAAATTCTCTGTTTGATCCTGCGTCCTCGTTGTTACGCGTTTTTCTTCGGCCGCTTATAGAACGGCGTCGGCACCACCACCGCGCCCACGCCCTGCCCGCGAATCTCCACCTTCACCGCCGTGCCGACCGCGCCGAACTCCGGCGGCACATAGGCCAGCGCAATATTCTTCTTCAAGAACGGAGCCGGCGACCCGCTGGTCACGTACCCAATCTCGCGGCCCCCGCCATCAAGCACTTTGTACCCGTCACGTGCGATCCCGCGCTCCGTCATCTCGAGACCCACCAGCGTACGCTTCACGCCCGCGGCCTTTGCCTTCTCCAGCGCGGAGCGGCCCACGAACTCCACCTTCCCCATCTTGCAGAAGCGGTCGAGCCCCGCTTCCCAAACATTAATGGTATCGGAAATCTCGTGACCGTAGAGTGGGAGCTTGCCCTCGAGCCGCAACGTGTTTCGCGCGCCCAGCCCGCTGGGGACTGCACCGAATTCCTTGCCCGCACTGAGAATTTCATTCCAGACCCGCGCGCTGGTAGCTTCGTCGGCCGGAACGTAAATCTCGAAACCGTCCTCGGCTGTGTACCCGGTCCGTGCAACCAAAATCTCTCGCAGCCCGCACACCGTCCCGTGCGTGACCCAATAAAATTTCACCGCGCTCAGGTCGGCGTCGGTCAGCTTCTGCAGCAGATTCACGCCTTTCGGCCCCTGAATCGCAATCTGCGTGAAGTCGTCCGAAAGATTCTCCACCGCACAATCGAACTGCCCTGTATTGTCGCGTACCCAACTGAAATCTTTTTCCCGCGTGCCCGCGTTGATCACCAGCAAATATTCTTCCTCGCCCAGCCGGTGCACGATCACGTCGTCAACAAACGTTCCCTCGGGATAGAGCAGCGCGGAATACTGCGCCTGTCCCACCGCCAGCCGCGAAGCGTCGTTCATGGAAATATGCTGCACCGCAGCCAGCGCCTGCGGACCGGCCAATCGAATGTCGCCCATGTGGCTGACGTCGAAAATCCCCACGCCCGTGCGCACCGCCATGTGCTCGGCGATAATGCCGCATCCCATCGCCGCGGGATATTCCACCGGCATGTCCCAGCCGTTAAATTCCACCATCTTCGCGCCCATCTGGCGATGGACGGCGTTCAGCGCAGTCTTGCGAACGGCGGGCGCGCCAGAAGTGGTTGTGGCATCAACAGCGGCCAAGAAAAAACCTCATGCAGCGGCAGGGGGGCCTGCTGGGATGGTGTGACTGCTTACCCTATCACGCGCTTTTTCAGTGGGTCAAACTGGAAGGCATTCCCGACAGAGCACACCGGGGAACCGCAGATTCCGAATTTCCCCGCGAAACTCTGTGTCCTCGTGCTTTAGGTTTTGCTCTACCGCCCGAACTGCACCGTCACCTGCGAACCCGCCGCCACGTGCGCCCCCGCGGCAGGAGACTGCTGCCGCGCGACTCCGCTGCCGACGGCCTCCAGTTCGAGCCCTGCGTCCTGCGCAGCTTCGACTGCGCCGCGGACAGTTTTCCCAACGAACGATGGCACTTCGATGCCACCTTGCTCGACGTCGAGAACCACGGTTCCACTCGCGCGCAGCTTCGCCGCGTCGGGTGCCCCATTTCTCGCGTCTCTTGCGAGAAGTGGGGCTTTTGCCTCCGCTATGTTCGGAACCTTCACTGATTGCATCTGGCCCGGCCGACTTCCGCCCGACGCTGCCATGGCGCCTGCAACTGGTTCACTCTGGCGGATTGCGGCTTGCACTACGCGACCATCTCCCGTAATAGTAGTGGCGCCGGCATTCGCAGGTGAGAGCGTCCGCGCCACACCACCATCTCCGGCCGCATCCGCATTCACCTCGGCGGTTTCCAGCGGCTCGCCGGGATGATCCGGCGTGCCTTCTTCCAAATCGTTCTCTTTCATCTTCGCCCGCACCAGCAGCAACTGATGTTGCGGCGCTAGCGGCAGATCGTGCGGCACATGCAGATATTCCAGCACCTGCTGCGAAACTCGTTTGAATACCGGTGCCGCAATTTGTCCGCCCTGGTGCAGTCCCACCGCGGAATCCAGAATCACCGCGACCACAATCTGCGGATTGTTCACCGGCGCCAATCCAGCAAATGACGCGACATATTTTGTCTTCGAATACGCGCCTGTTGCCGGATCCACTTTCTGTCCCGTCCCGGTTTTTCCCGCCGACGAATATCCCTCGAGAATTGCCCTGCGGCCTGTGCCATGCGCGTCGAGCACGACTTTCTCCATCATCGATCGCATCTCCGCCGCGGTGTACGACGAAATTACCCGCCGTGATGCGCCGGGATGAAATGCTACCGTCTGCAGCGCATTCTTCGCATCGGTACTCGGAGGCACCGTGCCCGCCACAATGCGCGGCGCAACCCACACTCCATCATTGGCGAACGTCGAAATTAATCCGGTCAACTGAATCGGCGAGATGCCAATCTCCTGCCCGATCGAAATTGCCGCAATCGACACTTTTGACCAGCGGCTCACCGGCTTGGTCATGCCGCGCGTCTCGCCCGGCAGTTCGATGCCAGTCGGCTGCCCGAACCCAAATGCGCGAATGTATTTGTAATAACGGTCCTCGCCCAGGCGCAGCGCAATTTTGATCGAGCCCACGTCGCTCGACTCGGCCAGAACCCCCCACACCGGCAGCAACCCGTGCGGCTTCGAATCGCGGATGCGCATGCCGTTGTAGACGATCGCTCCCATCTGGCAGTCGAACATTTCATCCGGATTTGTCAGCTTCTCTTCCAGCGCCGCCGAGATCGTGACCAGCTTAAACGTGGACCCCGGCTCGTAGATGTAGCTCACGGCGCGATTGGTAAGCGCGGCCGGCGTGATCTGTTTGCGTTGATTAGGATCAAACGTTGGCCGGTTGGCCAGCGCCAGAATTTCTCCGGTGTGGGGGTTCTCCACAATCACCGTGCCGGAGATGGCCTGCGTGTCGTGGATCGCCTGGTCCAGCTCTTTTTCCGCAACGTACTGAATATTTTTATCAACCGTCAGAACCAGGCTGTCGCCGGTCTCGGGCTGCTTCTCCACGTCGCTGAACCATTGTTTGCGGGCGTCGACCGAGATAAACATTTTCCCCGCGCGGCCGCGCAGTTGGTCGTCAAACTCGTGCTCGATTCCGCTCTGCCCGGCGTCTTCCATTCCGACTTCGCCCAGCACCTGCGCCGCCAGATCGCGATTGGGATAAAAACGCTTCGGCTCTTTCTGGAAATGGATGCCTTGCAGATTGAGCGACCGGATGCGCTCGATGGTTTCGTCGTCGGCCTTCCGCGCCAGCCAGCAGAAACTTTTGTGTGCGCGGCAATCCGCCAGCACCACGCGCGCGTCTTCGCCAGTGATGCGCGTGATCAGGGAAACCGCGGTGGGCAGATCTTTCGTCTCGCTGGGGACCGCAAACGCGGAATCCACCAAAACCGACATGGCCAGCTCGCGCCCCGCGCGGTCATAAATAACGCCGCGTTTGGCGGCCAGCGGAATGGCCCGCTGCTGCTGGTGTTCCGCCTGCTTGGCAAAGCTCCCGTAACGAAAAATCTGCAGGTAAACCAGCCGCCCGCAAATGGCGACGCACCACAACAACAGCATCCCGCCGAGCAGGTAGAGCCGGAAGTTCTTGCCGCGC
Organism: Candidatus Sulfotelmatobacter sp.; assembly: GCA_035308125.1. Taxonomy (GTDB): domain Bacteria; phylum Acidobacteriota; class Terriglobia; order Terriglobales; family Acidobacteriaceae; genus Sulfotelmatobacter. The sequence continues at coordinate 38,058 of DATGHF010000042.1, forward strand.
TTGAAGTCAGTGGCCATGAGACAAATATGGCGGCCAAGTAAACCAGGCCGCCACCAAAATTCGTGTGGGGACAGCCGCCCTCGGCTGTCCGCCGAGCGCAGCTCGGCTGATTTTTTTCGTCACGGAAACCTACTGCCCCGCCATCACCGCCACCGGGCTCGCGCTCGCCATCACCGGCGCACTCGAATCCGCGCTCGCGCTGTCCATATGGATCACCTGCCCCGGCTCGGGCGGTACCAACCCCATCCTCCGCGCCATCACATCGATCCGCTCCGGATCGCGCAGCGAAGCCTGCGTCAATCGCAACGCGCGGTTCATTTCCGTCAAATTGCTGAGCTCGCGCTTCGCCGACTCGATCTGGTACCCGTATTCAATGGCCTTGAAATGCTGCCACGCATAGGTAAACACCAGCAGAAACAGCACTGCCAGCGCCGAGCCAAACTGCTTCATCTCGCGGTTGCGGCCCGCGTCCTCGACTTTGACCAGGCGGGAATTGTCGATCGCCTTGGCGAAATAAATCTCCGGTGTGCCAGTCCAGAATTGAGGCGCCCGCGCCGCCTGCCCCACACCCTGCGTAACCGCTGATCGAATTGCCATCGCCGCTGCCGCCATTTAAGCCGCCCCCACAAGAACCTGTTCGTCCTGTGCCGCCGAACCCCGCAATTCGAAAAGTCGTTCCAGTTCCATTTCCTCGGCCATGAGTCGCGCGCGTGCGCCCTGTTGTTCTGCCCGCTCCACCGCCGCCATCAGATCGCTGATCAATGTTCCCGTGTACATGTCCCAACCTCAATTTGGATTCCTACCACGGAACCCTCAAACCCGGCTTCTGGCTTCAGCTTTCGGGCTTCGGCTCGTTCGTTTCCGCGTTGCCAAGCCCGCAAGCCGGAGCCTGAAGCCCATCCCGCCCCAGCGGATCTTCGTCCGCCTTGTACCTGATTCCTTAGGCCCGGCACGCCATGACAGCTAATGCCGGGGACTCCGGCAGGTTTTCCGGAATCTAAAAGCGGACCTCAGACCTTGGACCTCAGAAATTAGCCTTTTCACTTCGGACTCCGCTTTTGCTGAGGCCCGAGGTCCGACGTCTGAGGTCCGCTTTTCTAAACTTTCTCCGCCGCCCGCAACTTCGCGCTGCGGGCCCGTGGATTGCGATCGCTCTCTTCTTCCGACGCCGTCACCGGTTTCTTGGTCAGCACCCGGAAGTACTTTTTCATCGCGCCCTCGCGAAACGCATCTTTCACGATGCGATCTTCCAGCGAGTGAAAACTGATCACCACCACGCGTCCCCCTGGCTTAAGAATCCGGGGCGCCGCTTCCAGCAGCGCCCGCAGATCGTCCAGTTCACGGTTTACGAAAATTCGAAGAGCCTGAAAAGTTCTAGTCGCGGGATGAATCCTTCTTTCCGCCTGATTCATTGGCCGGGCCGCGGCTGATATGACGTCCGCAAGATGTGCGGTACTTCGTATCGGCCGCGACCGGCAAATGGCTCTGGCGATTCTCCGCGACCTCCTTTCCTCTCCGAATTCGTAAATCACATCGGCAAGCTGTCGCTCGTCGAGGTGGTTTACCACTTGTTCGGCGCTACGCTCGCTACGCGGGTCCATTCGCATGTCGAGCGGCCCATCCGCCTGAAAACTAAATCCGCGCGCGGCGTCATCGAGCTGCAAGCTGCTCACTCCGATGTCAGCCAAGATGCCGTCGATCCCCGCTGCCTTCTGCCCTTTCGCAATCTCCGCGAACGATCGATGCAGCAACGTAATCTCGGGCCAATCCCCCAACCCCTTGTCATCCCGAGCGGAGCGTTCTGATTCGCCTGGCGAATCGGAACGCGTAGTCGAGGGACCTTGTGTTCCGCTTTGGGTCAGCCTCTCCCGCGCGATTTCCAGCGCCCCCGGATCCTTATCGAGCCCAATCAAATGTCCCGCTGCGCCGAGGCGTTTTGCGATTTCGTAACTGTGCCCGCCCAGGCCCACCGTAGCGTCGATATAAGTCCCGCCACGCCGCACTTCTAAAAAGTCGATCGCTTCTTTTAAAAGAACCGGAACATGATTGGCCGGAAGATGCCGCGCTTCCCTTCCACCACCATGCCCAACCCCCTGAGGGGTGTCTGTTGAACCCTCGCCCACTAGATGCCCAATTCGTCGAGCGTCTTCTCATCGTCAGGCGTGAACTGTTCTTCCTCGATCTGTTTGCGATACGAGCCCAGGTTCCTCACGATCAAATGCGTCAAATTTCCGGTCACCGCAACCTCGCCCTTGATCGCCGCCGCTTCCCGCAGCAACTGCGGCATCAGCAGGCGCCCCTGCCCATCCATTTCCACCATCTGCCCGTAGTAGTTCACCCGGTCGAGAAATTTCTTCTTCGTAGGATTGAACGTGGAGAGCCCCGCCAGTTTCTGCTCGATCCGCTCCCATTCCTCGAAGGGATACACTTGAGCAACCTTCCCATCCAAACTTGTGATGTAAAATTGCAGTCCGTATTTCTCGTCGATCACCCGCTTGAACTCGGCCGGGACCTTCAACCGTCCCTTTTCGTCGACCCGAGTTGGATGATTGCCGCGAAACATGTTTGCTCTCTGTCATCCTGAGGCGACATGCTTTTCGTCGCCGAAGAGCTTGTCCCGAGCTTGCCGAGGGAATCTGGGCGCGCCGTGCGAATCGCCCGCGCACCTTGCGGGCGAATAAATCGCACGCTGGGCGCGCTTCCATTTGAGCTACCGCAGTTACGAGGGAGGTAAAAACCGCACAAGATGCGATCAAACTTGACTGATTCGGGCTGTTTATCGTGCTTTCGGGTCGGTTTCCCACCGGCTCCTCTTCATCAGCTCCTGAATCCCACGGCCCCTATGATGCTTACCACTTCTAACCACTTTGTACCACATCTTAGCTGTAAGTCGTTTATTGTCAAGCAGAAACTTGAAGGTGGACGTCCCACTCGTGCGCCAATTTCGGAAACTACGAAGCCTTGTGGTTAACCATTCGAGTGACCACAAGCCCTTGCGTTTACCCCAGTGGTTCCTTCGCTATTCATTCGCTCACATTTTTCTTGCACCCCGCGCCCCGCGCGGTTTCCCCTGTGCAAAAGCCGAAATGGAGTGGTCAGACCATGGTCTTTGCGGATGTCCCGGCGAGGGTGCCCCTTCCTTAACGTCGCGTCTTGTGCGACGTTAGGATGGGGATTTTGACTCTGCCGCCCTCGAGCGGAGTCTACGCCGAGAGCATGTTTGCGCTGACTACAAACTCCGCCAGCTCAGGGATGAGCCACACCCGGCGGATATGGGCCTTTTGAGGTGTCCCAATATTCCGCATGGCCAAGCGCGCGCAGCTTTGGGAGCTCTTCGGGGTTGAGGGGAGTCACGGGCTGGCCCTGTTTCACGCTGATGGAGCGCATATAGCGCTCGTATCCCAGGTGTGAAAAGATCGCGAACAAATGAAGATCCTGCCCACTTGTCTTGGTAGCTGAAATCCATGTATCGCGAGGGATGAAGACAAGAGAATGCGGACCAGCCTCCGCGCGCTTGTCGCCAACCATGACGGCGGCCCCTCCTTCTTCAAAGATCAGTATCTCTTCCGCGTTATGGTGCTTGTGAAACGGGATAGACTGTCCTCGTGGCAGGGTCTCGGTGAAGACGAAAGAGTCCTGGCTATGCCCGAACTCGCCGTCAAGCTTGATCGTGAACGGCAGGCCGGCCAGAGGACCAGCGCGGTGCACCGGGTGGTCGCCGTCACCCTCCTGCAGAATAAGTGGAGTCGGCGGCCTGCCTTCTTGTGCGCTCTCGTTAGCGATTTGCGGAACAGCGAGCACCCGCTCTCTCGCGGGCAGGAGCACAGCGGCGGTGACAGTCGCCAGCATCAAAACGAATGCCGCTATAACAACTCGGTTCATGGCCTTAACCTCCCCGGAAGGACGTGAGTCTAGCCGCAAGGGGAACCGGATGCAAAGGTCGGAATCGGCCCAGCCCCGCCAAGTCAGAAATCCCAAGAGCCGGAAGCCGAAACTGTTGTACACTTCCGCGCAAGCCGTCCGACCTCAAAAGCCCGAGGTCCAGGGTCCGACGTCCGAAGTCGGTTCCAACCAAGGAGGCAGCATGAAACTCAACAAAGGCAGAATCTGGCTGGGCGGACTCGCCGGCGGCGTGGTTTGGTTGCTGTGGAGCTTTCTGGTCGGCCGCTTCGTCATCACCGACGCCCGCTATCTCGCCGCTCAGAATGCCGGACTGTTCCTGAAAACGCCGCGTTATCCCCTGTTCGCCGTGCAGTGGATCATTCTCCTGTTCGTTTGCTCGATCGTGCTGGCGCATCTTTACGGCTGGACCCGGCAGACTCTTGGCCCCGGTCCGGGCACTGCGCTGCGCATCGGTTTCTGGGTGGGATTCGTGGCCGGTGTTCCGCTGAATTTCGCGCAAGCCACCTGGTTCGCGGGCAGCCGCGGCCTTCCTTTCGGCTGGCTGCTCGATATCTGGATCGGCTCCATCCTGGCCACGCTGGTCGCGGGATTTCTCTACAAAGAGTAGTCGAACCCGCATCAACAGCTTGAACCGCAGAGGACGCAAAGAAGAGCCGGGAGCAAGAGCAGGTTTCTTTTCCTCTTTGCTTTCTCTGCGATCTCCGCGGCCGTTCTCTGCGCCCTCGGCGGTGAAAAGCTTTTGCTTTTTCTGTCGCGCCAACGCCCGTGACAGGATTCGAGGTTGAATTCATGCGATGCCTGCCAAAAAAAATCGCCACCGCCGCCCTGCTGGGCCTGCTTGTCTTCGCCGACGCGGCCGCTCCCGCGTACCAGGCAAGTTCCCACCAGCCTTTTCCGTTTGCCCACGCGCAGTACGGCTGCGCCCCCACCGACGCCCTGGCTTTCGACTTCTACTTCACTTCGAACAAGAGCGAGTGCGGAAAGTACGCCGAGCCCTACCTCGAAATTTCCATCTGGAAAAATCTGCCCAAGTCCGCTCCCTACACCATAGACATTGCCGGGTCCGAGGCAGCGGGCGTTCGTTGCCTGCGGACGGGCGTATGCGAACGGGCAACTTCCGGGACCTTGCATCTCGATCAATTCATCGAAGGCAAGAGTTCCTCGGGCGAATACGAACTCCATTTCAAGGGCGGAAGCATCGAGAAGGCCAAATTCGATGCTGCATGGTGCTCCATCCGGGTGGTTTGTGGCTAGCCGGAGCTCTCCGCAAAACAGCCCTTAACCGCAGAGATCGCAAAGAAGAGCCGCAGAGATCGCCAAGAAACCGGGTCGTAAGGTTTCCTCTGCGTTCTTTGCGGTTAAGGGCTGTTGTTCTTGTAGTTTTTCTGCGCTGCCGCGAGGAAGTCCCTGAAACCAAGCCCTACTTCGTCGCCTCCACAAACACAGCCGTACCATAAGCCAGCACTTCGGTGACGCCCTGCATCACTTCGGTAGCGTCGTAACGCGCGCCCACTACGGCGTTGCCGCCCAGTTCGGCCGCATGCTGCAGCATCAGGTCAAAGGCCTCGGCGCGGGTCTTCTCGCACAAGTTGGTGAGCAGAGTGATGTTGCCGCCGACTAGGGTCTGTAATCCCGCCCCGATGGTCCCAAAGATCGACCGCGACCGCACCACAATCCCGCGCACCACTCCCAGCGTGCGCGTCACCCGAAACCCGTCCAGCTCAAATTGCGTGGTCACCATGTTGTGCGCGACCATTCTCCCCCCGCTGTACCCAGTTGCCATCGCAGTGAGTCCTTTCTGCAGCACTTGTGTGGACGCCCGGCTCAGATCGAACTGCTAACTATAGCGCGGGAAGGGCCTGAGGACGAGTTCGCCCGCAAGAATCGACCGCAGTCTCCCAGCCCTCGATTCACAAACATTTTCCTTGGTTTGTTCCCCTCCCTGCGGTATAAGAGGGGCGAATTCAGACCGCCCCCCCCAGCCATCTGCCATCGAGGTTTCTATGAAGTGTTTCGTTCTTGTGTGCCTGCTCCTGCCGGCATCGGCTTTCACCTACGCTGCCACCATCAACGTTCCCGCCGACCAGCCCACCATTCAGGCCGCGATCAACGCAGCCAAGAACGGCGACACCGTGCTGGTCGCGCCCGGCACATATTTCGAGAACATCAACTTCGAAGGCAAAGCCATCACCGTAAAGAGTTCGGGAGGCAACAAGGTCACCATCATCGACGGCGGCCACGCCAACAGCGTGGTCACGTTCAACACCGGCGAAGGGCGCAAGTCGGTGATTCACGGCTTCACCATTCAGAATGGCGACTCCGGTCTCGATGGCGGCGGCATTTTGGCGAGCAGCGCCTCGCCCACGATTTCCGGAAACACCGTTACCAACAACCTGGCCTGCAATGCCGGAGCCGGAATTGCGGTCGAGTTCTCTTCCGCCTTGGTGCAGAACAATGTCATCTCCAGCAACAAGCAGTCGGGTTGCAGCGGAGGCACCGGAGGCGCCGGAATCAATATCGGTGGCGCGGGTTCGGCGCAAATCATCGGCAACACCATCCAGAACAACACCTGGGGCTCGGGCGACGGCGGCGGCATCGCGCTGTTTGCCGCGGGCACTCCCACGCTCAAGAACAACATCATTCGCGGCAACGTGGCGACCGGAGTCATACCCGCAGCGCAGGGCGGAGGCATCTACATCGTGAACGACTCCAACGCAATCATCGTCCAGAACCTGATCTACAACAACACTGCCGGGCAGGGATCGGGAATCTATTTTCTCGTCCCCAGCGGCAGCGTTGGCCCCGTGCTGGTAAACAACACAATTGTCGGAACCAGTTCTTCGTCCGAAGGCTCGGCTGTTTACGCGGATGGTTTCGACGACCAGGTGCAGTTCTTCAATAACCTGATGATCGGACCAAGTGGCGCGAACGCCGTGTTCTGCGATTCCACTTACGATCAGACTCCGCCAACTTTCACCAGCAACGATGCTTTCAGCGCCAACGGCAACGGCCTGCAGGGAACTTGTTCGGCGCAAAGCAGCACCAACGGCAACATTTCAGCCGACCCGCTGTTCGCCGGCAAGACCAACTTCCACCTCAAGGCAGGATCCCCGGCGATCAATGCTGGCGACAACTCCGCGCCCGACCTGCCGCCGCTCGATCTGAGCAACAAGCCCCGCATCGTGGGCGGCATCATCGACATCGGCGCCTACGAGTTTCAATAACCGCGCAGCCCGTCGTGAGAAGCCTGGGGGAGGGAGATGGGCCGAGAGAGATGGGGCGGCAGAGACCGCGCCGACAGTGGATTCATTCCAACTCGGCGCGGATAAAGAACTCCTCGGACGAAACATCGTACTCCACCTGCAGAATGTTGGGCTTGCAGCATACCTGGCAGTCTTCGACGTAGCTTTGTCGTCGTCCGGCGGTTGCGTCTACCGTGGTGGCGTTCCATTCGCCGCAGCCTGCGCATTGGAAGCCAGCTTCCATTCAGGCAGATTATCTCTCATCGCGGATCTCTCATCGCTTCGCTGGCTGCTCCTTCACGTTTCCATCAGAGCTCTTCATATCGCCTCCGGATCGCTTCTAACTGTTCGATTTTCATCGCGCAATGGCGAATTAACCATTTGGTTATAGCCCCATGAGATAACACTAGCCCTCTAGGAAGCGATTTAAGGCCGTTCGATCTCGGCGACATGGCAAACCACCATGCAACCCGTAAACATCGCTATGCGAGGCCGCTAGTGGCCCTGGCGGGGTGCATGGTGAGAGCTCGCGGAGGAAGAAATGCCGGCATCTCACCCCGCCGACTATCATCGTAGCAATAGCTTATAGTTTTCAATCACTTCCACCAACATTCAACGACTTACACCGTGACTCAACAACTTACACGTACCTTCAATGACTTAGCAGTCCCTATAATGTCCGGGCTTTCATTTTCCGGTCTGGAGGCTTCATGATCTCGCGGCGGCGGTTTCTGGAAGTGGGTGGCGTAGCGGGAGTTGCGGCGGCGTCAGGTTCGCTGGTCGCCGTGGCGGCGCAGAAATCCGGCGAGGCAGAACTGCCCGCGTCGCTGGCGAAGCTGCAGTCGCGCAAAGCCGAAGCGACTCCGATTACGAAAGAAGAACGGCAGGGACGCTTCGAACGCGCCCGTAAGTTGATGAGCGAGAACAACCTCGACGCGATGGTGCTGATGGCGGGCACGTCGCTGAACTACTTCACCGGAATTCGCTGGTGGGGCGGAGAGCGCATGTTCGCGCTGGTGCTGCCCGCGAAGGGCGCGGCGTTCTATGTGTGTCCGGCGTTTGAAGAAGGGCGGGCGCACGAACAGATTGCCAAGGCGCCCGACGGCGAGCGCGCCGACGTTCGCACCTGGCAGGAGGATGAAAGTCCGTATCAGTTGGTCGCGCAAGGGCTTAAAGACCGCGGCGTGGCCACGGGTGCGGTGGGGATCGAAGAGACGATTCGCTTTCTTTTCAGCGATGGTCTGGCGAAGGCCGCGCCGTCGGTCACGATGACGAGCGCAACTCCCGTAACCGCCGGCTGCCGCATGATCAAGAGCGCACACGAGATAGCGCTGATGCGGCTGGCCGCGCAAGTCACGCTGTCGGCTTACGAAGCGGTTTATCGCGCGCTGCGCGTGGGCATGACGCAGAATCAGGTGGAAGAATTAATTTCTTCGGCGTATGGCAAACTCGGCTTCCCAGGCGAGGCCAGCGTGGAAGTGGATGAATACACTGCCTTTCCGCATGGCTCGAACGCGCCGCAGGTGATCCGCGAAGGCTCGATCGTGATGATTGACGATGGCTGCCTCGTGGAGGGATATCAGTCGGACATCACGCGCACGTTCGTGATTGGCAAGCCGCCAACGAACCTTGGCGACAAAATGAAAAAAGTGTTCGACATCGTGCGTCGTGCGCAGGCGGCGGCGCTGGCGGCGGCGAAGCCGCGAGTGGAATGCGGGGCGATTGATGCGGCCGCGCGGAAAGTGATCACCGACGCGGGCTATGGGCCTGATTACAAGTACTTTGCTCACCGGCTGGGCCACGGCCTGGGAATGGACGGGCATGAGTGGCCTTATCTGGTGCGCGGAAACGCCACGAAGTTACAGGCCAATATGACTACCAGCAACGAGCCGGGGATTTATATTCGCCGCGAATTCGGCGTGCGGCTGGAAGACGATATGCACGTCACGGAAAACGGCGCGGAGCTGTTCACGCCGCAGAGCTTGTCGCTCGATGACCCATTCGGGAGGTGATCCGCTCGGGATCGGGTCGGGAGATGATCCGTTTGGAAGTTGATCCGTTCGGAAGTTGATCCGTTCGGGAAAGGGTGAGCCGAGGTTCAGGCTTCGGGCACGGGCGGGCAGCCGTGAAATTCCTTCAGGTACTTGTTGCCGATGTAGCCGAGATACTTGATGCCGATTTCGCTGGTGAAGAAACCGTCGGCGGTGAACTTGCGCAGCAGGGAGAAAAATTCGATGCCCGGGCCTAGGCTGGGATCTTGCGCGGCGTTCTTGCGATAGGCGATGAGGTCGAGGATTTCTTTCTGCTGAACCGCTGTGCATTCGAGATAACGGTTCCCGTAGCGGTCAGCGCAAGTGTCGTCGAGCCACATTAGGCCGCCGCCGAGGGCGAGCTGATAGTCCTCGTTTTCGCTGGTGATCAGGTCGATGAACTCGGGAGCGCCGGCTTCGATGGCGCCGCCGGCGTGAACGTCGCCGGCCTCGTCGGCGGGAATGATGGTCTGGCACAGGCTCTGGAGAGTTTTGTAATCGTGCGCGGAAAAGAATTTGGGAGTATAGGCGCCGGTCCTAGCCGCGGATTTTTCCGCGGTCACCATGCGGTGGGCGTATTCGGCGGCTTCGAGCGGAATGACGCGGAGCACCGATCCGGCGACGGCGGTCATGGTAAGCGATTTCAGAATGTCGCGGCGGGTCGGCATACGAGTTCAGGGTTCCCTTTCTCTGGTTTCTCGCAGAAACAAATGTGCGCAGGTATCAGTCGTCCCTCCGGGACTGGTGCGGGTTGCAACCTTTACCCAGGGCCGAAGCGCTGGGCTATTTTCGGCCGCCCCTCCGGGGCTGAGACGGTCACAAATTTCCTTTCTTGGCCTGGTCGAGCAGATAGTCGGAGGCGCGCCAGGTCAGGGCCATGATGGTCAGTGTGGGATTTTTGTCGGCGTTGGTGACGAAGCAGGCGGCGTCGGCGACGAACAGATTTTTTACGTCATGAGACTGGCAGTATTGGTTTAACGCCGAGGTCGCGGGGCGTTCTCCCATGCGGACCGTGCCCACTTCGTGAATGATCCTGCCGCCGTCTTCGATGCCATAAGGGTGGGTTTCGTCCGCGCGAGCGGGGGCCAGGTAAGTGCCGCCGGCCGCCTCCACGATGGCGCGGTAAGTTTCCTGCATATCGCGCGCCATTTTGATTTCGTTGTCGCTCCACTTCCAGTGAAAGCGAAGCACGGGAATGCCCCACTGATCGACCACGGAGGGATCGATTTCGCAATAACAGTTTTGGTTGGGGATCATCTCGCCGCGTCCAGAGAAACCGATGTAGGTGCCGTAGCGGCTCTTGCATTTCTGCTTGAGGGCGGAGCCGTAGCCTTCGAAGTCGTCGCACAGGCCGTCCCAGTCGCCGACGCTGGGCATGCCGGGTCCGCCGCCGAATTCGGTGTGGTAGCCGCGCAGAAAATCATTCTTGCGGTCAAACTTCCACCAGGGCAGGTACAGGTGCATGCCGCCGACGCCGTCGTGGTTGTGGGCGGGCACTTTTTCCATCTGCGGAAAATATCCGCCGCCATCGCTGCCCACGGTGTCCATGAGATAACGGCCGACCACTCCGGAAGAATTGGCCAGGCCGTCGGGAAAAAGCGTGGACCTGGAATTCAACAGAAGGCGCGTCGATTCGCAAGTGCTGGCCGCCACGACGAACGCGCGCGCGGAGATGCGCTTCTCGCTGCGCGTGGTCTTGTCGATGTAGGAGACGGCGCTGACTTTGCCATCTTTGCCGACGATCAGTTCGCGCGCCATGGCGCCGGTGATCAGGGTGAGGCGTCCTGTTTCCTGTGCGGGAGGAATCATCACCTGGCTGGAACTGAAGTTGGAGGCCGTAATGCAGCCGCGTCCGCATTGCGCACAGTAGTGGCAGGCGGCGCGGCCGTTGAGCGGCTGCGTGAGAATGGCGAGGCGCGACGGGATACACAGAATGTTCAGGTGGTCGCAGGCTTTCTTGATGATGGTTTCGGTGCAGCGCGGCTTGGGCGGCGGCAGAAAAATTCCGTCGGGCGCGCTGGGAATATTTTCTTTGCTGCCGAATACGCCGATGTAGGACTCGACCTTGTCGTAGTAGGGAGCAACGTCTTCGTAGCTCAGCGGCCAGTCGTCGCCCATGCCGTCGTGGGAGCGAACTTTGAAATCGACGGGAGCGAAGCGCAGGGCGATGCGTCCCCAGTGGTTGGTGCGTCCGCCCACGATGCGGGAGCGGAACCAGCGGAAGGTTGATCCCGGAGCCGAGACGTAGGGTTCACCCTCGATTTCCCACGCGCCGTTGGGAGCAAGGAATTCATTGCCGACTTCCATCCGCTCTCGGGCTCCAATACCGGCGCCGCGATGCGGCAGTTCGTAAGGCCAGACGTGTTCTTTGTAATCTTTCTCGGGATAGACGGGAGGGCCGGCTTCGAGCAGGGCGACGCTGAGGCCGCCTTCGGTGAGAACCTTTGCCGCCGTGCCTCCGGACGCGCCGGAGCCGATGATGCAGACGTCGTATAGCTTGGGCGAACGTGCGACTTGCATGGGGCTGGGTGGAAACCTCCGGTGGGGCTGAAGCCCCGCATGATTTTTCCCGCTTTACGCGGCCCTGGAAGGGCCGCTCTTCCACGGTTGCGCACGGCTTGAGTTTCCTCAGAGCATGCTTGAGTCTCCCCAGAGCATGCTTGCATTTCCCCAAAGCACGGCGCTGGAAACGGAACTGCGGACGCCGCTACCAGCGCAGCTTGCTCAGATATTCGTAGCTCTTCGTGATGCTGTCGAAGGGCTGCTTGGGGTGGTCGTGCTCGACGATGTAGTGCTTGATGCCCGCCTTGTCTGATTGGGCGAAAATCTTTTTCCAGTCGATGAGGCCGCTGCCGACTTCGGTGAGGTCAACAGTATCGCCGTAGTTCTGCGCGCCTCCGGCCGTGACTTTGGGAATGGTGTGGAGATCTTTGACGTGAACCAGCGGGAAGCGCCCGGGATAGGCGTTGAAATATTTCAGCGGGTCGCCTCCGGCGGCGGTGATCCAGCACAAGTCCATTTCCATTTTTACCAGATTGGGGTCGCACAATCTGAGCAACTCGTCGTAGGGAAGCTTGCCGTCGACGGGAAGAAATTCGAACCAGTGGTTGTGATAAGCGAACTGAATGCCGGCTTTCTTGGTTTGTTCGCCGCAGCGGTTGAATTTATCGGAGGCCTGCTTCCAGATGTCGGGGGACTTGCGCAGCTCCTCCTTGATAAAGGGGCAGACGATGTATTTCAATCCGATGATCTTGGAGGTTTCGATGACGGCGGGAAATTTGTCGTCGAGTTCTTCGTACTGAATGTGAGTAGAGACGGGTGCGAGACCATTCTTCTCGCACGCGGCGCGGACTTGCTGGCCGGTGTGGTCGAAGTATCCGGCGAATTCAACTTCTTTGTAGCCGATGGAAGCAACCTTCGCGATGGTGCCGTCGAAATCGGACTTCATGAGGTCGCGCACGGTGTAGAGTTGCACGCCGACTTTTGCGATGCGATGTTCGGCGGCCCAGCTGAACTTGTTGGCCAGAAGCGTGGCGGCGGAAACGGCGGCGGCGGTTTCAAGAAAAGTGCGGCGGTTCATTAGAGGGCTCCTCTCGATCCGTGAAGAATTCGGGAGCATTATACGCAGGAGCGGCCGCTTCGCGCAGGGCAAACCGCAGAAAAGCAAAAAGGGGAGGCGATGCGGAACGCCCTCCCCGATTCATGGAGCCGACTCGAGTTCGCCGGCATTCGTTCGCCGGCTTTAGTTCGCCGGCTTTAGTTGGGCGGCCTCAGTTGGGCACGACCTGCAGGTTGTTGGTCACGGAAAAAATGCCGGAGACGCCGTTCGCGCGCAGGCCGGCCAGATTTTTGTCGCCTTCGCTGTCGACCACGCCCTCCAGGTTGACCCGGCCGTTCTTGACGACGATGCGGATGGGCTTCTGTACGCCAAGCGCATATTTTTCCAGCGCGGAATAACCGTAGATCGCGTGGAACAGGCGGCGGCGAAGGCGGTCATCCAGCGTCGAGGGAGGCAGAACTTCGATCTGATTGTCGACGTGCTCGACGCCTTCAATGTGCTTCACCGCGTTCTCGGCATCGGACTTGAGTGCGGGCCATACCACTTGCCCGAGGAGGGTTACGTTGTAGCCATCCACTTTGTACGCGATGTTATCGAAGACACCGAAGTAGGGGAGCATGAGCAATTCGTGGCGCACTTCCTTCTGAATGCGCGCCTGCGAACGGGCGGAGGGCTGGTCGCGTTGATCTTGAGCCAGGGCTAGCGGGATGAGCGTCAGCAGACAGAGAGCAATACCGAAATGTTTCTTCATGATTTTCTCCTCGCGATCGGATTCCCTCAGGGCAGACGGCTGTAGATTTTACTAAAAGCGGACGGCGAGTTTCGAGGGGACACCGGCGGAGGGACGCGGGAGTGATTCGATTCTCCGCGATTCGATTATCGGGGAAAAAACGTCAGTGCAGGGAGCGGGCTGGAGACTAGCACCCGCTCCACTGCACTGACAGGCAGCTGACTAGGCCACCACGCTGAGGCCGCTGGGGGAGGGACTGCTGGCCGGGCCATTCTGCAAATTCAAGATGATCTGTTCGTTGCGGTTCGCGTTCAGGTTCAGAGTGATCTGATCCTGCGAGGCCGGATTTTGCTGCGTGCCCAGGCTTATCTGGAGTTGCTCGGCGCCGCCGCCCGTGTTGTTTACATCGATGGTGAGTTGTTCCGGACCGGAGTGCGCGCCCAGGTTGATGACGATTTCAGGTCCCGCGTTCGAAGCACTTGAGGACGCTGTCGAGTTGGCGGAACTGCTGGACGAACCCGCGCTGCCGTTGGCGCCACCCAGATTGACGATGACCGCCGGGCCGTAGGAGTTGGACGCGTTCGTATCCTGGCGCTGGTTGTGGAAACTGCTTTGCAATGCCGCGAAGGCCTGCTGAGCGCCGGCGAGATCGCCCGATTGCAAGGCCTGACCGATGGCGGCGAACGCCTGCTCGCGCTGGTTGTTGCTGAATGGATCTGCGTTGGCGAAAGGACCGCTCTGGCCCAAGGTTTGCAGCGCGTTAAAAGCTTGCTGAGCCCCGGCCAAGTCACCAGACTTCAGAGCCTGGCCCAGTTCTTTCAGGTCGGCCTGGCGCTGCTGGTAAAAGCTTTGCAGTTGCTGGTAGAGGGAATTGCTGGATACGGCTGCAGTCGACATGAGTTTCTCCTAAGGATGGCGGCATCGGGCAAGGAATGTAGGCCGGGAATTCTGGCCCAACTTCTTTGGCGTCAGGGAACATGATCGGCAAGTGCGGCGTAGACTTTAGGACGAGCCGAGGATTTTTTCGTGGTGGCTGGATCTGCTACGACTGGAAGCGGGAGTGCATGCAGGCCAACAAGGAAGCGAGCCAAACGCGCGATGATCGCGCAGCTCGCCCAGATTCCTCACTGCGCAAAAAACGCTTGTCCGAAATGACAACCGCAAGCACTACGACCTGGCGGGTGCGGCGGGATTGGTTACCACTGCGGGGTCAGCCAGGGCAAGCGTGAGGCCGGGACTGGAGCGACCAGGGTCCGATCCGAGCGCACGGATGTCCGCGCAGTTCTTCAGAATCCAATCCGCGGCCGCGTCGCGTAGCGCCGCGAGTGGCGCGGTCGTCGTCAGGGCAATCACTCTGGCGCGGGCCGACTTCCCGGCACGAATTCCGGCAGGCGCGTCTTCTACCACCACACATTGGGCCGCAGAAAAACCGAGAAGCGACGCTCCCTTCAGATAAGGCTCTGGATGAGGTTTTCCGTTCGTGATGTCGGTGGATGTAACCATGCGTGGCGGAAGCGGTAACCCCGCGGCCTGGATGCGGATTTCGGCCAAACGGCGAGTGCACGAAGTAACGATGGTCCAGCGATCCGGGGGAAGGCTGGCGAGCAGATTGACCGCACCCGGCAAGGGGACGACTCCGTCGAGGTCTTCGATTTCACGACGCTCGACTTCGCGATTCTCGGCCGCGTGGTCGGCGTTCGGCAAGTATTCGCGCACTGTGGTGAGGCTGGGGCGGCCGTGGGCGTGGGCCACGACTTCTTCGGGATCGAATCCGTGCTCGAGAGCCCAACGGCGCCAGACGCGGGCAACGGCGGGAGTGGAGTCGATGAGGACTCCATCGAGATCGAACAGCAGGGCGCTACATTGGATTTGGTTCATGCTTTGGGGAATTCGGGCTCTCCGTCGAAGTTTTCGTGATAGAGGTCACCCGGAACAGTAACCGGGATCACTTCATTTTCTGGCTGCCTGCAATATCCTAATTGAAACGTGTTCCCCCACGAGCAGGTTATGCTGTCGAAGTGTGCCAATCCCGCCTGTTCCGCGACCTTCCAGTATCTCCATCAAGGAAAGATTTTTCATCTCTGCCCCAGCCCTGCCGTAGAAATGGCGGCGGCGGCAGAAGGACTGTTCCTGGTGGAGCGCTTCTGGCTGTGCGACGACTGCGCAAAAGAAATGACCGTGATCTGGGACGGAGCGCGAGCCAAAATTGTCCGCCTGCCCCCGAAGCCAACCCCAGCCAGCAAGACGCTTTCGCCAAGTTGCGGAAACGCGTCCATTCGAGAAGCGTCAACCCGGGACACACCGAGCCGGGAAACCCCATTACAAACGAAACCGCACCCCGCGCGACTGCGGGCCGCCTTCGCTGGCCGAAGATCCCGCTGATTCAGATTGATCTCGGGCACTAAGCGTGAGGAAAAAATCTCGGTGGCGCGGGCCAACCGCCTTCACGACTGGACGATCTTCTCCAGGGCAAGACGGTTGCGGATGGTCAGGGTCGATCCCTTCAACTGCAGCAGTTGCTTTTTCTTGAAGTCGGAAAACAGCCGGCTTACGGTTTCGCGGGTGGTTCCGATGATTTCCGCAATCTCCTCGTGAGTCAGCGTCATTTTGACCGGCGCCGATCCGTCATTCTGCGTGGTCTTGGTCGACCAGGAAAGCAGAAGCTTGGCAAATTTTTCCGAGGGCGATGAGGTCAAGCCCAGGGTGCGAATTTCTTCATAGGCGGTGTAGTAGTTGCGGCTGAGTTGCTCGGCCACGCGCAGGGCCACTTCGCCGTGATCCTTCAAAAACTGCAGCAGCGATTCGCGGGGAATAAAATTGGCCTGGCCCGGAGCCATCATTTCGGCGGTGACTTCATAGGGCCGGTTAGAAACCACGGCGTTCAGGCCCAGCACATCTCCCGACTCGGAGAGTTTCGTGATGATGGTTTTACCTTCGCGCGACGAAGTGGAAAGCTTGGCCTTGCCCGCGCACAGCACGAAAACTCCGCGCGGCTGTTGCCCTTCAATGAACAGCATCGCGCCCTTGGGATAGACCGCGGTGGATTTAATGTCGTTCAGGCGTTGAGCAGCCTGGAGAGAAAGATTACAAAATAAGTGCTCTTCCCTCACCGAGCAGGTCAGGCAGTTATCAAGAATATTGAGGCCATAAGGGGCGCGCATGCACCCTCCAATGATTCGATTGTAGGCAGCCGATTTCGGCGAGGCTGTGATTCAGATCACAGGGTCTGGTGACGCGAAGCATGGAAACACAGCCGGGGACTGATGAACCATGTCAGGATGGGAGTTTTTTAGTCAGAAACGGAGCCGATTAGCATGCCGGGCTCCAGAAAAATGCAGGTGTGAAGAAAATCTGTGAAAAGATGATGCCAGAAAAGATGGCGCAAGAAGTGAGAGGCCAGGCGTGACCCAGGCGGCCAGTGAGTTCACGAGCGGGCAGGCGGCGGATGCCGAAACCGGCATGGCCGCGCATACCGGGCTCGATGCGCTGTTTCATCCCCGTTCCGTGGCCGTCATTGGAGCGACCGAACGCAGTGGCACGGTGGGCCGCAGCGTGCTCGCGAACTTACAGGAAGCGCGCGGGCGAATCAAAATTTATGCGGTGAATCCCAGCCACAACGAAGTTCTGGGGATTAAGACCCAACCGCATATCGGCGACATCCCCGGCGGAGTCGACCTGGCGATGGTGGTGACGCCGGCGCCGAGCGTGCCGCAAATCATCGGAGAATGCGTGGACGCGGGGGTGCGGTCCGCCGTCGTCATCTCCGCCGGATTCCGCGAGCAGGGGCGCGAGGGCGCGGCCCTGGAAGAAGAAATTCAGAAACATCTGCGGCGCAGTTCTTCTCACGGACCCCAGCACGGACCCAAGCCTGGGCCCCAGCCTGGGCCTCAGCATGGGCCTCTGCGCATGCTCGGGCCCAACTGCATGGGCTTCATGAATCCGTCGATGGGCTTGAACGCCACGTTTGCTCACTCCTTGCCGCAGGCCGGCAGTGTCGCATTTTTGAGCCAGAGCGGAGCTTTGCAAACGGCGATCCTCGACTGGAGCCGGCGCGAGCATGTGGGGTTCAGCGCCATCGTTTCCACCGGATCCATGCTCGACGTGGGCTGGGGCGACCTGATCTATCACTTCGGCGACGACCCGCACACGAAGAGCATTCTTCTCTACATGGAATCGGTGGGGGACGCGCGATCGTTCGTTTCCGCGGCGCGCGAAATCGCACTGACCAAGCCGATCATCGTCATCAAAGGCGGACGGTCGGACGCAGCATCGCGGGCCGCGGCTTCGCACACCGGCGCGCTCATCGGAAGCGATGAAGTGCTGGACGCGGCCTTTCGCCGCTGCGGCGTATTGCGCGTGCAGAATATCGCCGACCTGTTCTATATGGCGGAGACGCTGAGCAAGCAGCCGCGCCCGCGCGGTCCGCGGCTCACGATTGTGACCAATGCTGGCGGTCCCGGAGTGCTGGCCACCGACGCGCTGCTGGCCACCGGCGGAGAGTTGACGGTGTTGTCTCCGGAATCTCTGAGCGAAATGGATGGATTCCTTTCGCCGCACTGGAGCCACGGCAATCCGGTCGACGTGCTGGCGGACGCCGACGCCGAGCGATTCGTCAAAGCCGCCGAAGTCGCCGCCAACGACCCGCGCGGCGACGGCTTGCTGGCCATCATCGCGCCCCAGGGACTCGCCGATCCCACACAAGTTGCCGAGCGCATGAAACCCCTGGCGCACAGTTCCGGCAAGCCGGTGCTGGCAAGCTGGATGGGAGCCGATGGAGTAGCCGAAGGCACCTCCATTCTCAATGCCGCGGGCATTCCAACTTTTTCCTACGCCGACACCGCCGCCCGCGCCTTCACCTATATGTGGCGCTACACCTATAACCTGCGCGGCCTGTACGAGACCCCGACTCTCACCGAAGGGCCGGAGTTGCATGCGGATGCTCGCACCCAGGTGAGTGCAGCGTTGCGGGAATTTCGCAGCCAGGGGCGGACGCTGCTCAACGAATTTGAAGCGAAAAATATTCTTGCGAGTTACGGGATTCCCGTGGTCGAGACCCGCCTCGCGAAAAGCGAAGACGAAGCCGCGGCGCTGGCGCTGGAGATTGGTTATCCGGTGGTGCTGAAGCTTTCGTCGAGCAGCATCGCGCACAAGACCGACGTAGACGGCGTGCGCCTGGATTTGCGAAATGAAGAGCAAGTCCGGGAGGCCTACCGGTCGATCAAGAATTCTGTGACCGAAAAAGCCGGAGCTGGACATTTTGCCGGCGTGACGGTGCAACCACTGACACAACCGATGGTCCGCCGCGATGGCTCTGAACTGATTCTGGGCAGCAGTGTGGATCTTCAGTTTGGCCCAGTGATCTTGTTCGGCTCGGGTGGGGTGCTGGTCGACGTGTATCGCGATCGCGCCCTGGCCCTGCCTCCGTTGAACTCGACCCTGGCGCAGCGCCTGATGGAACAGACCCGGATCTTCGCCGCTTTAAAAGGAGTGCGCGGGCGCAAACCGGTGAATCTGGCCGCGCTGGAAGCCGTGCTGGTGCGCTTCAGCCAGCTGGTGGTGGAGCAGCCGTGGATCAAGGAGATTGACATCAATCCACTGCTGGCCACGCCGGAGCGAATCCTGGCGCTCGACGCGCGCATGGTTTTGCATGACTCGGCGCAGAGCGCCGACCGGTTGCCTCATCCCGCGATACGGCCGTATCCCTCGCAATACGTCAGGGAGTGGCGCTTGAAAGACGGCACCGAGGTCACCATCCGGCCCATCCGCCCCGAGGACGAGCCGCTCATGGTGCAGTTTCACGCCACGCTTTCCGAACGCAGCGTCTACCTGCGTTATTTCTGTTCCCTGAGCCTCAGCACGCGAGTGGAGCACGAACGGCTGGTCCGCATTTGTTTCGGCAACTACGACCGGGCATTTGCCCTGGTCGCCGACCGCACAAATAAAGAAACCGGGCAACACGAAATTCTCGGCGTGGGGCGGCTCAGCGGAAACAGCAATCGCACTGAGGCCGAGGCGGCCGTACTGGTTTCGGATCGCTGGCACGGAAAGGGCCTGGGCACGGAGTTGCTGAGCCAGGTGGTGCAAGTGGCACGCGCCGAAGGATTTGTGCGCGCTTACGGAGAGATCCTGCGCGATAACCTGGCGACGCAGGCCATCTTCAGAAAAGTGGGATTCCGGCTGCGCCCGATGGACGACCCGTCTTCCGTGGATGCGTCACTGGCGTTGTGACGGAGCGAGACTAAACGAAGAGTGAATCTTTAGGTGGTGACCGTCTTCGCAATCTCGAGTTGAGGCTCGAATCTCAAGGGCGTACCGATCGCCCGCGACACCAGACACAAGTTCTGCGCTCTCTTCAGGAGCTCGAGTGCGCGGTCGCGCTCCTCGGCGGAAGCGATTTTGAGATTCGGGCGGATCACAATTTCCGTGAAACTATAACCCGGATCGGCTTTGCGCACCGTGCCGCTGGCTTCCACCTGCAAGTCCGTAAAATCGAATTTCGCCGCGCCGGCGAGCGTGCGCAAGGTTGTGGTGTAGCAACCGGCCACGGCCGCGAGCAGAAGCTCTTCGGGAGTCCACCTGCCTTCGAGCCCGCCAAACTCCGCGGGCGCCGTGAAGTGAATCGCGTTGGGCGCGGAATCGGATTTGGCCAGGCCAGTGCGGCCGGCAGTCCACCACGCGGCGACTCGATAGGCGTGATCTTCATTGTTACTATTACTATTATTCGGACCTATATTTGTACCCATGGCGATCGGAATCCCCCCTGTTAATTTGGTTCTCACGGCGCCGCTCGCAATGCGATGCCTTACCTGCCCGGATCATGACCTGCGGATCAGGGGCGAGGCACTCTCGCCGGCGGTAACGCTCACGCGACTTCCTGCTTGGCCGTAATGCCGCGCTCCCGCTCGATTCTCTGAATCTGTTCGCGCAGCCAGCGGCCCAGCGCTTCTTCCATTTCCACCTGCGTTCCGGTGCGGTAGAGATCGTCCACGGTCTGGCCGTTGGGGTTGATGGGGATGAACCGGCAAGGCACCGACTCCGCTTTACGCGCCTCGGGAACGAAGGCCATGAGCAGGCACTGGTCGCAGGGATGGGGATGGCCGGCATGACTGAAATTGGGGCAGATCGGCGAATCCTCAAAAATGGCGGGCGGCCGCCATGGGGTGCGAGGAGAACGCCCGTAGCCTCCGTCTTGCAAAAAGCTCAGTTCGAACCGGAGGACTTCCAAAATGTCACGCTTGTCTTGAGCCCGATTATCTGGAGCCCGATTATCTTGAGCCATGAGATGCAACCTCGATTGATCGTCAGAATGACATAGCAGGCGGGGAAACTCCGTGCATTCGATCACGAGAACTTGTGATTGCGGTCACACGAAGTTTCCGCCGGGTCCCGGCCATCCCGGCGATTTGCAGGCATTCTGGGAGAATTCTGAAATGACCGGTGTGTTGAGAGTCACAACGAGATGTGACTCGGATCACGTCGGAGGCACGACGCCAACCTGGCGTCAGGATAGACGCGACCGCAACGGCGAGCTAGTTCCTGGCGTATTTTGGACCAGCGCCGGAAGACGGCGGATCGGAGACGGCACGAATATAAGAGATCAGCGCCTGAATGTCCGACTTGCTCAAGGTGTTGCCCCACGCGGGCATCAGCGCAGATTTGCCCAGCGCCGGACCGCCGTGGCTGATGATGGCAGCAAGATCGGCGTCGCTGATCTTGTTGAGCGTGTCGCCTTCGGTAAATGGATGCGGTTTCACTTCCAGGTTGTCGAAGTTCGAAACACGCTCCACCGTGGACTCAGGATTGTGGCAGCGCTCGCAGTACTGATTGTTGAGCTGACGCCCCAGAGTCTGCTGGTGACCGAGCGCAATTTCTTCGAGCGCGAGGTCGACTTTCTTATGAGCTTTGTTGAGGGTCGAGGCGGTGAGTTCATAGCGGCCCGCCATGCCACCGAGAGAAACGTTGGTTGTCACTTGCCCGCTGGAATCAGTGAGAGCGGCAGCGGGGTCGAAGGCAACTCCGCTAGCGGAGGAGAACTCAACCAGCGCCCCGGCCACGGCCGTTCCCTGCTCGTCATTGACTTGGACAACGACCGGCTGAGGTAGCAATCCGCCAGTCTGCGCCATCTGCTTTCCGCCGCTGGATTCGACCACGGCAGCGCCAAATGCCGTGGGCGTCGGCGCAGGCGAGGAAGCGGTTTTGCGCGAACACGATGAGGTCAACGCGGTTGTCAGCAAAACGCTGGCGAAGGCAGCGGTTGCGCGCGAGCAGCCAGTCATTTCTTTGCCCCCTCCAGCCCAGGTGCCCCATGTCTCGCGTCCTCTGCGAGAAGTGAGATTTTGTCGGGTGCCCCATGTCTCGCCGCCTTTGCGAGACGTGGGGATTTTCCCCCACCTTTCTCCGAGATAAGAAACGCCGTAAGCGCGCGGGCATCTTCGTCGCTCATGGCGCGATTCGGTTCGATGGTGCCGGGACGCAACGCCTGCGGATTCTTCATCCACTGAAAAATCCACGCGGCCGTCAAGCGGGAACCAACCTGCGTCAGAGTCGGCCCGATATAGCCCTTGTCGGTTTTGGTGTCGACAATATGGCAGCCCTGGCAGGAATATTTGCCATAAAAAAGTTGCCTTCCGAGTTCGATCTCGCCCTGCGAGTAGCCGCTCAGAGGCATGGAGTCGCGGTCGACGGTGGGATTTTGGTACACCGTCATAATGTAGTCGGTGAGTTCGTTGACTTCGCCATCGGTGAGATTGAAGCGCGGCATGCGGCGAATCAGCGATGGCCGCAATGTGTTCGGGTTTTTCAAAAACTCGACCAGCCAGGGCCGCTGCACCGAACTGCCTTCCCAGCTGAGGTCGGGAGCCATGTCGCCGCCGCGGCCGTTGATGCGATGGCAACTGAAGCAGGCCAGGTCGTTGATCAGTTTCGCGGCGTGGCCGGCGGGCTGGTAGTCCGACTCGGGCGTGGCTGCGACCGCCAGCGACGGCGGCAAAGTATGCGAGCGATCGTTTAACGCCAGCAACGCCGTGGCCAGCGCATCCACTTGCGAGGGCGTGAAAGTGTACTGCGGCATCTTCAGGTTCTGCCCGAACGAACGCGGCTGCTTGATCTTGGTGGCAATGTAGTCGGGCAGGGTATGCTGCATCCCCGGCAGAAAAACCAGTTGCGCGATGGGCTTGCTCCCGATGCGGCTGAGTTCGGGCGCAAAGTGATCCGGCTTCTTGATGCCCTCGATTTCATGACACGAAGCGCAGCCGTAGTCCGAAACCAGTTGCTTGCCGTGCTTGACCTGCTCCGGCGTCGCGGCTTCGAGGTGGACGTTGGCCAGCAGATCGGAATCCGTTTTCGCGGACAAGAATCCAGACAGCGTCGCGACCTGCGCATCGGTGAAGCGGTAATGCGGCATGGCAGTTTCCGCGTCGTAGGCACGCGGGTTGCGCAGCCAGGCTTGCAGCCACTCCGGCTTCACTTTGTTGCCCACGCGCGTCAACTCCGGGCCGATATCTCCGCCCACCATATTCCCGGCTGCATTCTGCACCGCGTGGCAGGACGCGCAGAAAGACTCTCCATACAAACTGGCCCCGGCCGCGGGATCGGAAGCGGGCTTGGCTGACAAGGTAACTGTGTCTCCCGCCAGCGGAGCGCTGTTGGCCATCAGGAATGCCGACATGTCGCGAGCATCGTCATCGCTCAACTCGAAATTCGGCATGGTGGAGGTCGAAGCGTAGGCTTGCGGATTCTTCAGCCAGGCATACACCCACTCCCGCGTCGTCTTGTCGGCGATGTGGGAGAGTGAAGGCGGATCGTCCGCCGGCTTCATCGTGCCGCCATCGGGCAATTTCACGGTGTGGCAGTGGACGCAGCCGTAGCGCGAAAGCAGATGACGTCCCAGATTCAGCTGCGGCGTCCCAGGCACGGTTCCTCGATGGCACTGGCCGCACGACGACTCGATATATTTCGCCGGCAGAATCGGTTCCTCCCAGGCCAGCGTGCTGTTGTGCGCCTCCGCCACGGTTGTGGCCGCGCCCTGTCCGCGATGGCAAATGGTGCAGCCGAACTGGTCGAGCTTGTGCGGGATGGCGGGATGTTCGCGAAAGGGTTGGGTCGCGACGTCGGCGAGGCTGGCTTCTTTCAGTCCAACGTGGCAACTGGTGCAGCGGTCGACCACGCCGAGTTCGGGCAGCCAGATCTGCTCGATGCCGCCCTTCAAATGTTTCCTCAGCGTGACCGCATCGCCGCGGTTGCCGGCCATCTTCAAATAGGCGTGCTGGTAGTGTCGCCACTCGCTGAAAAAATTCTTCGCCGGGGCGATCGCCAGCGAGACCAGAAACACCACGCTGACCACGCCGAACGCGCGCACGCTGTCCCCGAATAATTTCTGCCAGAGCGAGCTGAGTTTCTCTTTCATGAATGTTGCCACGAATGCCGCGCCTTTGCGCCCATCGCTGGGAACACCGTCAGTAACGTTGTAACCGCCAAACTAACCCTGCCAGGGCAAAACCCAGGCCCATCCCGGACCACGGAAAAATGTGCCGATGGCAGTCAGCACCACCAGTTCGAACAGGAACCAGGTCATCACCCAGTAAGAAAGCGGCCGCGCCGCCAGATATCGCCGGAAGGCCGAGGGCGATTGCGGCGAACTCTGCGCCGCCAGCAGCATCAGCCCGGCCATAATCAGCGTCGGAACCAGCGCCGCATACACCTCGCGCCACAGCAGCAGCAGCGACAGCAGGCTCGCCACCACATAAAAAATGCGCAGGCGCGGTTGCCGGTTCTTCAGGAAAAGTCCGCCCGCCTCAATATTCACTTTGAAATACGGAATCACGATCAGCGCCATCACCACCAGCCCCGGGGCCAGCACGCCCGCCACCACCGGCGGAAAGTAATGCAGCATTTCCTGCAGCCCCAGGAAATACCACGGCGCTTTGGCCGGGTTCGGGGTGTGCGAAGGATCGGCCAGGCCTTCCAGCGGGGCATTGAAGATCAGCGAGATCCATACCAGCACGACGGCGAGCGTCATGATGGCCACGGCCGCGCGAAACAGAACTTCCGGAAAAGTTTGCACCTGATCTTCGGTTTCCGCTTTCACCTGCGCCGAAGTTCGGCGCGTGATGAAAACGATGCGCCGCGGAGATTTCTTCGCGTTCGAATCCACGCCGGCCGTGAAGTCTTTCGAATCCGCCATGACTATTCCGCCTCCTTCGCGCCGGCAGATTTCATCTGAGGGGTACCCCACGTCTCGCCGCCTTTGCGAGACCCGGGAATTTGGACGTCCGCAGCTTGCGCCCGTACGATCGCCGGTTCGCTCGAGTGGGAGTAGAGCCCGCCGTCTTTGCGGATCCGCCAGAAATGCACGGCCACAAAAAACATCGCGGTCAGTGGCAGAATCATGCAATGCAGCACATAGAAACGCAGCAGCGCGTTGGCGTTGACCGTATTCCCGCCCAGCAGCATGAAATGAATCTTGCCGCCCATGACCGGAACCGCCGACGCGATGTTCGATCCCACCGTGATCGCCCAGTAAGCTAACTGGTCCCAGGGCAGCAGGTAACCGGTGTAACTGAGCAGCAGCGTGATCAGCAGAAGGATGACGCCAATCACCCAGTTGAATTCCCGCGGCGCGCGATACGCCCCGCGGTAGAACACTTTGAACATGTGCGCAAACACCAGAAACACCATGGCATGCGCCGACCAGCGATGCAGGCTGCGCAAAAACATTCCCGACGAAACCACGAACTGCAAGTCTTTGGTGTCGGCATAAGCCTGCGGCACCGACGGATGGTAATAAAGCATCAGCGGAATTCCGGTGCCCACCAGAATCAGAAATGTGCCCAGGGTCAGCGTGCCCAGATACCAGGTCGCGCTGAAGCTCAGCATGCGCGTGCGCACCTTGGTCGAGAACAGGTGCAGGAACACGTTCTGCTGAATGGCCAGCGCCCGCTTCAGCGTGCTCGACCCGGTGCCGCTGCGAAAAATCGAGCGCCACACCCGCGTGCCCCGTAAGTCGTCGAAATATTGGTCGATTGTTTTGGCCATTTGCCGGTTCTCTCTAGTTAGACCCTCACGTAGGACTCCGCTTGCAGAGGCCGCACGTCGGTGGAGCGGTCCACCAGCAAGTCTCCATCGTCGTTGAGCCAGATGCGCTTCCAGGGCAGCGGCTTCGGCGCCGGGCCTGCGACCACCGTTCCGGCGCTTTTCGTGGCATCCCAAACGGCAAATTGGCTGCCGTGGCAAGGGCAGGCGATCCGGTCCAGTTCCTGCTTCCAGGCGGTAAGGCAGCCCAGATGTGTGCAAACCGCGCTCAGCGAAAAATAACCTTCCTGCGAATGAATGATGTAGATGCCCGAATTCACATCGAGCGTGACGCTGTGCAGCGGATATTGGTCGGGCTTGCCCGCGTTCACCACCGGCGAAGGTTCGTACAAAACATTCGGCTCAAGAAATTGATACGCAAAGGCAGCCGTGCCCGCGGCCGCGATGCTGAGCGATCCCAGGCCCAGCTTGGCAAAAAACTGGCGACGGTTGACCGCATCGTCGGGATTTGCAGGTTTGGTTTCGTCCGCCATAAGTGCCTCTTGCCTATTTCAACTCCTCTGCGGGTGCCCCCATGTCTCGCCGCTTTTGCGAGACGTGGGGATTTTTTTCCTACTTCGGCAACCCCGCTCCAATCGCCGCCACCGAAATTAATCCCGTCGGCTCGGCGGGAATAAAGTTGTAAGACTCCATCGTGATCGTGCCTACCGGACAGCGCATGGCGCAAAGCCCGCAGCGGATGCACCGGGTCTCATCTTTCAACATGGCGGCGCCAGTGACAATCCCCAGCTCGTCAGCGGCCACTTCGTCGAACTCTACGCCAAAACATTCCTGATTGTCGCGGATGTGCTTCACCGTCTCCGGTTCGAACGCGATGCGGTTGAGCGAAACCAGCTCCAGGCATTTTTCCGGGCAAACATCCACGCATCCTCCGCACAGGATGCACATGCTGCCATCTTCCGGCGTGCCTTCAAAAATCGTGTTCACCCAGCAGTGCAGGCAGCGCTGCGCTTCGGCGATCGCCTCCGGCGCGTCGTAGCCCACTTCCACTTCCGTCACGCCGGTGCGGCGTTCGAGCGGCAGCATGGGCACCGCCTGGCGAGTGATGTCGAGATAATCCAGAGGCATGGCGTAGCGCTTCAGCACTTCCACTTCGATGATGGGTTCGGGATGCTTTTGCCCGCGCAGATATTCGTCAATGCCGACTGAAGCGCGCTTGCCGTCACCAACACTGTCAATGATCAGGCGTGGCCCAAACACGCAATCGCCGCCAGCAAAAATGCCGGGCGCGGAAGTCATCAGCGTTTGCGGATTCACCGCAATCAATCCGCGCGGAGAAAGTTCAACCTTATCTTCAGGAGTCAAGAAGTCCAGCCGCGGCGCCTGCCCGATCGCCATGATGATGGTGTCGCATTCGATCTGGGTTTCGCTGCCCTCAAAGAAAGCAGGATTGAAACGTTTGTTCTGATCGAACACCCATTTCGTTTTGAGAGTTTCGAGCGCGGAAACCTTGCCGTCTTTCCCGATGATGCGTTTTGGCCCGAGGCCGGGATGCATGATGATGCCTTCCTCTTCAGCCTCGACAATTTCTTCCAGCGCCGCCGGCATCTGGTCGCGCGGTTCCAGGCAGACCAGGTTCACTTCCTGCGCGCCCATGCGCAAGGCCGAGAGCGAAATGTCCATCATCTCCTTGGTGGCGACCGCCGTGACATTTTCGTCAGAAGGTTCGAGATCTTCAATTCCCGCCGCATGCTGCTTCACCACTTCGCGCGCCGCCGAACGGGCCACGTCCATGGCCACGTTCCCGCCGCCGATCACGATTACTTTTTTGCCGATGGTGAACTTATAGCCGAGGTTCACGTTGAGCAGAAAGTCGATGCCCTTGTGCACGCCATCAAGGTCGACTCCCGGAATGCTGAGATCGCGGCTGCGGTGCGCTCCCACCGCGATCAGCACCGCGTCGAATCCCTGTTGGCGCAGGTCGGAAATCTTGAAATCGCGTCCGGCCGCATGATTCAGCTTGAGCGTGATGTCGCCAGTCTCCAGAATCTCGCGCACCTGCGCCTCGACCACGTCGCGCGGCAACCGGTACTCGGGAATCCCCAGATACAGCATGCCGCCGGCCACCGGCGCGGCCTCGAAAATCGTCACCGCGTATCCCATCAAGGCCAGATCGTGCGCGGCCGAAAGGCCCACCGGCCCGCCGCCAACGATCGCAACTTTGAATGGCAACTTCTTCTGCGCTCGCCCTTCGTTCACCGCAATGGGATGTTTCGACTCCGGCCCAAACTGCTCGGTCAGAAACCGCTTCAGCGCGCGAATGGAAATCGGCTTGTCAATCTCGCCGCGGCGGCACGCCGTCTCGCAGGGATGCGCGCATACCCGCCCACAAATGCTGGCCAGAGGATTCGGATCGCGCGCAATGCGGTAGGCCTCTTCAAACCGCCCCTCCGCGATCAGGCCGACATAGCGTCCGGCGTTGGTGTGCGCCGGGCAAGCCATCATGCAGGGAAAGTTCGTGTTCAACCAGTCCCCGTCGACCTTCTTGTTTTTGAATCGCTTCAGCATGGAGAACTCTTTATTCTTGCGGTGCTGGAACGTCAACTGACCTTCTGACGAACCGGTCTTCTGAGTAACTGGCGCGGCAAAAATTCCCGGGGCCTGGTTTGCGAACTGGAACTACGGCGACAAGGAAAAACACGGGGAGCGTAAACCAGCGTCAACCATGGTGTTCACTGCTCCCCGCGCGTTTATCGAAATCCTACTTGCTAACGGTGAAGTCGGCTTTGCCGCCGCCCGCCACGGTCACCGGCTTCGACTGATTCTTCGCACCCTCATGCCACACCGTCAAGGTGTAACTGCCGTCTGGAACGTCTTTAATCTTGTAATTGCCGCTGTCGTCGGTTTCGGCAAAATACGGAGTCGGGCTGACGATGATGTAACCCGACATGTCCGGATGCACGTTGCAGAACAACGGCACCACCCCCGGTTTATCGAACGTGAAAGGGCGCTTCTCCCCTTTGGGCCAGGTTCCAAGATTGTGTCCGGCTTTCTTATCGCCACCAACTCCCGTCCAGAAGACATTGTGCGCGACCGTGTCGCTATTGAGAAACTCAACGGTTGTGCCCTGTTGCACTGCGATAATGTGGGGCGCGAACAGGAGTCCCTTTTGATCTACCACCGGATGCTCTTTGGGAGCGGGAAAGGTTTTACCCGCGATGGCGTCGACGTAAACCACCGAGGGTCCCTTCATTCCGGTCACTTTGCCTTCGATATCGCCCGCCCACGCCGCGCTGCACGCTGCAACTGCGATCACCGCTACAACGATTGCCTTGGTTACCTTCATACCATCATCTCCTTTGGGATCGTGAGGAACCGTGCCACCCCTGTGTTCAGAAAAGGAACTTAATGTCTAAGTAAATTGTGTTGTTTGCGCTCGCATTGCGGCCCGGAGCTGGAACGTCATAGTTGGTCGACCCGCCATTGAAACGCGTGTATCCGGTATACTGCGCCGCCATCCAGATGTTCTGCCACGGCCAGAAAGAAACGTTGGCGATGTATCCCGCTCCTCTCGGATCTCCGTTGGCGCTGCCTGTGACCGGAGCTGAGGCAAACAGCGTCGTATCCACTGTACCCGTCGTGTCAAACCAGCCGAATGTCCCGGTATAGCGATTGCCAAGGTGATATTCGGCGTTGGTGAGCACCGTGTTCAGATGGTGCGGACCCTGGCCCACCGCCTTTAAATTGATGAGACTGGCCAGCAAGTCATTGTTCTC
Source organism: Candidatus Sulfotelmatobacter sp. (assembly GCA_035308125.1). Classification (GTDB taxonomy): domain Bacteria; phylum Acidobacteriota; class Terriglobia; order Terriglobales; family Acidobacteriaceae; genus Sulfotelmatobacter. The sequence continues at coordinate 67,328 of DATGHF010000042.1, forward strand.
GCGGATATAGGTAGCCCGGAAAGAGAGCATGTCCTTGCGAAACATGGTCCGATCGATCTGGGTATCTACCGCCCAGTCCGTGTACGAATCCTCCAGGCCGGTGATGTTCTGCGGCGTGGACCTCAGATGGATTCCATACGTACCAACCTCGTACTGGGTCTTGGCCGTCAGCTCCTGCCAGGCCAGCCGCCAGTAAGGCGCGAGTCCACGAATATTGATCCCAGCAGGACTTCCGCCAGCACCAATTCCTGGGTTCGGCTGAGGACCGCCGATGTGTTCTGACCGGTATGCGGCCACGTCCAGGTAGAGATGGTCGTTCCACATGCCAAACGCGCCGATGCCCGCTACATCCTGCGCCAGATGGCCTTGAATGATGGGCGCAGCCGCTGGTACGGGCGCCCAGTCACTCGCAACCCACGGATACCCCCATGCCGGAGTGCTGTTCCAAAGATCTTCGACCGTGGGGTTGTTGTTCAGGTTGAGGCCGTAGACCAGTTCCTTGCCCCCAAGTTTGGTTTTGTTGGCATAGCGGATGTCCGTATTGTCGCTGGTGAAGTGGTCTTTCTGCCCGCTGTAAGTTGTTTGCATGAAGCTTCCGATATGGCTGGTCCACGCGCCGGCGAGAAACAGTGAAATGTCCTGGGGCAATTCGAAACTGCCATTCTGCGTTGCCGGAATGGGCGACTTGGTCGAAGTGAAGGACACGTCCAGCATTACCGAAAGAGGTAGCGAAGCCAGAATGTCGAGCGGAGCCGTCCTCTTGTTCCCATCGGCCTTCACCGTTTTTGTGTCATCCCCCCGGTCCACGTAGCCGGTCAGCTTGAACCTGCGTCCGGCGGGGTTCAGTTCCGGCGGACTGTAGTGGCAGCCGCTACAGGCCAGGCCCGTCTGCCGCGCATAGCTCGGTACGGCCTGTACCTTCGGCGGATTCAGTGCCGCCAGGTACAGCAAAGCCATAATAGGACCTGCCACCGACAAAAAGACCGCCACTTTTTTCATCCCAACACCTGGGCGGGTCGTGCTTCTGGGGGATCGCATCGAACTGCCTCCTAATCTATGAGTTCCAGCGATTTGAACCTTCTAATCCTGGCTCCAAGATGGGGCCGATTCTAGCCAACAACCAGAAGGCATTACCGGGTAAGGAATCACACTTGATTGTGATTGCAATCACAATTCCGTGAGCATAGGACAAAGTGAACACCAAGGGCCGTTCCGCCCGGAAAATTTTAGAGGACGAATTCCTTTTTGGGAAAAAAGATTTCGCAGGAACGCGTCGATGGCCGCTTTGCCACTGACTTTTCCAACCGTGAAGAACGATAATTCCTAGCGAGGTTGATGAGCGCAGCAGGGCTCTTCGGCCAGAGGGTCGCCGGTCAGGGCGTAGGCACGGGCGCGGGAACCACCGCAAACCGTGCGCGCCGGGCAGCGTCCGCATTTACCTTTCAACCGGGAACTGTCGCGCAAGGAGGCAAACAACGGAGCGTCGCGATACACGCTGGACAACGGTTGCGCCATCACATTGCCCGCCGAGAGCGGCAGGAACCGGCTGGGAAAAACTTCGCCGGCGTGATTGATGAACAGGAAACTTTTACTGTCGTGCATGCCTTGCTCGAGCCAGGCCCTGTCGTCGCCGGAAAGCCCCTTGCGCGATTCGCGCGCCCGCTGCTGCAGAACGTAGCGCTGGTAGTGCTGGCCTTCCGTGGTCTTAATCCGGAACGGAACCCGCTCCGCGGCATGATGCAGTTTGGCGAAAACATTTTCATGCTCTTCCGCGCTGAGCAGTTCCGCCATCTGCTCCGGGCTGGCGGGTACCAGAAAGAAAACGCTCCATAAAACCACGTCGAAACGCGTCATCAGGTCCATCAGGGGGTCAAGATCGTGATAGCTCCAGCGCGCGATGGTGGTGTTCAACTGCAGCGGAAGCTCCGCTTCCTGGCACCATCCAATGGCGCGGAGAGTGCTGCGGTAAGAACCGGGCACGCCGCTGATCCGGTCATGCCACGCGGGAGTGGATCCATGCAGCCAGAATGCCATGCGCATCAGGCCGCACTCTTTCAGGGCGGAGATTTTTTCCGGCGTGAGCAGTGGCGTCGGGAAAACCGTCAGCGAAGTCCGCACCGAGCGCCGGCAGGCGTACTGCACAATCGGCAGCAGGTCCGGCCGCGACAGCGGATCGCCTCCCGTCAGCGCCAGCAGCGGAACGCCCAGCGCCGCCACTTGATCCACCAGATGAAAAGCCTCCGCAGTCGCCAGTTCGTTCCGGTCGGGGCGCGACCGGGCCGAGGCCCGCGGCTTCCTGGTTTGCCACGAGATGGCTTTCGTCATTTCCCACGTCACCTGCAACGGGCGGGCCTGAAAGTCGCGGGCGTTCACCAGTTGGCTGGTCCCTTCCGCGTTTCTCTGGGAAGCTACCTTCTCCGAGAAGGAAAAAGACACGTCCGGCGGTCGCAGGATAGTAGCTGCCATAGACGAAGATTCTGGCCTGCCGGAACGATTCCGGGCGGTGTAGCGCCGCACAGGCCCGGGTGACGGGAATCACAATTCGCCGCCTCCAGGACGCGTGATCTCTATCACGGGGGGAAGTGACTTGTGCCCTAGGGCGGGCACGGCGGGCATGCGAACCTGACACTTCAAGGTCAGCGCTCTGGGCGGCGGACATAGTGCAAGCCAAACGGGGAAACTCGAAAGCCTGATCAATCGCAGGCAGCGGGTGGCTGACTTTGTGGTATATGCTTCGGAAAACTTTGCAAGGAGGACCTACCCCGTGAAACATCTCTTTTCTCGACTGGGCCTTATGACGTTGCTGGCCTGCGCATTGATTGCAGTCTGCACCTCGGCAGCTCAGGCACAGGACGCAGCCGCGACCTACAAGTCGAAGTGCGCCATGTGCCATGGCCCGGACGGCAAGGGCGGCAAGATGGGAACCAAGGACTTCGCCTCCCCCGACGTGCAGAAAATGTCCGACGCGGACCTGACCGACGCCGTCACCAAAGGCAAGCCGGGCCCGCCCAAGATGCCCGCTTACGGCGACAAACTGAAGGACACCGAGATCAAGGATCTCGTGGCCTACGTCCGTACGCTGGGCAAGAAGTAAAAAATCAGGAAGCAACGAGTAAGAAAGCCGCCGCCTTCCCGCGGCGGCGATCTTCTCACGAGGGATCGGCGGTAAGCGTATGTCAAAGGGGAATACCGGGAGATTTTTTGCGCTCAAAATCGCGCTCATCCTGCTTTTATGCGCCCGAAACCTGTACGCCGCAGGCAAGCAACCTCCCAAACCTACCATCGATGACTGCCTGGCCTGCCACAGCGACGCCACACTGTCGCACGAGGTCAACGGCAAAAACGCCAGCCTCTACGTAAATCCCAAGGCTTTCAAGGATTCCATTCACGGCGGCATGTTCACCTGCGTCGACTGCCACACCGACGTCACTTCGGCCGTGCACGAAACCACTCCCAAAAAAATCACCTGCGCGCAGTGCCACGCCGACCAGCAAACCGCCTACGATCGCAGCTTCCATGCCAAAGCCGTGCAGGGCGGAAACACCCGCGCCGCCACCTGCGTCGACTGCCACGGCAGCCCGCATGAACTGCTCCCGGCCAGCGATCCGAAATCGCGCGTGCATCACAACAACATTCCCGCCACTTGCGGATCCTGCCACGGACGGACTCTGGTGATGCTTGATGGCGGCCAGGGCGCGCAGATGGTCGCCTCCTACGGGCTGAGCGTGCACGGCCACGCCGTGGCTACGGGCTCGGAAAAAGCTGCAGTCTGCACCGACTGCCACGGCACCCACGAAATTCTCGACGCCAAAGATTCGAAGTCGCCCATCTTCAAGTTCAACGTGCCCACCACCTGCGGCCAGTGCCACGAAGCGATCTCGAAAGAATTCAAGGCCAGCATTCACGGGCAGGCCATCGCCCAGGGCAATTGGCAGGCCCCAGTGTGCACCGATTGTCACGGCATTCACTCCATCAAATCGCACACCGACCCCAATTCTCCGGTCAACGCCCAGAACCTGGCGCAGGCCACCTGCGCGCGCTGCCACGAAGGCATGCGCCTGTCGCAGGAATTCGGAGTGCAAGGCCGCCGCGAAACCACCTATCTGGCCAGCTATCACGGGCTCGCATCAAAGATGGGCTCGCAGGTTGTGGCCAACTGCGCCAGCTGCCACGGCTCGCACAGCATTCTTCCGTCCAGCGATCCGCGTTCCAGCATCAACGCGGCGAATCTGGCGCACACCTGCGGCCAGTGCCATCCCGGCGTCAACGCCGAATTCGCCGCCGCCAAAGTGCACGTGGATGCCCCCCTTTCCGCCGACATGGGCAGCAAGTTGGTGCGCTGGATTCGCAAATTCTATCTGAGCATGATTTTCGTGGTCATCGGCGGCATGCTGCTGCACAACTTCATCCTGTGGCGCTGGAAAGTGCTTGATCGGCGCAAGCTGGAACACAATTTTGTGACTCGCATGGCGAGCCGCTTCCGCTGGCAGCATGCCACGCTGCTTCTGAGTTTCATAATCCTGGTGCTCACCGGTTTCGCCTTGAAGTTCCCGGACTCCTGGTTCGCCTCGATGATGTCGATGGGCGAGCACTTCCGGCGCATGCTGCATCGCGCGGCCGCGGTGGTTCTGATCGCGGTCAGCATCTATCACCTGTTCGATATCGCCTTCAGCCGCCCCGGCCGCAAGCTCGTCCGCGACCTCTTCCCGACCCTCGAAGACGCCCGCGGCGCCTGGCAGAATATTGCCTTCCATCTGGGCCTGTTGCCCGCCAAGCCCGAATTCCGCCGCTTCAACTACGCCGAGAAAGCCGAGTACTGGGCGCTGGTCTGGGGCATGTTCGTGATGGCCGGGACCGGGCTGATGCTGTGGGCCAAAGTTTCGGTAGGAAATCATCTGCCGCGCTGGTGGCTGGACGTGGCCACCGCCATTCACTTCTATGAAGCTGTGCTGGCGACGCTGGCCATCGTGGTGTGGCACTTCTACCAGGTATTCTTCGATCCTGACGTTTATCCCATGAACTGGGCGTGGTGGGACGGTAAAATGCCTCTGCACCATTATCAGGAAGAGCACGCACTCGATTCCGCGACGCTTCTGGAAGCGGCTTCAGCAGCAAAAACGCCTGAGGCTGAGGCAGCGGCTGCGCACGAAGAAAAAACGAGCGGGAAAAACGCGGCCGAAGGCGATCAGGAAATTGCAGAGGTGAAGCATGAGTGATGAAAAAGCTCCGGCGCATGCGCCGGAGCCCCGGCACCGATTGCGCATGTTGTTGCGCAATCCCATCAGCCTGGCAGGCATGGCGCTGGGGCTCGTCAGTCTGGCCAACATTTTCCTTTTCGTTCTGATCGATCAGATCGCCACCAAGCCCAGCCCCTATATCGGAATCCTGGCCTATATGGTTTCTCCCGGATTCCTCATGCTGGGGCTGGTATTGATGCTGATTGGGATTCTGCTGGAGCGGCGGAAGAAAGTCACGGACACGGCTTTTTATCCGCGGATCGATCTCAACGATCCCGCACAGCGCAGCGCGGTCATCTCCTTCACCGCGTTTTTGGTCGTGTTCGTTATGTTGAGCGCCGCCGGCAGCTATAAAGCCTACGAGTACACCGACTCGGTGCAGTTCTGCGGACAGCTTTGCCACACCGTGATGAATCCGGAATTCACCGCCTATCAGCTCTCGCCGCACGCCCGCGTGGCCTGCGTCGATTGCCACGTGGGGTCCGGAGCAACGTGGTATGTAAAGTCAAAGCTGTCGGGGGCGCGCCAAGTCTATGCCGCCACCTTCAACACTTTCCCGCGGCCTATCCCCACTCCCGTGCACAACTTGCGTCCGGCGCAGGACACCTGCGAAGGCTGCCATTGGCCGAAAAAGTTTTACGGCGGGCAGATGAAAGTGTTCACCCATTATTCGAGCGATGAGAAAAACACCGTCCGGCAGATTCGCATGCTGATCAAAACCGGCGGCGGAGATCCGGCCACGGGCGCGCCCGAGGGCATCCACTGGCACATGAACATCGCCAATAAGATCGACTACGTCGCGACCGATGAACATCGCCAGGTGATTCCCTACATCCACGTGGAAGACATGCAGGGCCGGGTCACCGAGTATTACGCCAAGGATTCCACGCTCAGCAAAGATCAGATTGCGAAGGCCGACAAGCACCACATGGATTGCGTGGACTGCCACAACCGCCCCACGCACATTTACGTTCCGCCCGACCAGGCGGTGGATCAATCGATGCTGGCCCGGCGGATCGACGTCTCGCTTCCGTTCGTCAAGCAGCAAGCGGTGACCGTGCTTACCGGGACCTACGCTACGACCGACGCGGCCGTGCAAGGCATCGCCAACGGAATCCACGGATTCTACGAGAGCAAGTATCCGGACGTGGCGAAAAGCAAGCAGCTGGAAATTCGCAACGCCGTGGAAGAAGTGCAGCAGATCTTCCGCCGCACAACATTTCCGGAAATGAAGCTGAACTGGCAGACCCATCCCAACAACCTGGGCCACTACTATTTCAACGGCTGCTTCCGCTGCCACGACGGCCAGCACGTGAGCGCCGACGGCAAAGTCGTGAGCAAAGATTGCACCCAGTGCCACACCCTGATGTCAGAAACCGAAGGCACGACGAGTCTAGCCGCGGCCGCCGCGCCGAACTTTCAGCATCCCGTCGACATTGGAGATTTGACCCAGGTGAACTGCAGCGATTGCCACACTGGGGGAACTGGACCGTAAGGCTCGGAAACAATGAACAACGCAGGTCGTAGAGACGTAGCTTGCTACGTCTCTGCCGGGAGCGGCAAGACGTTGCAAGCAACGTCTCTACGGCGTGCGTGAGTGGTAGGCCTAGGGGCAACCCCGGCAGCGACTGCACCAAGGAAAGTGCAATGGCATCCCTTGTCTCTGATTCAAAGGCGGCTAAGCTCTCGGCTGCCTGTGCAAAAATATCGCCGTAACTAATTGAATCCATTGCACTTAAATATCGAAGATAAATGCGTTTAACCGGCCGCTGGAGCGCGCCGAAATCGCTTCGTGCTGCGGGTTGGCCCGTTCCCTTCTCGCGCCGCTGCGTGGCGGAAAATCGCCGCACGGGGCATTTCCCGTCACGGGCAGAACCGCGCTCAGGCGCTCGCCTGTTTGCGTGTGTGATTCTGATCACACCCCGCTGTGAACCGGCGTCCCGACATCCACCCCTCAATCGAGCATCCTGAAGACATGGCGGGGGTTGGCGATGGACGTCGGCCGATCGCCGTGAGAATGCCCGAGCGGGGGGATGTCGATGTCGATCGCAATGAAGACGAAGAGCATGCAGCGCAAGTTCAAGACCATGGACGCCAACGAGGCGGTAGCGAACGTCGCCTACCGCGCCAGCGAAGTCATCGCCATTTATCCCATTACGCCTTCGTCCCCGATGGGCGAGTGGGCCGACCAGTGGTCCTCGGAGAACGTGCCCAACGCGTGGGGAAGCGTGCCCCATGTGGTGGAGATGCAGAGCGAAGGCGGCGCGGCGGGAGCTGTGCACGGAGCGCTGCAGACCGGATCGCTGGCTACGACGTTCACGGCGTCGCAAGGCTTGCTGCTGATGATCCCCAACATGAACAAGATTGCGGGCGAGTTGACGCCCACCGCGTTTCACGTCACGGCGCGAACGATCGCTACGCACGCGCTTTCGATTTTCGGTGACCACTCGGATGTAATGTTCTGCCGCGCCACGGGCTGGGCCATGCTCTGCTCGAATTCCGTGCAGGAGGCGATCGACCTTGCCCTGATCGCGCACGCGGCGACGCTCGAGACGCGAATTCCGTTCATGCACTTCTTCGACGGATTCCGGACATCGCATGAAGTCAACAAGATCGAGATGCTCGAAGAAGACGAGATTCGCGGCATGCTCAACATGGACCGCATCCTCGAGCACCGGCAGCGCGCACTTTCGCCGGATCATCCCGTGCTGCGGGGCACGGCGCAGAATCCTGACGTGTTCTTCCAGATTCGCGAGACGGCGAACGCCTACTACGATGCCTGCCCGCAAAAAGTGCAGGCGACGATGAACCAGTTCGCCGACGTGGTGGGCCGTTCGTATCACCTGTTCGACTACGTCGGCGCACCGGATGCGGAACACGTCATCGTGATGATGGGCTCGGGCGCGGAAGCCGCGCATGAAACCGTTGACTACCTCAACGCCCGCGGCGAGAAGCTTGGTCTGTTGAAAGTTCGGCTGTACCGGCCGTTCTGCGTGAAGTCGTTCATGGAAGCTCTGCCGGCGAGCGTGCGCAAGATATCCGTTCTCGACCGCACCAAGGAATCGGGAGCGATCGGCGAACCGCTCTTCCTCGATGTGGTCGGCGCGTTGAACGAAGGATTAAAGCTGGGCTACGGAAAGCTGAAGGCGGCTCCGGTCGTTGTCGGCGGACGATATGGTCTTTCGTCGAAAGAGTTCACGCCGGCGATGGTTAGGGCCGTGTACTACAACCTGAAGCAGGATCAGCCGAAAGATCACTTCACCATCGGCATCAACGACGACGTCACTCACACCAGCCTCAACTACGATGCCGCGTTCTCCACTGAACCTGACAACGTGGTGCGGGCCATGTTCTACGGCCTGGGCGCGGATGGAACGGTCGGCGCGAACAAGAATTCCATCAAGATCATTGGCGAGAACACCGACAACTACGCGCAGGGCTATTTTGTGTACGACTCCAAGAAGTCGGGCGCGATGACGGTGTCGCACCTGCGCTTTGGACCACAACCCATCCGGTCGAGCTATCTGGTTTCGCGGGCCAACTTCATCGCCTGCCATCAGTGGATCTTCCTCGAACGCTACGACATGCTGAGCGCGCTGGTGCCGGGCGGAGTGTTTCTGATCAACAGTCCGTTCGCGCCTGACGAAGTTTGGGCCCATCTGCCGCGCGAAGTGCAGACGCAGCTCATCACCAAGAAGGCGAAGGTCTACATGATCGACGCCTACAAAGTGGCGCGCGACACCGGCATGGGCTCGCGCATGAATACCATTTTGCAGGTTTGCTTCTTTGCCATCTCGCAGGTGCTGCCGCGCGAGGAAGCGATTGAGGCCATCCGCGAATCGATTCGCCATACTTACGGCCGCAAGGGCGAAGACGTGGTGCAGAAAAACATGCGCGCCGTGGATGAAACTTTGGCGCAATTGTTCGAAGTGAAGATTCCGGAGAGCGAGAGCAGCAAGACGGAAATGCCGGCGACGTTCCCGCTGGCGCCGAAGTTCGAGCGCGATGTGCTGGGCACGATTTATGCGGGACGCGGCGATGAGCTTCCGGTCAGCGCATTTTCTTGTGACGGAACATTTCCCACGGGCACGGCGAAATGGGAGAAACGCAACCTGGCGCTGGAGATTCCGGCATGGGATACCAAAATTTGCATTCAGTGCGGGAAATGCGCCATGGTTTGCCCGCATGCGGTGATTCGCATCAAGGTGTACGACAGCGAGGAACTTGCAAGCGCGCCCGCAACTTTTAAGTCGTGTGACGCGCGCGATAAAGAATGGCAAGGGTTGAAATACACGATTCAGGTTGCGCCGGAAGACTGCACCGGATGCGGCATCTGCGTGGATGTTTGCCCGGTGAAGAACAAGAGCGAAGTGCGGCTGAAGGCGATCAACATGGTGGCGCAGCCTCCGCTGCGCGCTCCGGAAAGCGAGAACTGGGATTTCTTTTTGAAGATTCCGGAACTCGACCGCAAAAAAATCAAGCCGGGCACGATTCGGCAACAGCAAGTGCAGGAGCCGTTGTTTGAATTTTCCGGAGCCTGCTCGGGCTGCGGGGAAACGCCTTATCTCAAGCTGGTGTCGCAGTTGTTTGGCGATCGCATGATCGTGGCCAACGCCACGGGCTGCTCTTCCATTTACGGCGGGAACCTGCCGACTACGCCCTGGGCCAAGAATGCGGCTGGGCGCGGGCCGGCGTGGTCGAATTCACTATTTGAAGACAACGCCGAGTTCGGGCTGGGCTTCCGTGTCTCCATCGATAAGCAAACCGAATTCGCCCGCGAGTTAGTGCGGCGTGTCGCGGGCACGGTGGGGGAGGAACTGGCGAACTCGATTCTGGGCGCGGTTCAAAAAGACGAGGCTGGTATTTTCGAGCAACGGCAACGCGTCGACATTTTGAAAGAGCGGCTGCAGAAAGTGAATTCCTCAGAGGCGAAGCAGTTGCTCGCGATCGCCGACATGCTGGCGAAGAAGAGCGTCTGGATCATCGGCGGAGACGGCTGGGCGTATGACATCGGGTACGGCGGTCTCGACCATGTGCTGGCCAGCGGACGCAACGTCAACGTGCTGGTGCTCGACACCGAAGTTTATTCGAACACCGGCGGACAGGCTTCCAAATCGACGCCGCGCGGCGCGGTTGCCAAGTTTGCCGCCGGCGGCAAGCCCGGTCCGAAGAAAGATCTCGGACTGATGGCCATGAGCTACGGCAACGTCTACGTGGCCAGCGTGGCCATGGGCGCAAAAGACGAGCACACGCTCAAGGCATTTCTTGAAGCTGAGGCCTATGACGGGCCGAGCATCATCATTGCTTACTCGCACTGCATCGCGCACGGCATCGACATGACGACTGCGATGACCGACCAGAAAGTTGCGGTCGATTCCGGGCAATGGCTGCTCTATCGCTACCATCCGGAACGCGCGGTGGCGGGAGAAAATCCGCTGACCCTCGATTCGCGCGCGCCTTCGCGCAAATTGCAGGATTATCTGCTGCAGCAGACGCGTTTCAAGATGCTGACTAAGACCAAGCCGGAAGACGCGGAGCGTTTGTGGAAGCAGGCGCAGCAGGATGTGACCAACCGCTACCGCATGTATGAATACATGGCCAGCCGCAAGCCGGAAGCGGCCGCGGGCCCCAAGGAAGGCCCGAAGGAAGGCGCGGAGAAGACTGCGCCGGTCCCGGAGAGGCCCGTGCCGGCTTGAACGGCGAAGTAGGCGGCTCAAGGAGGAAATTTTATGATCGATCTCAGTACCACTTATCTTGGACTGGCGCTGCGCACGCCGCTGGTGGCATCGGCTTCGCCATTGTCGCGCGATCTGGAAGGTCTGCGGCGGCTCGAGGACGCCGGGGCATCGGCGATCGTCCTCTACTCGCTTTTTGAAGAGCAGTTGAAGCAGGAAGCAGCCGACCTGGATTATCACCTGGCCGCCGGAACGGAAAGCTTTGCCGAATCGCTTACCTATTTTCCGCAGCCGGGTGAATTTCATACCGGCCCGGAAGGCTACCTGGAACACATTCGCAAGGCTAAGGCGGCGACCAGGATTCCAATCATTGCCAGCCTTAACGGATCGACACTGGGAGGCTGGACGGATTTTGCGCGGCGTATCGAAGAAGCGGGCGCGGACGCGATCGAGTGCAACATTTATTACATCCCGACTGATCCTGAGCTGCAGGCCGCGGATGTGGAAAAGACTTATATCGATATTTTGCGCGCGGTGAAAATTGCGGTGCGCATTCCGGTGGCGGTGAAGCTGAGCCCATTCTTCAGCAACATGGCGAACATGGCGAAGCGTCTCGATGAAACCGGCGCCGACGGACTGGTGCTGTTCAACCGCTTTTACCAGCCGGACATCGATCTGGAAGAACTGGAAATGCGGCCGAATGTTTTGCTGAGTACTCCGCAGGCGCTGCGCCTGCCGCTGACCTGGATTGGCATTCTTTACGGGCGCATCAAGGCGGACCTGGCCGCAACCGGCGGCGTGCACGGCGCGGACGATGCGATCAAACTGCTGATGGTAGGGGCGAACGTGACCATGCTGTGTTCCGCGCTGATGCGGAATGGGATCAACCATATCCGGCACGTGGAGCGAAGCCTGCGCGAGTGGATGGACGAGCACGAATACGAATCGGTGCGCCAGATGCAAGGCAGCATGAGCCAGATTCGGTGTCCTGATCCGGGAGCGTTCGAACGGGCGCAATATATGCGAGCAGTGAAAGGCATGCAGCACGTGCAAACGGCGGGATGGCGCTGATGGGAGCGAATGCCATCACGGGCGTGACGCGTCAAGCGGCCCGGGAGGCGAGCCTCGGAAGAGCGCGCCGCGAACTGCGGTTGGGGCTGATCCTGCCGCGGGAGCACGGAGCCTGGGGACTTCTGCTGGTTCCGCTGATTACGGGCGCGGGAGTGGGGTTTCACGCGAGTCCGCGGATCCTGCCTGCGTTATTGCTGTTGACCGCTGCGCTCGCTCTGTTCTGGTTGAGAACGCCGGTGGAGAGCCTGCTGGGAACTTCCGCTCTGCGCGCCCAGACGAGAGGCGAGCGCCGGACGGTGGCCTGTGCAATCGCGGGGTTGGCCGCGGTTGCCGCGCTGGCGCTCGGAGCACTGCTCTGGGCAGGACGGAACCGAGACCTTTGGCTGATCGGATCTGTCGCCGGAATTGCCTTTGTTGCGCAAGCTCTGCTCAAACGCAGGGGACGCAGCTTCCGCATGCTGTCTGAAATGGTCGGAACCGTCGGCCTGACTTCCGCTGCTCCGGCGGCCTACTACGTGGTGACCGGAAAGTTCGGCGCGGCAGCGTGGATGCTCTGGCTGGCCAACTTCGCGTTTGCCGGAGATCAGATTCACTACGTGCAGTTGAGGATCCACACCGCCCACGTGGAAGGACTCCGCGCCAAGTTCGCGCGCGGCTGGACTTTTGCGCTGGGCCAAGTTGCGATGGCGGCTGTGCTGGTGTGCGCCTGCCTCGGCGGAGTCATGCCCTGGGCCGCGCTCGGTGCTTTTGTTCCGATTCTTTTTCGGGGATGGTTCTACTTCTTCCAGAAGCCGGGGCCGCTGGTGATACGCCGGCTGGGATGGAACGAACTGGCGCTGGCGGTGAGTTTCTGCGCGCTCTTCATCGCCGGGTTTGCGATGGCGCGATGATCGACTCGGTTGGCAGCGATCTACATCAACGAGAGCCTTAGAAGAGCCCAATCTCCGGGCACTGGGCGCGGCAGAAGACGCCGCGGACAGCGTCTTTGCGGACGCAGGACGCGACCACTGGGGCTGAAGCCCGCACAGATTCTGGACGCTTACGCGGCGCTGAAAGCGCCGCTCTTCCACGGTACTACACACACATGCGAGAGTTTTCCCCTCAGCCGAAGCCGGGCCAGCGCTGCGCTAGGTGGCTGGTTTCGAGTTCTCCCAGGATTTTGATCGCGAGACGGCTTGGTTCCAGCGCTGGCGGAGAGCGGTGGCTTGCGATTGCGGCATCTTCGGCTCGAAGCGGCGGGCTTTGGCGGCGGTGGTGATTTCTTGCGCCGACTTCCAGAACCCCGCTCCCATGCCGGCCAGGTACGCGGCTCCGAGCGCGGTGGTTTCGGTGGCTGCGGGGCGAACCACGGGAAGGCGCAGCAGGTCGCATTGAAACTGCATGAGGCTGTCGTTGGCGGAAGCGCCGCCGTCGACCCGCAGTTCTTCGACGGGATGGCCGGCGTCGCGCTGCATGGCGTCGAGCAGATCAGCGACTTGATAGGCGATGCTCTCGAGCGCGGCGCGGGCCAGGTGTCCGGCGGTGCTGCCCCGGGTTAAGCCGAAGATGGAACCGCGGGCGTAGGAATCCCAGTGCGGCGCGCCGAGACCGACGAATGCGGGGACGAAATAGACTCCGCCGTTGTCGGGAACGGAATTCGCCAGGGCTTCGACTTCGCTTGAGCTGCGAATGATTCCCAGGCCATCGCGCAGCCACTGCACCACCGCGCCGCCGACGAAGACGCTGCCTTCGAGCGCGTATTCGGTTCGGTCGCCAATCTTCCATGCGACCGTGGTCACCAGGCGATTCGATGATGGAACCGCGCGCGTGCCGGTGTTCTGCAGCATGAAGCATCCCGTGCCGTAGGTATTCTTGGTAAGGCCAGGGCGGATGCAGCGCTGTCCGAAGAGGGCTGCCTGCTGGTCACCGGCGATGCCGGCGATGGGAATGCCGTTCAGACCGGGCACGGCGCTGACTTCGCCGTAGATTTCAGATGAGGCTCGCACCGTCGGCAGCAGGGACGCGGGGAGGCGAAAGAGGCGGAGTAATTCCTCATCCCATTCTCCGGTGTGAATGTTGAAGAGCATGGTGCGGGAAGCGTTGCTCGAGTCGGTGATGTGGGCGCGGCCGCCGGTCAACTTCCACAGCAGCCAAGTGTCGACAGTGCCGAATGCGAGTTTTCCGGCCTCGGCGCGTTGGCGCGCGCCGGGGACGTGGTCGAGCATCCAGGAAATTTTGCTGGCGGAAAAATAGGAATCGATGAGCAGGCCGGTGCGCTGCTGAATCAGCGGCTCGTGGCCGGCGGCCTTCAGGCTTTCGCAGAAGTCCGAGGTGCGACGATCTTGCCAGACGAGCGCGTTGCAAATTGGCGCGCCGGTTTCGCGGTCCCACAGGATGGTGGTTTCGCGCTGGTTGGCGATGCCGATGGCGGCGATGTCTTTGGGTTGGGCGTTGATTTGCGCTAACGCTTCCAGAGCGACCGCGATTTGTGACGACGCGATCTGTTCGGGGTCGTGTTCCACCCAGCCGGGCTGGGGAAAAATCTGATCGAACTCGCGCTGCGCCACCGCGCGAACTTCGCCGTCGCGGTCGAACAACAGGGCGCGCGAACTGGTCGTGCCCTGATCGAGTGCCAGAACGTATTGCAAAATTCCTCCTCGAGAATGCGTTTCTGCTGGGTCTTCCGCCCCAGGGCTAAAGCCCGAATTCTGGGGCGCTGGGATGGCACGAGTGGAACTCGTCCCCTTCCGAACCCACCGCTGCGACGGTTCGCAGCACGTAGTCAAGAGCTTCTTACTTAGGCTTCAGGAAACGGCGAATGCCGAAGTCGTAGAGCGCGGCGCCTAACAATCCTCCCAACAACGGCGCTGCCACTGGGACCCACCATACGCGGACGCCGTCGGTGAGGCCATTGTTGCGGAATCCGGCGAGCACGGTGAAAAGGCGCGGGCCGAAATCGCGGGCGGGATTGATGGCGTATCCGTGCATGCCGCCGAAACTCATGCCGATGGCGACCACGACCAAACCGATCATCAGGGGCGTGAGGTTGGCGCCGGGCGGCAGGTTGAACTCGTCCGTGATCGCGAACACGAGAAGAACCAGCAGGCCCGTGCCAATCAACTGGTCGAGGAAGCCGGCCTGGATCACGGCGGGAAATGCAGGAAAAGTCGTGAAGATGCCGGCCGTGTGATCGAGTTGCGGATCCACCTGGCGAAATGCCGGGAGATAGTTCCAGTAGACCAGCGCGGCGGCCGCGAGTGCGCCGGCGGTTTGGGCGACGGAGTAAGGCAAAACCTTGCGCCAGGGGAAGTCGCGAAACACGGCGAGGGCGAGGGTGATCGCAGGATTCAGGTGCGCCCCGGAAATTTTTCCTGCGATATAGATTCCCATCGTGACTCCCAGGCCCCAGCCGAGAGTGATGTTGGTGAAGCCGCCGTGAATGGTCTCACCGGGATGGTTCGAAGGAAACAAAACGACCATGGCGACCACGCCGGTGCCGAACAGGATGAGCACAAAGGTGCCGAGAAATTCCGCCATCAGCTCGGCGGTTAAGGTGGGCTTTACGTTTGCCGCCATCCGTGCGCTCCCCAAAAGCAGCCGGGACGTACTCTGCCGCGCAGTAGTCTAACAAGGCTGGAGCGGTGCGCGGCGAATTTTCTGGACTGGATCTATCTCCGTGTTGGGGTTGTGCTCCGGATGCCCGAGCAGCGGAGTGAATCAATTTGCGGCGGGGTCACAAAGAAGCCGTCGAGCTTCGCTCGACCGGACAGCCGAGGGCGGCTGTCCCCACATGAAGCTCTTTCAGGTTGACCCATGGACCGCGGCCGAGCGACCCGACCCCTTCCACCAAACATCCGTAACATGATTTTCATTTGACATTTGGGCCAGAGTCTTTAAGATAAGAACATATTTATTCACTGGGGTGCATTTTTATTCATCATGAATAAAACCTTACGACAAAGGGCGGTTTTGGCGACGCTGCGGCATGGCCCCGTGGCCAGCCAGGAAGATCTGCAGCGCGTGCTGCGGAAGCAGGGATTCAAGGTGGGGCAGGCAACGCTTTCGCGCGACATCCGCGATTTGAACCTGAGCAAGACTCCCAACGGGTATTCCCTGCCCCAGGGCGAGAATTCTTCGTCGCTGGCTCTGCCGCCGGTTTCGCGGCTGGTGCGCGAGTTTGTGCTCGATATCCGGTCGGCGCAGAACCTGCTGGTGGTGAAGACCATCGTGGGCAGCGCGCAACCGGTGGCGGCGGCGCTGGATGAAACCGACTGGAGCGAACTGGTGGGCACAATCGCCGGCGACGACACGATTCTGATTGTCTGCCCCGACAAGGACGATGCAAAGAAGTTGTCTGGACGGATCGAGGCCATGCTGACTTGATGTATGCGATCGGTTCGAATTTGAAATGACGGCGAAGCTTAAAACCGCGGTGCTCGGAGCGACCGGTTATTCCGGTCTGGAGCTTACGCGTATTCTTCTGCGTCATCCGAGGCTGGAGAAGCCGGTGCTGCTGCGGCGCAACGGGACCGGTAACGGCTCCGGTGAGCAGGCCGCGGTGAACCTGGCTGATGTGTTTCCTGCGTTGTCGGGGAACGGCGGATATCCGCTGCAGGCGCTTTCGTGGACGGAGTTGCAGCGGCAAGGAGTGAAGTTGCTTTTTCTGGCGACTCCGCATGAGGCGTCGCGCGCGCTGGTGCCGGAAGCGCTGGCTCACGGGCTGCGAGTGATTGACCTGAGCGGAGCGTGGCGGTTGAAACAGGCCGAGCATCGAGCGGTTTACAACTTTCAGGATGCGGATGCAGTGGCGGCGACTGCAGTCACACTGAAAGCGGTTTACGGGATGCCAGAGTTGCACGGCGATCAGATTGCCGGCGCTGATTTGGTCGCCAACCCCGGCTGCTACGCGACTTCGGTGATTCTGGCGCTGGCGCCGCTGCTACGGGCTGGGGTGGTGGATCGGGAACATGGAATCATTTCCGATTCGAAGTCGGGAGTGTCGGGCGCGGGAAAGGAACCCAGTGCGCGGACTCACTTCGTTTCGGTGGCCGATAATCTTTCGGCGTACTCGGTTTTTGGACACCGTCATGTGGGCGAAATTGTGGAGCAACTGCAACTCGCAGCGCAGGAGCTGATTTTCACGCCGCATCTGCTTCCCATTCCGCGCGGGATTCTTTCGACCATCTATGTGCGCCTGAACCGCGCGATGCAAGGCGCGGAAGTGGAAGCGTGCTTGCGCGAGTTTTATGGGCAGAAGCGCTGGGTGCGGGTGTTCGCTACGCCGAAGCTTCCGCAGTTGCAGTTTTCGCTGCACACGAATTATTGCGATCTTGGTTTTTGTCTGGCGGAAGACGGCCGGCGGCTGGTGCTGGTTTCCTGCATCGACAATCTGCTGAAAGGCGCGGCCGGACAAGCCGTGCAAAACATGAATCTGATGTATGGCTGGACAGAGGAAGAAGGTTTGCAGTGATCATCGTAGTCAAAATCGGGGGAGTCGCGCTCGAGGATTCCGTCACACTGAAGAAATGCGCGCGTGCGGTGGCGGAACTGGCGCAGGACGGGCATCGCGTGGCCGTGGTGCACGGCGGCGGCAGCACGTTGACGCGGACGCTGGCGCAACTGGGGAAGAAAAGTGAATTTGTGAACGGGCTGCGCGTGACTGACGCCGAGACCCGCGACGTGGCGTTGATGGTGCTGGCTGGGATGGTGAATAAGAAAGTAGTCGCGGCGATTCAAGCCACGGGCATGCCGGCCGTGGGCTTCTGTGGGGGCGATGGCATGACGTTCCGGGCGCGCAAGAAATATGTTGAGGGGCACGACCTGGGATTCGTTGGCGAGATTTGTTTTGCCGAACCGTGTTGGATCGAGGCTCTCTGGCAGCAGGGCGGCATCCCGGTGATGGCCTCGCTGGCGCTCGGGGCGGATGGCGAATATTACAACGTGAACGCCGACGAGATGGCGGCGTCGTGCGCCGCGGCGACTCATGCCAACGCGCTGATTTTTCTCACTGACGTGGCGGGAGTGAAAGACGCGCAGGGCTCGGTGATTCCGTGGCTGAGCACGAAACAGGCCGACGACCTGGCGGCTGGTTCAATTGTCAGCGGCGGAATGCTGCCGAAACTGCAGGCTTGCCGGCAGGCGTTGAAACAAGGAGTGGGGCGCGTACGAATTTTACCTGCCGCCGAAGCGGAACTGCTGCCGCAGTTCTATCTCACGAAACTGTCGTGCGGGACGGAGGTGACCTGCGCATGAGCGACGCAGCCTCCGCGAAATCCCGGGCGATGTTACGAATTGAGAATCATCGAATGGAGAATCATAAGGAGAACAAGTTGAATAGTTCTTTAGCGAAAAGCGCGCCGACGGCGCCGGAAGTTTTTCCGGGCATTTTCTGGTGCCCGGATTTGATCTCGACGCGCGATCTTGGACCGCAGGGCGTGGAAGCGGTGCTTCATCTGGCGGAATTGATGAAGAGTCGGCCGTCGGTTTTTCAGCGGGCGCTGGCCGGCAAACAGATGGTGATGTTTTTTGAGAAGCCGTCACTGCGCACGCGGCTTACGTTTGAAGCCGGAATGGCCGGTCTGGGCGGCGTGACTCATTTCGTCGATCAGACCAGCGGCCGCATCGACGCTCGCGAAAAGCTGAGCGACGTCGCGCACAACCTGGAGCGCTGGGTGGATGTGATTGTGCTGCGCACGTTCGCGCAGGAGACGATCGCCGGCATGGCGGAGCACGCTTCGATTCCGGTGATCAACGCGCTCAGCGATCTGGAGCATCCCTGCCAGGCGCTGGCCGATTATTTCACGCTGCAGGAGCGTTACGGCGATCTCACTGACGTTTGCCTGGCCTACGTGGGCGATGGAAATAATGTGGCGCATTCTTTGCTGCTGACCTGCGCGTGCCTGGGATCGTCGATCAAGATCGCAACGCCGCCGGGCTACGAACCGAACACGCAGATCGTGGCGGACGCGCGGAAGATTGCCAAGCAGACTGGAGCGAAGATCGAATTGCTCCACGATCCTTGCGCGGCGGTTGCAGGGGCCGACGCCGTCTACACCGATGCCTGGGCCAGCATGGGGCAGGAACACGAGGCCGAGGAGCGGGCTAAAGTTTTTGCGCCTTATCAGGTGAACAGTGAGTTGATGGCTGCGGCTGCGCCGAATGCGGCGTTCATGCACTGCCTGCCGGCGCATCGCGGCGAGGAAGTGACCGACGAAGTGATGGATGCGGAATACTCGCTGGTATTTGAGCAGGCGGAAAACCGCCTGCACGTGCAAAAAGCTATTCTTTATTTATTGCTGGGCGGCGCGGTGCGGCTGCCGGTGAGGAGCGCTCATGCCTGAAAAAGTTGTGCTGGCTTATTCCGGTGGACTGGATACTTCGATCATCATTCCGTGGCTGAAGGAGAACTATTCCTACGACGTGATCGCAATGGTTGCCGACGTCGGCCAGGGAGACGATCTGCAGGCTGTGATCGAGAAGGCTTACGCCACGGGCGCAAGCAAAGTTGTGGTCGAGGACCTTCGCGAAGAATTTCTAACCGGCTATGTGTTCCCTGCGTTGAAAGCGGGCGCGGTCTACGAGCACAAATATCTGCTGGGAACTTCGCTGGCGCGGCCGGTGATCGCGAAGCATCAAGTGGAAGTGGCGCTACGCGAAGGCGCAACGGCGGTCTCTCACGGTTGCACGGGCAAAGGCAATGACCAGGTGCGTTTTGAATTGACGTACCAGGCGCTGGCGCCGGAACTCAAGATCATTGCGCCCTGGCGGGAGTGGTCGCTGAAGTCGCGCGAGGATTGCCTCGACTACGCCGCACAGCACGGCATTCCGGTGGCCGCGAGCCGCGAGAAGATTCACAGCCGCGACCGCAACCTGTGGCACATCAGCCACGAAGGCGGAGAGTTGGAAGACGCGGGGAATGCTCCCTTGCCCACGACCTGGCAGATCACGCGTTCGCCGCAGGAGGCGCCGGATAAAGAAGAGAAGGTGACGATCGGCTTTGAACGAGGGATTCCGGTCTCAGTGAACGGGATGAAGCTCGACCCCGTGGCGCTGGTGGAATTGCTGAATGAGATTGGCGCGCGCAACGCCATCGGCCGTGTCGATCTGGTGGAGAACCGTTTTGTTGGGATCAAGTCGCGAGGATGTTACGAAACGCCCGGCGGAACACTGTTGATTAGCGCTCATCGCGAACTGGAAGCGCTTTGCCTGGAGCGCGAAGTGGCTCACTTCAAGCAGCACATCGGGCTAAAGTATGCCGAATTGGCTTACTTCGGATTGTGGTTCACGCCGCTGCGCGAGGCTCTCGATGCGTTCGTCGAGAGCACGCAGCAGCACATGACCGGCAGCGTTTCTCTTTCTTTGTATAAAGGAAATGTTTCCATCGTGAGCCGCGAGTCGGAGCATTCCCTCTATCGCACTGACCTTTCTTCGTTCACCATGGGCGCGGAATATGACCAGAAAGATGCGGCCGGGTTCATCCGCATTCTGGGACTTCCCTCGCGCTCGCGGGCGCGTTCCCGCGTGGAGGTGGGTTGATGAAGATGTGGTCGGGCCGCTTCCGGCAGCCGCTGGACCCGGAGTTCGAGCGCTGGCAGCGGTCGTTCGGGTTTGACCGGCGACTGCTGCAGTACGAACTCGCAGCCAGCAGCGCGCATGCGCGCGCACTGAAAGACGCCGGGATCCTTTCCGCGGACGAACTGATCAGCATCCTGCACGGACTGCAACAGATCGGAGCGCAGGCCGCGGCTTCTCCGGCATTTCTCGAGGACAACGAAGCCGAGGATGTTCATCATTTTATTGAGAAAAAACTGGCCGCGTCGATTGGCGAAACCGGATACAAGCTGCATAGTGGCCGCAGCCGCAATGAGCAGATCGCCACGGATTTGCGTCTTTACGTGCGCGCCGCGATCGATCGGCTGCGAGTTGAAATTGCGGAGTTGTGCGGCGTTGCGGCTGATCGCGCGGAGCGGATGGGCGATTCTGCCATGCCTGCGTACACCCACTTGCAGCGCGCCGAAGCGGTTCTGGTGGGGCATTGGCTGATGGCTTACGTCGAGATGTTTCTGCGCGATGTCGGCCGGCTCGCCGACTGTCGCAAGCGCTTGAATGTTTGTCCGCTGGGGTCGGGTGCGGTCGCGGGAGCTACGCTTCCCCTCGACCGCAAGTTCATGGCTGAGACTCTTGGGTTTGATGAACCAACTTCCAACAGCATCGATGCCACCAGCGACCGCGATTTCGCAATTGAATTCGTCAACGCTTTATCTCTGCTCGCGCTGCACCTGAGCCGCTGGGCGGAGGAAATGATTCTGTTTTCTTCGCAGGAATACGGCTTCGTCATTTTGCCGGAAGCTTATTCCACCGGCAGCAGCGCCATGCCGCAGAAAAAGAATCCGGATTTGCTGGAGTTGGTCCGGGGTAAAGCTGGCCGTGTGATTGGGCACGCCACCGGGCTCATGGTCACGCTCAAGGGACTGCCGCTGGCCTACAACAAAGACTTGCAGGAAACGCAGGAGGCTCTCTTCGATTCCGCCGACACGATGCTGGCCATGTTGCCGCTGGTGACGGGATTCATGAAGACGGTTGAATTCAATCTTGATCGGATGGGGCAGGCCGCGCAGACCGGATTCACCAATGCCTGGGCAGCCGCGACGTATCTGGTGAAGCGCGGCGTTCCCTCGCGGCTGGCGCATGAGCGCATCGGTAAAGCGGTGCAGCTGTGCGTGGAGAGAAATTGCGAGCTCCAGGATTTGACGCTGGATGAGTTGCACGGGCTCGATCCGGCCTTTGACGCGGATTTCTACAACTCGCTGAATCTCGCCGCAGTGCTGGCCGTGCACGATGTTCCGGGCGGCACGGCGCCCGGCCGGGTACGCCAGGCTATCAAGAACGCCAGAAAACATATCGAATCGTTACGGGAGGAAATACATGCGCACGCGCAAAGCGATCTTGCCTGACGCTACGCAGATTCACGACTTGATCTCCGGATACTCCGGCGACGGCACGCTGCTGCCCCGCACGCTGGCGGAGATCTGCGAAAACGTCAGAGACTTCGTCGTGCTCGAAGACGACGGCCGCATCATCGGTTGCGGCGCGCTGCACCTGTATGGCACGCATCTGGCTGAGGTTCGTTCCATCACCGTCGCTCCGTGGGCGCAGGGCAAGGGCGGCGGCGGACGGCTGATGAAGGCTCTCATGGCCGAGGCGAAAAAACACCGGGTGACCTGCATTTGCTTGTTCACGCGCGCGCCGCAATTTTTTGCGCGCCAGGGTTTCGCCGTGGCGCAGCGCGAGGATCTGCCCGACAAAATTTACAAAGACTGCCACGTTTGCCCCAGATTCCATTCTTGCGATGAAGTGGCAATGGTGCGCGGCGAACTTCCCAAGTTCGCGATCCTGCCGGAGCCGCCGAACTGGCTGGTCAAACTGCAGGTGTGAATCCTCTTAATCATTATCTTTATCTTGATCTCGCCCATAAACAATATGAATTGGACGGGGCGCGCGTCATGAACGCTACAATAGCTCTTGCTCCATAAGCGGAGAGCGGAAACGTCATTTCCGCTGCCCTATGCCGGCACTGCGCAAAATAGGCCGTCAGTCCTGGGGCACGGGCCAGAAGGCTACATGGAGGCCGTACAAGTTTGGACCAGCAGAATGAAGTGATGGATGAGGCACAAAGCGTGACTGTTTCACCTACCGGCGCCAGCGTTCTGACTCTCGACGAGATCGCCAACCTCGCGCGCGAGGGCGGCAAGCCTGCCGAGACTTTGATGAACGTGGTCGCTCTGATTGCCAAGCGGTTTGGCACGGACGTGTGTTCGGCTTATTTGCTGGAGCCGGATCGCGCCAACCTTGTGCTGGCGGCAACTCTCGGGCTTCGCCGCGAAGCCATCGGCAGTCTGCGCATGGCGGTGCATGAAGGACTTGCCGGTCTTGTGGCCGAGCAGGTTCGGCCCGTGTCCGTTGACCAGGTGAACAATCACCCCCGCTTCAAATATTTCAGCGAAGCCGGGGAGGACGCTTACCAGTCTTTCCTCGGCGTTCCTCTGATCGACCGCGGCGTGCTGCAGGGAGTGCTTGTAGTGCAGACGGTGGAAGCTCGTGTCTTCAGCGAAGATGAGATTCGCATGCTCACCGAAGCCGCCACCCAGGTGGCTTCCGTGGTGAGCGAAGCGCGCACGCTTGACCGCTTCATCGCGCCCGTGCAGGAACGGCTTTGGGCGCTGGCTCGCAATCTCTGGTGGAGTTGGGATCACGATTCGGCCAGCTTGTTTCTCGATCTCGATCCGGTGCGCTGGAACCAGCTCAACCACAATCCGGTGGCGCTGCTGGCCGAATTTCCGCTGGCGAAACTGGAAGCGCGCGCCGCCGAACTGGTTCTGCACAGCCGCATCAATTACGCCTATCGCCGCTTGCGCGAGTATCTGGAATCGGACCGCACCTGGGGAACGCGGCACGCCGGCGTTCTCGGGCCCCGCCCCGTGGCGTATTTCTCCGCTGAGTTTGGCGTGCATGAATCGCTTCCGGTCTATTCCGGGGGCTTGGGCGTTCTCGCCGGCGACCACATCAAGAGCGCGTCGGACCTGGATATTCCGCTGGTTGGCGTTGGCTTGTTTTATGGGCAGGGATATTTCCGCCAGTGGCTCGACCGCACCGGCTGGCAGCACGAGGAATATCTCAAGACGGATGTGAATCACCTGCCGATGCAGGCCGCCATCGGAAAAAACGGGCGGCCCGTTGTGGTGCAAACCGATACTCGCCACGGCTCGATCAGCGCGAAAGTCTGGCGAGTCGCGGTGGGGCGCTGCGACTTGCTGCTGCTGGATTCGGATGTCGAGGGCAACGCTCCCGAAGACCGCGAGCTGACTTCGCGCCTGTACGGCGGCGACCGCCGGGTCCGCATTCGTCAGGAATTGCTGCTGGGCGTGGGCGGGTTACGCGCGCTGCGCGCACTCGGCATCACGCCGGGAGTCCTGCATCTGAACGAAGGACACAGCGGGTTCGCCGTGCTGGAAGCGATCCGCCAGCGCATGGAAGACGAGGGCATTACTTTCGACAGCGCCGTGCCCCGCGTGTCGCGCGAGGTCGTGTTCACCACGCACACCCCGGTGCCTGCGGGTCATGATCGCTTCGATGCCGACCTGGTCGAGGAGCATCTTGGTCCGCTGCGCGACGCCCTGGGTCTTTCTCACGAGAGCCTGATGGGACTGGGACGCGAAAAGCCCACCACCCTGGACGAACCCTTTTGCATGACCGTGCTTGGCCTGCGATTGTCGCGGCGCGCCAACGCCGTCTCCGCGCTGCACGGAGAAGTTTCGCGCGCGATGTGGACCGGGTTGTCTCCGGAGAAGCATGAGGATTCCGTTCCCATCGGACACATCACCAATGGCGTGCATGTTCCCTCCTGGCTCGCCCCGCAGATGTTTCGCCTCTATGACCGGCACCTGGGAACCGGCTGGCAGGAGCGCAGCAGCGAAGCCCGCATTTGGGAAGGGATCGCCGATGTGGACGACGGCGAACTGTGGGAAACACATCTCAGCCTGAAATCGCGGCTGATCGAATTCGTCCGCGACCGCGCCGTCGAACAGGCGGAGCGGCGTGGCGAGTCCAAAGAAGTTTTGCGGCGACTGGAACGGGTGCTTACCCCCGACGCTCTCACCATCGGCTTTGCCCGCCGCTTCGCCACCTACAAACGCGCCGACCTGATCCTCTCTGACATCGAAAAACTGACCGCGATGGTGAACGATCCGAAACGCCCGGTGCAATTCGTTTTTGCCGGCAAAGCGCATCCGAACGACGAACCGGGAAAGCGCATGCTGCAGAAAATCGCGGAACTGATGCGCGATCCGCAGTTCGGCGACAAGTTCGTTTTCGTCGAAGATTACGACATCAACGTGGGGCGACATTTTGTGCAGGGGGTGGACGTGTGGCTGAACAATCCTCGGCGGCCGCTCGAGGCCTCCGGAACCAGCGGCCAGAAAGTTGTTCTCAACGGCGGACTGAATCTTTCTGTGCTCGACGGCTGGTGGGCGGAGGCCTATGACGGGATGAACGGCTTCGCCATCGGAACTGGCAGAACGCACTCGGACATGAGCGTGCACGACACTCGCGACGGGGCAGACCTGATGCGAGCGCTGCGCGAAGAAGTGATCCCGCTCTACTACTCGCGCGACCACGATGGCCTGCCCCGCGGCTGGATCAAACGCATGAAGCGCACCATCCGCACGTTAGGATGGCGGTTTAATGCCGATCGAATGGTGATGGATTACACCACGAAGTGCTACGTGCCGGCGGCGGGCGGGACTTCGAGCGACATGAGGGCGAATCATTAGTGGGATGACCAGTGTGAGGTCAGCGGCCTGCGACCTGTCCCGATCTTGGTGGTGAGTGTGATGGCGATGGTACGACAGCACGGGCATGTGGGCAGGATGGCGCGATTCTCCCGCCTTCGGCGCTACTATGCCGAGTTCAGCTTTTGGTAGACCCACATCGCCACGAGCGCCACCAGAAACACCCCAGACCCTATGCTGAACACGCGCACCGGGATGATGAGCCGGTTGACCTTGGCCAACAGTTCCGTCTGGTCGGCGTGCATGTGCGAACTAGCGTCATCCAGAAACAACTGGTCATCCCTGCGCATGGTGAGTGTGCTGTTGTAGATCAGGAGCAGGATCAGGGGAATTGCAAAAACTGCAAAGATCACTGCTACGACGGTCAGCGTCATAAGCCACCTCGACTCGATTCCAGCCCAAGTTCAGGCGTCTGTCCCGCCCCAAACGGAATGACTATGGGCCTCTATAGTCTGCCCCTGCTGCGAAACTGAATACTGATCAATTTTGACCAAATTTCGGCCACTGCTCCGTCGTGACCCTAGGTGGTCGGACGCGAATTCCGTTCATCTACAAGAAAAGCCCCCTTTCTCGATTCCCGCGGCACGCACGCTGCCCGAGACCTCCTTACTGTCAGCAGGATTCTCTACACCGCTGAAGATAAGTGACAGGAACAGGCTTTAGCGCTCAAACCACGACATCGGGCTCGATGAATGCATTGAGCGATTATTCACTCCGAGGTACGGTCTCCCAATCGAAGTGCGGAGTTCGGCACATTCATTGTTTTTTCATCGCCCGTTAACCTGCGGGCGAGGCGGCTTTCTTTATAGTTTTCAAATTGTTGTCGCATGGCCAAGGAGGTCATGAACATATGAAGCAACGCCTTTCGGTGTTGTTTGCCGCAACTCTCGCGGCAGCAGTCGCACTATCAGTCCCGGTCAAAGTGAATGCGCAGGAGCACAACGGAGATGATCACCATTTCCACGGTTTTGTGCCTGGCAGCATCGTTTTGAGCGGCACAGTCTATGTTGGGAATGCCGGCACTGTTACTCCGGGCCAAGTATTACCCAACGGATGTCTGAACACCGGCCCGGTCACCAACCCTAATCCTGCCACGGTGAATGTGCCTCTCCTCCCACCCTCTACCAGCACAACGGCCGTGACGGTCAGCTGCGGCTACGCCAGCGATAACGGCGAAGCCCCTAATCTCAACGACAATCACAACGTTTGGAACAACGCCAGCACCGATGGCAGCTTTGGCGTCTCCTCGCCGATCGTTCTCTGGGACCTCAGCCCTTTTGGCGAGTTGCTGGGCGAGCTGCAGGTTCCGAGTAACGACATCATGACCAGCTTCAGCTCCAAATCCGAGCTCGCCCTGAATCGCTCGGCGGATGGCAGGAGCCTGACTTTCATGGGCTACCGCGGCGGTCCCGGCTGCCCGACCCTCACCCTGGATCCGACGACCAACATCCTCACGCAGGGCACGAACGTGGGTCCCTTCTCGCCGACTGCGCCGAACCTGATCGATGTTTCGGCCTCCAGTACGCCGGACCTGTGTGACCCGACCAATCCCTCGGTCGCGAGCTATGCCGGCGCACCCAATCCGACTTCTTACTACCGCTCTGTCGCCGAAGTGGACGCCCGGGGCCACATCTCCTACACCGATGGCGACGCTTACAGCGGCGACAACTCCCGCGCTGTGATCAAGGCGGACAATGGGCTGTATTACTCGGTTGGAAACGACAACAGCGGAGGGCTGTCGAAGAAGCAAGTGCCGATCACGACGCTGGGCTTCAATCTCTCCCACTCGACGGGCTCCGAACTTTTCGTTCCTGGCGCAGCGCCGCTGGTCCCGCCGAACAACAACATGATTTCCTATTTTGCGTTCCCCGGAGACAAACCCGGTAAGGACACAAATTTCCGCGGCGAGACCATCTTTAACGATACGCTGTATGTCGCAAAAGGCAGCGGCGGGAACGGCATCAATACCGTCTATCAGCTCGGTACTCCGGGTGTTCTGCCCACCCCAGCCAACGCCCCCGCGGGCGGATTGGTGAACGAACCTTTTACGATCCTGCCAGGATTCCCCAACACCAGTGCCAGCACGAATGCCCCTGGGGGTGACTATCCTTTTGGGATTTGGTTCGCGAATGCGACTACTTTGTACGTCTGTGATGAGGGCGATCTGATCTACACACCGAATCAGGTGATCAATGGTCAGGTGAACGTTGCGGACGCCGGCACACTGGCGACCGCCGGCCTGCAAAAGTGGGTCCTCACCACAACGGCGAGTGGACAAACCTGGGTGCGCCAGTATGTCATCCAAAATGGACTTAACCTTGGCGTGCCCTATAGCGTGCCGAACTATCCCGCATCGATCGAGCCCGCGACCGGCGGATGTCGCAACATTATCGGCGTCGCCCACGACGGCATCGCCATCATTTACGCCATCACGTCTACGATCAGCCAAAACGGCGACAACGGCGCCGATCCCAACCAGTTGGTGGCAGTCGTCGATCTCATCAGCGCCACCCAGCCCGCAACGAACGGTTTCCTCGACACGTTCTTCACGATTCGTTCGGCCCGCGCGGGCGAAGCGTTCCGCGGCGTCGCCCTGGCCCCGGAGGAACACCGCAGATAGAAACTGACAGTAGAAACCAACTGCAGAGTTGGCAACCAACCAAGGCTCCCGTGCGATCTCAACTCGGGGAGCCTTGTTCCTTGTTCGCATAGTCGCGGACGCGACTTCGCGGCCCCGTCTTCCCCCGCTGCCAATGATGACTGCCGTAATCAGCCCGTGACACTGGTCGCTCCGGAACCTGGACGTGGCGAGGCAGTCATTGCGCGGCAGCCGACATTGTCGTGACAGTAACGAGTCTCAACTCCGCGGCGAAGCCTTGTCCGGAACCTTGTCCAGCGCCGCTTTCAGCGATTCGAGCGCATGCTTTTGATAGGGCTCCGCATCCGGGCGCGTGAATACCGGGGTCACAGCCTCAACATAATTTCGCGCGACAGCGTAATTGCCGCGGCGATACGCGATCTCGGCCTGTTCCAGCGTCACGCCCGCGCCCCAGTCGGGATCGCCCGTGAGCTGCACGACGGCAGGCACGTCAATTTGCTGCAGACGGGTGGTGGCTTCGTCCAGCTTGCCCAGGCCGATAAGGCAACTTGCCAATGTGTAGGACGTCGCACCAGTTAGAGCGGCTCGCGGTCCGAAGGCTTTGGTCGATGCTTCAAAGGCCTGGCGCGCATTCGCTTCGCCGTCGCGATAACGTCCGGCGCGACATTGCGCGAGTGAAGCGTCGGTGAGCGTTGCCACCGCAAAAAAAGAACCAGGTCCTTGCTTGCGAACGGCAAGGTCGTGGATGGCCAGATCGTCGCGGATGGCGTCGTCCCAGAGACCGAGGCTGCCTTCGGACTGGGCTCGCGTGGCCAGCAACTGCATGGTGAGTTCGTGGTCCGGGCCGAGCCGGGAAATAAATTCCGGATAAATCGCGTTGGCTTCCTGAATTGCTTCCGCGTGTTTTTTCTGGATCATGAAAGCCTGCGCCAGATTCAAACGCACCCGCAACACATTGGGACTGTCGGGCCCCGCGACTCGCGTGAAGGCAGCAATGAGATCGCGAAATGTCCGCTCGGCCTTGGCTCCCTCGCCCAGGCGGATGTATGAAAAACCGAGCCTTTGCTTGAAGGTCAGGCGCGCGCTCTCGTCGAACTCGGGAAGGATTTCTGCCTTGTCCACCGCCGCCTGAAAGTTCTCGGCCGCCGACTTCGCGTTGTTCTCGATGAGCGCGACCATTCCCTGCGCCGAGGACAGCCAGACAGCGATATCCGGCCGTGGATGCGCCAAACTGGCGATCAACCCTTTTTGCTGTTCGAGAATCGATTTGGCCAGCGGCAGCGAGCCGCTCTCGTAGCTGCGCGCCTCCAGGGTAGTTCGTTGCAGTTGAATGATGATTGCATCTTGCGACAGTTCGCCATCGACTTGCTTGAAAAGTGCAGCCGCCCGGTCATACTCCTGCCGCGCATCGGGATAGTCGGTGCGGTTATCGAGAGCTCTGGCAATGGTTTGGTGGAGACGCGCCGCCACCAGCGGCTCATCCTTGAATTTCCGGTCGATGCTGGGAGAGGCTTGCTTGATCGCTTCCATCAGCGACTCGCTGGCCCTGCCGCTGACAAATGGATTGCTCCGGCCCAGCAGATCGTCCGCGAGAAACCGGCTGATTGAGCTGGCGATCGCGGTCTGGCGGTTGGCATTGTCGCGCTCGCGAGTCGCTCGCTGGTAAAGTACGACGCTCACTGCGAGTCCGGCCGCCAAAGCCACCACGGCAAACACCACCCACGGCCGCCGCGCCCGAGTCTCGGCTAACTTGCGCTCGGCAACCTGGGCGCGAAGTTTGGCAGCTTCCAGTTCGTCACGCTTGATGCGGCGCTGCGCCAACGTCTGCAGGCGCTCGACCAGTTCCCCCGCACTGTTGAGCCGCTTGGCGGCATCACCACAGGCGGCATCTGCAATGTCCTCGCGCAGCAGCGGATCTTGAATCTCCGCTTCCCAGCCCGGCGCCAGGGGCTTGCGGAAATCGCCAACCGTCAACTGGTAGAGCATGACGCCGAGAGCGTAAACATCCGCAGCCGCGCTGGGAGATTGCCCAGCCAGGATTTCCGGCGCAAGGTACATGAGAGTGCCGGTCATCGGCTGAGCCTCATGCAGGGTTTGCGTGAATCCCAGGTTCGTGATTCCCAGGGCCTGCAAGCGCGAAGGATCGAACAAAGAGGCGCTGCCGAAATCCGCCAGCTTGATCTGCCAACCGCCGTCGGCCCCAGGCACAATCAGAATATTGGCGGGCTTCAGGTCTTTGTGCAGCACGCCAATGTCGTGCGCCGCTGCCACAGCCTTGGCCACATCCACCAGCACCTGCAGGCGCGTCTCGTAAGGAATCTTCGAGAGGCCGCCCTGCGCTTCAGCCCACTCGGACAAGCTCTGCCCGGAATACTCGCTTTCCAGAAAAAACGGAAGCGTGTCGAAGTTCCACTCCAGAATGCGCACAAATTCCGGACGGTCGCCGAGCGATTCGCGCAAAAAGCGAGAGACGGTGATCTCGCGCTTCAAGCCTTTCAACCGCACTCCATCTCCCGCAAACTTGAAAACCCGCTGCTCGCGAGTCTTGGGGTTTTCGGCCAGCCACACTTCGCTCGACCCCGAAATTTCCATGGGCCGGGAGAGCCGCCATTGCTCTCGTCCAGGAACCAGGTCCCCGGCTTTGAATCCAAGTTCTGGCCCGGCGGCCGCGGCTACGTTCTTGCAATAAACCGGCACCGCCATGCGGTAGCCAACCCGCGGAACTGTAACGATCGCCGGATGTTGTTCGTCCCCCATTGCTTTGCGCAGTTTGGAGACGGCGGTCGCCAGCGAACCATCCACCACCATTACGTCCGGCCACACCGATTCCAGCAATTCTTCCTTGGTGACGACCTCGCCGGCATGGAGAAGAAGCTGCAGCAGGATGTCCAGAGGCTTCGACTCGAGCACTACCGACCTGCCCTTCACCCGCAGCTCGCGTGCGAGTTCGTCAAATTCGTAGTCGGAGAAGCGCCACAGGCGGCCGGAAGTCTCTGCAACTTCTCGTGCAGTGCCCTTGTAATTCATAGACTTCGCCACGCTTTAGAGTTCTTAAGAATTCCGTCAGGACATGCAGCGGGGGATGGTGCAAACTGCCAGTCCAAGAGCGCTGGGGTGAGCGGAAACATTTTGCCACGAACCAGCCCCATGGAGCACGCACATTGTAAACGCAAACTATAGGCAAGGGTGTCACGGTTTTGGGTGAGACAGGCTGTGGGTAATACAGGGAAAAGGCGGTCGAGCGAGATGCTGCCGGTTCATGACGAAAACTCTTTCATCTTGACGGGGCTAGATGCGGGGGAGATAATTCGCGCGCTCAGTCCAAAACCTCTCCCTATAGCGGCCACCGACGGGCCGATGGGCTCTTTTCGCGAATCCCCCGCAACTGTCTTTGCAGCCATGCGCCCTGAGTTTTGAGTTTCGCTTTTGAGTCTCGTTTTAAGGAGAGTTTCTATGAAACGCCGAACCGCACTTTCTATCTTCGGGCTTTCGACGCTCACCCTGGTGCTGTTGTTTGCCGCAATCGCCGCCCCTGCCCAGACTTACGTTCCGCTATACACCTACCCAAATACCATCAGTAACACCACCGGCGTGGCCGCACCTGCCGTGTTGTCGCAAGGCACAGACGGTGCGTTGTACAGCACCATCCAAAGCAATGGAACTTACAATTCCGGAAGCGTGTACAGGATGACGACCGCGGGAGGCTATTCGCTGGTCTACAGCTTCTGTGCGGAAGGCGGCCACTGTCTGGTCACGGGCACAGACCCCTGGGGCGGGGTAACGCTGGGAACTGACGGCAATCTTTATGGAACAACCGCAACCGGTGGCGCCGAGGGCGCGGGAACGATTTTCAAGATGACGCCTGCAGGGGCCTGGACAAAGCTGTGGGATTTTACCGCCGGGACCACGAGTCAGCACCTTAACGACCAGGGCGACCCCTTATACGCGCCTTTCCAAGGTACGGACGGCAACTTCTATGGAACGGATGCCAGCGTCTACTCTGGCACCTATGGCGTCTTCTACAAGATTACGACCAAAGGGAAACTCACTGCGTACCCGTTCGACTACAGCAACGGCTACAACCCCAACCTTCCGACGCAGGGCAGCGACGGCAACTTTTATGGAACCGCGCAGGCGGGCGGGGATCCGACCTGCAGATGCGGCACGGTGTACAAGGCGACTGCAGGCGGCAAGATAACCGCGCTGCACACCTTCAAAGGCTACCCCACGGACGGCACCCGGCCGATCGGGGCGCTGGTTCAGGGCAGCGACGGCGATTTCTGGGGAACCACCTACGAGGGCGGCGCCAACAACGAGGGCACGATCTTCAAGATCTCCGCTTCTGGAACCTACACGCTGGTCTACAGCTTCCAGTACGCCTCTCCAGAGCTTCTTGGAGAACTTCCCGTGGCGGGGCTCACGCTCGGAAGCGACGGTAATCTTTACGGGGTAACCGAGCTTGGCGGAGCGCATGGCTACGGCACGATCTTCCAGGTCACTACTGGCGGCACCGTGACATTCCTCCACAGTTTCTGCTCGGCCACCGGCTGCACCGACGGGATTGTTCCCCAAACGCCCCTGGTGCAACACACGAACGGAAAATTCTACGGAACCGCCAGCGGGAATTCGTTGTGCTGCGGTGTCTTCTACAGCTTCGACATGGGCCTGCCTCCATTCACCCGTTCGCCCGCCACGCAGGGCAAGGTTGGAGCGACCATCGACTTCCTGGGTCAGGGGTTGACGGGCGCAACCAGCGTCTCGTTCAACGGAACCCTGGCCACTTCATTCAAAATCGTCTCCGATACGTTTCTGACTGTGAAAGTTCCGGTCGGCGCGCTCACCGGGTTGGTGAGCATACTCACTTCCACGGGCACACTGATCAGCAGCCACAATTTCAAGGTGCTACCCGCGGTTACGGGACTTAGCGTCACCAGCGGAGCGGTCGGCACGCCCGTCACCATCAGCGGAAGCGGATTGACCCAGGCCAGCAAAGTAACCTTCGGCGGAGTGAAGGCCACTTTCACAGTGACTAATGACAGCACCATCGCTACCACGGTGCCGACCGGGGCCAAGACAGGAAAAGTTGCGGTAACCACGCCGGGAGGAGCAGCCTCGAGTCCAACAACGTTCACGGTGACTCCGTAGTTCGGGCCGCGATGCCTGCAGATCGATATTTTCTTCCGGCCCGCACTATCGGGAGGAGATGGCGCGGCCTTCGCACGGAAACAATGCAAGCACCAGCAGCGTCCGCTTGATACCTGCGCCCGGAGGATCACAACCGGACGATCCACAAGATGACGATCCACAAGATGAGAGTGACTCCTCTCGTCCACGATTGGGCGGCTCACCGCATTAAATCTCTCTAATCCGCCAGACGATCCCAAACCAAAGACACTGATGTCTCCTCGCCGCACGCCGATGTAGATACCGGGCAACTACTCGAAACAAAACCAGGCACGCTCATCCCGGGATGAAAATGGATAAGGCATTCAAGCCAGTGGCGAAAACGGGGATGGCGCTTCTCATCTCGGTCATCGCACGTTTTGGGCAAGCTCCAGGAGAACTCGACTTGTGAGGAACGTGAGCATCGCGCGCAGGATGACGTTGGCGCTGGCCGCCTCGGTTGCGATCACCGCCGGAGGCGCCCTGGGATTGTCCTACCTGCTGCGGGTATCTTCGTCTTTGTCGAGGGGCCTGGCGGCGACGGCGCGCTCCCAGAGTCAGGCTTCATTCGAACTGCTGGACCTGGCGGTCAAGGTCCAGGGCGTCACGCAGAAGATGGTGCAGGAACATGATCCCGACGCTATCGAAGCTCTTGTGCGCCAGAACGAAACCCTGGTGAAGCAGGTCCAGGGAAAAATCCAGCAGCTGGCGGAAGGCGACACCATCGTGTCATCCGCTTTCGAGAAGCTGACTCGAGCCAACAGTCAAGTCACAGATCTGGTGATGCACGCCCATAACGCGGAATCGCACCAGGCGATCATTGAGAAGTCCAATCCGGCGTTTGAGGGATTTCTGCGCGCCATTTCCGAATATCAGGACAAGCTGGGCCAGACCCTCGACACCCAGGCCACTAGCGCCAACGACCGCACTCGCCACCTCGAATTTGTGGTTTATTTTCTGGTGGGATTGAGCGTGTTGCTGATGTGCCTGGGCAATCTCGCGCTGGTGCGGACGGTTTCCCGATCCCTGCGGCGATTGAGCAGCATGGTCCAGGACATCGCGGAAGGCGAGGGCGACCTCACCAAGCGCCTGGAAATCTCCAGCCACGACGAACTCGGCGAACTGGCCCGCTGGTTCAACAGTTTTCTGGACAAGATGCACCAAGTGGTTTCACAAGTCGCCCAGAATGCCGATCAGGTGGCGCGCGCCAGCGATGAGATATCCCAGAATGCACGGGAATCGGCCGAGCGGGCGCATGTGCAGTCCGACCGCAACTGCCGCGTCGCCAGCGCCATGCAGGAGATGTCCGCCACCGTGCAGCAGGTCTCCGACAGCTCAAAAAAAGCTGCCGATTCCGCCCGCAAGGCCGCGCAAGCCGCTCAACAGGGGGGTCAGGTGATCGAGCAGACCCTGGCCACCATGCATGGCATAGCCGGCTCGTCGCGAAATGTCTCTGCCCGCATCGCTGAACTGGGAAAAGGTTCCGAGCAGATTGGCAGAATCATCGCAGTCATCGACGACATTGCCGACCAGACCAACCTGCTCGCCCTGAACGCGGCTATCGAAGCGGCCCGCGCCGGCGAACAAGGCCGCGGCTTTGCCGTGGTTGCCGACGAGGTTCGCAAACTGGCCGAGCGGACTACGCATGCCACCAAAGAAATCGCCACCATGATCGAGGCCATCCAGGTGGAGATGAAAGGTGCGGCGCAAGCCATGGATCAGGGCAACGTGGCGGTGCAGGTCGGCGTGGAGAAAACTGCCGCGTCGGGCGTTGCGCTGGAGGAGATCATTCAGATGGCCGAGCAAGTGGGGGATATGATTTCGCAAATCGCCACGGCTGGCGGCGAGCAAGCTACCGCGAGCGAGGCCATCAACTCCGACGTAGCCCAGATCTCGAGTGAAACCCAGGAATCTGCTTTAGCCGCAAACCAGGCGGCCGAGGCATGCATTGGCCTGTCCAGCCTGGCCTCCGAGTTGCACGGCCTGGTGGCCCAGTTTAAGCTGGGCGCCGTTGCCAGAGCGGCAGAGACCACGCAATCGTCGATTTCGCGGCCCCGCGGGAACGGGTGGCGAGAGGATTCGATGTTCGCAACCAGAGCCGCCGGCGGCGGCAAATAGCCGCAAGTAGCCTTGGCAACGAGCTTTCTCGATCTGAAAAGGGAACATCCGCCAACCAAGAGAGTTTTGGTAGCGCTAACGGGAATCGAACCCGTGTTTGAAGATTGAGAATCTTCCGTCCTAACCCCTAGACGATAGCGCCACGCGCGGGAAAAACGCCGAAGATTAGCAGCGACGATTATAACAAAGCCGGTTTGCCCAGCCCTGTTCCCCTCATTTCCACTCATTCTCCGGTAGTGGGTCCGCAACCCACGGCTCGTTCTCCGGGCTTGGCCTGAAACTGATCGAAAGCATAGAAAGTTCCGATACCTGCAACCCCGTCCTGGGGAATTAAAATGGTACTAATGCGGCTCGCGATGGTTTCATCCACAGGGCCGAAAGGTTTATAGTGAGAGTAACTCTAAGGAGCAACCCAAACAGACCGCACCAGCGCACGCTGGGGTGATGTGTATGTTGTTCACTTATAAGCAGATCGATTCATTCTGACTCTTAGAGTCGGCAAGGAGTACACGAATATGGCAAGGTCCAAATCCCGCAGCGGCAAGACGACTTCCCCCATGAACCCCGAAGCCCCGCCCGTCGCTCCGGCCGCCGCAGTCACCGCATCCGAGACTGCAGGCAGCGACAACGGAAAAGCGAAAGCTGGACCGAAGATGGTGAAGTCTGCGGCACGGCAAAGCATGGTTCCGTTCAGCCTGGAAGAGGAAATCCGCCGGCGTGCCTACGAGCTCTACATGCAGCGCGGACCCTCCTTCGGCACCGAGACCGATGACTGGCTGGTCGCGGAGCGCGAAATAATGGAGCGTTACCAGGAACATCGGGCATAGGCGAGCATTTCGGGTCTGATTGCGTTGGGCGGGCCGAACCGCGGCTTCCGCCTTAAGGAGTTGCTTGCGCCCCGGTGGTCAGGGCACCGCCGGTTCTGTGCTCTTGAGCGTTTCTAACGGCGGCCATCGACCGGTGCGGGGCCGGTTCAGATTTCTACACATCCAGATTTCTACACATCATTTCTACACATCCTCGCGACCGGACCCCGCTGATGTGGGACAATACTCCGGGGTTCATTTCACACTGCCTCCTGCCAGCTTAGCCTGGGACAGAGACTTCTGCGTTTGCCCGACGGCAGGTTTTTTGCAAAGATACTGAGGATTCCCCCTCATGGCGCAAATTGGTAGTTTCGCTCTGCTGCTGGCGTTGGCCCTGGCGGTTTACTCCTTCCTTGCCGGATTCGTCTCGCTTTTCTTCCAAAATAAAGAAGATGAGACGATGGACCGCGTGGGCGAAACCGCCCGCCGCGCCGGAGTGGCCTGTTTTGCCGCTGTGCTGCTCGCCGCAGTGGTTCTGGTCACCGCGGCGTTTCAGAACGATTTCACCATCGCCTACATCTTTCATCACAGCAACCGCGACCTCTCGGCGCCTTACAAATTCGCCACGCTCTGGTCGGGGCAAGAGGGCTCGCTTCTTTTCTGGTCGCTGCTGCTGGCCGCT
This sequence comes from Candidatus Sulfotelmatobacter sp., assembly GCA_035308125.1. Classification (GTDB taxonomy): domain Bacteria; phylum Acidobacteriota; class Terriglobia; order Terriglobales; family Acidobacteriaceae; genus Sulfotelmatobacter. The sequence goes on from DATGHF010000042.1 coordinate 104,004, forward strand.
TACGGATTCGTCCTGCGGCTGCGCTATAAAACTGACCCGCGCCTTTTCGCCTACGCTTCGGTAGTCCTCGCCGGGGTGCAGGTCTTTTTTCTTTTGTTGCTCAATCTCGCCGCCAATCCTTTCGGCATTCTCGAAGGCCCGGTCCGTGCCGATGGTAGCGGCCTGAATCCGCTGCTGCAATATCCCGAGATGGTGATTCATCCGCCCATGCTTTATTTGGGCTACGTCGGGTTCACCGTGCCATTCGCCTTCGCGCTGGGCGCGCTGATCATGAGGTATCCCGGCGAAAAGTGGATTCACATCACCCGCCGCTGGACCATGGTCACCTGGATCTTTCTGACCTGTGGAGTTTTTCTCGGCGCGCACTGGGCCTATTCCGTTCTCGGCTGGGGCGGCTACTGGGGATGGGATCCCGTCGAGAACGCCTCGCTCATGCCGTGGCTGGTCGGCACGGCGTTCCTGCATTCCGTGATGATGCAGGAAAAGCGCGGCATGCTGAAGGTGTGGAACATGTGGCTGGTGTTCGCCGCCTTCTGGCTCGCGATTCTCGGGACGTTCCTCACCCGCAGCGGAATTATCAGCAGCGTTCATGCTTTCGCGCAATCTTCTATTGGAGACTGGTTTGCCTGGTTCCTCGCCATCACTTTCGCAGTGTTCCTATTTTTCTTCCTCAAGAACAAGTCGCATTTAAAGAGCGAGCACAAGCTGGAATCGCTGGTGTCGCGCGAATCGAGTTTCCTGTTTAACAACCTGCTGCTGCTGCTGGCCTGCTTCACCGTGTTGTGGGGTACTTGGTTCCCGAAAATCTCAGAACTCGTGCAAGGCAACAAAGTCACGGTCGGCGCGCCGTTCTATAACAAGGTCAACATTCCCGTGGCGCTGCTGCTCTTGCTGCTGACCGCGGTCGGCCCGCTGCTGGCTTGGCGCAAAACTTCTCTCGAAAGCTTGAAGCGCAACTTCCTGTGGCCCACGATCGGTGCCTTCGCCGTTGCGGTTTTCCTGATGGCCACGCCCCAGAGCTGGGGATCGATCTTCGGCATGAGGCCGTGGCGCGACGTGACCTACCTCTACTCGTTGATGACGATTTTCCTTTCCGCTCTGGTCATCTTCACGGTGGCATCCGAGTTCTACCGTGGCGGCCGCGTCATCTCCGGCCACACCGGGCAGGGCATGTTCGCCTCGATCGTGCAACTCGGACATCGCAACACCCGCCGCTACGGCGGCTACATTGTTCACTTCGGCGTGGTGCTCGCCATGATCGGTTTTGCCGGTTCCGCCTTCAACCAGGAGAAGGAAGCCGAGAAGGGGCTGGACTACGGCGACAAGATGGCGATCGGCAATTACACACTCCTCTGCCGGTCTTACACCGAGGAGGAATTTCCCAATCATTTCAGCCAGTGGGCCGTGCTCGACGTCTACCAGGGCGGCAAAAAGATCGACACTCTGACCCCGGAGCGCCGCTTCTACAAGGCCAGCCAGCAAACCTCGACGCTGCCCTTCATCCGCTCCACGTTCAAGGAAGATCTCTACGTGGTCTACGAAGGCCAGAATGAAAAAGGCTGGCCCATTATCAAGGCGCACGTGAACCCCATGGTGATCTGGATCTGGATCGGCGCCTGGATCATGGTCCTCGGAACCGGCATGGCCCTGGTTCCGAATGCCCCAGCCCCCGTAGGTGTGCCGGTGGCCAAACGCGTGCCCGAGCCCGCGCATGCGGTCATCGGAGACTGACATGAAATGTGAGGACGTAACGGTTCGTGTGGGAACAGCCGCCCTTCGGCAAGCTCAGGGCAGGCTCCCGGCTGTTCACCGGGCGCAGCCCGGCATGTCTGTGTGGCGCGGGCACTCTTGCCCGCGAAATGCCGGCAGCGGAAATAAAAAAAAAATGTTCCGATGCCAAGATCAATGACGAAGTTAAATCCAAAATCGAAGCGAGGCAGCCGCGGCGGCAAAGCTCTACAGGCACTCCTGCTCTGCCTCGCCGTCTTCCTCTTTTCCGGCGCCGGCGACCCCGCCACCCGCTTCACCGAACTCGGCCACCAGTTGATGTGCATCTGCGGCTGCAACCAGATTCTTCTGGAATGCAACCACGTCGGCTGCCCCAGTTCTGACGGCATGCGCAACGAACTCATGGCGCAGGTCATGCGCGGGGACAGCGACAGCCTGGTGTCGCAGGCTTTCGTGCAGAAATACGGTCCCACGGTTCTGGCCGCGCCCACGACTGCCGGCTTCAACCGCACCGCGTGGATTGTTCCGTTCGTCATGCTTTTCCTGGGACTTTCCGTCGCCGTGCTCGTGATCCGCGCCTGGAAAAACCGCCCCGCGCCCGCCATTGCCGACGGCCTGCGCCCCGTCCGCGGCCCCGAACTCGAACACTTTCGCGATCAAGCCGGCAAGGAGACTGAACTGTGATGATCCTTTTCTACGTTGTCGCAACCATTGCAGCCCTGGTTTACGTTTTCTATCTTCCGGAAAAGATTTTTCTCGGTCCGGAAAAAACCCGCGCCTCCTACCTGCGCGAGCGCAAGGATGCGGTCTACGAGAACCTGCGCGACCTGAATTTCGAATACAAGGCCGGCAAAGTCCCCGACGCCGACTATCACTCGCTCAAGTCCTCGCTGCAGGACGAAGCGGCCACGCTGCTGGCCGAAATCGCGCGACTGGAATCGAAACCCGCGCCAGTTCCCCGGAGGACAAAAGGTTGAAAGCAACTCACAGCATGGAGCGCAACAACTCATGTGGGGACAGCCGCCCTCGGCTGTCCGGCGGCCCAGTTGTATCGGGCCGCGGTCTGCGTCGGAATAAGCGCGACGCGAGCATCCTTATAGCGCTCGCAGTCCTCCTTCTCACGTCCCTGGCCACCGCCCAATCCCTCACCGGCACGGTGAAGAACTCCACCACCGGCAAACCCGCCGCCGGCGACGACGTTGTTTTGCTCAGCCTCGGCCAAGGCATGGAAGAGTCCGGCCGCGTCAAGGCCGACGCCAAGGGCAACTTCAGCTTCAAGCTGGACGACGCGCAATCGCCTCACCTGGTCCGCGCCATTCACGAAGGCGTTACCTACCACCGCATGGCGCCTCCCGGAACCACTTCAGTTGAGGTCGAAGTCTACGACGTTGGCAAGAAAATCGATGGCATCACCGTGGTCGCCGACATTATGAAAGTGCAGGCGGAAAAAGGTCAGCTCGAAATCGTCCGCGCCTTCGCCGTGCAAAACACTTCCAAACCGCCTCGCACCCAGATGAGCGAGCGCAACATGGAGTTCTACGTTCCCGAGGGCGCGCAAATGATGGGAGGCCAGGCGGTCACCGAACACGGCCAGCCGATTAATTCCGCCCCGGTTCCCGAGGGTGATAACAAAACCCGCTACTCTTTCATCTTTCCTCTACGCCCCGGCACCACCCAGTTCCAGGTGGCCTACCAACTCCCTTACACGGGCAGCGCCAACATCGACCCGAAATCGATTTACCCTCTGGAGCATTTCGTGGCCATCGTTCCTAAGTCGATGGAGTTCTCTGCCGCGCCCGGCACCAGTTACCAGTCGATGAACAATCCGAGCCAGCCCGATTCGATCACGCAGGTCGCCTCCGGCACCAGCGCGGGACAGAATCTGGCCTTCAAGGTTTCCGGCGAAGGCTCGCTGGCCGAACAACAGGAAGGCGGCGCGCAAGGAGAATCTGCCGCGGCGCCCGCGGGCAACCGCCCCGGCGGCGGACTGGGCCCGCCCATTGACGCTCCCGACCCTCTGCAGAAATATCGTTGGCCCATCCTCGCTGGTTTCGCCGTGGTGCTCGTCGCAGGAGCGGTCTTTGTAGCTTGGCGCCAACAATCCGCCGCCGCTCGCGGCGCAGGACGCACGCGTGCCGGAGCGAAGTCCTCGGCAAGGACCGTAGCCATCGAGGATTCCGAATCCGACTACGAATTCCCCGAGGCCCCAGCATCTGTTCACTCGCAGTCGCTACCCCCCGCGAAGCGAAGCTCGACTTCCATGCTGCTCGAAGGACTAAAAGAAGAACTCTTCCAGCTCGAAGTCGAGCACAAACGAGGCCAAATCACCCAGCAGGAATACGAGAAAACGAAAGCTGCGTTAGACCAAACCCTGCAGCACGCCCTGAAGCGCGAAGCCCAAAAAGCGTGATCGGCCGGGTGCGGGCGCCGCTCCCGCCTTTTTCTTGAAAGGTGCCTGATGCCAACCAAAAAGACCGAAATCAAGAAGAACGAAATGAGTGCCGGCATCAGTAAGAGCGAAATCAAAGACCGCCTCGCCCGCTACCGTCAGATCAATCTGTCAGTTACCGGAAGAAAGTCTGGCCGGAAGATCTCAGTCCCGGTTTGGTTCGTGCTGGAAGGCGAGACGCTATATCTGCTGCCCGTGTATGGGTCGAACACGCAGTGGTTCAAGAACGTTTTGAAGAACCCGGCGATTCGAATTGATGTGCGGGACGCGGCAGTAGATCTTCGGGCGATCACCATCACCGACGCCGCCACGGTCAAGTCCGTGATCGAAAAATTTCGGGAGAAATACGGAGCCGGCGATGTGAAGAAGTACTATTCGACATTCGATGTGGCCGTTCGGGCTGAATTGTCCTGAACCGTACGCCGCCGAACATCGACCTTGCCCCTTCCCCCACCTAACATGTCTACCCGGTGTCCACGCCCCTAAGTCATTGATTCCAATAGACGGGGGGGTACGCGCCCGAACCAGATTTTCCCAAAACGGAAGCTAAACCAGCTCTACCTGCTCCAGCACGGTGAGGAAGCTCAGGGTGGCCGAAGCCTGACGGCCGAAGCCTCCGTGCGGACACCGAGAGGCCGAAGCCGAACGCCGAACCCAGCATCTAATAGAGCGTAAGATCAAAACAACCATGGGAAACACATTCAAGACCGCATTCTTGCTGACCGCACTCACGCTACTGCTGATGGCCATCGGCCGCTACTTCGGCGGCCAGAACGGCATGTTCCTCGCCCTGATCTTTGCCGCAGTGATGAACTTTGTCTCGTACTTTTACTCTGACAAGATCGCGCTGGCCATGTACCGCGCCCAGCCCGTCACGCGCGAGCAACTGCCGCGCGCTTACGCGGCGGTCGAGCGCCTGACCCAGAAAATCGGCATCCCCATGCCGAAGATTTACGTGATTCCCACCGAGTCGCCGAATGCGTTCGCCACCGGACGCAATCCGCAACACGCGTCGGTCGCGGTAACTCACGGGATTTTGGGTTTATTGAACGATGAGGAACTCGAAGGCGTGCTGGCCCACGAACTCGGCCACGTCAACAACCGGGACATCCTGATCAGTTCCGTGGCCGCGACACTGGCCGGGGCGATCACCATGCTGGCCAGCATGGGACGCTGGGCCATGATCTTCGGCGGCTATGGCCGCAGCGAGCGCAATGACCGCGGAGGTGGCGGCCTCACGGGGCTGCTCATGCTGATCGTGGCCCCGATCGCGGCCGGCATGATCCAGCTTGCCGTTTCGCGCTCTCGTGAGTACCAGGCCGACGCCACCGGCGCCCACTACACCGGCAATCCCTATGCGCTGGCTAGCGCTTTGCAAAAACTCGACGCCTATTCGCGCCGCGTCCCCATGCAAGCTACGGCGTCGACGGCGCATTTGTTCATCATCCAGCCCCTGCTGGGAATGAACTTCGGTGGCTTGTTTTCCACGCACCCGCCCGTCGCCAAGCGGATCGAGCGGCTGACGGGGCGTCCGGCGGAATTTATGCAGTGAGCCGTCGGCCATCAGCTATCAGCTATCAGCTCTAAGCTAATTCCAATGCAAGCTTTGCCGGCGCCAGCGTTCAACTTTGTGATTGCAACTGCTCTCCACTTAAGAAACTTGTCATCTCGAGTGGAGCGAGGAATCTGGGTTTAAGCTGATGGTTGAAAACTGACAACTGACAGCCGGTCCTGTGACGTAGGTAACTCCTCCGCCTCGAACCCAGATAGTAGAATCGAACCCAATGTCGCCCGAGAGCGCTACCGCAACTTCGCACCAAGCCGGCGTTTCCAGCAAAGCAACGGAGCTCGAAACCGCCCTGCGCCGCGTAATTCGCGGTAAAGACGACGTGGTCCGCCTGGCACTGGTCAGCATTTTCGCGCGCGGACATCTGCTGATTGAAGGCGTCCCCGGAGTCGGCAAAACCACACTGGGACAAGCTTTGGCGCGCGCCCTGGATTGCACCTTTCAGCGCGTGCAGTTCACCAGCGACATGCTGCCGTCGGACGTTCTCGGCATTTCCGTGTATTCGGCGAGCGACCAGCGCTTCGAGTTCAAGCGTGGCCCGATTTTCACCAACGTGCTGCTGGCCGACGAAATCAACCGCACCACGCCCAAGACGCAATCTTCGCTGCTCGAAGCCATGAACGAAGGCCAGGTCACGGTCGACGCGCACTCTTACGAATTGCCGCAACCCTTTCTGGTGATCGCGACGCAGAATCCCGCCGAGCACCACGGCACGTATCCGCTGCCCGAGTCGCAGCTCGACCGCTTCCTGATTCGCGCGCGCATGGGCTATCCCGAGGCCGCGGCCGAACGGGAGATTCTGCGTTCGGAAGCTGGAGTCTCGCGGCTCGAAGCTCTGCGCCCGGTGCTCACCGGCGCTGAAGTGCTCGAAATGCAGCACGCAGTCCGGCAAGTTCGCGTGGACGAATCTCTGGTGACCTACGCTCTCGAAATCGTGCGCCGCACCCGCGAGTCGGAATTTCTTTCGCTGGGAGTCTCGCCCCGCGGCTCGCAAGCGCTTTACCGCGCCGCGCAGGCCATGGCCTTTCTCGACGGCCGGACTTTCTGCACTCCGGAAGATTTCAAACCGCTCGCCGTGCCCGTCTTCGCCCATCGTGTGGTGGTCAGCGGCCTGTACGCCTCCACGCTGAAAAAATCGGAACAGGCGGATCAAGTTCTGCGCGAGATCGTGGAGAACGTGGTGGTGCCGGTATAAGGCCAGTCTAGGATGTGGAGGCCAATCGGTCCTGTTGCAGCTTAAAGCACCTTGCTTGTGGCCCGCGACCATATATTTTGAAACGAGGGTGCAGCATGGCCAAGCCGACCAAACAGCGAGGGTATCCCGACCGCCGAGGCCTGTGGGCAGAGAGCGACACGATATCTGAACAATTTGTACCGAGTGAACAGTACAAAGCACAACAACAGTACAAAGCACAACAGAGGACGATCGCTGAGACTTTGATTTGCAGCAGGTTTGAATCCCTCGCAGATCGAAAGTATGTTTCTCGTTCCCCTTGTTCCCCCCCTAAGAGAGAGGCTAAAAGACGAGAAGCCGGAAGAGCCGTAACGATCATCTGTCCGCCTTAAGCCCTGACACCTCGCCATCACAAACATTCCCCCCGCCACGTAGTTAGGTTTTAACCTGAATCGTCCGGCGCGGCGTGGAGGCTATAATTCTCCGTCATGTCCTTCCTTCGTTTCCTCATGCTGCTTTCTCTCATCTGCTGGATCGGCGGGTTGGTCTTCTTTGCCTTCGTCCTCGCGCCGACCGCGTTTCAGGTTCTGCCGAACACACATCTGGCCGGCAACGTCGTCGGCCGGGCGCTGGGCAAATTGCACTGGATCGCCATAATTTCTGGTGTCATCTTCCTCATCAGTTCCCTCATGTACAGCCGGCTCACCGACGGAACGGCGCATGTCTTCGCCGGCCGCCACGTGTTGATCTGCCTGATGCTCGCGCTTACACTGCTCTCGCAGTTCTGGATCATGCCGCGCATGGACACACTGCGGGCGTCCGTCGGCGACTTCGCTTCCGTGCCGATCGATAATCCTGCCCGTATTCAGTTTGACGCGCTGCATGTGTGGTCTACGCGAGTGGAAGGCGCGGTGCTGCTGCTCGGGCTGGTGGTGGCGTATTTGACTGCGGCGAGCTTTTAGCTCTTGGCTCTTGGCTCTTGGCTTTTAGCTCTTGGCTTTGCGTCTTTGGCTCCTTACCTCGGAGAACTCCTCCGGGCTTCGCCCGGACGGACAGCCGAGGGCGGCTGTCCCCACACAAGCCGTGGGAACACACAGAGTTGGGTAATTTTCGCTGCATCATTTATCCTGAAGTGTTTGCCAACGGCCGCTGGGTTGATCTGGAGTCGAGGACACAGTCTGCACGCTACCCACACCATTCAGCCAAAAGCCAAGAGCTAACAGCTGAGAGCTTCCTTATGAAAACCGGCATTATTGGCCTGCCTCAGGTGGGCAAGACATCGTTGTTTCAGATTCTTACCAAGGCGCATCTTTCGGATCAGGCCCGCGCCAATCCGCGCGAGGCCCACGTGGGCGTGGCGAAGGTCCCGGACGACCGGCTGGACCGTCTGGCCGCGCTCTACCATCCCAAGAAACTTACCCACGCTTCGGTGGAGTACGTCGACGTTGGCGCCATTGGGCAGGATGCGCTGAAAGATTCTGCCTATTCCGCACATCTGCGCCAGGTGGACGCGCTGGCGCACGTCGTACGTGTATTCGACGATCCAGCGATCCCGCACGTAGGCACGATCGATCCCTTGCGGGACATCAAGAATGTGGAGTTCGACTTGATGGTCAGCGATCTCGGCCAGATCGAAAAACGGCTGGAACGGCTGGAAAAAGACCTCAAGAAGATGAAGACGCCGGAACTCGAGAAAGAATTCGAGTTGCTGAAGCGCGCCAACGCGCATCTGGGCGCTGAGAAACCGCTACGCGAAATGGAGATGACTCCCGAAGACAAGAAACGCATTCGCGGCTTCATGTTCCTCAGTGAGAAGCCGATTCTTTACGTGCTCAACATCGGCGAATCCACGGAACTGGGAAAGGAACTCGAAGAAGCAGTCAAGAAATACAATCTGACGGAAGTTGCCGCACGCCCCAACGCCGGAGCCAGCGCCATCTGCGGCAAAGTGGAAGCCGAGCTTGCCGAAATGAGCGATGCCGACGCGGCCGAATTCTTATCCAGCTACGGCCTCACGGAAAGCGGCCTGGTGCGGTTGATCCGCACCACCTACAAACTGCTGGGGTTGATTTCGTTTTTTACCGCCGGAGAAGACGAGTGCCGCGCCTGGACGATCCCTGCGCACACCCGGGCGCAGGAAGGCGCGGGCGCGATTCACTCCGATCTGGAAAAACATTTCATCCGCGCCGAGACCATTCGCTGGGACCAACTTCTCGAAGCGGGCTCGGAAGCCAACGCCCGCGCCAAGGGTACTCTGCGCCTCGAAGGCAAGGATTACATCGTGCAAGATGGCGATGTCATGCATATCCGCCATAGCGGATAGATGCGACCACGGCCGGCGTTTCTCGGCACTAATTTCGGCGCAGCCTCGGCTCCAGACTTGGCTCCAGACTTGGTTCCAGACTTGTTTTCAGATGAAGATGAGTCCTGCACCCCCGGTATACTCTTCCACATATGCTGACTCGGTTGATCATCACTTGCTTGGGGTTCGCGCTGGCGGGCTTCCTGTTCGCACCAGCCAACCTGGTGCAGGCCGCAGACGCACAGGGCAGCGTCAACCAGGCTGTCGCCGCCGCGCCGGATTCTCCGGACTGGAGTGAACCCTTCCCTCCTCATCGCATGATTGGCAACATTTATTACGTCGGCAGCCGGGGCCTGGCCTCGTACCTGATCACGACCCCCGCCGGCCACATTCTGATCAACAGCAATCTGAAGACTTCAGTCCCGCTCATTCGGGAGAGCATTGAAAAGCTGGGATTTCGCTTCAGCGACGTGAGAATCCTGCTGATCAGTCATGCGCACTTCGATCACGATGCAGGCAGCGCCGAACTGAAGAAACTGACCGGCGCCAAATACATGGTCATGGATGGGGACGTAGGCGTCGTCGAATCCGGCGGCCAGAGCGACTTCCAGTACGGTGACGATGCAGCGCTTCAGTATCCCGCGACCAAGGTGGACCGGGTGCTGCACGATGGCGACGAGGTTAAACTCGGCGATACCGTGTTAACCGCTCACAAGACCGCCGGGCATACCCGGGGCTGCACCACCTGGAGTCTGAAAATACGCGACGCGGGGAAAACGTACGATGTTGTGATCGTGGGCAGTCCTAACGTCAATCCGGGATACAAGCTGGTGAACAATGCGCGCTATCCCGAAATTGCTGAGGATTACGCCCGCGGCTTTCGCGTGCTCAAATCGCTTCCCTGCGACATTTTTCTGGGCGCCCATGGCAGTTATTACGACCTGGAAGCGAAGCACGCGAAACTGAACGCAGGCGGGTCGAATCCCTACATTGATCCCGAAGGCTATAAGAACTACGTGGCCGAGCGGGAACTGGCTTTCCGTTCCGAGTTGCAGAAACAAATGGCGGCCGCGAAAAAGCAGTAGCCAATGCTAGGAACTATCACCTTATGCCTCCCATCGCCATCAGCATTCTGCTCGGCTTGACGGCGGCGGCCGCCAATGTGTTTGGCGGCGCGATTATCGTGCAGCGGCACTGGGAGCGGCGTTATCTGCGCTATTTCGTGGCGCTGGGCGCGGGATTCATGCTGGCCACGGCGCTGGTCGAGATGGTTCCGGAAAGTCTTGAGCTGCGCGGACGCTCGGCGGCGTTTCTGGTGTTGCTGGGATATTTAATGATTCATTTCTTTGAGCACACGGTCACGCCGCATTTTCACTTCGGCGAAGAAACGCACAAGGACGAGTTCATCCATTCGCACAAGGGATACTCGGTGCTGCTGGGGCTGATCATCCACACTTTCTTTGACGGCATTGCGATCGCATCTGGATTTCTGGTTTCGAACTGGCTGGGCTGGCTGATATTTTTGGCGATATTTCTGCACAAGATTCCGGAAGGCTTTACCGTGAGTTCGGTGATGCTGGCCAGCGGACGCAGCCGTGGCACGGCCTGGGGCGCGTCCGTGGTTCTGGGCGGGTCGACCGTCGCGGGAGTGCTCACCATGGCGCTGTTCCGTCATCATGTGGGCGCGGGCCTTCCGCTGGCCGCAGGAGTTACGATTTACGTGGCGGCGTCCGACCTGGTGCCCGAGGTGAACAAGGAACCCTCGGTGAGAATGGCCCTGCTTGTGTTCGTGGGAGCAGGCGTGTTCCTGCTGCTGGACCGCTTGTTTCACATGTAGGAAAGGGCGTTCAGTGTTGGCGCTGCAACTTTTCTACGATTGACCGCCGCGTACTCCTGTGCCACACTGCTCGGCGGACTTCTCTATGACGAGTGACGCTGTTCCGCTCGGTTCATTCTCAGTGGTGTGCATCCGTTGCTCTGGCCCACCGTCCCGCAGCTTCTGATCCGACCGCGATTGCAGAGTCGACTCCGGGGAGAAACAGACAGCGAAGCCCCACGACGAAAAGAAATCCTGGGCTTTCTATGCTTTGTATTGGTCCCATCGAACGCATCCTCGCCCGCACACTCTGCATCCTGTTCGTCGTATGCCTGCTCGTCGTGAACGCTCTCGCCCAGATCCCGCCCAACAGCCCGGGCGACGCTTCAAGAACTCCTAAATACGTTCCAGGAATGTCGAGTTACGACACCGAGCCGGGCACTGGGGTGCTCATCTTCCATGTGTTCGCCGAGAAGACAGGCGCTCGCCTGAGCGGGCAGGCGCGACTCGATCTCACCAATCTCGCCAATCACATCGGTCTGTTCCAGACGATCGAAGGCGACACGGAAGGCGTGTTCATCAACATAGCGTTCGGAAACTACGAAATTGAGGTGAGCGCGCTCGGATATCTCAGCGCTCGCCAAGAACTGCAGGTGGTGAGCATTGAGCACCCGCAGCCGATCGATATCGTGCTGCACCGGGATCCCTCCGCTATCAATCTCGATGTCGCGGCGGGCATCATCTCTCCGAAGGCCCGAAAAGAAGTCAGGAAGGCCGTATCTCTGCTGAAGGTAAGCATTCTCGACGAAGCGCAAAAGCATCTGGAGACCGCCTACAAATTGGCGCCGTCGAATTCAGACTTGAACTTCCTCCTCGGTTATCTGTACTTCCAGCGGAAAGATTATGCGCAAGCAGGAACCTACCTGACCGCCGCCGCAGCCCTCAACCCTCACAGTGCCCAGGCGCTGACTCTGCTCGGCAGAACCGCCTTGGCACAGGAGAACTATCCCGCAGCCAGATCAGCCTTGCAACAAGCCGTTCTAGCGGACGACGATAATTGGCTGCCTCATAACCTGTTAGCAGACGCATACCTTCGCGAGAAGGATTACGGCAAGGCTCGCGACGAGGCTCAAATCGCAATCACGAAGGGTCAGAAGAATGGAAAGACTATTGCGAGTCCTGCCGACCTGGTGCTCGCGCAAGCGTTCATTGGTCTTGGGCGTGAGCAGGAGGCGATTCAAACCCTCAATGTTTTCCTAAAGGATTCTCCCCAGAATCCCATGGTCTACCAAGTCCAGAACTTGATCGCAGACCTCAAGAAACGCAACCCCAGTTCCACGCCGGATGGAAACACGAAAACTGCAGACATTGATACATCCCGCGCCGATCCGCTTGGAGCCGTGCCTGATCCTGCGCTCACCACTCAGACATGGCGACCTCCCGACGTTGACCAGACCAAGCCAACCCTCGCCCCGGGGGTGGTTTGCCCGGCCGCCCAGGTAATCGACGAATCGGGCAAAAAGATGCAGGAGTTCGTTCGTGATCTCACCCGCTTTGCAGCCAACGAAGACCTGTTCCATCAGTCTATCGACGCGTACGGCTTTGCCACTCGTGTGGAAACGAGAAAGTACGACTACGTCGCAAACGTCTCCGCGTCCCAACTGGGCACTGTTTCCGTTGACGAATTTCGCTCGGACAAATCAGTGCAGGAAGGTTATCCCGACGGCATTGCCAGCACAGGCTTCATAACCCTGGCGCTCGTCTTTCATCCCGACATGCAAAAGGACTTCGATTTGGATTGTGAAGGACAGGCCGACTGGCGCGGACAAGCCAGTTGGTTAATGCACTTCCGGCAGCGCCACGACCATGCCAATCGGATGCACAGCTATACGCTCGGCGGTCAGGTTTTCCCCGTCGATCTCAAAGGCAGAGCTTGGATCACTGCCGACAAGTTCCAAATCGTGCGGATCGAAGCCGATATGGTCAAACCCATGCCTGAAATCCAGTTACTGAGCGAGCACCAGACCGTGGAATATGGCCCCGTCCCATTTCCCATGAAGAACACAACTCTCTGGTTGCCGAAAACTGCAGAAATCTACTTCGACTTTCGCAAACATCGCTACTATCGGCGGCACTCTTTTGATCATTTTATGTTCTTCTCCGTCGATACAGAACAAAAGGAAAAGGTGCAAGCCACGAAACCTGACGGCGCACCAGACAGGCCGTCCGGAGAAAAATCCCCATAGTCCTCCGGGTCGCAACGGCCGCTGTGTAATCCAGCTTTTTTCTCGATGCCTGAGATTAATTCACCTGACGACACACTATTAGACCAGGAAAGTGGACGGGGCGGGCGAATTCGCTCGATAAATTCACCCTCGGCACGCACCGCGCGCCAAAGCCTTGTCCCCCAGGAGAGTAATCATGACATTCCGTAGCTCAGCGTACTCCCGAGTTCTCAAGTCGATCGCCATCACCATGCTTGTGGCTGGCCTGACCGCAGTCCAGGCTCAAACCTCTGCTGCAGCAAATCGCCCAGCGGCAGTTCCAGCAGATTACGTCCTCACGCCATTCGGCTACTTCCATCCCAGCTGCGTCAACCACCTGGCTCAGGAGGATGTGCTCCGGCAGGATCTCAAAGTCATTGAGCGCAAGAATGGCACCACTCAACCCCTGGTGTGCAACTATCCCCGTTTCGAAGCCGACGGAACAAAGACAGTCGGGGATCTGCTACCCGTTGGGGATGGGAAATCTGAGCCGCCGTTCATCGGCCATTCCTGGATTGAATATGCAAGCATCCATGACAGTTACGACTATGAGGAGGTCTCTTCGCGATGGACTGTTCCCCCCAACCCATCCAGCAACGACGGCCAGACCTTGTATTTCTTCAATGGCCTGGAGCAGTACAGTGGTGATGTGACCATAATTCAGCCGGTCTTGGGGTGGAATTCCGATTACGGCTCCGCGTGGGGCATCGCCTCCTGGAACTGCTGTCCCGGCGGCACGACGAATGAAGCCTCGCCGCAGCCAGTGAACCCCGGAGATCAGATCGAAGGCTATAGCTTCAGCACCTGTAAGGCGGGGACCAAGAAATGCCCCACATGGAACGTCGTTACTCTTGATGACGAAAATGGAAACTTCTCTCAGCTTTCAGCCACGCCAAATGAGGGGCAGACCTTCAATTGGGCCTTTGGCGGCGTGCTGGAGGTGTATAACATCACGCAGTGTAGCGATTACCCTGCCAAAGAGGGGTCCGGCTACTCCGGCGCAATTGGTTTTCATGACCACATTGTGTTAAACGACAGCTATGTCAAGATCACTCCGGCATGGACAGTAACCAATGTATCCGGGGGATTGACTCCACAATGCAGCTATGGCGGATCAGTGCCGAAGCAAGTAATTCTCAATTATTGATCTGCCTATCCGTGAATCGGCCTATCGATCTAGCTGCGGGGTGTCCCGGAAATCCGACTCCACCGGGAACCCACCCTCCACGCAGCTAGACTGGGGTCCATCCAAACCCATTCCGGGGCAAGAATGCACGCAAGAATCGAAGTCAGCGGTACGCATACGGCGAAAACCGCGGCGGATGGAAGCTCAAGCTTAAGATAGCGCCATAGCTGGACGCCCGAGACAAAAGCGGCTGCCTCACCTGACACTGATTCCTAGTCCACGGTGTGCTTGGCGGTGTAGCCGTCGCGGGCGACGACATCGACTTTCACGTCTTTCCCCTTCTGATCTTTGATCTTCAGCGGACCGCCGTCGGGAGCTACCACCTGCACTTTTAACTTGCGATAGGTACCGTCAAGCTTGGTGTTGGTGGGGTGATAGGCGAGAGAGTATTCCTGGCGAATGTCGCTCGAGATGTCGCCGAACAACTCCGGCAACTCGCCTTCAAAGCGCGGAAAATAGGCACGGCCACCGGTCATGGCGGCGAAGGTGCGCATTTCGTTGTCGCCCTGCAGGTAGTCTATGTCGTGAATGGGGATACCGACTCCGTGCATTCCAACTGCGTTGCAGTATCCTGGATTTACTTCGCACCACTCCCGCACGATGAAGCCCACGCTGATGGGGAAGATGGTCACATCCTTTGTGTCCTTGATCTTCTTCATGATCTTGTCCAGCGTCAGCTTGCTGAAGGTGTCGATGCCGGTGGTCACCAGGATGACGTACTTCTTGCCTTCCACGCGGTCCAGCCGATCGAGCGTGTCGTACAAAGCATCGAAGAGATTGGTCTCCGAGAAGCCGGGAACGCGCAGCTGGTTCAGCGCCCCATTGATCGCGCCCTTGTCCTGGGTGAAATCCACCAGGATGTGAGGCTGCATGTCGTAGTAGGCGACCGCGACCCAATCGTCCTTCTTCAGCGTGTTGGCGAAGGCGTAAGAGGCCTGCAGCGCCTGGATCATGAAGACGTAGTTGGTGGAGGCGAATTCGATCAGCAATACCGCGGTGATCGGCGCCTGAGCGACGTTAAAGCTGGTGATGGTCTGAGGGACACCGTCCTCCAGGATGCGGAAGTGTTCCTTCTTCAGGCCGGGAACGAACTGGCCACTCTTGGTTGTGACCAGAACATCCACATTCACCAGCGGAACGTTCACCTTGAGCGAGTAATCGGGGACGCCTTCGAGTTTCTTGGGCGTGGCCGCTGGAGGCGGCGCGGGAGGTTCGCTTGCCGTCTTCTTAGGAATCGCGTAGGGACCGGCGCTGTCGCCCGGACCACCCGCTTCGGCGGGAACGTCCTGCTTGGGCCTGCCGTTGTCCTGCGGGGACGCCTGATTCTGGGCAGGGGGCTGCCCTGCCGGCTGCGCGGGCGGCGTCTGGTCTTGCGCCAGCGTGGGCAGAGCTGTGACCAGCACGGCCATCATGCACAACGCGGTCAAAACAACCGCCAGCCGGCTGGGACCTGGTTTTTGTTTGGTCTTTGACGAACGCTTGGATAAAGTCTTGCAAATCGATCCATTCAACATAGGGGACCCCGGAAACCGCTATGCTAGTATAGACGCAAGGATTGGTCATTGGGATGTTTGGCCTGGCCCCCGCACTTCCCCTCCTGGCAACGACTTAAAGCTTGGCCGAGTCCGATCCAGGAGCAGGGCCTCTCTTGGCCGGTTCCTTCGGGGGATTATGAGAAAAGCAGTTTTCGCGCTCTTCGTCGCCTTCAGTGTCTCCCTGTCGTTCACTCTGGTCGCTCAAAATCCACGGCAGACCGCTCCGCAGACCATTTCCGTGGACCAGATCCACGCTGGAATGCGGGGCGTGGCTTTCACCGTGTTTGAGGGCATTAAACCGGAGTCGATGGACGTGGAAGTGCTCGGCGTTCTGCGCAACGTGAACGGTCCCAAGGGCGACATCATTCTGATCCGTCTGCACGGCGCCAAAGTGGAATACACGGGCGTGGTCGCCGGAATGAGCGGCAGCCCGGTGTACCTTGACGGCAAGCTGGCGGGTGCCCTGGCGTTCCGCATTGGCGAGTTCTCGAAGGAGCCGATCGCCGGGGTGACGCCGATCGCGAGCATGCTGGAAATCAATGCGCTGGACCGCTCGCCGGCGGAAGAAGCTGCGGCTGCGCGGCCTCCGGTGAAAAGCGTGGCGGGAAAGACTGCTGCGCCCGGCGATGCGGGCGGGCTTCCGAATTCCCTTCAGACGAATTCTCCCCAGGATTTTGCAAACTATCTAACGCCGATTGAAACGCCGTTAGTTTTCAACGGATTTTCCGAAGAAGCAGTCCGGCGATTCGCTCCGGAGTTCGCTTCTGCCGGAATCGTTCCGGTGATGGGAGCGGGCGCCGTCAGCGACGACAAGCAGCCGGAACCGCTCGAGCCGGGCTCGGCGGTGAGCGCGATTCTGGTCCGCGGCGATATGGATATCGCCGCCACCTGCACCGTGACTTACATCGATCCGCAAAGCTTGCTGGCCTGCGGACATCCGCTGCTGCAGTTTGGCGCAGTCGATCTACCCATGAATAAGGCGCAGGTTTTGGCCACGCTGGCTTCGCCGCTGAATGCCTTCAAGATCGTCAATACCACCGAAGAAGCTGGGGTTTTCGTGCAGGACCGGCATACCGGGATCATGGGCGTTTTCAACAAGCAGGCAGAGATGATTCCGGTGACGCTGACGATTCATGCGTCGACGAGCGGCGGCGGAGGCGGCGCGGCGAAAAAAGAATTCCATTACGAAGTGTTGAACAATCCCCGCCTCAGTCCCGTGGCCATCATGGCGACCGTGTTTAATGCTCTGCACGGCGTGAACGAATATGGCGAGGAGATCACCTACAGGCTGAGCGGCACGATCAACGTGAAGGGCTTTCCGGAAGTGGAGCTCAAGAACATGTTTGCCCCGGCGGAGAATGGACAACCCGCCGCCATGCTTGCCGCCCTCACCCTGGGCGACCGCTTCGGGCGCATCTACGACAATGCTTATAGCGCGCCGGCGGTGCAGAGCGTGAAGCTCGACTTCGAACTGGTACGGGAGCGGCGCTGGGCGCGGCTGGAAAGCGCCCGCACCGATGTGACCGAGGCGCGGCCCGGGGATCAGGTAATCGTCGAAACCGTGCTGGCTCCGTATCGCGGCGAGCGCTTGCTGCAGCCCATCGCGATCAGGATTCCCCCCACCGCCAGCAAGGGCACGCTGCGCATTCTGGTGAGCGACGGCGAAACCCTCGACCGCGTAGGCAGGATGAATCCCGCGTTTGGCCGCAAGCTGGACTTGGCTTCGACCATCGCGCTGCTCAACAAAGAGCACACCAATAATCGCGTCTATGTCTCAGTGCTCGAAGCCGACCCCGAAGCCCGCGTCGCCGACAAAGTGATGCCGACCCTGCCTATCTCGGTCATGAATGTGATGGAAGGCATGCGCGGCAATCAGGAAATGATCGTCAGCGGGGAGTCGAACGTGGACGAGACTTCCACGGGCCCGCTGGATTACGTGGTAAGCGGAGCGCAACTCCTGACGATCACCGTGAAGTAGTTGTATGTAGGTGATTGTGTGGCGCGGGCACTCTTGCCCACGAAATCTAACCACAAGCTAGAAGGCTGAAAGCTACTTTTGGTTTTGACGGTGTGGTAGACAACAGCTTTTGATCCGCTGCAGGCAAGCGGGCAAGAGTGCGCTCCACACAATCTAAGACTCAGAACATCGCCATCCCCGCTTTTTCCATGTGGCGGAAGCCATCGGTGGCGATTGCAAATAGCAACATCTCCGTGGCGTTGTAGCCCACATGCACCAGAAAGCTGGAGGCTACCGATCCCGTGGCGGCGCGCACCGCCGTGCACACCACTCCCATGAGAAAGATCAGCAGGACCACTCCCCAGGCATAGCCGTACTGAAACATGTGGATCAGTCCGAACGGGAGTGCGGTGAAGAAGATTCCCCAGGCCACGCCCATGCGGCGCGCCAGCACGGGATAGAGGAATCCACGAAAGAAGAGTTCTTCCATCAGCGGGCCGAAGGTGATGGCGAACACCGACATCAGATAGGCATCGCGGGGGTGCTTGAAGAGATCCTCGAAAGGCGTGCTTTGGGGCATGGGCAGAAAGTGGCCCAAAAGATTCAGGGCCAGCAGCACCAGCGCTCCCAGGCCAAACAGCTTCCACTGGGAGCCGGGCCAATTCCACCGGATCGCGGACCAGAAGCGGACGTGATACTTTCCCTCGACCAGAGCGACCATGTAAATGGCGAGTACCATGTAGGCCAGAAACTGGGCCAGGATCGCGAGCACGGCCTTTTGTGTGAGTGCTTTCCAACTCAGATGCTGGTAAATCAGCTCCTTCGCGCCTACAAGAATGAGGACTTGCAGGACGATCACGCTCAGCACGGCCAGGACTGCGATCAGCAGCACGTCCCAGCCATTCCAGACGGGATTCTCGTCGGGCTGAGGCAGGGAAGTAGGGAACGCATCCGGCGTTACCGGATCGGGCGTCAGCAGGAGCGACGGCTGAGGCTCGGTGGTCACTGGCGGCTGCGGACTAAGCGGATTTTCGGGTGATGACAAAAGAGAATCGCCTTTAACTGACCACTGACAACTGAGCACTGGCAACTGCTTTTCCAAAATATCCCGCTAACGCCTGCCCCGTATATGACTTTTTCACCCGCGCCACCTGTTCGGGCGTGCCTTGGGCTACGATGCGGCCGCCTTCTTCGCCGCCTTCGGGACCGAGGTCGATGATCCAGTCGGCGTTGCGGACCACATCCAGGTTGTGTTCGATGATGATGATCGAATTGCCCAGGTCGGTCAACCGGTGCAACACGTCGAGCAGTTTCTTCACATCATCGAAATGAAGCCCGGTGGTGGGCTCGTCGAGCAGGTAAAGCGTCTTGCCAGTTTGCCGCTTGCTCAACTCGCGGGCCAGCTTGATGCGCTGGGCTTCGCCGCCGGACAACGTGACGGCCGACTGGCCGAGATGAATGTAGCCCAGGCCGACGTCGACCAGGGTTTGCAGCTTTTGCTTTACCTGCGGAATATTTTCGAGAATTGGCAGTGCGTCGGAGACCGGCATTTCCAGCAGGTCGGCGATGGAGTTGCCGTTGTATTTCACGGCCAGGGTTTCGTGGTTATAGCGGCGTCCACCGCAGACTTCGCAGAGCACGTAGACGTCGGGCAGAAAATTCATTTCGATGCGGCGCTGGCCTTCGCCCTGGCAAGCCTCGCAGCGTCCGCCGGAAACGTTGAAGGAAAAACGTCCCGCTTTGTAGCCGCGCTCGCGCGACTCGGGCAGCATGGCGTAGAGATCGCGAATCTGCGTGAAGACTCCGGTGTATGTCGCCGGATTCGAGCGGGGAGTGCGGCCAATCGGCGATTGGTCGATGCGGATGACTTTGTCGATATGCTCCGCGCCGGAGATTGCCTTGTGCTCACCCGCTTTTTCGCGCGATCGATAAAGTTGGCGAGCCAGGGCGCGGTAGAGAATGTCATTCACCAGGGTGGATTTTCCCGAGCCGGAAACACCGGTGACAACGGTCATGACGCCCAGGGGGAAAGTCACGTCGAGATGCTTCAGATTGTTTTCATTGGCGCCGAGAATCGTGAGCGCGGCGCCATTTGTATGCCGCCGCTCGGAGCGCATTGCGATCTGGGCCTTGCCGGAAATGTAGGCTCCGGTCAGCGAATTGGGCTCGCGCATGATCTCGGCGGGCGTGCCGTGGGCTACGAGCGTGCCTCCGTGGCGGCCGGCACCGGGTCCGAGGTCAATCACGTAGTCGGCGCGGCGGATGGTTTCTTCGTCGTGCTCGACGACGAGCACAGTGTTGCCCAGATCGCGCAGATTTTCGAGCGCGTTCAGCAAGCGCCCGTTGTCGCGGTGATGCAGGCCGATGGAAGGTTCGTCGAGAACATACAAGACGCCTCGGAGCTTCGACCCAATCTGCGTGGCCAGGCGAATGCGCTGGCCTTCGCCGCCCGATAACGTCGCCGCCGAACGGTCGAGCGAAATGTAGTTCAGCCCGACAGCATTCAGGAATTGCAGACGTTCGACGATTTCATGCATGACGCGTCCGGCGATTTTTTCTTCACGGCCGGCGAGCTTGATGCTTTGCGCCACCTCGAGCGCGCGAGAAATCGGCAGCGCGGTGAAGTCGGCGAGCGACATGCCGTTGACTTGCACCGCGAGGCTCTCCGGCCGCAGGCGTTTGCCTCGGCAGGCCGGACAGTCGGTCGCCGACATGTGGTCCATCAGCCAGTCGCGATAGCCTTCCGAGGTCGACTCCTCCAGATTCTGTTTCAGATATCCAAAGATGCCGTGGAAACCGGTCTTGCCACCACGGCCCGGCTCACCATGCAGCAGGAAATCTTGCGTCTTGTCGGGGAATTTTTCGAACGGCGTACTGAGATCGATGCCATAGGCCGCTCCGACAATCTGCAGTTGATGAATCAGGTTCTGTGACGCCGAACCGGGACCCAGTCCGCCATCGAGCAGCGGCTTCGACCAGTCAGTGATGACTTTCGCAGGATCGAAATCGTACTTGCTGCCCAGGCCGTGGCACTCAGGGCAGGCTCCATACAGGCTGTTAAACGAAAATGATCGCGGCTCCAGTTGCGGCACGTTGATGCCACAATCGGGGCAGGCCAGCTTCTCGGAATAAAGCTGCTCTTCACCGCCGACCACCGAGACCTGCACCAGTCCACCCGCCAGCTTCATGGCGAGGCCGACGGACATCTCCAGGCGATGCTCGATCCCAGGTTTCACTAACAGCCGGTCGATGACAACCTCGATGGTGTGATTCTTGCGCTTGTCCAGGTTGAGGTCGTCCTCGAGATTGACCAGCTCGCCGTCGACGCGGGCACGGGTGTAGCCGTGCTTGAGCAGCGTTTCCATCTCTTTCTTGAACTCGCCCTTGCGGCCGCGCACGATGGGCGCGAGCACCATGACGCGGTCTTCGGGCGTCAGGGCCATCACCCGCTGCACGATCTGGTCGGCGGACTGGCGGGAGATGGCGCGTCCGCATTTGGGACAGTGCGGGACCCCGATCGAGGCGAACAAGAGGCGAAGATAGTCATAAATCTCGGTAATGGTGCCCACAGTGGACCGCGGACTGCGGCTAGTAGTCTTCTGCTCGATCGAGATAGACGGGCTAAGTCCATCAATGGCATCGACATCGGGGCGTTCCATCTGGTCGAGAAACTGCCGGGCGTAGGCCGAAAGTGTCTCCACGTAGCGGCGCTGGCCCTCGGCGTAAATCGTGTCGAATGCTAGAGATGACTTGCCTGACCCGCTCAGGCCTGTGACCACGGTAAAGCTGTTGCGGGGGATCTCGACATTGATGTTCTTGAGGTTGTGCTGGCGGGCACCGCGAACCGAAATCTTGGTAATGGGCATACTAGCGGGTGTCCGAGGTCGGCTTGTCCCAAAAACCGGGGCGGATTTCCCTTCCGTAATGTCGACAGGTAACCAGAGATGTCCGAAAGTGGGAGTACACAGTTCTACTCCGTATCTTAGTTGTCACTGGGGCTGGGCGTCAACGCGGTGAGAAGCTAGAAAATTCCGCGCCGCGGGTTTGCTGGCAGGGACTCGACAACGCGGAAAGCGACTGTGGAAATTGTACTTGCTAAGGGTTGATGAAAGATGATCTCGCTCTTCATGCCGCTCGTTCTGTGCCTCACGGTAATCGCATCGGTTGGTCTGGGCGTTCTCGCCGCTTACGCGGCCTTCATGGGCATTCTGCACGCAGTCGGCCACAGCAGGCCGGAACCGGCGCGCCCGCGCCTGGTGCTGGTGCCTACGCAGAACCACGCCAGCGGCGACTAAAACAACCTTTCCTCTCAAAGCTACTCTCCCTACGGTGGGAAGCAGTCGTAGCGCCGAAACACCCTCAATAAATCAGCTTCAGCGAGAACTGAATCTGCCGGGAATTCCCTGCCGTCTTGCTGACGATGCCGAAGCCGCTGCCACGCAGGATATTGGACGGCAGGCCGAAATTCACGAGGTTGAAGACGTTGAAGAATTCGGCGCGGAATTCGATGTTGCCGAACTCGGCGGCGCCGCGATGTCCGAAGGGAGTGTCCTTGATCAGGGCGGCGTCGAAATCGTGGAAGCCGGGACCACGGAAAGTGTCGCGGCCGAGGGTGCCGAAGCGGCCCTGGTTGGGTCCAGTCCCGCCGGGGACGTTGATCGGAATATTGAAGAACGAAGCGTTGTTTGCGCCGAGGCCGAAGTAGTCTTCGCGCACGGTGTGGCTGGTTGAAAAATGCGGTTGGCTGGCCTGATCTGGGCGGTCGGCTCCGGCCACACCGGCGCCAGTTTGCTGGATTCCTGAGTAGACACTGAACGGCGATCCCGTGGTGAGGGTCGTGATGTTCAGGAACTGCCAGCCGCGTGTCAGTGGTTTCCCCAGCGGTTGCAGAAACGCGACGCGGTCGAGCGGCAGCAGTTGAATCACACTTACGTTGAAAGCATGGGTCACGTCGAATGTGGACGGGCCTTTCTCCGCCTGCGGGTCCCAGGGATTCTGCGGCAACGTCTGCAGGACTACGCCGGTGCTGCCCGCCAGTCCGCCGAGCACCGCGCTCGTGTCATCGATGGACTTGGAATAGGTGTAGCTGCCCTGCAGGCCGAGGCCGGCGCGCGCCGAATTCTTGCTGACGCTGGCTTGCAGCGAGTGATAGGTCGAGTGCGAGGCGCTGGTCATGACGTATTCCGGGCCAAAGCCTCCGGTGGGTTTTCCGGTGGCGTCGAATTGGGTGAAGGGAGCGAATCCCGGGCCCGCGCCTCCGTAACTATTGGGCGAGTACACGCTCGAAAGATGCACGCCCGCCGTGGCCACGTAGGCTGCGGTGAACTTGATGTCGCCAAAATCGTGGTCGAAACCCGCCGTGTAGCTGCCGATGTAACCGTTGCGGAAGTTTTTGGCAAAACCGATGATGGTCAACAACTGCACCTGGTTTCCCGGCGTGAGCGCGGTCAAGTCGCTCTGAAAGCGCGGCAAATCGAGCGGAGTGTTCGCCGGAACTCCGGCGGTCTTGCCATTCACAAACAGTTGCTGGCCGCTGGTGGAGTAGACCGGCGGCAGATTCACCGCGATCGGCGAGTTCTGGAAAGGCAGGGCAACCGTGGGCGATGCACTCTCGTAGAGCGTCACGGCGAAGGGCAACGCGCCGGTCACGAAATTGTCCTGCCACAAGTTGGGAACAAGGGAATTGATCGCGCCTCCTAGGTGCAGGGTGGTGCGCTTGGTGACTGCGTAATCCAGTGCGAGCCGCGGGCCCCAGCCGTTCCAGTCCTGGTTATACGGCGGCTGCGGGTTGTAGAGGAACATCTGCTGCGCGCTGTGATCCCAGTAGGGAACGTCCGAGCCGCTCGCACTCACGAACTTTGGCAGCGACGTGCGATCCGCGGCTTCGTGAATGCGGCTGTTCACTTCGTAACGCAAGCCGTAACTCACGGTCAGGCGCGAAGTGGCCTTCCACGTGTCCTGAAAATAGAAGTTGTAAGCTTCGCGGCGAACGGCGGCTTCGTCGAAACGGTTTCCGCCGGGAGTTTCGACCGAGGGTACGGTTATGGTGTAGGAGTACGGAGTCGCAGTCAGCAGTCCGGTCAGCGAATCGGGCAAAGGATCTCCCGGCTGAATATTGTGGGTGCCGCTGGCCGACGTGATCAGCGCCGGCGAATACGCCGTGCCTCCAGCAAATTCATAGGCCCCGTTAGGATCGGTGCCGAAAATCGTGGCGTCGCGGTTGAAACGGATCTCGATTCCCCACTTGAACGAGTGCGAGGCGCGGGTGTAGCTCATGTCCTGCTTGAGCTGGTAGAGATTGCCGAACGATCCGAAGATGGATCCGGCGGGCGCGTTGAAACTCTGAAACAGGCCGTCGCCGAAAGCCAGGCCCGGCTGGGTGTGGTTGGCGGCGGGAAAGGTGGGTGTGCTCCGAACGTAGCCGAGCGAGGTTTCGGACGTGAAGCGGGGAGAAATCGTCCGCGTATACTTCACGCCCGCGCTGCGCTGGTGATCGAAGAACTGCACCGCGAAGCTGGGGTCGATGGCCGTCTGGTCGGGATTGGTCAGGGGCCCGGTGACCTGGTTCAGGCTGAAGTGGCCCATCAAGGTGGCTTGGTCTGAAATGTGATGATCGATGCGGATGGAGACCTGATCCGTGCGGGTGGAAACCTTCGACGAGGTCGCGTAGGTGCGGTCGCCGAAGGCTCCAGAAGGATCGTTGGGCATCGGATAATGATTCAGCACCGGCACGATGGCCGGGCTCACGGGAACCGTAAGCGTGTCGCCGGGAAAAGTCTGGGTGTCGATGCCCTGGCGCTCGGCCGCGGTGGGTACGGGGATGACCTGCGTAGTTCCGAGGACCTGGCGAAAGCCCTGATATTCGCCGAAATAATAGGTGCGGCTGCGGCCGTCATAAAGATGCGGCAACACGACCGGGCCGCCATTGGCGAAACCGAACTCGTTGCGCACAAACGGCGGGATACGGCGAAAGTTGTCGGCCAGGCTGGCGTGATCGAAATAGTTGCGGGCGTCGAAGGCAGCGTTGCGCACAAATTCGAAAAAGCTGCCGTGGATCTGGTTGGTGCCTGATTTGGTAACGACGTTGGTATAGCTGGCGGCACCGTGTCCAATCTCGGCAGGCATTACGCCGGAATTGGCCTGCACTTCCTGGATGGCTTCCACATTGAAGTTGGAAAACGTGGCCCCGCCCATTTCGGGATCAGTGGTATCGAATCCGTCGAGCGCGAATACCGTGGCCGCGCCGCGCTGGCCATTCACGGCAAACTGCTGGGTGAAGTTGGCGGCGCCGTTGGTGTCAGTCATGGTGCCTGCGGCCAGAAGCAGCAGCTTGCTGAAGTCGCGCTCATTGAGCGGCAGGCTCGAAACCTCGGTGCTTGAAAGATGCTCGCCGCCGCTGGCCTGGGCGGAGTATTTTTCCGTCGAGGCCGACGAGGAAGCCGCAGTCTGATTGACGAGTTGCAACTCCTGGCTCTGAGAAATCTGCAAGCTTGCAGCCAGCGTAGCGCCGTCTTTGACGACGACGGGAGTTGCTGATTTCCAAATCTTGTCGGCTGCGTTTACGGAGAGTTCGTAGATGCCCGCGGCAATCTCAGGAAAAACGAACTTGCCGTTCGCGGCGGTGCTGGCAGTGTAGTCGTGGCCGGAGGTCGCGTGCAGCTTGACCACAGCTTGCGGGACGGGCTTGCCCGCGGCGTCAGTCAGGAGGCCGCTCCACGAAGCGGGGGCAAGGGCGGTCGCCATCGACGCCGTGAGCACGGCAGCGAACAGTGACAGGATGCGTGTTTGATTTCCCGAGCAGCGAAACATTGCACGGAATTATACGGTGAGGGCAGGAGTGTTTGTGTGGCCCCGGACTAGCGAAGCCGAAGGGAGTGCCCGCGTCCACACAATGCCGCAATCGTCGTGGTAGGATTTTGGTAGGGCTGCACTCTTTACTTTTCCGCGGTAGCCATGGTTTGCACCCGCCTCATCCCGATTCGATTTCTCCTTGCATTTCTGCTGGCTGCGCTGTTGTGCCTGTCCGCTCCGGCTGCAAATCCTTCTCCGTGGCTCGAAATCCACTCCACGCATTTCACGGTCATCACGGATGCGGGCGAGAAAAAGGGGCGCGAGGTCGCTCTGCGTTTCGAGCAAATGCGCGCGGTGTTCGCCGGGCTGCTGGGGAAAGAAAAGCTCCACCAGCCCGTGCCGGTGACCATTCTGGCCTTCAAGAGCGACAAAACCTATTACCAGCTTGCCCCCCTGCGCCAGGGAAAGCCGATTGATGTCCCGGGATTCTTCCTGCCCGGCGAAGATCAGGACTTCTTCGTGCTGAACGTTTTCGAAGACGAACCGTGGCGGGCGGTCGCGCATGACCTTGCGCACATGCTGTTGAACGCCAACTATCCTCCCGCGCAGGGATGGTTCGATGAGGGCCTGGCCGAATATTTCAGTTCCGTCCGCGTGGACAATAAACAAGTCGAGATTGGCGCCGATCCCGAGCTTCAAGTTTCGGTCAAGGTGGACGACCTCATGCAGACGCAGCAAGACCAGCACCCGCCCCGCTCGCTGACCGAGTTGCTGGGGGCGCAGGTGTGGCTCTCCATGGCCGACCTGTTTACCATGAAGCACGATACGGCGAGCTTCCACGAAGGCACGCACAACACGTTGTTCTATGCACAGTCCTGGATGGTGATGCACTACCTGCTGCACGAGCAAAAGCTGCCGGAAACGGGCGCTTATTTCGATCTCGTGCTGAACCAGCGCGTTCCGGTGGAAGAAGCCATTCAGAAAGCCTATGGCATGAGCGGGGCACAGCTGGAGCAGGCGGTAAAAGATTATTTTCACGCGCAGACGGTTCTGTTTACGGCGCTGGATGCCGCGCGGCAGGAGCATCCCGACCCGGAGCTGGTGGCGAATCCCGCGCAGGTTTATCACTTCCCGGTTCCCGTAGGCCCGGATGACGCGGCGGTCACGGTAAAGCCCATGCTTGAAGGGGATGAGCGCGCCATTTATGCGGATGCCGAAATCCGCATCCCGGAACGGCGCGAATACGGGATGAAGGAATTGCAGACGCTGACCGAAGATACTTCCCTGGCCACGGCTTCGCCCGAAACAACTTCCGAGGACACTTCCGAGAGCAAGAAGAAAGTCGTGGTCGCTGCCGGGAACGAAATAGCGCATCGTGCGCTGGCTTGGGACCACATCGAACGGGGCGAGTTCGAAGAAGCCTCTGCGGAGCTGAGTAAGGCGGCCTCGATCAATCCGCGCGATATGTGGTTGCGGTATTACGTTTCGGTGCTCAAATACCGCATGGCAGAAGCCCGGCACATGGAGATTCAAGGCCTGGCCAACATGATGCAGGATTTGCGCGGGGTGCTGGAATGGTATCCCGAGTTTGCCGACGCCTATGACATGATGGCGGTGGCTCGCATGGAAGGCGGAGGCTCGATCGCGGCTTTGCAGGCCGAACGCAATGCGCTGCAACTGAATCCGCGCGAGCCTCGCTATCTATATCACCTGGCGCAGATCTATATCGCGAACAAGCAGTGGGAGGCGGCACAAGCTCTGCTGGAGCGTCTGAAGGCTGGCGGCAATCCGCAGATCGCGGCGCAGGCCCGGGAAAAAGTCGAGCAGATCGCGACGGAACGCAAGTATGGCGTTCCGGTCGCCTCCGGTGCTGGCGCTCCTAAACTGGCGCCGCAGAAGTCTCCCTTTGACGTTCTCGAACAGGATGCGGCACAGCGCGCCGGCAATGACAACACCGAAGGTTCGGCGTCGGAAGGCGCGGCCTCTGACCGAACGGCGGCCAGCGGAGCCGCGGTTGCGGCAGCGCCCGACAAGCGCCCCACCAAGTTCCTCAGCGGCGAACTGGTCAGCGTAGACTGCACGCCCGCGCCCGTGGCCATCCTGACCGTGAGTTCTGGGGGAACTTTGCTGAAGCTGCGGGCTCGGGATTACAAGTCACTGGTGCTCGTCGGCAGCGACGAATTTTCCTGCGCCTGGCACGATCGCAGAATCGCCGCGAACTACAAGCCCGGGGGCACGGCGGACGGCGATCTGGTGTCGCTGGAGTTGCATTGAGAGCCAGAGGGTTCAGGGACCGGGGATCGGATCAGGACAGTTCAAGGCGGAGAAATCGTCTCATGTGGCAAGGCGCCAGGCGGCCGTTCAGCCGTACTCATCTTCGCAAGAAGAGTAGTCGCCTTTTGGTCGCGGCCCTGGTTATTAGCAGTTGCTTAGCCGGTTGTTCGTCCTCAGGTTCCGGCACGACCAAGACTACTCTACCTCCCCCGTCGCCAGCGGGCCTGGGCGGTTCGAACTACGGATGGTATTACCTGGCTCCGCCCTGCAACCGGGAGCCTTACGGCGTGGTTTACAACTACAGCACCGCTACGGCCACAATCGGTTCTCAGTTGGCGCAGATGTACAAAAACGGCCAGCGGCGGCTTCGCATACCGATCTATCACGCCCGTGGGATCAACTCCGGAACCATCATGGATTCCACCGGCGGCACGCTCGCCCCGCAGTTTCTCAGCAACCTCACCAACCTGTTAGCGGCTGTCAAAAACCGCAGGATTTGTCGAGATTGAGGTCAGCTTTCATCCCCAGGCCAGCAACGACCCCACGCAATGGACCACCTTCAGCTCCGACTATTTTCAGGAGAATTGGAGCCTGATTCAGAATCTGCGTCCCATCATCGCGGCGTCGGGGATTCCCTATCATCTCGACCTGTTGAACGAAGGCATACCCCCACCAACGGGATACGCGCCCATGCTGCAGTATGACCAGATGTTGTGGAACGATTATGTGCCGATGTTCGGAAGCGCGGACACACTTGGCTTCTCGATCATCGCCGATTCGGCCCACCTGAGCCAGGTCAGCACGGTGTACGGTCCAAGCGCATTTGGGAATTCAGGCTCGCCACAAGCGTTCGACGTCCATATTTACGACGAGACCGGAAACAGTTTTACAACCGCGTTCAACGCGCTGACCAGCCAGGGCTATTCAGGAATCCCATGGATTATCGGGGAGGCTTTTTACAACGACGCGGCCGAGGCCGCCGCGCAGCGGCAGGCAGTGAACAGCACAGGGCAGAAAGTGCTTTATCTGACGCAGTGGCCTGTAACCTCCGACAGAAGCTGCAGCCCTGACGTGAATGTGGCGCCGCCGGCGGACTTTTCGAACTATCAGGCTCAGGATTTTTGAAACCGCCGCCGCGATACGCAGAAACTGCGGACCCATCGTGGTGGACACGAATCAAAAAACCCTCCCGCTGGGACGGGAGGGTTCTCAGATGGCTTTCAGGTTAAGCGCGCATGACGTTTGCCGCTTGGAAGCCTTTGGGGCCTTTGAGCAGATCAAACTCCACGGTCTCTCCCTCGTTGAGCGTGCGGTAGCCGTTCTCCTGAATGGCGGAGAAATGCACGAAGACATCCTCTCCCGTGGAGCGCTGGATGAACCCATATCCTTTCGCCCCGTTGAACCACTTGACCGTTCCTTTCTCTCTCACGGAAAAACTCCTTTCCCCCTGTCGCTATTAATTTGTTCTCCGGAGTCCTGACGGAAAAGCCTTGAACGATCAAGGCGCCTGCTTCGGGTTCCGGCGAACCTGGCTGCGTCTTATTTGTGCGGAAGAAGGGGCGCCAAAAACAAAAGACTCCTCAGTTCGCTGCCACGGCTTGCGTTCGCGGCGGGAACTTGCGGAGCCCGACAATTGGTGCTTTCTGCCACTCAACTCAACGTCAACCTGCCCTACTGGTCTCACCACCGGACGGTCGGTCCGGTTATGAGCACAAGATAATAAGCAGTATTAAAACGATTCGCAAGAAGAATTAGAAGGAATTCGAAACATGACCTCTGGTCATTCTTGATAACTTTAACGCGGATAAAGAAATAGCCGGTAACCGCCCGCGAAACTTAGGTCTCGGAGTGGCCACGCCGAGGACCGGCGCTCTGGTAGGATTTTAGGAGAAGCTCGTGTCCACTCCTCCTATTGATACGCCAGGCGTGGTTACCCCTGCCAGGGCTCCCAACGCAAAGCCCGCCCCAGGCTCGGGGAACGGTCCCGATCGAGCCCTGCGCCGCCGCTCGGGCCTAGTGGTCTCTACCACCAAGTACCTGCTGCGGACTGAGGTCCACACCTTCGCCTTTTCGGTGGCGGCTAACGCCATTCTTTCCTTCTTCCCGTTTGTGGTTCTGCTGATGACGCTGATCCGCCGCGTCTTCCATTCGCGGGTCATGTACGACGTGGTGCTGGAGCTGTTGCGGGATTATCTTCCCGCCGGTCAGGATTTCGTGATTCGCAATCTCAACGCCATGGTGAACACACGTCACCAGGTAGAAATTGTTTCGCTCATCATTCTGCTGGTCACTTCTTCGGGCGTGTTTCTGCCGCTGGAAGTGGCGCTGAATCGAATCTGGCGCTTTCCCAACAACCGATCTTATCTGGGGAACCAGGTGATCTCGCTGGCGCTGGCCTTTGGGTGCGGCGTGCTGGCGCTGATTTCGATCGCCATGACCGCAGGTAACCTGGCGCTGTTCGAGTTCCTGTTGCACGACCACGCCTCCGGCCTGGTACGACTGGCGGGCTTTTTGGTGATGAAGGTGTTCGCCGTCGCGGCCAGCATCACTATCTTTTTCCTCATTTACTGGCTCCTGCCCAACGGGAAAGTCCCGGCGCGCGCGGTTCTACCCATAGCCATCATCATGGGACTGCTCTCCGAAGCGCTGAAGTATGCCTATATCCTGGCGCTGCCCTGGCTGAATTTCCAGGAAGTCTACGGCCCTTTTGCGCTCTCGGTGAGCATGATGTTCTGGGCGTTCTTGTCAGGGTTGCTGATGCTGGCGGGAGCGAATCTTTCGGCCGAAGAACATCTTGGCCGGGCACTGTGAGTGGGCCGTAGGCTGCTTGCGTCACCTCAAGTTATGGCTTCTTCGTCGATAAACTATCCGAAAGCCGGATTCCACGCCTGCGCTGGACGCGGCAAATCACGCTTTCCAGTTTATTCGGCAGCAGGTTGATTCCCCGCATGGGCATCAATGAGTTCTTTTCCAGGTAGTCCTCGGCGCCTTCCTCCATCAACTTCTGACGGTTTTTCTCGGTGAGGCTGCTCAAAATCACGACCGGAATATCGGCGGTTTCAGCGCCTTGTTTTAAGAGGTGCAGCAACTCCTGGCCGCTCATCTTGGGCAAGATCAAATCCAGGAGAATCAGATCGGGCTTTTGTTCGCGAGCCAGTGTGAGCCCTGTTTCCCCATCCTCGGCGTAGATCACGTCATAGCCGGCCTTGCGGAGCGCCGACTCGTTTTCCCTGCGGATGGCCTTGCTGTCTTCCACTAAGAGAATTTTCACCTTTGGGCACCGTCCCTACGTTGCCCATCGGCAGTTTCGAGGCCTGGGATTAGGTGGGGGTGACCAAGTGGCGATCCCCTGCCTTCGGAAAACCGCGAAGACCGGGGCAGCCTCAGTTTGGTACGGCGTCCGACACGGTAGGGACCAGTCCGCCGCCCATCAGAAGCCATGCCAACCGGTTCACCGTAGCTGGTAGGTACAAATGTCGGCTGCACGCGATTCGGCGCGATAGTGAGTATAGACTTGTTTTTTACCGTTCACGCCCGTCAACCGATCGCCGTCGCAGGCCGAGGGTTTAAACTTCGACCACCAACCGGTTGAGAGAGACCATTTGTAATAGACCGATCTCAAGGTTCCGTCCTTGCCTCTCTCGATAAACTGCCCCACCAAATCCCCAGAATCCAACCGGAAAACATCATCGGGAGTGATTTCCGTCTCAGTCGGGGGTAAGCCGGTCTTTACCGTTACGTACTTGCCGTCACCGGTTGAAATTGTGACCAGGTTCGTCGATCTCGGGAGCCAGAACCACAAAATGCCAGAATCGAGGCCGATTGACGGTGATCCGATGAAAGAGCTTTGCTCAAACCGCCTCGCCTCAATCGGAAACATATTCCTGGTGAGCACTCGCTTTTCCTCTTCTCCTGCTGCACTGTATTCGACCACCACCGGCACCGTGGAGGGGTCCTCGCCCCTATCGGCATGATCGGTGATCGTCCAGATATGGGACTGGCTGTCTACTTCGACGCGGCATATTTGTCGCGAGGATGCCAATGCAAAAACTGACAAGAGCCTGCCGCCGAAATCAAACAACAGCAGGGCGGCTGTGGGAGGCACTTGTTGTTTACTGGCGTAGACGGCAGCAACCGCAATCACCCCTCCCGGCCGAGCCGAGACATCATATATGCCCACGAGCCTTGCATCCGGAACTGGACGGAGTACTTCCAAATCCGCGAGGGAACGTCCAGTCATATCAAATATTTCAACTTGCTTCATGCTCGGGTCATCTGACTTCATGACCCACGAGAGGAACAAACCGTTCTCGAACTTTGAGTTGCTTCCAATCGGGCGGTCAAGAGTGCCGATGTACTGAGCATTTGCAAGGCACGCGGTCAAGGAGAGCAACAGCAGCCCAGATCTAAAAGAGGTCATATCGTTTTTCCTCCTCGAGCGCAGGGAAGGGGGTACGGGTCAACTCCCGCGACAGTAGCCATTAGCTGTGCATGCAGTGCACCCGGATGATTTCTGATAACAGCTGCAGCAACAGGATCCCGTATTAGGTATGCAGCCGCTGGCGCCAGCGCAATGGGAGCAGTTGTATCTGTTTTGCCCCCAAAACTCTTGACAGAAACCTGGGTTCCCAGAACCAGCATAGCAGTGGCACACGACACAAGTGGGGGGCGGCACGCTCAATGGAATAGCGAAGTTTCCCAGCATCGCCTCCGAATCAAACATCCCACGGATGATGGGCCCGTCAGCCGTACGATCAACTTCTAGACGATGAATCATTAGCGATGGCTGGCTGTGCGGATCGGCAGCAAGCAAAAAGCCGGCCGCAGCGAGACACACCAACAAAACGAGGGAGGTAGGGGTACGGTAAGGTGGTTTCACGGAGGACACCTCCTGGCGTAATCAATGACCCGCGCGGGACCCAAACAAGCTTTCGAGATCGCGACAGCCGCCCCGAGCGAGATGGCTTAGTGCAGTGGGTCACTCACTTTGAGGTTTGCGCGCGCTTGACCGTTCCCAAGAAAGCTCGCACAATTGCGAGTGCCAGGCGAAAATGGCGGCCTTGAAAAGGACTGTACTGCGACACCTGCAAGTCGTCGAGAATAAAATGGCGTGGCGCTGGAAAAGCGCGGCAGAAAACGTGGGACAAGAAGCTTGAACACTGACGGAACGGTCCCTAGCCATCTCATTCTCATTTCGGTCCGGAAATCCACAGCCTTTCTGTGACATCCGTCACAGCTTTTGCTAAGCCACTCCAGCTAGCATCAGCCTCAGTTTCCCGGTTCCTTCCGAGCAGACATTCCTGGTCAGGTGCCTCTCCATGCATGGGAGAAGTTGCAGCGCTCTGCTCGTCGTTGCATTACTTGTTTCGGGCTCGCCGCTCGTGCTGCGCGCTCAAGTATCCATCGATCCTGTGACCGGGGGCCGGGGGCGGCAAGCCCCGACAGGGCCGATCGCGGGGCCGTTTTTCCCACCGCCAGCACATTTTCCCGGTTACGGTCCGCCGGGCCCAATCACGTTCTCTCAGATCGCACGAGCCTCCGGCATGATCTTCGTGGGCACCGTCACCAAGGTCGAACGTGGCCCAGAACGGGATGGGACTGCTATCGCAACTGTGGCCGTCACGTTTCGCGTGGAGCGTCCGCTCCGCGGAGCCATTTCGGGAGAGAGCCTGACCATTCAGCAGTGGCTTGGCCTGTGGACAGGCGGCCAGCGTTACACGGTTGGCGAACATGTACTGCTCTTCCTCTATCCGCCGAGCAGGCTTGGCCTTACCAGTTCGGTCGCCGGTCCTATGGGACGGTTCAAAGTCGACCTTGCAGGGCGAATCCTGCTTTCCGAACTGCAATTCGCCGTTTTCCGGAGTGATCGCTTTCTGGCCGAGCTTTCCCCGGGAGACCAACGAAGCATCGGCTTCAACGACTTCGCGCGCGCGCTGCGACAAGCTACTTGGCCGGGGGTGACGCAATGAACAGCCATTCCGCCGCCCGGCACGCCGTCCGTTCGATACTTTCCAGGCTGGCGCTGGCTTTATTGATCACGCTTTGCTTCGTGCTGTTGTCGCGCGCCGGAGGACCGCAGTACGTCGCCGGAACCAGCTACTTCGCATCCACGGTCACCGGCCAGCCGTTGATCTGGGCGGAGGGTCAGGTCACCTACTACACGGATCAAGGCGACCTCAGCCCGGTTTTGCCCAACTCGGCGGCCAACACGTTCGTGGCGAACGCATTCAGCCTGTGGACTGCGGTCCCCACTGCAGCTCTGGCGGTCGTAGCCGGGGGACAGCTCGCCGAAGACGTGAACGGCAGCAACGTGATTCGCAACTCCAATGGAACGTTGTCGGAACCAGCTGACATCCAGCCCAGCGCTACCACCAAACCCGTGGGCATTGTCTACGACTATGACGGCTCGGTCACCAACGCCCTTCTCGGAAGCGGCGCCGGCGATCCCAGCCAGTGCTTCTACCACGCTGCATACGGTGGAGTCGACAATTTCGGCACCGATGGCAACCTCCTGCATGCCCTGGTTGTGATTAATGGCCAGTGCGCCCAGCAATCGTCGCAGCTTCCCGACGTGGCCTATCGACTATCGCGCGCGCTGGGCGGCGTGCTGGGGCTCGGATGGTCCCAGCTGAACCTGAATGTGATCACCGGCAACCCGCCTGCCACGCCCGACGATTACACCGGCTTTCCCTTGATGCACGATGTCGATCCGCTGAACTGCGTGCCGATCACGTTTTGCTATCCCAGCCCGAATGAGCTGGCCAGCGACGATCAGGCTGCCATTTCCCGTCTCTACCCGGTGACGGTGGCCAACCAGTCCAGCTTTCCGGGATCGCAAGTTTTCGCGGCGACCACGGCGAGAATCTACGGTTCAGT
The DNA here is from genome assembly GCA_035308125.1 of Candidatus Sulfotelmatobacter sp. Lineage (GTDB taxonomy): Bacteria > Acidobacteriota > Terriglobia > Terriglobales > Acidobacteriaceae > Sulfotelmatobacter. The sequence goes on from DATGHF010000042.1 coordinate 138,923, forward strand.
CTACTTCGTCGACCCTGCAGGCGCCGCGACCCAGGGGATGGAAGGCGCCAATGTGGTCGCGCGCTGGATCGATCCCTCGACCGGACAACCCTCCGGACAGTTCGCGGTATCTTCCGTCTCCGGATTTCTTTTCTGCGGCAATGCCGGCAACGCTGTGACCGGGCTTAATGATCCTTTAGGCGTGGCTTACAGCGAATTCTGCTACGCGAACCCAGGCGTGCAAGGCTTCTTCGATCTCGGGGGCCTGCCGTTTCCCGGCGGCGTAAGCAGCGCACAATATCAGCTGACCGTGGAAGGCCTGGATACGACCTGGTCGATCGGGGTCGGCCCCTACGCGCCGCTGCAGGTTGCTCCTTCGGGTAGTGCACAGCCGATTCTCGTAACGGTCATCCCTGGAACTGATATCCAGCAGGACATCCTCATGTCGGGCAGCGCGCAGCCAGTGCCCCAGTGGGCGGCGTCGGAAACCTGGGCCAATCCTGCCGCTATCCCTACGGGTGGGGACTGGCTGGGCTCGGTCAGCGAGTATGGCGGCATCCCATGGTTCTCCATTCCAGCAAAGGCAAACCGCACGATGTCAGTCGCCATCACGTCATTGGATGAAGGCGGCAATCCCAGCGAAGCCAAGTTCCAGCCAGTGATGGGCATTTGGCTGGCGACCGGTCCGCAAGGCGCGCCCCCGGGCGCGTTTACTCCGTCGTCATTCAACACCGGAATCTGGGGGCTCACGCGCCTCGACGCACAGTTTCTGCTTTCCGGCGGATTCCTGATTGGCATCTCCGATTGGCGCGGGGATGGGCGTCCTGACTACCACTACCACGCCCACGTGCTCTATGCCGACGCGGTCACTCCCGCGCGTGTCAGCGTGAACGGTGGCGCGGTCGCCGTGACCGGAACGGGTTTCGCTCCAGGGCTCACGGCCGGCGTGGGCAACGCCGGCGCGACTCCCCTGGCGGTGGGAGCGGGCGAAATGATGGTGGCTCTGCCGCCGCAACCCGATGGCCTGCAGACGCTTACCATCACCGACCCGGTCAGCGGAGCTTTTTCCACTATGACCGGTGTCGTCAATTTCGGTGCTGCAGCCAGCGACAACCTCGTGCTGATAAGAGGCTCTAACCCGCCGACACCGATCGGCACGCAAGCCAACACTCCCGTCAGCGTGCGAGCGGTTGCCGCCGATGGCGTCACACCTGTGGCCGGCGCGACCATCGTGTGGAGCGCCGCCAACGGCGCCGCGCTTTCGGCCTGCAGCGGAGCGTCCACGTGCTCTTCCGCATCGGATGAGGCCGGCAATGCCTCCACCCGCATTGCCCCCGCAACGACCGGCAGCTCGACCCTCACTGCGACGCTGGCACCCGCCTCCTACAGCTTCCCGAAGTCGGTTTCGACAACGGTGTTCGGAACTTCGGCATCGCTTGCGATCGGGCTCACGCAGCCTTTTTCGTGGGCAGTCGCGGGCGCCACGGTCAGCCTTCCCCTAACCGCGCGGTTGATGGACAACGCTTCCCCTCTGAGCGGCACAACCGTAAACTTCGGTGTGGCCCAAGGCTCAGGTACGCTCAGCGCACCCAGCGCTGTCTCGAACGGCAATGGCTATGCCAGCGTCACCCTTACTCTCACGAACTTTGCCACCCAGGTACAGGTGACGGCTTGTGTGGCCCCGTCAAACAGTCCTTGCCAGTCGTTTTTTGTGACGCCGGTGGCCGCTACACTATTGAAACTGCAGCCGGTTGCGGGATCGGGCCAGGCGATCACGCTCGGCCAAGCGTTCCAGCCCGTCATTGTGCTAGTCACGGATTCTGCCTCGCCACCCGATCCAGTGCTTGCTGCCACGGTCTCTTTTCAGACTACGGTGATGCGCCCGGCGGGAAGCGCTCCGGCAGGCGGTTCCGGCGGGGACAACGCCGGCAATCCGGCCTTGCCTGTCATCCTTAGCGTAAGTCAAACCAGCGCGCAGAGCGATATAAACGGACTAGCCAGCGTGACGCCATCCACGGGAGGATTCTCCGGACCGCTGGAAATTCAGGTCTCGGCGACGGATGGAACCGACGCGGCGCTGCAGTATGTTTTGCAGGCGTTTCCGCCGCTGTGAATGGAACAGAGCGTCTTGAGCGGTAGGGCAGTTGGGAGTGAGAGCCTAGATCACTTTTTTCCCGAGCAGGGACAAACTCCCGATTCGGGAATGCCACTTGGAGCCTGGCGTTCTTGCTGTCTCTTCGGCCCGGAATTGATGTTAGGCTGCCTTCGGTTGCTCTATGCCTGCGAACAAGCGGAAGCGGTCCCGGCCCCTCCGGGCTCGCTTCCGGCATTGCGTGATTCGCGTCAATCGAGACTCGCCCGTCACTTTTTTCCAGCTGCCGGACGGCGCGGCCGCTGCCGCGCGGAAATCGACTTGATGATAAGTTTGCGGCGCGCTGCAGTTGGCATGGGGACCTTGGCGCGATTCAAGGCCACGTTCACCAGGCTAAGCACTTCCGGATCGCCGAGCACCTTGGCATCCGGCTGGCCGGCTTCGTACAACCGGATATTGCGCACCACATTCCCCGTCCCCTGAAGCCGTTTATCTGGGTCGGGCAGTCCGGCTCCCTGCAGGAAACACAACGTCACGCGGCCCGGCGGCAGCACCAGGGAGAAGATCGCCTCCGAGGGGCGCTCCGTCGGGCTGAAGCCGATGACCAGCCAGTTGTAGTTGTCATAGACCATTTCGATGGCGCCGGGGACGAGCTTGCGCATCTTCGCCAGCGCGCGCCGGGCGAAAGCCGCGACCTCAGGGTCATATTTCGCGAGGAAGGCCTCGAGTTGGCGTTCGGCGTCAGCCTGCGAGTGAGCAGGGGAGTTCGGCGCTTTTCCTGTGGACGGTTTCGATGTGCGCATGGGTTTGCTCCTGCGGTTGCAGGTCCCGGAGGGACCATCGAAAATAGCCCGCCAGTTTACTGGCGGGATCAGCCAGCGAATCCGGGGCAAGTGCCGGAGGCACGGCTGAACCTGCCCTGAACAGCCTGCAACTATCTCAAACGTCCCTAACGGGACGAGCTTCCTGGGCGGCTCAGCTACCCGGCGTTAAAACGCCGGGGCTGTTATCGGACGTCCGTACGGGATGCTGGGTCGCTGATCCGCTACCGGCAGTGGCCGGCAAGAGTGCGCGCTCCACACGAGCCCCTCGCTGCGCTCGGGTGGACAGCCGAGGCGGCTGTCCCTACGCAGGCTTTGTCGAAGCCCGAAAGCCGAAGCCCGAAGCCCGCCTCACTTCGTCTACTGATCTTTTGTCCAACGATCCACCCAGGCATTCACAGTTTCATACCACAGCTTACTATTCTGCGGCTTCAGCACCCAGTGGCCTTCGTCGGGGAAATACAGCATCTTCGACGGCACGCCTTCCATCTGCAGCGTGGTGAAAAGCTGCAAGCCTTCGCTCACGTCGAGCCGGTAGTCACGCTGGCCGTGGACGACCAGCGTCGGCGTCTTGAAATTCTTGGCATACTGATGCGGAGACCACTTCTCGTAGCTGGCGCGGTTGTCGTAAGGAGTGCCTTTGAACTCCCAGTTGTTGAACCAGAGTTCCTCAGTCGTTCCCCACGCCGACTCCGCATTGAACATGCCGTCGTGCGACACGATGCACTTGAAGCGGTCGGTGTGGCCGAGAATCCAGTTGGCCATGTATCCGCCGTAGCTGGCGCCCAGCGCGCACTCCCGGTTCTTGTCAATGAACGGATAAGTCTTCTCCGCGTAGTCGAGCCCCTTCATCAAGTCTTCAAACGGAGCCCCGCCCCAGTCACCGTTGATGGCATCAATAAACTTCTGCCCATATCCAGTCGAGCCATGGAAGTTGATCATGATGACGACGTATCCCTGGTTCCCAGAAGTTGGAGCCGCGAACAGTTCGGCATTCCAGCGATAGCTCCAGTCGTCTCCCCAGGCTCCCTGCGGCCCGCCGTGAATGAGGAACTTCACTGGATATTTTTTCGAGGCATCAAAGTTCGGCGGCTTGACCAGAAAGCCTTCGACCTTGTCATCGTGAGCGCCGGTGAACCAGAAAGATTCGAGTGGGGACATGGATATTTCGGAGAGAAAAGCGGAATTGAGATCCACTAGTCGGGTGCCCTTGTCCCCAGCTTCCAAGTCGAGCTTATAAATTCGAGTCGGGGAAGAAATCGCGATTCGAGTAAATAACAGGAATCCACCATCATTGGTAATTGCGAGGTCATCCTCGTAGCCCTCGGTGAGCGTTTCTATTTTCTGGCTGTTGATATTTATCCGATAGATCGGAGCGATTTCCCTCTCCTGTGCGCTGAAGTAAATTGCCAACGAATCAGGTGCCCAGACGAACGATCCCACCCAGCGATCAAAATTCTCCGTCAGATTCTTCTTCTCTCCTGTCTTGCGGTCGTAGAGCATGAGCCGAAAGCGGTCGCTCTCGTATCCCGGACGCTGCTGCGCCCGGTACGCGATGTACTTTCCATCAGGCGAATAGAGCGGCGTCGAGTCGCTGGCAGGATTGTCGGCAGTAATGTTCTTCGCCAGTCCGCCGCTGACCGGGACGATCCACAGATCGTTGTTCGTGGAAGCCGCCGGGTTCTTGTCGTGATTCGAGGTGTAGCAAATCTCCTGCCCGTCGGGCGAGAAAGCATAATCATCCTGCCCGCCGAGGGAGAACACGGGAGCATCGTAATCGCCCGGCGTGAGATCACGAGGATTTCCGAGAATGTGGGTGACTATGGTTACGTTTGCGTCGCCCCTGGGAACTTCCACCCCGAAAATGTGGCTTCTCTTGCCCTCTTTATAAGCATTCCAGTGGCGATAAAGCAGATGATCGAAAATGAGCGCCTTTACCTTGGACTTACTTGCTTCGGCCAGCTTCGCGTTGTTGCAAGCCGTCTCCCCTTCATCGTGTAGATTGCATTCGGGATAAACATCCGATGTGAAGAGAATGTTCTTGCCATCGGGAGACCAGAGTTCTCCGCCAGCCTCAGTCGGCATCGAGGTCAACTTGGTCACGCCCTTAACAGTTCCCGCCGCGCTATCGAAATCCGCGATCCATACCTGCGATCCATTTTTCTTCGTTGACAGGAACGCAAACCGCTTCCCATCCGGCGCCCAGCGCGGACGGTCTCCGTCCTGATCGGTGATGAGTTCGCGTTCCATGCTTCCCACGCCTCCGGTTCCCACGTCTCGCAAATTCGGCGAGACGTGGGGCACCCCACTTTTTTCCCCTGTCATCCCGACCGGAGCAGGATGGTTCGCTGAAGGCGAAGCATTCTGCGGAGTGGAGGGACCTTGTGTTTCCTCGATCAGCGGCACGATCCAGATGTGTGGCGTCTTGGTGTTGGCTTCGAGATCGACATCGACCACGCTGAAAATCACCCACTTGCCGTCGGGCGAAACCTCCGGCTCGCCCACGCGCTTCAGCTTCATCATGTCTTCGAATGTGAAAGGATGCTTGGCCTGGGCGACGGCGGGAAATGTGAGAGTAAAGAGGAGGAAAAAAGCCAGGGAGAAACGGCGCATTGGGGCGCTCCTTGGAAATCAATCCGTAGACGTAGCTCGCTACGTCTCCTGCCAGCAGCAGCGGCACAGCGAGCAAGACGTTGCCAGCAACGTCTCTACGGCAAACCAAAAAGTGTAGCAGGGTTTGGTAGCGCCGGCGGGGACGCCGGCGCTACGGCGAAAAACCAATACCCGGCAACCCCCTTTTGGCAGGGAAGCATCCAACTAAATGGCAGAGTTGCGGCATCCCTGGCCTCCGGCCTTGGTGAGCGGAAAGGGGTCGGAGGCAGGGTTGCCGCGGCCGTTTGAGCGATAGAGCTTGCGGCTCCCGGGCTGTTTCCCCCGGTAAAATGCGTTCCCGGCAATGCCTGGCTGCCATTCTGGCGGCAAAGCGATAAACTAGAGTTCATGAAATCCGCGATTCGGAATTTGCTGTTTTGTCTCACGCTTCTGGCCTGCGGGCTGACAGCCTTGCCCGCCGCTGCCCAGGAAGGCGCGCTCGACACCGCGCCTCCCAAGGACGTCACGCCGGAAGATATCATCAAGCGCTTCGCGGCCAACGAAACCGAATTCGCGAAAGCCCGCGAACAATACACTTACCGCCAGGACGTAAAAGTTCAGACGCTCGACGGCGACACTCCCGATGGAGAGTATCGCGAAGTGTTTGACGTGATCTTCGACACCAAAGGCAAGCGCACGGAAAACGTGGTGTTTGCTCCGCAATCGAGCCTTACCAAGATTGCCATGACGCAGGAGGACATGGAGGACATCCGCCACCGGCTACCCTTTGTGCTCACCGCGGCAGAACTGCCTGAATACAACGTTCTCTACGTCGGCCAGCAGCAGGAAGATGACCTGCACTGCTACGTCTTCGACATTGCGCCTAAGCAGATTGAAGGCAAGAAGCGCTATTTCCAGGGACGCGCGTGGGTCGATGACAAAGACTTTCAGATCGTGAAGACCTACGGCAAAACGGTTCCCGACATCCGCAAGAAAAAGAACGAAGAGAACCTGTTTCCCAAGTTCACCACCTGGCGGCAGCAGATCGACGGCAAATACTGGTTTCCGGTGTACACCAAAGCGGACGACGAATTGCACTTCGCGATGCAAGACGTGCACATCAAGGAAATCGTGAAGTACCAGGACTACAAGCGGTTCGGATCGAACGTGAAGATTCTCTACGAAGGCAAGGAACTGCCTTCGGATCAGAAGAAACCGGGCACGAAGGACACGAATTCGCCGCAGAAATAGTTTCAGCTGTCAGCCATCAGCTAAACCAAGCCCCTCCGCCCCGCCTACCAACAGCGGGGCGACTGCAGTTCTTGGGGCACGCGAGGTTTAGCCGATAGCTGACAGCTGAGAGCTGACGGCTCTAATAAAACAGATACTTCCTCCACTTATCATCCGACCGGCCCATCAAGCGCATGATGTGGCGGCTGGTGTGGAGGTTGAAGGCGCGGGGTTCGCGCATCAGCTTCATGCCGGCTTCGGTGGCGAACTGGTTGCCCTTGCGGCGGTTGCAGGGATGGCAGCAGGCCACCAGATTTTCCCAGGTAGACGAGCCTCCGCGCGAACGCGGGATCACATGGTCAAGCGTGAGTTCTCCCGACGGCAGAACTTCCCCGCAATACTGGCAGGTGTTGCGGTCGCGCAACAAAATATTCTTGCGCGACAAAGCGCGGCTCTGATGCGGAATACGGCGGTACTCGAGCAGGCGGATCACTGAGGGCACTCGCATGGCCAGGCGGGCGGCGTGCAGGAAGTGTCCGTTTTCTTCTTCGGTCATGGCCACGCCCTTCAGCACCAGCACGAGGGCGCGACGCGCGGCGCAGACGTTGATGGGCTCATAGGACGCATTCAGCACCAGGACGGGAGCGAGCAAGGCGTGACCGTCACCCGGCCGGTGAGTGGCCGCCGGCGGGAACAGGCCGGCGGCGTAACGGCCCGGTGGTCCAGATTCGTGTTCGATCCTAGGTGACATGTAACTCTCTCGCTGGTTCCCTGCGCCTCACAATCCAAACCTTCACCACGCACCACCGACGGTAAATCTTCCTAGCTAGCGGCTTTTGCCAGCGGCGTGGCGGCCATGTCAGCGGACGAAACGCCCATGGCCGGCTTCCGCTCTCCATATTGAGATGCCATTTTCAGCGTGCGCGCTACCGTGGCAACCCACACCTTGCTCGCCCCGGCGCGGCGCAGCACCCGGGCACATTCGGAAACCGTGGCCCCCGTGGTATAGACATCATCGACCAGAAGCACTTCGCGGCCATTAACTTCCTGGGCACGCTTGACGGCAAACGCTCCGCGCATGTTTGCCCGGCGCTGATGGCTGGTCAGCCCGGTCTGGGATTGAGTTTCGCGGCGCCGCACCAGCACATCATCGCAAAGAATCATTTGATTCCGAACCGCTCCGCCTTCTGTTACCAATTTAAGCGCGGCACGTGCGATCAGTTCCGCGTGGTTAAATCCGCGCTGCCGCTGCTTCGAGCGATGCAAAGGCACTGCGACAACCATCACCGGGGTCGCCCCGAAGCTGGGATGAAGATCGGAAATCGCGCCGGCGAGCATCCGCCCTAAGACCCCAGACGCCGGCCGCACACCGCCGTATTTCAGCAGATGGATCAATTCCCGCAGGCCACTTTCATAACTGCCGTAAGCCACGGCTTTCGCGAAATTTTGTTCGATGCGGCTGCAAACCGGGCACAGCGACTGGCCGGCAGAATCTGAGTTGAAATGGGGTGAAAGCAGGCGTTCACCGCAGACGGAACACAACCGGCCGCGCACCGGCAGGATTTGGTCCAGGCAATCGGCGCAAACCGGAAGCCGCGAAATCCTCACGAGTGGAGCGCCGCAGATTTGGCAGTCGGCAGGAAACAGAACCGCGAAAAGGCTTTCCGCAGCGCGGCGGGCCCAGGCCGGAGTCCTGCGCGGCACAATAGAGAGCCCTGCGACCATAACACTGGCCTGGCTAGCCCGGATTCGGTCCTCACTACTGCTGAAGACGGCCTCCTTGCGCACCACGCCGGGCAAACCAAGCCCGGGCAGTCCCTTTCCTAAGACCTTGCTTCCCTGGGAACCGCTACATCAGCAGTATAAGGCCGCGCCCGCCGCTAGGCAACGTTACGGTCGCGCGGTGCGGACGGCCTGGCCATCTGCTGCAGGCCACTGGCCTCCGACAACCGGTTCTTGACCGGAGTAAACACTAACCGATAATCGCGGCGGAAGCATTCTCCGCAGCGCACCGGTTTCAGCAAAAACATTGGCAGAATAAAGCGCTCGACAAGAGTCCGGCGGCGCGAACGGAACCCTACGTCGCTGCCGCAATCACTGCAATGAAACGCCGGGAACAAGGGAGAACGATCTACCACACCTGACATGCTGCACCTCGGGGGAATTTGAACAACGAAGGGGCAGACCAGACCAATAACAGTATTCTACGCCGAGTTTCGGAAACTAGCCAACGTCTGTGGTGGGAACGAGTGAGGCCGTGCAGTTTCTTTCGTTTTGCACCCCGCGACCCGCGCCGGACTGTTCGTAGCAAGTTAAAAGGTCCGGTTTTTGTAGCACGTGATATGTCCGGTTTAACAAATTAACCAGACGTCGCCGGGGCTGTGGGAAAGTGGGAATCCCGCGCACTTTGCGGGATTTCCAAGCGGGGTGGGAAAGTCGTCTTTCTGACTTTTCCACCCCGCGTCTTTTCCACAGCCCTTCGCGCCAGCGTGATTTTCTGCGCCAGAGCCTGGCCCTGCGCGTTGAAACGTCCCAGCACATGCGGCCCGTGGGTGAGGCTCAGGGTTCCATCCAAATGCTGATGCACCGTCACCTGGCAGCCCGCCGGCGTGGCTCTCCAGCCCACCCGTTCCAGTTGCAGCGCATGATTCTGAAGGCTCACCGTGTTGTCGCGATTCACCGCGCGCTTCGACTGCACCGAGAACACCAGACTCAGATCGCGGCTCCGGCAGGGCACAAAAGCGTTTCCGCGCTGCGCCGCCGCTACCTGAAAACGACGGTTGAACTCGGCTACGTAGCGCTCGCGCAAAAACTGATTCGCCTGCTTCAGGGTTCCACATCCGGCCAGCCGCAACTCCTGCGGCAGCCGTCCTTGCCAAGTGCCGAAACTGCGCTCGCTGCGTCCCCTCGCCTGCGGCGAATAGGCCGGGATCATCTGCACTCCCAACTCGTGCAACGCCCGTCCCACCTGGGTTCGACGCTGGTAGTCCACCTTGCCGCCAACTTTCGGCGTCAGCCAGAAATGGCTTCCCCGATCGCTGTACAGCGCGCAGAACACACCCTTGCGCTCGATCACTTCTTTCAGTCCCGCCATCACCGTCACCGTCGATTCCTCTTCCACCAGTTGCGCGTAATAAATCTCGCTGCTGGCGTCGTCCAGTATCACGATCAGGTCGTACCAGCGCTCGTCCTGGAACCACTGGTGACGGCTGCCGTCGATGTGCAACAACATCCCCGGCAAAGGCCGCCGCTCGCGCCGCTTGCGGTGCCCTCCGCGCTTGCGCCCCCGCGCCACCAACCCCGCTCCCTGCAGCGCCTGTTTCACCCACGCCGCATGTGCCGGTCGCTAACCCCTAAAATCTCCGCCGCCTGCCACCACGTAATCTTCTTCGCCATAGCCTGCAACATCACGTCCTGTACTTTCATCGCCCGCTCCACTGCGGCCCTCGGGTAAGATGCCATGCTTCGCATGGTCTCCTACCCTCGCCGCCCGAAAAGCGGACATTTCACTTGCTATCTCAACCGAACATATCATGTGCTACCGACAATGCCCCGCGCCGGACTTGTAAAGCAACGCCCCGCGTGCTAAGGTGCGCCGTTCCAGTGATTGGAATGCGTTAGAGTGAATTCTCGCAGCAAGTTTGCTTTCCATCCCACGCGGCAAAGAGGATTGAACGATGAGCGATCCCATCCCCATCGCGCGAAGCGTCCAGAAAAAACACGAGCCCTTCGTTCCCGAAAACATGGAGATGAAGGAGTTCACGCTCCGGGCCGTGCTGCTCGGGCTGGTGCTGACGGTAGTTCTGGGCGCAGCCAACGCCTATCTGGGCTTGCGCGCAGGGATCACGATCGCGGCTACGTATCCTGCCGCCGTGATTGCCATGGCGGTGCTGCGGGCCTGGAAAGGCACGCTGCTGGAAGAGAATATTGCTCGTACGGCGGGCACTATCGGCGAGGGCCTGGCCGCGGGAGCCATCTTTACGATTCCCGCATTCGTCATCGCCAAGGCGTGGCCGTCGTTCCGGCCGGCGGATGCCTACTGGAAATCGACAGCATTGATGATGGTGGGCAGCATCCTGGGCGTGCTCTTCATTTCTCTGGTGCGGCGCGTCATGGTGGAGGACCCCGAATTGCCATTTCCGGAATCGGTGGCCGCGGCGGAAATTCATAAAGCGGGGCGGCGCGGAGCCCAGGCCGCGAAATATCTTTTCTGGAACATCGGCGTAGGCGGCGTGGTGTACGTGCTGGGCCGCTTTGGATTGTTCGCCGCCGACAAGGACATTCACTTTACCGTAGGCAGCCTTGGCCGCAGTCAAGTTCGTTTGGGCAACACGGGCAGCGCCAATCTGGTAGCCGCGGGCGGAAGCAGCACGTTCGCCGCGCCCAGCGTCAGTCCCGCATATCTCGGCGTGGGTTACATCATTGGTCTGCGATTAGCGTCGATTCAATTCGCCGGCGGCGTGCTGGCCTGGGGACTAATGGTGCCAATGCTGATTTTCTTTCTGGGCCCGCAACTCAAGCACTATCTTCCCGCGGACACGCCGGACGATTGGGCGACCATGGCCATCGCCGTGTGGAGATTCGTCGTGCGCCCCATCGCCGTCGGTGGAATGTTGGTGGGCGCGGCTTACACCTTATTCAAGATGGGCCGGAGCCTCACCGCGGGCATTGGCAGAGCGCTGGGCGATCTTCGCCAAACCGCCGACCAGCGGGCCAAGTTATCGCGCACCGAGCAATACATGAGTTCGAGAGTGGTGTTCGGCCTAATCGGGCTGATGTTCATCCTCATGTGTTTCCTTTACATCCATATATCAGGATTGATCTGGCCCGCAGTGCTGGCCGCGGTCGTGATGCTGGTGGTGGGATTTTTCTTCGCTACGGTTTCCGGCAGCCTGGTAGGTTTTATCGGGTCTTCGAACAATCCGGTTTCCGGGCTCACGCTTTCGACGCTGTTGATCGCGGCGCTTCTGATGGTCTCGCTCGGCGTCTCGGGGCAGAGTGGTGTCGCGGTGGTCTTAGGGGTAGCTGCGGTCGTGTGCGTTTCCTCGTCGGTGGCCGGCGAACTCTTGCAGGACTTCAAGGTCGGGTACATCCTTGGTGGCACGCCGCGCCGCATTCAGATCGCGGAATTAATCGCCGTGGTCGTCGCCAGCCTGGTCATGTACTGGCCGCTCTACCTGCTGGACACCGCATTCGGTTTCGGCAGCCGCCAGCTTTCGGCGCCGCAAGCAGGCCTGATGGCAACGCTCGCCATCGGCATTGTAGGCGGAGACATGCCCTGGGCGCTGGTAGTGGTCGGCATCTTTTTTGGTATCGGACTGATCATGATGCAGGTGCGCAGCCCCATGCTGGTAGCGGTGGGAATGTATCTTCCGTTCGAGACCACCTTTGCCATTTTCATCGGCGGAGTTTTCCGCGCGGTGGGAGATTGGATGGCCAAGCGCCGTGGACTCAATGATGCGCAGAGGGCGCGCGTAGAAAATGCCGGAGTTCTGACCGCTTCGGGGTTGATCGCTGGCGAGTCAGTGTTTGGGCTTCTGTGGGCTGGGTTCATCGCGCTCGGACTCGCCACATCGCAACAGCGCGTGTTGCAACGCGTGGAAGGCTGGGCCCGCCACGTCACAACCGCGCAGATCTTTGATCATCCGCTCTACCTCGTGGGGATTGTCGTGATGGCCCTGCTGGCCGCGCTCATGATCTGGCTGCCGCTCACCAGCGCCGGCGATCCGAACGAACCCGCACCGCCCACAGCGATGATGTAGGGGTGTGTGGCGCGGGCACTCTTGCCCCCTACCTTCGCGCAGCGAAGGCTTGGTTTGCGATACCTCCTCATGTCCATCGCCGCAAACATCGCATCGATCCAGGAACGAATATCCGCGGCGGCGCGGCGCGCTGGACGGAATCCCAAAGACATCACTCTGATGGCAGTGAGCAAAACGCAATCGCCGGAGCGAATTCGCGAGGCGTATTCGGCAGGGCAGCGGCTGTTCGGAGAGAACCGGGTGCAGGAGTTTGCTGCGAAGGCGGCCGCGCTCGCCGACTTGGCCAATCCCGAGTGGCACATGATCGGACACCTGCAGAGCAACAAGGCGGCGAAGACAGCGGAGTTGTTCGCCGCCGTCGATTCCGTCGATTCCGTAAAACTCGCCGAGAAGCTCGATGCGCCCGCGCGTGCGCTAGGAAAACGGTTGCCTGTGCTGATCGAAGTCAACGTGGGCGGCGAATCTGTCAAGAGTGGCGTCGCAGTGGATTCGCGGGAGCTCGAAGAATTGCTGATCGCGGCGCCGCGGCTGGAAGGGCTCGCGTTTCTCGGATTGATGACCGTCCCTCCGTTCCTTGACGATCCGCAAGGCTCGCGCGTCTATTTTCGCAAGCTGGGCGAATTGCGCGACGCGATCGCGGCCCGCAAGCTGCCCGCCGTCGGTATGAACGTTCTTTCCATGGGGATGTCGCACGATTTCGAAGTGGCCGTCGAAGAGGGCTCGACTTGCGTGCGCGTGGGCACGGCGATTTTTGGGGAACGAACGAAACCTTAACCACAGGGGACACAGAGAAGACAGGGGAGAGCAATGCGCTCGCTTGATCGGCTTTGCGCCGGAACTCTTTTTCTGCTGGCGATCGTCGAGTGCTGGCTCGTGCCCAAGGCTTACACGGGCAGAATCTGGATTCTAGGCACAGACTTGGCCCTGCTCCTCGCCGCGATGTTGAATGTGTTGCGCATCCGCAACGGATACGCGGTGCAGGGGCTGAAAATGTTCTGCATCGCCGGGAACGTCACCATGCTGACCTTCTTCGCCGCGCTGATGGCAAGTATCGGGCAGGTGATCACGTTGCATAACCCTCAGCTTCTGCTGGTCGCGGGGCTGCTAGTAATCGAGACGGCATTCTCACTGGGCAAGAACGCGTGATCTCCATCCATGAATCAGACGCTGGCGTAACCTTCGCGGTCAAGCTGCATCCGCGCGCCAGGAAAAATGCCATCACCGGCGAACTCAGCGACGCGCTGAAAGTCTCCCTGACTGCGCCTCCGATCGACGGCCGCGCCAACGAGGCCTGCATCGAATTCTTCGCGAAACTTTTGAAGGTGCCGCGATCTTCCGTTACCATTGCCTCCGGCCAGAGCAGCCGGAATAAAGTAATCCGCGTGGCGGGGCTGACGGCGCTGCAGGTGCAGGAGCGCCTGAGCTGATTGCGACCTGGCACCTCGGTTCGCGCTTTCGGCAGCATGATTCGCGTCGGCAGTCGCGGGCAAGAGTGCCCGCGCCACACAACCAGGAGCCACTTTGACTTTTTCTCAACGCTTCGAGGAAATCCGCACCGGCTTCGAACGTCCCTTCTGGGTCGCCAACATCAGCGAACTTTTTGAGCGGCTCTCTTATTACGCCGTGTTTGCCGTACTGGCACGCTACCTGCACGAGGGCCTGCATTTTGACGTGGAGCGGGCCAGCAGTCTGACTGGGATGTTTGGCGGCTGGGTGTGGTTCCTCGCCGTCATTGGCGGGGCGCTGGCAGACCGCCTCGGCTTCCGGCGCGCACTTTCGCTGGCCTACCTGCTGCTAACTTTTGCGTATTTCATGCTGGGGTCGATCGGCTCCGCCTGGCTGGCTCCGCTGCGCGATCGCGTGCCGCTGGTCGCGTTGGTGGCGTTCATTCTCATCTTGCCGGCGCTGGGCGTCGCTCTGGTGAAGCCCTCCGTAGTCGGGACCACCGCGCGCGCCTCCAAAGAAAATGTCCGCTCGGTGGGATACTCCATCTACTACACGCTGGTGAACGTGGGCAGCACGGCGGGGCCGTTGCTCGCTTCCTGGGCACAGAAGCATGGGATCGTGGAAAATGTATTTCGCATCGCGGCCTTGAGCGTATTCCTCATGTTCTTCGTCGTGCTGCTTCTGTTCAAGGAGCCGCGCCACGCCGACGAAGGCGAGACTGCCAGTCTCCGCCAGGTAGGGAAAAATTTTCTAACCGTGCTCTCGAACCCGAGGTTCATGCTGTTTCTGCTGATTTTCACGGGATACTGGATTGTCTTCTGGCAGGAATTCATCGCTCTGCCGCTTTATATTTCTGCATACATCGATCCCAAGGCCGACACCGCGCGCATTCTCGCTATCGACCCGATCGTGGTCATCTGCTTCACCATGCTGATTGGCTTTCTCACCAAGCGCATGCAAGCGTTTCACGCGATCGTGCTGGGCACTCTGATCACTAGTCTCGCCTGGATTCTTCTGATCGTGCATCCGTCCGTCTGGATGGCCGTGGCCACCCTGGTTGTCGTTGCCATCGGTGAGATCACGCAGCAACCACGCTACTACGACTACATCTCGCGCCTCGCGCCCGCCGGCCAGCAGGGCACGTACATGGGATTCGCGTTTCTTCCGCTCGGTATCGGATCGTTTATTGCCGGCAAGTTCAGCGGCTGGCTGATGCACCATTTCGGCGAAGAAATGCACCGGCCGGAAATGGTGTGGTGGTCGGTGGTTGCGGTCGGCGTCGCCACAACCCTGCTGCTATGGATTTACGACCGCTACGCGCGGGTTCCCGCCGGAGACGCAACCAGTTAGCCCGCACGCGCTTGACTTCGACCCACGCCTCTGGGATCATTCGCCCCCAGCAAGCGAATCAGGAAGGAGGCACTATGCCACATTACTTGCATCAGGTCGCGTATTCGCGCGAGGGATGGGCCGCTTTGCTGGCGCATCCGCAGAACCGCATTGAGGCAGTGCGGCCGGCAATCGAGAAACTGGGAGGCAAGATCGAAGCTGCATGGTTCTCGTTCGGAGATTATGACGTCGTAGTAATCGCGGAACTCCCCGACAACGTAAGCGCCGCTGCGATCGCCATGGCGTTCGCAGGGGGCGGAGCCTGCAAGTCAGTTCAGACTACGCCGTTAATTTCCCCGGAAGAAGCGCTGCTGGCGCTGGAAAAAGCAGGAGAGTGCGGGTACCGGCCGGCGTCGACCCCGGCGCGCGCCGCGTAGATGTCGGCCAGAAATGAACCACCCGGGGCGGCCCTTGAGGCCGCCTTTGTTGATGAAACGAATTCTGGATTGCGGAGTCCATGCCTCCACAAAACCCTACTCCGGCGGAGATTGCCGAGCAGATTCGACGGGCTCTGCGAAAAGGCGGATCGTCTGAGCACGCCGCAGGAGTGCAGTGGTTCTTCAAGGATGAAATCAAATCGCACGGCTGGTACACAGCTGACCTGCGCCGGGTGGCGCGACGGTTCCGGCAGCAGATTCGAAAGGAATTCGGACTCGATTTTCTCGTGAAGGTTGCAAATGAACTTTTTATCGGAACGGTGCTCGAAGAAAAAATCGCAGCGGTGTTCCTGCTGGAGAACCTAGACTCCGAGTTTGGTGATCACGAGTTCAAGTTGTTCGAGTCCTGGCTGGACCGCATCACCAGCTGGGCCGATCACGATGGGCTGGTCCACTATCTGATCTCGCCCCTGGTCGCCGCTAAGCCTGCTCGCGTCAAGAATGTCTTTCGCTGGGCGAAGTCGTCCAATCGTTGGCGGAGGCGGGCCGCCTGCGTGGCCTTGATTCGCGGGGCGCGGGCGAAGATGTTCTTTCCTGAAATTACAAAGCTGAGCAATTTCCTTCTTGCCGACGAAGACGACATGGTGCAGAAGGGATTAGGCTGGCTGCTGCGCGAGACCGCAAAGTTCGACGCCAAGCGCACCGTGCCTTATTTGATGAAGATTCGCACGCGCACTCCGCGGCTGGTGCTGCGAACAGCCTGCGAGACTCTGCCGACAGCAGTTAGAAAACGGGTCTTGGTCGCGGGCGGGCGTAGGCATTGAAGCTCAGAAATAACTAAGCCACGCATCGCCGCGCCGCTGTTTCACTCCCGCGAACCAGCGGCACAACGGATAAAGCGCAAGCACGACCCCCGCCCAAACCAAATACACCACCGGCAAAGAATATCCCCACCCCGGCGGCGGAGTAATGGGGAAGTCTCGCAGGCTCGGCGACTGGAACATCCAATACACGTGCCCGTAGCGGGCGTAGCAAACCGCGACCGCGATCAGATGGATCAGCGGCACGTGCAACAGGTAATAGAACATTGGCACCTTGCCGACGATGAGCGCGGGCCGCAGCCAGCGAGGCGTTCCAGTATCGACCGCCCAGAGAAAAATCGTTGCTGGCCCGAGCGTCATCAGAAGAAACAGAAGCGACGGCGGATATTTTGTGGTGTTCAGAAACGAGAGCACCGTGAAAACCGCTGATCTCTGTGCGCTCCAGGGCTGAGGATCACCGTAGATATTGATCGCGCGCAGCGCGACGAAGGCAAGGCTCAATCCAATCCCCAGCGGCAAGAGAAATTTCCTGCGGCGCTCCGCG
Organism: Candidatus Sulfotelmatobacter sp.; assembly: GCA_035308125.1. GTDB lineage: Bacteria > Acidobacteriota > Terriglobia > Terriglobales > Acidobacteriaceae > Sulfotelmatobacter. The sequence continues at coordinate 155,976 of DATGHF010000042.1, forward strand.
GGCCAGCTATAAACTTGCCCGAGTCCATATCCCGCCGCCGTAACTCCGATCCAGGGGATGAGCGGATACAGCACAAACACGGTGTGCCGCGCATTGTTCACCAGAATGTTAGGGGAGTGCAGGATCGACCAAAGCCACTTCCCAGAGTCCACGGAATCAAACAGATTGTGCGTCGCGATCATCACCAGTCCAAACGCGGTTACTGCCCACGCTGGCAGGGAAACCAGTCCCGACAGCACGATCATCGACCAACCCAGCGCCCACAGGACAATGAGCAGCGTTAAGCGATAATCGAAATTGAACTGCCAGCCGAGATCGCGAACTACCACTAGCTCCAGAAAAATCAGCCAGAGCCCGCGCGTAAACAGGAATCGTGACAACTCGCCTTTGGATTTCTTCCGCAGCGAAAGATAAGCCCCGGTTCCGGTGAGCAGGAAAAAGACGGGCGCACAGAAATGCGTGATCCAGCGCGTGAAAAAAAGCGGAATGGTCGTCGTGGCCGGGTCGGTAGGATTTACTCCCAGATTGCCGAAGAAATCCCGCACGTGATCAAGGGCCATGGTTATCATAATGACCCCGCGCACCACATCGACGGATTCGATGCGGACCCGCTTCACAGGAGCGACTTCGGCTAAAGCAGCCACAGGCAGAGTAGTCTAGCAAATAGCCTAGACTGGGGCATCGCGGCATCCCGCAAATACATGGTCTGCACAATTCGCGTAAAATCGCTCGCCTTGTTTACAATAGAAGTTTGCCCATGAACCTGCCCGCCATCCAAGCTGCGCTGCGCGAACGGAACATCGACGCCTGGCTTTTCTACGATCACCACCACCGCGATCCTATCGCTTATCGCGTGCTCGGATTGCCGCCGGGTCTGATGGTCACCCGCCGCTGGTTCTACCTGATTCCCGCGCAAGGCGAGCCAGTGAAACTGGTTCACAAGATTGAAGCGGGGCATCTCGACACTGTGCCGGGAAACAAGCATCAATATTCGGGCTGGCAGGAATTGTTCGACAAGCTCAAAGTAATCCTGGCTTCCTACCGCGACATCGCCATGCAGTATTCGCCCAATAACATCGTGTTCACGGTTTCGCTGGTCGATGCGGGAACGGTCGATCTCATCCGCGGACTGGGAAAGAATGTTGTGAGTTCCGCCGACATGGTCGCCCAGTTCGAGGCCACCTGGACGGAAGAACAGATTAAGACCCACTTTGCCGCGCGCGACAGCGTTGACGCGATTGTGGCGGCAGCCTTCCAGGAAATCGGCCGTCGCGTGCGCAATGGTGGCACCAACGAGCACGAAATCCAGCAGTGGTTCATGGAAGCATTCCAGCGGGAGAATTTGCTGACTGACGATCCCCCGATCGTTGCTGTGAACGCCAACGCGGGCAACCCACACTACGAGCCGCGCGCCGATCCTCCCGTTGCAATTCGTGATGGCGATCTGGTTTTGCTCGATGTGTGGGGAAAAAAGAATACTCCCGGCGCCGTCTACTATGACATCACATGGATGTGTTTCGTGGGCGCCGCGCCTTCGGCACGCATGCGCGAAGTTTTCGAAATCGTGCGCGACGCGCGCGATGCCGGAGTGAAGACTGCGATCGACGCGATCGGCGCCGGACGCCGCATTGCCGGCTGGGAAGTCGACCGGGCCACACGCGGCCACATCCAGAAAGCCGGCTATGGCAATTATTTCATTCATCGCACGGGGCATTCGATCGGCACCGACGTTCATGCTAACGGCGCCAACATGGATGACCTCGAGATCCATGACGAGCGGCAGCTTCTTCCGAACTCCTGTTTCTCCATCGAGCCCGGCATCTACTTGCCGGAGTTTGGCATGCGCAGTGAAGTGAATGTGCTGGTGCGGGCGAAGTCGGCGGAAGTGACCGGAAAAATTCAACAAGAGATTGTGACCATCTGATGGCAAACTCCACGGCAAAGGTAAGAACGGCAGAGGCCGACGCGCCCAACCTGATGGCGGTGATGGCTCCCGCGGTGGGCTGGCTGATTCCCGGCGCTGGTCACATCGTCCAGAAGCGCTGGATCCGCGGCGGGCTGCTGCTGATTTCGATAGTCACTCTGTTCGTGCTCGGACTGCTGATGCAGGGCCGCATCTACCGCGCGAACGGCGGCGACATTCTCGAAATTCTGGGCTTCGTTGGCGATGTCGGCGCCGGCGGCCTCTATCTGGTGGCGCTGGCGATGGACTGGGGCACGGTTGTCGTCTCCCACGCGACCGCGGATTATGGAAAAGTGTTTATCATTGTGGCGGGGTTGCTGAACTTCATCAGCGTGGCGGACGCCTATCACATCGCGATCGGGAAAAAACAATGACGCAGTTCTCAGCCAGCCATAAGCTATCAGCTAAAATCTGCCATTCCGCGGGAGATTTATGACGCTGCAACTCGGCCACTTCAGCGCGGCGGTGATCTTTGCCCTGTTCGCGTCCATCGTGTTCGGAATCACACACCGCGAAACTACGCGTGACATGATTCGCTACGGGCTTTACTGCTTCGCCATGTTCCTGGGCGGAACAATCGTGGCGGGCTGGGCCATGTGGGTGTTGAGAAGATAGCTGGCAGCTCTTAGCCATTAGCTTTCAGCTCACCCTTCTCTACAAACGACCGACAGCCTGAGAAATCCGAGAAGATTAGCCATGCTCACAAAAGCCAAGAGCTAACAACCAAGAGCTAATTTCCTCACCCTTCCCACACAAACGCATCGAAAATTCTCTTCGTATCGAAATTCAGGCGGCGGTAGAGATCAACCGCACGCGAGTTGGCCTCCGTCACGGTCAGCGATAACAACGAAAACTTTCGCTTCGCGAGTTCTACGACTGTGGCTGCCAGCAAAGATTCGCCGATACCGCGGGAGCGGTATTCCGGCAGAACACAAATCTGCGTAACGTGGCCCACGTCTTTGCGCACGCGCGAGCACAAAATCAGCCCGATCAGATTCCTTGCCTTTCGATCCAGCGCGACGAACGAAGACTCCACGTCGAACAGGCCGCACCCGGGAAAGCGCACGATGTTATTAAGAAATCGCAGAGATCCGCTCAACGTGTGATACTGATCATTGATTTGCGCATCGACATGGCCACGATAGGCCGCAGTAATCACGGCCGCGGCGGCCTGGTAGTCGGCTTCGATCCAGCGCCGGATTTCGACCTCCGGATGCGGCGCAGGCGACTGCGCGGCCAGCTTGCCTCCCAGCGGCAACACCATGAAAAGCCGCGGATGGCGCTGAAATCCCTGCTCCAGAAACGGGCGCGCCACGGCCCCGGCTTCGTGCGCCAGCAACTGCGCTTCCACGCGGTGAATTCCCGGCGACTGCTGCAGCGTTTCAATCACGTGGGTGAGCAGGCGCAACTCCACCTGGCGTGAATCGGGCTGGCGCCCGCCATTGGTCACGTAGAGATCGCCGATCACGCCCTTGCTGCCCTCGTAAACAAAAAAGGAATATCCGAAGATACGTCCGCGATCGACCGCCGCGTATCCCGGCAGAATTTTCGCGTCGACGTAGCGCAGAATCATTTCCGCTGAGCCGCTGTAGTCCCAGGAAAGCAGGTGCGCCCAAAGCTGCGTCTCATCGTCGAGCAGCGGACGCAAATCCACGGAAGAAAAATGCCTGAGGTCGAGAATCTCCAAAAAGCTCCTGCTTCGTCAGCCGCATAGGAGAAGCGATGAACATCGCGGCAAAAGTTTGAGTGTAGTGCGTTCGCGGACCAGAGGCAAACCGCCCGAACAACGGGCAGCAACAGGCGCGGCTCCTAGCGCGCGGCACTTGAGGCCGAGGCGGTAATCCAATAGTAATCCACGTGTTGCGGGGCAAAGTGACCGAGCAAAAGCACGCGCCGGTCTGCCAGTTGCCCGGAAACTAGCAGCTGTGAATTCTCGGGAGCAACCAACAAGTGCCCCTCGGCGGGAACGCTGCCCTTCTCGTAGCGAACAATGACCTGGTTGCGATAGAAGGCCAGGCCATATTCGACTTCGCGGCGAACCCCAAAGACGGCAAGCGGCAGTGAGTGGGATTCCACGCTAGCGATCTCGCGGGCGAGAGGGCGAGCGGAGAGGCTCTGGTCCAGAGACGTTGAGCCGATTTTCAAAACGGCCGCCACTGCCAGCACTACCGGAATCAAAGTAACAAAACGCAGCGTGCGCAGTCCGGCGCGACTGAAGAGTGTGAGCGCCACCCCCGCAGCCAGCACCAAACCGAACCCAAGCGCACCAAACATCGCCCGCCCCCTCGGCAAATGATGTTGTGTCGCCAGATAACCGGCGAGCAACGCCGGAACGATACACGCGCCCGCCAGCAGCGCGTGCATCACCACCAACGCCTTCGGGGGCGCTTCGGCCTTCTCTTGTCGCAGGTGCTGCCTCAGATAATCCGCCAGCAGCAGCGCGCCCGCCGGAATCGCAGGAAGAACGTATCCCGGCAGCTTGGATTGTGAAATCGAGAAGAACACAATCGGCAGCGCTAGCCACAGAGACAGGAACTTTCGAAATTGGAGCTCGCGGTCTTCGCCCCCAGTGGGCACCGACGATCTCTCCGCCCACCACAGCCGCGCCGATTCCACGAACGCCGTCAGCGCGAAGACTGTCCACGGCGCCAGCGCCAGTAATGTTACCGGCAGGTAATACCAGAGGGGCGCGCGGTGATGATAAAGATTGCTGGAGAACCGCTCCAGATTGTGTTGCAGAAAGAAAACGTGGAAGAATTCGGGATTGCGCATCTGCACTGCCCCGTACCACGGCAGTGAAATGGCGCAGAAGAGCACGATGCCGGGCAGCCAGAGAGTCTTTACAATCACCCGAAATTCGCGCGCCGCCGCCGCATAGAACACAATGATCAAGGCGCCCAGAAAAGGCGCGACCGGCCCCTTGGCCAGCATTCCCAGCGCCAGAAAAAAATAAAACGCGGCAAGATACGCTCGCTTCCCATTCTCACGCCAGGCCCACCATGCCAACATCGCAATAGAAAAAGTAGAGGCTAGCGGCATGTCGGTCCCAGCAGCGCGGGCAAACCCGACCACTCCCGCGCAGGAAGCCGTGATCAGCGCGCCATCCAGTTCCACTCCAGGACGGAAGCGGCGCAGGAAAAGATAAACGGCCAGCACCAATATGGTTGCATCGAACGCCGAGGGCACGCGTGCCGCCTTGTCGCTCACTCCATACAAAGAATAAGAAACCATTGCCTGCCAGTAATAGAGCGGCGGTTTCTCCAGCCACGGCTGCCCGCCCAGCGCCGGTGTGACCCAATCGCGGCGTTCGAGCATCTCGCGCGCCACCTGGGCGTAACGCGGCTCGTCGGCGCCGACGAGCCCGAACTGTCCCAGGCCATAGAAGAACAGGAACGCGCAGAAACCCGCCAACAACAACACGTCCGCGCGGGTGCGATTCGTCATAGGGAATTGTTGATTCTTGATTGCTGCTTATTGATTAAACGCACTCAGCGGCAAGCAGCTTGGGCAGTTTCAACAGCCATCAACAATCAGCAATCAACAATTGCTTCGCTATTGTACGGAGGGCCCGCGCCGCAGATGAAATAGAACTTGGCGGACCGCCTCGGCCAAAGGCCCGTCGACCGAACATCCGCTGGCGCATTCGTGGCCTCCTCCGCCGAAGTTCTGGGCCACGCGGGCCACGTCGAGTTTGCCCTTGCTGCGCAGGCTGACGCGGTAACGCCCGTCAGCAAGCTCGCGGAAGAAAGCCGCCACTTCGACTTCCCCGATCGAGAGAACGTAGTTCACCAATCCCTCGCAATCTTCCTCTTTGGCGCCGCAGCGATCCATCTGCGCCTGCGTCACCCACACCCAGGCAAGGTGGGCTTCCTGATGCAGGTTGCGCAACGCTTCCCCCAGCAATCGCAACTTGGCGCCGGAGTGCGCGAAGTAAATCCCGCGGGCGCAGTGCGCCGGATCGGCACCCGCCAGCACCAGTTCGCGAGCCAGGGCAAAGGTGTGTTCGTTGGTGCCTTGAAACATGAACGATCCCGTGTCCGTCATCAGCGCGGTATAGAGGCAGGTTGCGATCTCCGGAGAAAATCTGACGTTGGCCTCGCGCGCCAGGCGAAACACCATTTCCGCGGTCGCGACGGCATGCGGATCGATCCAGTTGACGTGCGCAAACGGACGTCCGCTGGCGTGGTGATCGATGCTGATCAGGAAGCGATTCTCCAGCCCCTCCAGCCGCGTGCGATGAATGCTGTCACATTCCAGAATGATCGCCGCTTCATAACTTCCGCTCACCGTGTCAGCCTGCAGTACCTCATCGGCAAACGGTAAAGACCGGTAGATGCGGGGAACTCCATCGTGCAGCACGACGTCGGCGTGCTTGCCCAGCGCGCGCAGAATCTGGCAGCACGCGAGCGCAGACCCCACCGCGTCGCCATCCGGACGCGCGTGCGAAGTCAGCACGAAACGTTCGCGCCGCTCGATCTGCTTTAGCACATCCTGCAGCATGCTGCTATTTCTTCTCCTTTGCCAGCGCCGCGCTGCGAGCCTTGCTCTTCTTCGCCCGAAGCCTCGTGCGTTCGAGTAATTCTTCGACTCGCGCCTTCTCCCGGTCGGAACGGTCCAAACGGAAATATAATTCCGGGGCGCGCCGCAGACGCAGGCGCTCAACCAGTTCGTGCCTTATATATTCCCGGGCGGCTTCAAGGCCCTCTAAGCTGCGGTCGGCCTCTTCGTCATCGCCATCCACAAACACCCACACCTGCGCTGACCGGCCATCGTCGGCCACCAGCACGCTGCTCACGCTGACCAGCCCAATGCGCGGATCAGCCAGCTCGCCTTCCACCAGAGTTTCGATCTCCTCGCGCAAAGCTTCGCCGACCCGGCCGCGATGGTACTTGAGCCCACGCTTCTCCAAACTTCACCTCGAATAAAACTCATGACAATATCAGAAAATCGGTCGCGTGTGTTGGCCCGACTGCCCCATTGTCTCGCGCTTTCGTGGGAGTCCGGTAAGTACAGAAGTAACAATGTGATAGCTGGGGGCTCGGCCGTCGTTGGTCGTTCGTTGTTGGCCGTTCGTAAAACCGCGCGACCCACAATCCCTGGCGAACGACCGAAATTAGCTTGCTCTGAGCAGCAACGGAACTACCGATTACCGGCGGTTTCAGAAGTCTTTGCGAACGACCAACGACGGCTTTCAGAAGTACTCGACGGAAGAATCCTGAACATCCGCGCCGCGGTTATTAGCAATGCGCGTGGCCGCGCGCTCCACATTCTTCATCAGGCCATCGAGATAGTCGCGCGAACTGGAGATGCTCACCACGCCGATGGTGGCGCGGTTCCAGAGCTCAGCCGCGTCCAGCTCCGCCACTGAAACGTTGAAACTCGTACGCAGCCGGTCTTTTAAGCTGCGCACAACCTGGCGTCTGTCCTTGAGGGATTGTGCGGCTTCGATGTGCAGTTCGAGGGTAAGGAAGGCGATCATCCGAGATCAGGGGCTAGGGTTCAGGGGGCAGAGAAAACCAGAAAATCATCGACTGACTGGCCTCTAATCCCTGATCCCTGGCCCCTGTTTTTTACGCGATCACTTCCGCCGCAATCCGCTCCGTGACGAACGCCTCGATCACGTCGCGAGCCTTGATGTCGCCGTAGTTCGAGATCGAGATGCCGCATTCCATGCCGTTGGTGACTTCCTTGGCATCGTCCTTGAAGCGGCGCAGCGAGCCGATCTTCCCTTTGAACACCACCACATTGTCGCGCAGCAGGCGAACTTCGGCGTCGCGCTTGATCAGCCCATCGGTCACGCGGCAACCGGCAATCGTTCCCACCTTCGGGATGCGGAAAGTTTCGAGCACTTCGGCGCGGCCCTGGTACGTCTCTTTGATGGTAGGTTCGAGCAACCCGGTCATGGCGCGTTTGATCTCGTCCTGCAGTTCGTAAATGATCGAGTGCAGTCGGATGTCGACGTCTTCCTGCTCGGCCAGTTCCTGCGCCTTGCGTTCCGGCCGCACGTTGAAGCCGATGATGATGGCATTCGACGCCGAAGCCAGCAGCACGTCGGTCTCGGTAATTGCGCCAACTCCCGAGCGCAACACTTTGAGGCGAACTTTCTCGTTCGAGAGTTTCGCAAGCAAGTCGCCCAAAACTTCCACCGAACCCTGCACATCGCCCTTCAGGATGATGTTCAGTTCCTTGGTGCCGGCGGTCTTGATCTGTTCCGCCAGGCCTTCCAGCGACACGCGCGAACTCTTGGCCAGCATGGCCTCGCGCGCCTTCTGCTCGCGATACTCCGAGATGCCGCGCGCTTTGTCGCGATCGGCAACCACCACAAACTGATCGCCGGCCTGCGGCAACCCTTCCATGCCCAGGATCTCTACGGGCGTCGATGGGGGCGCAGATTGTAATGCAGCCCCGCGATCGTCAAACATCGCGCGCACTTTGCCATACACATTGCCAACCACAAAGTTGTCGCCGGCGTTCAAAGTGCCATTGTTCACCAGCACCGTGGCCACAGGTCCGCGGCCGCGATCCAACTTGGCTTCCAGCACAACACCAGTAGCGGCGCGTTCGGGCGTAGCTTTCAATTCGGCCAGGTCGGCCACCAGGCAAATCATTTCCATCAGCAGGTTGAGATTAGTTTTCTTTTTCGCGGATACATCCACGAACACGGTCTTGCCGCCCCAGTCTTCCGGCATCAGCCCGCGATCGGCGAGTTGCTTCTTCACGCGGTCGGGCAGGGCCTCCGGCTTATCGATCTTGTTCACCGCCACGATGATCGGAACTTCAGCAGCGTGCGCGTGATCGATCGCTTCCAGCGTCTGCGGCATCACCCCGTCGTCCGCCGCCACCACCAGCACCACAATGTCGGTAGCTTTGGCGCCGCGGGAACGCATTCGCGTGAAAGCCTCGTGGCCGGGCGTGTCGAGGAAAACAATTTCGCGCCCGAACGCTGGCGACTCTTTGTCGACAATGCGAACTTTATACGCGCCAATGTGTTGCGTGATGCCGCCGGCTTCGCCGCCCGCAACGTTGGTCTCGCGAATCGCATCCAGCAACGTGGTCTTGCCGTGGTCCACGTGCCCCATGATGGTGACCACCGGCGGGCGCGGCGTAACTTCGATGGCAGATTCCTCGCTCCCCGCCGAGGCCGCGTCAATATCTTTCGCTGCTTGCTCTTCGAACGTGATCACGTTCGTCTCGGCCCCGAAAAAGCGCGCCACATCGCTGGCCAGCTCCGCGTCGAGCGTCTGGTTGACCGTGGCGAACACTCCGCGCCCCAGCAACCGCGAGATCAAATCCTTCACGCGGATGTCGAGCTTCTCCGCCAGATCCTTCACGCTGATGCCCTCCGTGATGGTGATGCTGCGCGTAATCGGCAACGGCTCGTTCGACACCACCATGCGCGGCGGCGGTGTGTAGCCCTTCATCGGGCCTTCCTTCACGCCACGCGGAACGTAGCGCTGCCCCGGCCTGCGCGAAGGCGCTCCCGGACGGCTGCCTGGGCGAACCGGCCCCGGAGGCGGAAGCCCCGGACCCACGCCAAGCGGACGCGTGCCAGTCGGCGATTGTCGCGTCGGGTGCATGGGGCGGCGCTCGCCCGGCCGTGCGGTTGGGCGCGCAGGTCCTCCGGGCACTTGCGGACGCGGACGTTGGAAAATCGGTTGTCCCGGCACCGGACGGCCGGGAACTGGACGCACTGTTCCTGCCGCCGGAGCACCGGCTTGCGCCACTGGAGCAACCGGCCTTGGGGGGGGAGCCTTGTATACCGGCCTCGGCCCCGTCTGCGGCACGATCATCCGCGGCAACGGCGTCTGCGGAACAACCGGTGCGGGTGGGCGAGGGGCGGCGGGAGCTGACGCCGAAATTTGCGCTGGCGTACCCGACGCCGCCGCAGAAGGCGCGCTCGGCGCAGCCGGAGCTGCTGTCAATCCCGCCGGACTGGCTGGCCGCGCGGGCGGAGCCGCAATCACCGGGGAAACAGATGGCGCGGCGATCGGCCTCTCCACCGGCGGCGCAATCGCGGGACGGACCGGAGCGGCCACCGATGCTGTTGATTGTGCCGAAACTGGTTGCGCCGAAATTGTTTGCGCCGCAACTGGCGGAGCGGCGGCGGGCGGGGCTGCAGGCCTGGCAGCCGGAGGCGCCGTAACCGCAGGTCTGCTGGCCACCGCAGGCGGCGCGAGAATCGCCGCGGGCGCAACCGGACGCGCGACCGGTACGGCGGCCGTCTCTTTCCGCTGCGTAATCGCCTTCAGCACATCTCCCGGTCGGGTGATGTGCGACAAGTCAATCTTAGTCTTGATTTCGTCTTCGCCCCGCAGAGTGCGGGCGGATCGCGCAGAAGGAGCCGTTTCGGCGGACGCACGGAAGTGCACTCGTACCTTTTCTGCTTCGAAGTCTTCCAGTGAACTGGAATGGGTCTTCTTCTCGGTCACCCCGACTGCTTGCAGGACATCGAGAATAGCCTTGCTTTTAACTTCCAGCTCCCTGGCGAGATCGTTGATTCGAACCTTGCTCATCCGGCCTTTCTTGCCACTGCGTGTGCTCAGGTCTTCATCTGAGCCTCACCCAGTTCAGCTTTGCGCTCACGCGGAATGTTTTCGCGCTTGCCATCACTACTCTTTGACTTCCAGATCTTTCACTGGCGTACCTTCACTTCCCGGCGACGCAATTGTTTCCGCGTCCTCGCCGTGGGTTGCTTCACGGGTTGCTGCAGAAGACGATTCAGACGCTGCCGATTCGAGCGGAGCTTCTTCCGCGCCGCTCGACCCAACGTCAGATCCGGCGAGCACTTCGGCCTCGGCGGAACCCTCCGTCGTCGCTTCCAGCGACACCGCTTCGCCCTCCACACTCTCGGCGGAAACGTCGCCTTCGGCGGCCACAGCTTCGCCTGCCTCCAGACTGGCGAAATAATTATTTACCGCGAGGCTGATTTTTTCCACCGTCTTCGGCCCGATGCCCTCGATCGCTTCCAGTTGCTCCGGCGTCATATCCGCCAGGGCTTCCACAGTGGTCACGCCAGCGGCCCCGAGTTTCTCAATCAGTCCCTCGCCCAGGCCGGGCACGCTCTCCAGCGGAGTGGTCGCCGGCGGCGCCATCGCCGCCATCTGCTGCTCCACTTCCTGGCGCTTCTCTTCCTCGCTCTTGATGTCGATCTTCCAGCCCAGCAACTTCGCCGCCAGCCGCACGTTCTGACCCTTCTTGCCAATGGCAAGCGAAAGCTGGCTGTCATCCACCACCACTTCAAGATGCTTATCCGCACTGTCGACCACCGTGACACGGCTCACCTTCGCCGGCTGCAACGCCTTCTCGGCGAAAGTCACCGCATCTTCGTGATACTCGATGATGTCGATCTTCTCCCCGCGCAGCTCACGAATAATCGACTGCACCCGCATTCCCTTCATGCCCACGCAGGCGCCCACCGCATCCACGTCCTTGTCCTTGGACATGACTGCGATCTTCGTGCGCTCCCCAGCCTCGCGCGCAATCGCCCGAATCACAACAGTGCCGTCATAAATCTCCGGCACTTCGGTCTGGAACAAATGCTGCACCAGTTCCGGCGCCGCGCGCGACACCACCACACCTGGCCCTTTGGAAGCTCTCTCCACTCGCGCAATCACGACCCGCACGCGCTCGCTGATCGCAAACGACTCCAGCCGCGACTGTTCTTTCCGCGGCATTCGAGCCTCGGCCTTGCCGATGTCGAAAATCACATCCGGACCTTCGACGCGCTTCACCGTCGCGTTGACAATCTCGCCCACGCGCCCAATGTACTCGTTGTAAACCGTGTCGCGCTCGGCTTCGCGCACCTTCTGAAAAATGACTTGCTTGGCCAGTTGCGCCGCAATGCGCCCCAGAATTCCTTCGGTGACTTTCGGAATCTGTAACTCGCCACCAATCTCCAGCTTGGGATCCACCTTGCGCGCGTCTTCCAGCGTCACTTGTAAGTTCGGATCTTCCACCTGCTCCGGAAGCTCCACCACGGTCTTCACCGCGAACGCATTGATCTTCCCGGTTTCTTTATCCAGCTTGGCGTGCAGGTTCTCCTGCGACTTGTAGTACTTGCGCGTGGCCATAACGATGGCGTCTTCCACCGCGCTGACCACAATCTGCGGATCAATCCCTTTTTCCCGGCTGAGTGCGTCAATCGTGTTGTAGAGCTCGCTTGCCATAAAAAACCCGTTAAAAATCGGCGTCCGTCTCTCGGCGTCCGGCTTCCGGAAAATCTCGTTGATCGAAGTCCGGAAGCCCGACGCCGGGAGCCGGACGCCGGCCTTTATATTTCCGGCACTAAGTTCGCACTCTCCACATTGGCGAACTCAATTTCAATCTTCTGTTCCGGCGCCGCAGCCACCGCCGCGCCCATCTTCTTGCGCGACTTTTTGCTGGCCACGCTCAAATCCAGCGTCAGCCGTCCGTCGCGAAAACTTTCCAGCCGCCCGTCAAAATACCGGTTATTACTGGCGCCCACCGCCTGCCGCGTCATCACCTTCATGCGGCTTCCGGTAAAGCGCTCAAAGTCCTTTGCCCGGGTCAACTTCCGGTCCAGCCCCGGCGACGAAACTTCCAGCGTGTACGAACCGTTCGGCGCCGCATCTTCCACGTCGAGTATCGTGCCAAACTCGCGGCTGAAGTTGGCACAGTCCTCGTGCGTGACGCCATGCACCCCGGCCAGCACATCCGCGCCCGCCACAGGTTTATCGAGAAACACCCGTAGCATGCGGCTCTTGCCGCCGCCGCGGAATTCCACATCGACCACTTCGAGTCCGCTGGAGGAGGCCACCCGCTCCGCGATTTCCCGCACGCGATCAACGTCAAGCGCCATGAATGCAATAGCTTACCGGCATACTCCAAAATACAATCCCGCCGAAACTAAAAAGTGGGCTTGCGCCCACTGGTGTGCCTCGCCAACTACTGGTATTACACAACAGTTCTCAATTCCCTAATATACGCTGGCAAGCCCCAAAAAACAAACCCAGGGAGAAGATCTCCGGGCCTGCCACACGGATCGGGGCAGGGCCGGGATCGGACCTGGTTTCGTCAACAATGTGCCACCCGCCGTACGAGAAAGATTTATACATCTTGAGTCTCAAAGCGTATCATCTCGACTGAATCGCCACTTGGGGGGTGCTGAATGAGCGACGAGTGGACTAAAACGCTTGCAGATCGCAGAAGAGTGAAATTCACCAACCAAGAACTGGACGAGAGGGCATTTCTCACAGCTCAAGTCGAAGGCAACAAAGTCGTCTATTCCATTATATTGACCAACGCGAAAAACCCGCTTAGTCGTAAAGAAGTTGAAACTCATTTCGAAGGCGAGCTTTCAAAGCGGTCGCCGGAACCGAATTGAGCCTAGTTCGAGCCTGCCTCTAAGGGCCGCGCCGCTTCGTCTTCTGCCTTCAATCGCCGGTCTCGATGTGGCTCGAAGCGAGGCAGGCCAGTACTCAGCTCACACTTCTCGCCCGCCCCCGCGCCACAAGTCGGGCAACGGACAGCCTGCACCTGTTTGAGAGTAGTAGGCTTCTTGCTCATTTGGGTCTACGCATTCTCGGCCACGGACATGGGTCGACTTTGCAGAAAGCTCGTGATCAGCGCGCTATTAATTTGCAAGCCGCCGTTGTAGCTGACGAAGCCCTTCGTCTTGAACTGATGCATGAACTTACTGATCCTTGAGCGGGTGGTGCCAACCATTTCCGCCAGGGTTGATTGGCTCACCTTCAGCGGGCTCTCCGGCTTGGATTCCTTGGTTATTTGCCCGAACAGCAACAGAACCCGCGCCAGTCGCCTTTCGCTGAAATTGAAGAATTGGTCTACTAAATCTTCCTCGATGCGAACAATCCGGGAAAGCAGATATTCCGCAAACTGCGCCGCAAACTGTGGGTCTCGCCGGAGCGTCCGCACCGTGATCCCCTTCCGCAATCGAGTGATATTAGACGGCCCAATCGATCTCGCCGTGGACATCCGCAGAGATTGCCCCGCCAGACAGCCCTCGCCAAAAAAGCTGCCGCGCTGCAGGAAGGCGATGATGGCTTTCTTGCGGCGGCTGGAGATCGCCGTCAGCTTCACCGTGCCGCTGTGAATGTAGAAGATAGCGTCAGCCGCGTCCCCTTGCGAAAAGACGACCTCTTTGTCTCGGTAGTTCCGAACCGTCATCCCTGTGCGGAATTTCTTGCGAAGAGCTGTCTGACTGAAGCCTGGAGTTTTTTTATTTGCCATTCGGATCAACGATGGCAATCGTACTCGGCACGAACCAACCCGTCTAGATGTTCAATATTGACCATCCACGCTTCTGAACGAGTGGCCGGCGAATGCCTTGTCATTCCGACTGCGCGTGTTTCGCGAAACCTGTCCTGAGCGAAGCCGAAGGACGCTTAGAGCAATCTCAGTCTCCTCCGCCGATGCGTGCGCTCGTTGACCCTGAGCGAAATGTTCCAGTTACGTCGGTCACGCAGATATCGTTCGAAATTAAGGGTTGCCCTTGAGACAGCGTAGAATCAGTAGATCAACCCAATCCAGACAGAGTCGCACGGTTAGAGGCGGTCCCTATTTGATGTACGAAGCAGAATTTGCGAAAGATCTTGCCAGCCGTAGCGCCGAACCCGAACCCGTCAATCCTCTGCGTTCCATACCATGGCCTCTGTGGGCGATTGGGTTGGCTTTGCTGTTTCTTACGGGTTGCAATGCGCTCAATCCGTTGTGCGGAAGTGCCCGGCCAGCCCCGGTCATCGGCTCGCTGTCGGACAGCACGATTACGTTCGCTCAAGTGCAGCAGGGCTTTCTCCTGACCGTAAATGGCAAGGAGTTTGTCTCGTCCACTGTGGTGATCATCAATGGCACGACACTCATCACAACCGTCCGCAGCAGCCAGGAGTTGCAAGTGACCATCCCGACTGACTTGATCTCCGGCCCTGGAGCCGCCAGCGTGATTGTCCACACGCCCAGTGGTAACTCAGGCGATCTGGGCTGCAGCAGTGGTGGAACCAGCAGCCCGCTGACCCTCACCATCACTTAACTTTCAGATACGAGGGTGCCCCATCCTTTCGCGTTTTTTGCGAAAGGGTGGGATTCATGCCGTCGAGGACAGCAAGCACTGCCACTCCGAGAACGGCTTTGTCATTCCGACAGCGCCTGTTCTGCGGAACTTGTCCCGAGCTAAGCCGAAGGACGCGCGGAAGAACCTAAGTCTCCTCCGCCGACGCGCGCTTAGCCGCCACCGCGCTAATTCGCCTTCTTCCCTTGCGCCTCGGCAATATCCAATAAGTGCAGCACGGCAGCCGCGGCCGCAAGGCGAACTTCCTCCTTCGGATCGTACATATACGCCTCGATTTCAACCCGCAGCGTTGGATCTCCCCGTTTGGCAATGGCCTCCAAAACCGCGACCCGCACCACCCATCGTTTGGAGTGCGCGGCGTTCACTAAAGCTGTGGCGCTGGCGGGGTCCGGGTCGCTGGCCAGCATAGTTGCGGCGGCCGCCTGCACCGGAGAAGGATCATTCTTCAGAATGTCCCGCAGCGCGTCCCATCCCATGCCGGCAAACGGAACGAACCCGATCCCCTGCTCAAAAGCGAGCACCTCCAGTTTCTTCGGTTCGTGCAAGATTGCTGTCTGCTCGGCGAGAAAGCCGTCACCGCTTTTCCGCTGGCCCGCGAGAATCGCGTAATAAACTTCGTAGGCAGACTTGTCTTTCATCCCGTGCAGAGCCCGAGCTGCGGCGAGGGCGACCGCGATCTCCTTGTCCGACATGACGTGCTGTAACTTGGGGATGGAAGCCGTGGAATGCATCTGTCCCAGCGCGGTCGCGGCGGCCGCCCGCACCTCGGCCTTTGCATCGAGCAACCCACCCTCGGCTAGCTCAATCGCCTTCTGGTTTCCGGGCAACAGTCCCAGCACCCGAATTCCCAGCACGCGCTTTTCGGCGCTGCTAGAGTGCGCGGCCGGCACAATAAGCTTCCAGGCAGCCTCTTTGCTGGTCTCGGCGCGGCAGTAGGAACCGGTTGCTAAGAGAAAAACGAGAAGAGAAACAGAAAGAGAAACAGAGAACGGCAGAGCGGAAACCACTGATCCACGTTTGCGTAAATTGGACATGTGGGCCTCGGAAATAGGAGGTCAGCAGAATAACCCGAACCCCGCCGGGATGTCGCTACGGCATCTGTGAGAAACGCAACGGCGAGCCACACAGCCCGAAATGTTCGCCTGTTACCTCCGTTACACCACGAACTCGCTCAAACTGTGTCTAATTTGGGGAGTGTACTGAGGAACGCCCATGCGCACCTTACTGAATGCCATCATCGTTGTCGTGATCCCCGTCGCCGAATTTGTGGCGATCCGCCGCATCGGATTCACCGGAGCGGGTAGAGTCTTCCTCATGGTCGTTACGGTGGCTGCCTTGTTGTTCTGGGCTGTCAAAGAGGACGTTCGCGCCAGCGGGCTCAGACTGCAAAAGGGCGCCGCATCGTTCGGCTTCCAACCAGCAGGCCGAGACGATGTTCCGCTCTCCATCGAGCCGCTGCGCGGCAACGGCATAGTCGAGGCCGCAGCTTGCGGAGAGCTCCGAGGCTTGCAGGCATGGATATTCGACTACAGCATACCCGACCGAGGGTTGATGGAGTCCCAGAAAAGCGTCGCTCAAACCGTTGTCGCGTTCCGCGTCGATGACGCGACTCTGCCCAAATTTCAAATTCGCCCGTTGGACTCGTCGACTTCCATCTTCGACTACCCCCGCTGGAGAAACTTCGACGGCAATTGGGAAAACAGCGATGACACCATCTGCTTCCCCGACGCACTGAATTTCCACCGGCGTTTTGAGCTGACGTCCAGCGCTGAACAAGACGTCCGCCAGTACTTCAACGCGAAACTCTTGGATACCATTGCCGTTCTGAACGACTGTAATTGCGTGGTGAAAGGTTATTACGCGACCGTCCTCTTGTTCACTCCGGATAAAATACTTCGGCCAGCCGACTACGAAGCATTCGCGCGCAAAGGCGCCGACGTCGCCTACGCCATATTTTCCGCAGAGAAGCGCGTGATGGCCGCCGCAGCAAAATGAGAATTGGAACTACCACACCTGTCATTCCGACAGCCCGGCGATCACCGTCACCGGACTCTTTCGAAACTCAGATCGCGGGCCCGGATCGTAAACACGCGCAGCCCGGAAATACCGTGACTCGAATCTCGCTGAAATACGACATTAAACTCCTCACTCTCGAATTCGTCTGGCACGACTGGACTTAGCTTAATCAGCGGGTTCCACTTGTTTCGAACGATCAGGTTCCCCTGCTCGATCGACAGATCGTAGGCCACGTCGAGTTCCGTACTCTGATATTCTCCGGCGTAGGCCGCGAGGTCGGCCTCGGTAAACCGTTGCGTTTCAATCCTCTTGCCTGCAAAAAATATCCCACCGTCCGTTTCCAGCTTCGCCCTCATACCACCCTCTGCGTTCTCAAAGGTGATGGTACCGGTGCCGAGGTCCCTGAATTGATTCGGACCCACTCGAGGAAGATTCGAACCCCACGCCATCAAGTTGCCTCCCGCCGCGGTAAACGAATAAACAAAATGCTTGCTTGGGTCCAGGTATCTGCCCGCAAACAGACTTGGGTCGGGAAGGCCCTTGTTCCCCGCTGATTCCGCCGCGCCCGCCTCAGCCTGCAGACTCTTCTCCAGATAAACCTCGGCTACCTTGCGCGCGAGACTGCCAGTGCTTGCGCTTGCCAGATTGCACAAGCAGACGACCGTGAATCGCTGCTCCGGGAAACGCAGAATTTCTGTGCGGTATCCAAAAAGCCCGCCGTTATGCTCCACGATCGGCAGGCCGCGATACGTACTGAGTTCCAGGCCAAGGGCATAGTCCGTCTTCTTGCCGCTATTCAGCACCCCGCGCGTCTGCATTTCTTTGAGGAATGCCCCTTTCCCCAGCCGATTCTCGTAGAAGTTGCGATCCCACAAAAGCAGATCGTCAATGCTGCTCATCAGCCCACCGGCGCCGACCGTATCAAAATTGGTCGACCAATCCACTACAAATTTGCCGCCATCTCCAGTTGCGTAGGCCGGGACGCGACCTGGCATCACCAAAGTGTGATCGTCGTAATACCGCGTATGCGCCATTCCTAGCGGCAGAAAAATGTTCTCGGCAGCGAACTCAGCAAGCGATTTCTTCGTTGCACGCTGCACCACCTCGCCCAGCAGGAAATAATTCGTGTTGCTGTAAATCCACTCGTCTCCGGGAATGTTGTTAAGGGCTTTCTGCCTCGCGATGAGGTCGAGCATTTCGGCTCTGGAATGAACATCTTCCCCGCGCCGGCCGGAAAGTTCGAGCAAGGTCAGGAAATCTCGCAACCCGCTGGTATGATGCAGCATTTGCCGCAGCGTGATGACATGCCCATAATCGGGGAGCTCGGGGATGTATTTGCGGACGCTGTCGTCAAGTGCAAGAAAACCCTGTTCCGCGGCAAGCACGACACTGGCGGCCGTGAATTGTTTCGAGACCGATCCCAAATAGAAAACGGATTCCGGCGAAAGCGGGACGTGGAGTTCGAGGCTGCCCATGCCGTAACCTTTGCGGTAGACGAAGTTCCCGTCGCGTATCACGCCAAGCGCACAGCCCGGAGAATTCGTTTTGTCGTAAGCGGAGAAAATCTGATCTACCCTTTGCTGATTCGTGTCCGCGGAAAGCGCGCGAACTCCGGTAAGGAACAAAATCAACGTGGCCAAAGCTGCAAGTCGCATCGGAAGCTCCTTTCCATCCCGGCCTGCCCAGCGGAGCAGTACCGGCCGCGGGTTTCATCTTACGCCGGGCAACCCCATCAACTGGATTTGCCTCAATCCCCCGCCCTCTCTAAAATGAATCATCCCCATACGGCTGGGAGAATTCCCGAGACACTTATGATTCATTTTCCCGTTCCCGAGGCTCTTACTTTCGACGACGTTCTCCTGCTGCCCGCGCGATCCGATGTTGTGCCATCGCAGGCCAACACGCAGACGCACATCACGCGCACGATCGCCCTCAACATTCCTATCGTGAGCGCCGCCATGGATACGGTCACCGAATCGCATATGGCGATTGCGCTGGCCCAGCAGGGCGGCATCGGCATTATTCACCGCAGCCTCAGCATCGACCAGCAGGCCAACGAAGTCGACAAGGTGAAGCGCTCGGAAAGCGGCATGATCGTCGACCCAGTCACCATGCGCGCTGCCGACAAGGTCAGTGACGCGCTCGAGGTCATGCGCAAGTACAAAATTTCGGGCGTGCCCATCACCGAACACGGTAAGCTTGTCGGCATTCTTACCAATCGCGACCTGCGCTTCGAAACCCGCTTCGACATTCCCATCGACCAGGTGATGACCAAGAAAAACCTGATCACCGTACCGGTCGGCACAACACTCGAAGACGCGGAAAAGATTCTGCACGAGCACCGCGTCGAAAAACTTCTGGTGGTCGACGACAAGTACAACCTGAAGGGCCTGATCACCGTAAAAGACATCCAGAAAAAACTGAAGTATCCCAACGCCGCCAAAGATTCCCAGGGACGCCTGCGCGTGGGCGCGGCCATCGGCGCAACCGGAGACTTTCTGGAGCGCGCCCAGGAACTCGCCGAAGCCAAAGTCGACGTGATCGCCATCGACAGCGCGCACGGCCACTCCAGCAAGGTGCTCGATGCGGTAAAGCTGGTGAAGTCGAAACTGCCAGAACTGCAATTGCTGGCCGGCAACGTCGCAACCTTCGACGGCGCTTGCGAACTTACCCGCGCCGGAGCCGACGGCATCAAAGTGGGCATCGGTCCGGGCTCCATCTGCACCACCCGCGTGGTCACCGGAGCCGGCGTGCCCCAGATCACCGCCATCGCGGAAGCCTTCCGCGCCACAAAAGATGCCGGAGTTCCCATCATCGCCGATGGCGGCATCAAGTACTCCGGGGACATCACCAAGGCGCTGGCCGCGGGCGCGAGCGCGGTCATGATCGGGTCGCTCTTCGCCGGCACCGACGAAAGTCCTGGCGAGCTGATCCTTTATCAGGGCCGCTCGTTCAAGTCCTATCGCGGCATGGGCTCAATCGGCGCCATGGCGCAGGGATCGAGCGAGCGCTACTTCCAGAGCGTGGAAGGCGAATCCTCGGCGGCTGCCTCTTCCAGTCTCGAGTCCGATCCCAACCGCCTGGGCAAATTAGTCCCCGAAGGTATCGAAGGCCGCGTCCCCTATCGCGGATCGGTCGCCATGATCGTGCATCAGATGGTCGGCGGACTGAAATCAGGCATGGGCTACTGCGGCTGCGGCACTATCGCCGAACTGTTGCAGAAAACCCGCTTCGTGCGCATCAGCGGCGCCGGCCTGCGCGAAAGCCACGTCCACGACGTCATGATCACCCGCGAGGCTCCCAACTATGCCATCGAGTAACGCGCTCGCAGACGGCAAGGGTACGGACTGGAAGGGCACAACTTCCAGTTTTGAGCCTGCCCTGAGCAAGCGAAGCGCGTCGAAGGGTGCCGTTAGCCCGCCAAGAGATTGCGGGCTTCAGCCCCTGAGGGTTTCTCTCGTGGGTGGCCCATCCCTTCGGCACGCTCAGGGCGGGCTGTTCGCGTTCTTGGCGAAGGATAGGGATTCCGGAACTGCGAGCGAAACACTCGCTTGAGCTCCGACCGTCATCAAGCTCTTAAGGCCTGGATCACCGCGATTCTGTGGCTGATCGTGATTGCCCTGGAGTCGACTTCGCTCGGCGCCGCCAGCAACACCAGCCGCATTCTGTATCCGCTGCTGCATTTTCTTCTGGGGTTGGATCCGTTCCGCTTCGAGCACTGGCATTTCTTCATCCGCAAGGGCGGCCACGTCTTCGGCTACGGCATGCTGAGCCTTCTGCTGTTTCGCGCCTGGCGCGAGACGTTGCGACTGCCCGGAGCCGCGAACTGGACCCTGCGCTGGGCCAACCTCGCCGTCTTGGGCACAATGCTGGTGGCCAGCCTTGACGAATATCACCAGAGTTTTAATCCCTTGCGCACAGGTTCGGTGCGCGACGTTATTCTGGACACCTGCGCGGGATTAGCCGTGCAGATTCTGGTGTTTGTGTGGGTTACATCGTCGCGGTCGCGGGATTCGCTTGGCTAACCGGAATTGGCGCGATCAGCGGTTAGGTAGGGCGAGCGAAGTTATCGACCTAACCTGCACTTGCGGGTTTGCTGGTTATAAGGCGACCCGGTGGATTTTGGCGCCCCGTGCCGATCTCACTCCCACCGTTTCAGTCTGTGACCCTGGGGCCGCGTCTTTTGCGGGCCGAAGAGCCTGCCCTGAGCCTGTCGAAGGGACCTATGCAACGTGCCGACAGCACCGGTGCTGCCGGCGACTGCATAGGTCCTTCGCTTCTCTCAGGATGACAAAGCAGATTGGGGCAGGGAAGATTTGGTCCGTGGGCTGCGATTCACCGCGAGCAACGAGGCCGAGGCTACTGCCAAACCTGCCGAGACATAAAACGGTACGGCAGCTCCGTAGTGTTTCCACAATTGTCCGGTGATCAAGCTGGCTGCCAGGGTTGCTACGCTGGTCACAAAGAAATAGATGCCGAGAGCGCGCCCTCGCACATTTTCGCCGACCGCATCCACCACCAGAGCTTTCAGCACCGGCTGCGTCAGGGCGTAATACAAACCATAAACGGACATCGCGATCCAGATCGCTAGCGCGGAGGGTGCGCGGCCGAAGACAAAATATACCGCCGCGAAGATCACGTAGCCGGCGCCGGCGATCCATTGTCGTGAAAAGCTTCCTCGTGAGAAGCGGTCGCTGAACCATCCCGCGGGCCAGGAGCCGAGGGTGTAGGTGACGTTGAACACCAGGCCGAGCAAGGGCGCGAGCGCCACCGGGATGCCCGCATTCTGCGCGCGCATCACCAGGAACATGTCGCTGGAGTTGCCGAGGGAAAAAAGAGTCACGGCGAACAGGACAAAATAGAAAGCTGTCGGCAGCTTGGCGTTTGATGAACCAGCCGTCTCCAATGACACGGGCTGAGACGTGATTAATTCTCCGGGTGGGTTGAGGTTTGCAGGCTGGAGGTTCGCGTCGCTGGCGATCTGGTGGCGGCGCTTCTCGCGAATGCCGAACAGCGCTACCAGCACGCAAAGAGCGCCTGGAACCGCGGCGCCCCAGAAGACGGTCCTGATTCCGTGATGCGCCAGTAAAGCGAATGCAGTCAGAGGGCCAGCGATGGCTCCGGCGGAATCCATGGATTGGATCAGGCCGTAGGCGGCGCCCAGCCGGCCTTTGGGCACGGACTCGGCCACCATCACGTCGCGCGGCGCGCCGCGCACGCCTTTGGCCAGGCGGTCGGTGAAGCGAATCAGAAGAATGTGCCACCAGGCTGTGGCGAGCGCGAGAAGTGGCTTGACCGCATTCGCTACGAAATATCCTGCGACCACTAAAGGCTTGCGGCGGTCGATGCGGTCGGTGAGGTATCCGGAGAAGAGTTTGGCGAACGACGCCACGCTTTCGGCGACGCCCTCGATCAGTCCCAACTGCGCCGGTCCCGCACCCAGCGAGGCCAGAAACGCCGGGAGCACCCAGTAGGCCATTTCGGTGGCCGTGTCGTTCAGGAACGACGTGATGCCGAAGGCGTAGATGTTGCGGGGGGCAGAGGGCTCACGATCGGAGGGTGGGGCGGTGGGCATTCATAGGTTTTATCACGGAGGTTAGAAGCAGGGGTCCGTTGTCAGGGGTCCGTTGTCAGGGGTCAGTTGTCAGGGGTCAGGGGCCAGGGGGCAGGGGTTCCGTGTTGCAGCCCGGCTTCGCCCCTTCGACTCCGCCCAGGGCAGGCTCTGGCTGGACAGCCGAGGCGGCTGTCGCTGCGTTGGAAGGTCAATACATTGCGTCGTACTTGGTCACGACCCAGTCACCACCTTTGTTTTCGGTGGTGACGGTGAAGAGTTCTTTATATGTGCCGGATTGGTCAGCGCTGTTCTCGCGCTTGCCGCGATAGTGGAGGATGATAAGCGGCGGCCTTTCTTCCCATTCCACCAACTCCCAAGAGATCAGCGGGTGCTGAGTCTCGGAAATGCAGATGTAGCGGGCATACTTCTTGTGGTAATCGCGCTCCCAGTTGGCCAGCAGCTCGTCGCAGTGGCCGTCGCGCAACGCATGCAGGAATTTTCCTGCGGCCTTTTCGGTGGAGCGGTCGCGCAAGGGATTCATCTTGATGCTGACGGGCAGTCCGCTAAGCGGATCGTGCTCTTCAGACCGCGCCAGCACCGGTCCCTGATTGCTGAGCCACCACACGTATCCCAGAAACACCGCGACCACCAGCGCACCTGCGCCGACAGCAATGCCGATCTGTGTACGTGTGAAAGCCATTAGAAGAAGTTTAGTGAGATAGAAAGAGAGACGGCAAGATTACCGCCGGGAACACCCGAGAGGACATGTACGAGTGGGGCAGCGCTAGAATCCAACCCTGGGTAGCTTCGCTAACGCACACCTGAGCAGATGTGCCCATGTCCGTCGCTATTGCGTCGGATTCCCAGCCCCCGCTTTTACTGATTTGCGACAGGTGCCGGTTCTGCCGAGCCAACCAAAGGAACGATTTTGTCGTCCCCATAGTCGAGGGATAGAAACTTTTGGTCGTGAATGCAAGCTACCTGCGATGGCGCCCGCCCATCGCTTAGCTCGAAGCGTCGCAGAATGGCACCATCCTCCTTGCGTAACTCGTAGATGGTCCCTTCAGTAGGTTGCCCCTCGCGGACCGTGCGCACGACTGCGTACAGGTTGCGGTCGCCGGGGATGAGGGCGCTAATCTGCGAGTCCTTCGGCAGCTTGGGGCGGATCGCTCGAATCGCGCCACCCTCGCTGACTTCCAAAAGGGGATATGCACCAGAGTTCTGAACCACAAGAATCGAACGGCCGTCCGGTATGCCGGGAACGACGCCGCGACGCTCGAAGGAGACGCGATACCACGGCGCGCCGGCAGATGTCGGTCCCGGCTCAGCCTTGGAACTTGTCTGTGCTCTCCCCGACAGCGCGGCCGCAACCAAGGCCGCAATGGCAAACGCATGTTTTCTCATAGTCACCACGAGGTACGATCCCCGGCGAGCAGATAGTCGGGAGTAGCTTGTCGGTAGGGCCGCGCCTCTGCATCCTAATGACTTGTCTGCGAAACGAAAAAGCACGGCGCCGAGCCGTGCCTTTCTTAGCTTTCACACCGCAAGCCGCCTACAGCTACTCTTTCTTGTCTTCGGCTTTGCCCTCGGCGGGCGCGGATTCGGCCTCGACTTGGGCTTGCGCCTCGGCTTCTTCCATGGCTTTTTTGGCCTCGGCGACTTTCTTGGCGCGGGCTTCGGCGCGCTTTTCTTTCTTTTCGTCGAGGACCTTCTCGCTGCCGAGCAGTTCGAGGAAAGCCTTGTCGGCGCCGTCACCCTTGTTCCAGTGGGTGCGGATGATGCGGGTGTAGCCGCCGTTGCGATCGCCGAAACGCGGACCGACGGTGTCGAACAGCTTGACCAGGGCTTCATCGGTCATGAGGTAGGCGCCAGCCAGGCGGCGGGCGGCGAGGTCGCCGCGCTTGCCGAGCGTGATCATCTTCTCGACGATAGGCTTAGCGGCCTTGGCCTTGGGAACGGTGGTTTCGATCCGTTCTTCCACGATCACTGATGTGACCAAGTTGCGCAGCAGCGAGCGCCGGTGCGAGGTGTTTCGTCCGAGTTTGTAGCCTGCTACTTTGTGACGCATGTGAACCTCAAATAGTGGCTAGTTGTTAGTTGCTAGTTTGTGGCTCTTACTAGCCACTAACTACTAGCAACTAGCAACTTGTTCTTACAACTGGTCGTCCGGTCCGTAGGCGGATGCCGGCAGGACCTGATTCGACGTTGGACCTGGTACAGCGTTGCCGTGTTCGTCGATCTTCATGCCCAGGCTCAGGCCCATCGAAGACAGAATCTCTTTGATCTCGTTCAGCGATTTGCGGCCGAAGTTTTTGGTCTTGAGCATTTCGGCTTCGGTCTTCTGCACGAGTTCGCCGATGGTCTGGATGTTCGCGTTCTTCAGGCAGTTGTAGCTGCGCACGGAAAGCTCGAGTTCTTCGACGGACCGGTTGAGATTCTCGTTGTGAATCTCGGGCTTGCGATCGTCGGACGACGACGTGCCGGTTTCGATTTCTTCCTCGAAGTTGATGAAGATGTTCATGTGGTCCTTCAGCAGCTTCGCGGCCAGACCGATGGAATCGGCGGGCGTGATGGAGCCGTTGGTCCACACTTCGAGGGTGAGCTTGTCGTAGTCGGTGATCTGGCCGAGGCGCGCGGCTTCGACGGTATAGTTGCACTTGCGCACCGGCGAGTGCACGGAATCGATGGGAATGAAGCCGATGCCGAGGTCTTCGTCGAAGTTTTTGTCGGCGGAAGTGTAGCCGCGGCCGCGCTTGAGGCGCATTTCCATGTCGAGCTTGCCACCTTCACTGACGGTGGCGATGTAGACATCTTTGTCGAGGACTTCGACGTCGCCGTCGGCTTCGATCATTCCGCTGGTGACTACGCCGGGCTGATCGGCGCGCAGGTAGATGGCCTTCGGGGCATCGCCGGAGAGCTTAAATGGAATCTGCTTGAGGTTGAGGATGATGTCGGTCGCGTCCTCGACCACACCGGGGATGGACTGGAACTCGTGCAGCACGCCTTCCATCTTTACGGCCGTGACGGCCGCACCTTCAATGGAGCTTAGCAGGACGCGCCGCAGGGCGTTGCCCACGGTGGTGCCGAAGCCGCGCTCGAAGGGCTGCGCCCAGAAAATGCCGTATTTGTCGGTGAGAGAGGAGGTGTCAACTGCGAGACGTTTCGGTTTCTGAAAACCCTTCCAAAGCATGTGTTTCTCCTTCGGCCGTTTGGCTCAGTGCCGGCTCCCTGAATCGGTCCGCATTCAGGTCAGGCGCCAGCACAGGCTGATTTGGCTCGAAAATAAAAGACCATTGAGCAATTGCTGGGGAGCTTCAATCTACTTACTATAAAGTTCCACGATCAGCTGTTCGTTTACCGGCAGCTGAATATCTTCGCGCTTGGGCAAACTGAGCACGCGCGCTTTGTAATTGTCGCGGTCGACTTCCAGCCAGTTCGGCATGGTGCCGTGGCTGGCAAATTCCTTGGCGAGTTCGAGCACGGTGAGCTTCTTGCTGTTCTCGCGGATGGCGATTTCTTCGCCCGCGCTCACTTCATATGAAGGAATGTTGACCTTGCGGCTGTTGACGGCAACGTGCCCGTGGCGCACCAACTGACGCGCCTGCCGCCGCGATTGCGCGAAGCCCAGGCGGTAAACCACGTTGTCGAGGCGGCGCTCCAGTTGCTGCAAGAGGAGTTCGCCGGTCACGCCCTTCGAGCGCGCGGCCTTCTCGAAGTAGTTGCGGAACTGGCCTTCCTGCGTGAAGTAGATGCGCTTGGCTTTCTGCTTCTCGCGCAACTGCAGGCCGTAGCCGACTACTTTGGCTTTGCGGTCCTTCCCATGCTGTCCGGGAGCGAAGTTGCGCTTCTCGATGGGACACTTATCGCTGAAACACTTTGCGCCTTTGAGGAACAGCTTCATGCCCTCGCGGCGGCATAGACGGCAGACTGCATCGGTATAACGTGCCAAGTTTCTTCTCCTTTAGATGACCGGTTTACGGGTTTGGCTTCACCCTTCGTCCCGGACGAAAATCAGTCGCTAGTTGCTAGTGACTAGTTGCTAGTAAGAGCCTGTGACTAGTTACTAGCAACTAGCCACTAGCAACTGTTCTTACACTCTTCGGCGCTTGGGCGGACGGCAGCCGTTGTGCGGAATCGGCGTGACGTCGCGGATGGAACGCACTTCGATGCCGGACGAGGCCAGAGCGCGCACGGCCGACTCGCGGCCGGAGCCGGGGCCGCTGACCCGGACATCGACGCTGCGGACGCCGTGATCGCGCGCCATGTTGGCGGCGTTCGAGGCGGCTTGCTGGGCGGCGAAAGGCGTGCCCTTGCGCGATCCGCGGAAGCCGAGCGATCCGGAACTCTTCCACGAGAGAACGTTGCCGTTCATGTCGGTGATGGTCACGATGGTGTTGTTGAAAGACGCCTGCACGTATACCAGACCGTGGGGTACGTGCTTGCGCTCCTTCTTTTTGAAGGTTTTCTTTTTGCCTTTTTTCTCCGGCGCGGCTGCTGCGCCGCCCGCTGCTGCTGGTTTTGCCATAGTTAGTGTCCAGTGGCTAGTGGCTAGTGGCTATTTAGTGATCCGAGGTTTTGCTAACCACCAGTCACTGGCCACTAACAACTGCTCTTACGTTTTCGACGTCGCCTTCTTCTTCTGGGCGACGGTTCCTTTGCGCGGACCTTTCCGGGTGCGGGCGTTGGTGTGCGTGCGCTGGCCGCGGACCGGCAGGTTACGGCGGTGGCGGAAGCCGCGATAGGAGCCGATTTCGATGAGCCGCTTGATGTTCATCGAAACCTCCTTGCGCAGGTCGCCTTCCACCAGGCCCTCGGCCTCGATGACCGTACGAATCCGGTTGACCTCTTCTTCGCTCAGGTCCTGGACCTTCTTCATGGGGTCGACCTTGGCTTCGTCGAGGATGTGGCCGGCGCGCGGATGCCCGATGCCGTAGATATAGGTCAGCGCGATGTTGATGTGCTTCTGGCGCGGAAGATCGACGCCTGCAATACGTGCCATAAAATCCTGATCCTCTTGACTGCCCGGCTTTCGTCAGCCGCTAGCTTCTAGCTGCTAGCTTCTAGCAAACCGTAATTCTCATTATGGCTAGAAGCTAGGAGCTAGAAGCTAGAAGCTTCCTTACCCCTGGCGCTGTTTGTGTTTCGAGTTGACGCAGATCACCCGCACTACACCCTTGCGGTGGATGACCTTGCACTTGTCGCAAATTTTTTTTACCGATGCTCGTACTTTCATAACTTTTCTCGGTTCCCGGTTCTAAAATCCTCAGCTCGTGCAGCCGGGCTTCGCCCTGGCTGGACAGCCGAGGCGGCTGTCGCTACGTGATTATTTATAGCGGTACACAATCCGGCCGCGATTCAGGTCGTAGGGCGAGAGTTCTACGGCGACCTTGTCGCCGGGGAGGATGCGAATGAAATTCTTGCGCATCTTCCCGGATACGTGCGCCAGCACCTGGTGTTTGTTTTCCAGTTCCAGCTTGAACATGGCGTTGGGCAGCGGTTCTAAGACCACGGCCATCACTTCAATCGCGTCTTCTTTACTCATGCACCCCTTAAGATCAGCTCTCAGCTCTCGGCTACTGCTTCTTGGCCTGACATCTGATCGCTGACAGCCGTTTATTGCGTCAAAATCACCGGGCCATCTTTGGTTACCGCCACACAATGTTCGAAGTGCGCGCTGCAGCTGCCGTCTACTGTGACGGCGGTCCAGTTATCGCCCAGCACGCGGGTTTCCGGCTTGCCGTAATTCACCATGGGCTCGATCGCGAGCACCATGCCCTCGCGCAACTTCGCGCCATGACCGCGGGCTCCGAAGTTCGGCACCTGGGGCTCTTCGTGTAACCGCGTCCCGATGCCGTGTCCGACGAATTCCCGGACCACGCTGAAACCGTTAGCTTCCACGTGTTCCTGCACCGCCGCGCCTACATCGCCCACCGAGTTGCCGATGCGCGCCTGCTCGATGCCGCGGTAGAGGGAAGCTTCCGTCACTTCCAGCAGCTTGCGCAATTCCGGCTTGACGGTGCCACTTGCCGGAACCGTCACCGCCGCGTCGCCGTAATAGCCGTCGAGCACGACCCCGCAATCGATGGAGACGATGTCGTCTTCCTTCAGCACCCGCTTTTCCGACGGGATGCCATGCACGATCTCTTCGTTCACCGAGGTACAAAGAACACAGGGATAATCGTAATATCCCTTGAACGCGGGCTTGGCGCCGAGTTCCCTGATCTTTCTCTCGGCGGCGCGCTCCAGATCCATGGTGGTCACGCCGGGCGCGACCAGGGAGCGCACGTGGTCAAGAACCTCGCGAACGATGCGGCCGCTGTGCCGCATCTTTTCAATTTCATTCGCCGATTTGCACACAATGGCCATGCTTCATTCTTACGCGTGATGATCCTCGAGAACCCGGTAAATCTGCTTCGTGACCTGGTCGATTGGAAGCTCGCCATTCACGGAGATGAGCCGGCCCGTTCGCTGGTAGTAATCGGCCACGGGACGAGTCTGTTCCTGGTAGGCGGTCAGCCGCGGCTGAATCACTTCCAAGCGGTCGTCATTTCGGGTCACCAGCTTGGTCCCGTCAAGATCGCACACTTCATCCACACGGGGCGGCTGGAAGTGGACGTTGTAGATCCGTCCATCGATGGGACAAGAACGGCGTCCAGTGATCCGGAGCAACAACTCATTATAGTCTACCTGCAGATTGATCACAATCGGCCAGGCTCGAGTGGGGCGCGAGTTGTCAAAGAGCTTGTCGTCGAGCAGGGCATCGAGCCACCCTGCCTGGGCCGCGGTC
This sequence comes from Candidatus Sulfotelmatobacter sp., assembly GCA_035308125.1. GTDB lineage: Bacteria > Acidobacteriota > Terriglobia > Terriglobales > Acidobacteriaceae > Sulfotelmatobacter. The sequence goes on from DATGHF010000042.1 coordinate 185,341, forward strand.
CGCGGAAAACCGTCCAGCACATAGCCGCGAACGCAATCGGGCTGGACCAGGCGTCCGCGAACCATGTTGCAGACCAGGTCGTCGGAAACCAGCTCGCCCCGGGCCATGACCGCCTTGGCGACCAGACCCACTTCGGTGCCGCGGGAAACATTGTCCCGCAAAAGATCCCCGGTCGAAATATGGGGAATACGGTAATGCTCCCGGATGCACTTGGCCTGAGTGCCTTTTCCTGCACCCGGCGGCCCCAGCAGCACCACGGGACCTACGTCACGCGAGGTTTCCTGCGCCATCGGCTTGGCCAAAGCCTCCCGATCTCAGTTTCCCCGGCCCAGATCGCCCCAGAACTCGACCGAGGTGCAGCAACCCCACAAATGAATTGAGTAATTGGGAAATCGAGCAATTGGGAAATTACTCAATTACAGATTGCTCAATTACCAAATTCCTCCATTACACAATTTCTCAATGCTTACGACCAGTTGCGGCGGCCGCGAATTCTTCCGCTGCGCGGCGTGAAACCATCGTAGTGGCGCATGATCAGTTGCGCCTCGATTTGCGTGACCGTATCCATGGCCACGCCCACCACGATCAGCAGCGAAGTTCCCCCGAAAAAGAAATTGATACCCAACCCGTCCAGCAGCCAGCGCGGAAAATGCGCGTCGATGAAGTTCCCGATCAGCGGCAGCCTCTGCAGCTTGATACCGGCGATCATGATCTGCGGCAGCAGCGACAGAATCGCCAGGTACAGGCCGCCCACCACCGTGATCTTGGTCAAAATCTTGTTCATGTAGTCGGCCGTGTTCCGCCCTGGACGAATGCCCGGGATGAACCCTCCGTACTTGCGCATGTTATCCGCCGCTTCGTTCGGATTGAAAATAATCGAAACGTAGAAGAAACAGAAGAAGATGATCAGGACCGTGTACAGCAAGTAATACATCGGCGACGCCCCGCTGATGGCACCCAGCATCCCGCTCAAAAACGGGCTGTTGCG
>DATGHF010000043.1:0-7327 GCA_035308125.1 Candidatus Sulfotelmatobacter sp.
TGCTGGGTGCGTGGCCAACTAAGTAGAACAAACCGATAAGCCGCTAAATCGACCGCAAAGCGTCCATTGGGTCCGCGGAAGCCGCCCGGCTCGCCGGAAGCCCCGATGCCACCAGCGCCATAAACATCATGATCAGAACCCCCGCTGCGTAGATCAGAGGGTCGGTCGCGCTCTCCTCGAATAAAAAAGTCCCGACTAGGCGTGACGCAGCCAGCGAACCAAGTACACCAAGACCGCATCCCAGGAGCGCCAGCCGCGCGCCCGAACCGAGCACGAGTCGTGCAATGGCGCCGCGCTGGGCCCCCAGCGCCATGCGGATGGCAATCTCCCGCGTGCGCAGTGAAACCGAGAAAGCAACCACTCCATAGATCCCAGTGATGGCCAGCAAAAGAGCGCCTAAAGCAAACGCAGTAATAAGGTCCGTGTTGAAACCCCGTGGCGCCTCCACATTTGAGATGACGTCACTCATGGGCTGCACCTGCTGCAAGGCGAGCAGGGGATCAACCGCCGCGACCGCCGAACGCAGAGTTTGCACCATCAGCTCCGGAGTTGCTCCGCCGGAAAGCCATAGATGGTGGTCGCGTACCCGCCAAGAGAGGAAAATGCGCCGGTTGCGTTTGAATACGTCCCAATTTCGCGGGCAGTGACAGGAAGGTTCGGGCCGTTTCCCAGGTGATCTCCCACCAGAACCAGGCGGTCCGGGTCGCTGAACGGGAGCGGACGCAGCAGTATCCCTTCGACCAGCGAGAAAATCGCCGTAGTCGCGCCAATCCCCAGCGCCAGAGTAAGGACGACTGTCAGCGTGAACCCAGGCGTTTTTCGCAGTTGACGAAGCGCGAAGCGGAGATCCTGTGCCCATGCGTACATGTGTCCTCCCTCAGCCTTTGATTTCATCTAACCGCGTTAGCCACTCGCCAACCTCTTCTTGATTTGACGCACTAACTTCTCATCCGTCACGTCATACTGATCCTCCGGCGGATGCAGCGCCCCTCCAAACGTCACCTCCCGACGCGCCTGCGTCGACGAATCCCTCACCGCACTCCATGCCGTCATATGTACCTGACGGCAACCTGTCCGTTCCACAATTTCGAGCATATTGAACGGCCGCAGCCCGCCGCCTCCCGGCAGGATCTCTATCCGCTTGCCCGCCCGCTCGATCAGCTCAGCGATCAACTCCACTCCCTCCGGTACCGTGTCTTTCTGCCCGCTGGTCAGAACCCGTGTGATCCCGATGTCCACCAGTTGCTCCAGCCCTTTGAACGGATCAGGCGTAACGTCAAACGCCCGATGAAAAACCGCCTGCCGCTTGCCGATCAATTGCCGCATCCGTTTCGTGCGCCGCACGTCAATCCCGCCGTCGCTCTCGAGTATTCCGAACACTACGCCATCGGCGCCGCTGTCGATCGCAGCCTCCGCATCACGTTCCATCGTGGCGAACTCAGCCTGGGTGTAGCAGAATCCCCCGCCCCGCGGACGCACCATCGCCATCACTGGAATCTTCAGCCGCTTCTTTGCTTCCTGAATAGTGCCGATCGACGGAGTCAGCCCGCCCAGAAACAACGCCGAACACAGCTCCACCCGGTCCGCCCCACCCTTTTCCGCCTGAATCGCGTCATCAATCGACCCACAACAAATCTCCAGCAAAATATTCTTCATCGCATCACCGTCCATATTGTCATCCTCAGCATGCGCTGTTTGCGCAGCGAAGAGCCTGACCTGAGCAAAGCCGAGTGTCAAACGAGGAGGAGTCGAAGGGATCTGGGCGAGCCGCGCGAAGGGTCGCGTCCTTTGCGACCCAATAATCGCGCACTTGGCTCGCTTCTTTATCTCGCCGTACCCAATACCACATCGGCATCCCCTCGCCTCCGCAACAAGCTATCATGTCAGCCAACCACCATGCGCCTCTGCATCTTCATTCTCCTATCCACCTCGCTCTTGGCCCAAACCTCCACCACCCAGAACTCCAACAACACCGAAAATCTCCGCGGACTCAGCACTCCCGCACCTGGCACCGCCTGGGCCAGCGGCACTCACGGAACCTATCTCCGCACCACCGACGGCGGCTCCTCCTGGCTCCCCGCCCAGGTCCCCGGCGCCGAATCTCTCGACTTCCGCGACGTCGAAGCCTTCAGCTCCGATCTCGCCTATCTCCTCGCCGCCGGCCCCGGCAACCAATCGCGGATCTACAAAACCACCGACGCCGGCCAAACCTGGTCTCTGCAATTCACCAACAAAGATCCCAAGGGATTCTTCGACTGCATGGCCTTCTGGAATCCCAACCACGGCATCGCCCTCGGCGACCCCATCGACAATAAGTTTGAGCTGATCACAACCGAAGACGGCGGCAAGACTTGGAACCCGATCTCGCCCACCAAACTCCCGCCCGCGATTTCCGGCGAGGGTGCCTTCGCCGCCAGCGGAACCTGCATCACTGTTCAGGGAAAGAAGAATGTCTGGTTTGCTACAGGAGGGAAAGCTGCCCGCGTATTTCATTCCACCAACGCCGGCAAGACGTGGACCGTCGCCGAAACTCCCATGGTCCACGGCGTCGACTCCGCCGGCATCTTCTCCATCGCCTTTCGCGACTCAAAACACGGCGTCATAGCAGGCGGCGACTACCAGCATCCGGAAAAAGACGGCCCCAACCTGGCCTCCACTCAAGACGGCGGCCAAACCTGGACCGCGGCCTCAATCTCCCCGCAATGGTACGTCTCCGCCGTGGCCTTCACGAACCACGGGGGGCGAAGCTCGGCATTCTTAGTCGCCGGCACCGCACATGCCGCTTGCAGTGACCCGACCGCCAAGCGATGGCAGAAAATCTGGGATCTCAACCTCAACGCCCTCAGCCTCAGCCCCTCAGGAGAAATGTTCGCCGTAGGTCCCAAGGGCCTGATCGTGCGCCTAACCCCAGACCGCTAAGTCTCTGTGTTCCTCTGTGTCCTCTGTGGTTAAGCCCTTCTAATACGTAGCCGCAAACCCACTATTACTCTGCCCCGCCGCCGGCTGATAAGAACCCACAATCACATGATGATCATTGATCCCATAGCCCCAGGTTCTGTCGCCCTTGGGCTCTTCAAAGTTGGTAAACGTCCCCGCGTGCAGCACGGCGCCATAATAGTTGTCGCTCGAATCTTCCCACGAAAACACGATGTCATTGTTATTGCTGATCGCTCCTGCCGACGAACTTTCCGCCCCGGGGACATTGATCGTCGTAAACTTCGTCCCGTTGTAAACCGACGATTCCGAATTCCCTTCCGAATCAATCCACACTTCGGTCATGATCCCCGCGTTATTGATTCCGCCGCCCAGCGTATACAAAGCCCCCGGCACATCGATCGTGGTGTACGTGCTGTTCTTCAACAGAAATCCGTGCCCGCCGCCGTTCGAGTCGCCGAAATTGCCGTTGACGTCTCCGCTGTCATTGATCCCAATCGCTTGCGATCCCGTCGCTCCCGCCGGCCCAATGTCCGTGAAGGTCCCGTTCTGATATAAGAACGCCTGCGCCACAAAGCTCGAAGTCGCGTAGTAACCCACAACCGCGCCCAGATTATTGATCCCGAAACAATACGTGCTCACGCCATTCGGGTCATCCAGCGTAGTCACCTTTCCGCCGCCAGCCATGAAACCATGGCGGACACCGCTCCCATCCACGTACGATCCAACTCCGACATTAAAATTGTTCACTCCGAAAATATCCGTTTCCACTGCCCCCGGAATGGTCTCTGTCTTGTACTTGAAGGTCAGCGTCGGCCCCGCCGCCATCGTAGCCACCGACACCAGCATCACCAGCAAAAGCAACCGTCCAATGCCTGAGAAGTTCTTCATGGTTTCTCTCCAAGAGTGATTCTTCCCCCTGCACGCCGAAACTGGCTCCCAGTGCGGAATCACAGCCATTGGGGCGCGGTTGAGAAAGATAAGCGCAGGAACTATATCGCAAATGAGTGCCCTGTCAACAGCCGACCATTCTCCAGCATGGAAGACGGGCTCCCGGGCTCGTCGAATCCCTTTGCCATTCCGAAGCCGCTTTACTCATTCCGAACCCGCTCTAGCTCATTCAAAACCCGCTGTAGCTAGCCATGAACCTGTTTTCAGCCGCAGAGCGGCGCAAGAATAAAGCCCACGGCGCAAGCCGTGGGGCAAGTTGGAGCAAACAACCAAGCCGCGTAGCGGCGAAAGAGCGCCTATCTACCACTTCTCCCCTTCAATCCCCGTTTCGAGGATCAGAATCGACCAGCTACCCGACCAGGTTCCCACTTGTTACTCTCCTGATTCCTACCTTCCCAGGTCGTGTGCGGCGGACACTCATGTCCGCCAATTCGTAAATCTTCACCACTCCCATAGGCCCAGATCCCCTGATCTGAGCGACTGAGCGAACCTCAACCCGGCTCTAGCCGGGCCACCGTCCCACCTATTACTCCCCTGATTCCTAGCTTCCCTGGTTCAAAACCTGTCACCCTGAGCGAAGCAGACGTCGCGCTCGCGCGAGGCCTGCGAGCCGAAGGACCCCTTGCCTGTCGTAAGGGCCACGAACATCGCGAGGCATTCTCACTGTGCTTTGTACAAAGGCCGGCCGCGGGGCTGCAAAAGAGTTTCGCTCCACCTCGCCATTCTTAGGACCTGTTTCGCGGTACAAACCGTAGGTCCAGCCCGCCCACCGTCCCACCTATTACTCCCCTGATTCCTACCTTCCCTGGTTCACCAGAAACCAGAAACTAGCCCTTCAACATTTCCACCACGCGATCAAAGTCCTCCAGCGTCGCATACTCAATCACAATCTTCCCGCGTCCCTTGCGATCGCTGATCCGCACCCTGCAACCGAGCGTCCGCTCCATCTCGGTCTGTATCGCCCGTACGTTAGGATCTTGCTCCTTGTAAACCTGCGCCGGCGGAACAGCTTCCTTCGGCAGGTTGGCACGGTCCACTCTTTCTATCAACTGCGCCACCGACATTTTTCCGTCGATCGCTTCCTTGGCGATAAACGGAATCGAGGGCGTATCCGTCAACTGCAACAATACCCGTGCCTCGCTGAAGCCCAGCCGTCCATCCGCCAGATACCCCTGCACTTCAGCCGGCAAACGCAACAGCCGCATGTAATTCGCCACCGACGCCCGCGCACACCCCGTCCGCTGCCCAATCTGCTCCTGCGTCAACCCGAAATCACGGCTCAAACGAGCGAACGCATTCGCCTGCTCCAGGCAATTCAAGTCCTGGCGTTGCAGGTTTTCGACAACCGTCATCTCCGCGGCCTGCTGATTGGAAACCTGCCGCACGATCGCGGGAATCATCAGTTCGCCCGCCAACTTTGCCGCCCGGCACCGCCGCTCGCCCAGCACTAGGGTAAAACGTCCAGTCGAAGACAAGCGCACCACAATCGGCTGCACCACCCCGTTCACCCGGATCGAATCCGCCAACTCCGCGAGCGCGGCTTCCCCAAACGCCCGCCGCGTCTGGTAAGGATTCTCGTCAATCTGGTCGAGCTTGATATGGACAACCGCGTCGCCCGGTTCGCGCTTCAACCCTATCGCAGCCTGCAACTCTGGCAACACTCCGGGCTCAGCCTCAGCCGCAGCCGGCGCTATCGCCACCACCCTCGGTCCCGGCAGCAATGAATCCAAACCCCGCCCCAGCGCCCGCCGTTTCTCCACCGGCTTCTCACTCGAAGTTTCAGTTATCTTGTCCGCTGTCGTCGTCATTCTCAACCCTCCCCGATGTCAACCTGAGCGCGCGCACTTCGCGCGGCGAAGGACCCAGGCGAGCCGCGCGAACAGGTCGCGTTCTTTGCGACCCGGTAAATCGCGCGTTTCGCTCGCTTCCCTATCGCTGCCTGCCGCCACCATATCGACCATCATCGATCTTTAAGATCGATGACGATCAATTTATTCCGCTCCTTCATCCACCGCTTCCATCGCGGCGCATTCACCACTTCCTTTTCCTCGCCCGCCTCCGCCGCTGCCGGCATTTCCTGCACATTCATCGTGTGCCCAAGAATCTCCTTCGCCAGCTGGATGTAGCTCTCGGCCCCCCGCGAACGCACGTCGTAAACCAGGACCGGCTTCCCATGACTCGGAGCCTCCGCCAGGCGGACGTTCCTCGGAATTACCGTCTTGCACAGCTTGTCGCCGAAGTAGCGGCTCAACTCCGCCGTCACCTGCTGCGCCAGATTGGTCCGGTCGTCGAACATTGTGAGCACCACGCCTTCAACCGTAAGCCCAGGATTCAACCCCGCCCGGATCCGTTCGATGGTGTCGAGCAGTTCCGAAATTCCTTCCAAGGCAAAATATTCCGCTTGCATGGGAATGAGCACCGCGTCGGCCGCGACCAGCGCATTCAGGGTTAGCATATCCAGCGCCGGCGGACAATCCATCACGACGTAAGCGAAGCGGTCGCGAATTGGAGCCAGCGCATCGCGCAGACGAAACTCGCGGCGTTCGGCCTGCACAAGCTCGAGGTTCGCCCCGATCAGATTCTTGTGCGACGGAACGAGCCAGAGCTGCTCGAGCTCAGTCTTCTGCAACGCCTCTTCCGCGCGCGCCGAGCCCATCAGCAAATCGTACGTGCTGATTCGCTCTGGGTATTTGGAAAAGCCCAGGCCGCTCGTGGCGTTCGCCTGGGGATCGGAATCAATAAGCAGAGTGTTTACTTCGGCGGCGGCAATGGACGCCGCAAGATTAATCGCGGTCGTAGTTTTGCCCACGCCGCCCTTCTGATTGGCGACAGCGATGACGCGTCCCATTGAGTTTTATCGGAGAAGCCTAGAGCCACGGGCAGAATAGTTCGAAGTGGCTTCGAATTGCAATGACGGATTTCGGTGCAGAACGACATGCAGGAGATGGACGCGCTCAAGCAAAGAGTTGGACGGCGCAAGTGGCGATCTTTCCACAACGATTGAGCTGCCGGGTATTGAAGCGAAAAATGTTCCACGTGGAACATTTGTCGCCGCTCTCGTGGAAAACAGTCTGGCGGCCACGGCCCCAAAACCGTTCCACATGAAACATTTCGACATTTTCGCCGAACCAAAAAGCTCGCATGGCTCGAAGCACGAATCTACTAATCTGTCGTTGCTCCCACTTTGCCTGCAACCTTGCCGCCACTTGATAGCGATGCTGGCACTTTGACAAGCATACTTGGCAACGTCCTCCCACTTGTTAACTAACTTTATCCTTGACTATCAACTAATTCCTGTGCACTCCTCGGTCGGCCGACGAGGAGAACGCGGCGGGACGAGAGCGGCAACGGAATCGGCGCATCCCAGGCAGCGCTTGAGAGGAGTTGCGCTGCCTCGGCAGTCTGGGCTTGGCCGACTAAGAGCGCAAGTCTGCCTTCGGGA
>DATGHF010000044.1:0-75360 GCA_035308125.1 Candidatus Sulfotelmatobacter sp.
CGCCTGCAGACGGGATCCGGCAATATACGCGCCCACGAGATCGCAGGTGCGGTGAAGGGTGGTGCCGGGAGCGGCGACATCGAGATCGACGAAACGAGTACGGGCGACGTCGATCTGCATACTGGATCGGGCAATATCACCGTCCGCGGCATTCAGGGCGGCTTCCGCGGCGAGGCCGGCAGCGGTGACATTACTGCCGAGGGCACGCAGAGCGGGAATTGGGAAATCCGCACCGGTTCGGGGAATGTGCGGGTGCGGCTGCCGGGCAATGCGGCGTTCGACGCCGACATTTCCACCAGTTCAGGAACCGTCGATGTCAACTCCCCGATCGAAATGACAGTGCAGGGCCGCGTGCAGGAGTCGCGGAAAAACATTCGCGGCAAAGTGCGCGGTGGCGGATCGCTGCTCTCGGTAAGGACGGGATCGGGGGACGTGCATATTCAGTAGGCAGGGATCAGGGGCTAGGGATTAGGGCCAAGTGAGGCCAAGCAACCTCTAGCCCATTGCCCCTGACCCCTGGTTTTTGACCCCCTGGTTTTATATGTACACGAAGGAACTCATCTCGCAAGGCTGGCAGGCGCTGTTGCGCGATCGCATGCGCTCGGCGCTCACCATGCTGGGCATCGTGTGGGGCCTGGCTTCGGTGGTGCTGCTGCTGGCTTACGGGCAGGGGCTCGGCGGATGCGTAGTGCACGCCTTCATGAACATGGGCAACAACGTGATCGTGCTCTGGCCAGGGCAGACAAGCATGCAGGCGGGCGGCCAGCGCGCGGGCAAACCGGTGCACTACGAACTTGAAGATGTAGAGGCGATTCGCGACGAAGTGCCAATTGTCCGCGCGGTGAGTGGAGAGATCGACCGCGACTTCGGATTCAAGCTGGGCACGCGTGTGGTCTCGGTCCAGGTGCGCGGCGTGGATATGCCCTATGGGCAGATGCGCAAACTCGATCTTGCCGACGGACGTTATTTCAACGAAGGCGATTTTGCCGATCATCATCGAGTGATCATTCTCGGCTACGCGGCGGCGAAAAAAGTATTTCAAGGAGCACCCGGAGTTGGGCAGCACATCGAAATCGGCGGCCTCGATTTCGAAGTGATCGGCACCATGCGCAACAAGATTCAGGATTCGATGTACAACGGTCCCGACAACCAAAACGGGTTCATCCCTTTCGGACTGATGCGCGACCTGAAAAATATTCGCGATCCAGACGAAATCATTATCCAGCCCACGGCTGCCGAGTTGAACAAGAAGGCGCTGGCTGCGGTGCGCGAGGTGATCGCGCGGCGTCACCACTTCGATCCCAAGGACGACAAAGCCACTCCGGAGTGGGACACCATCGAAGACCGCGCCATGATCAACGCTTTCTCGATGGGACTGCAGGCGGTACTGGGACTGATCGGGGTGGTCACGCTGGCGGTGGGCGGCATCGGCGTAATGAACATCATGCTGGTATCGGTGACGGAGCGAACGCGCGAGATCGGCCTGCGCAAGGCGATTGGCGCACGGCCGCGGCACATCCTGGTGCAGTTCTTGCTGGAAGCCCTGGTGCTGACTTTTGTGGGCGGCCTGATTGGCATGGCTGTGGCCGAAGTGCTCACCTGGGCGATTCCGCCCATGCCTTTGTATGACGAGTTCTACAAAACCGCCGACCATGAAGGCGCGATCTTCCTGCATGCTTCGATGGGAGTGATGCTGGCGTCGTTCATTATTCTTTCGTTAGTGGGGATCGTTTCGGGATTTTTCCCGGCGCTGAAGGCGTCGCGGATGAATCCGATTGAAGCGCTGCGGTACGAATAGGAACAGATACTTCACCCGTTACCTCTGTGCCTTGACGCACAGGCCCACCACAAATTAACTTCGCAAGAGGGATAATCCTGCCTTTGTAACATCGAATTTGCGAGGGAAAGTGCCTTCACGTCCGACCGTAACTCTGACTACTGATTTCGGGACCAACGATCACTTTGTGGGCGCCATGAAGGGCGTGATTCTCGACATTGTGCCCGAGGCCCAGATCGTCGACATCTCTCACGCTGTGCAACCTTTTGACGTGCTCGATGGCGCGCTCACCATCTCGCAGGCCTATTCCTATTTTCCTTCTGCCACCGTGCACCTGGTGGTGGTGGACCCGGGGGTGGGCACGGCGCGGCGGCCGATCATCGCGTCGAGCGACAAGTACCACTTTGTCGCGCCCGACAACGGCGTGCTTTCCCTGATCTATGCGCAGGAGGAGCGGATGTCGGTGCGCCATATCAGCTCCGATCACTATTTTCTGCAGCCAGTGAGCAACACCTTCCATGCGCGCGACATTTTCTCTCCCGTGGCAGCGTATTTGGCCAAGCAGGTCGATTCGCACAAGTTCGGGGACGAGATCGAGGATTACGCGCGCTTCGCCGCGCCCAAGCCCAAGGCCGCGGGCGAGAACCGGATGCGGGCGGTGGTGCTGAAAGTCGATCGCTTCGGCAACCTGATTACCAACATCACGCCCAAGGACGCGCCCATGCTGTTTGGAGCGGATCCTGTGCCCTTCAAGCTGGTGGTGGGGAACAAAGAGATTACGGTGATCCGGCAACTCTACGCCGAGGGCGCTGCCGGAGAGGTGTTTGCCATCATGGGCAGCATGGGATTCCTAGAAATCGCGGCCAACCGCGGCGCGGCCGCGCAGATTACCGGTGCGGGCAAGGGCAGCGAGGTCAGCATTATTTTGAGCGAGGGCGCGGCGGCAGGCAAGGGCGCGTAGAGGTTTACAGGCTCCTTACGAACTCTTGGGCTTGGGATGGGCGTAGCGTTCCATCTCGCTGGTCCATTTCAAAAACCGCCAAAGATGGGTCCGCTCCCGCCACACAAATTCCCAAAATTCCAGAAACCCGATCTGTGTCATTTTAACGCCAGTGTAGGTCTCGATCCGCCAGAGCAGATAGGGACTCCGCCAGGGAGCCAGGCGATGGCCTTTGGTCGAGTTCCACAGAAAATGCAGAGTATGGCGCACGGGATAGGTTTACCACAAGTAGCTTCTAGCCCCTAGCTGCTGGCTTCTAGCCAAACCTAAAGACCTGCCGTGGAACGATGGCACAAGGCCACACTAAGACTAGGCGAGCATACCTCGAAGTTCTTAAAGAGTAGCTAGAAGCTAGGAGCTAGAAGCTAGGAGCTCCGTTACAACTCGTACTTCTTCATCAAATGCCGGAATGACCGGTAGGAAATTCCGAGCAGGTCGGCGGCTTTGGTCTGCACGCCGTTGCTTTGGTCGAGCGCGTTCTGCAAGAGCGAGCGTTCGATGCCGGCCACGTAGTTTTCCATGCCCACGCCCTCAGGCAGCACCGCGCCTGCAGGAATGTCGGGCACCGAGCCAGCCCCGCCCACTCCCGCGGCAGCCGCCTTCGCTTTGGACCGTTCCACCGGAAGCTCGACGTGCAATTCGTCAGTGATTTCGAGAGCGACGGCGCGCTCCACGGTATTTTCCAGTTGACGCACGTTGCCCGGCCACTCGTAGCCGCAGAGCGTATCGAGCGAATCTTTATGGACGCGCAGAATGCTGCGGCCCGCCGCGGCGGCATATTTCTTGAGGAAGTGGTTCACCAGCAGGGAAATATCTTCCGGACGCTCGCGCAGAGGAGGCACGCGAATGGGAATCACGTTGAGACGGTAGTAAAGGTCCTCGCGGAACAGGTTTTCGGCGACCGCCTTGTCGAGATCGCGGTTGGTGGCGGCGATGACCCGCACGTCGATAGGGATCTCTGCGGTCCCTCCGACCGGGCGCACGGTGCGCTCCTGCAGCACGCGCAGCAGTTTCACCTGCATGGCCAGCGTCATTTCGCTGATTTCGTCCAGGAAGATGGTGCCGCCGTCGGCCACTTCAAACAGTCCGCGTTTGTTCTGATTCGCCCCGGTGAACGCGCCTTTCACGTAACCGAACAGTTCGCTTTCCAGCAGCGTTTCCGGAAAAGCCCCGCAGTTTACCGACACGAACGAGTCCGTAACACGAGGCGAGCACACGTGCACAGCGCGCGCGACCAGCTCTTTACCAGTCCCACTCTCGCCGTGGATGAGAACCGTGCTGGCCGTCGAAGCCACGGTGCGAACCGTCTGCTTGAGTTTTTCCAGGGCCGCGCTGGAGCCGACGATATTGTCGAGGGAGTTGCGGGTGGCAGCGTCGCGGCGCAGGGCAAAATTCTGCTTGCTGAGAACCTGCTTCTCGAGCACGCGGTTGATGGTTAGCTTGATTTCGTCGACCAGTCCGGGATTCTTGCGAATATAGTCGGAAGCGCCGCCCGCCTTCACGGCCTCGACGGCCGCTTCATAGTCGTCAACCGCGGTGATGAGAATTACCGCGGAATCCGGCGAAACGCGATGCGCGTGGCGCAGCACTTCGATGCCGTCGATATTCGGCATCTTGATATCGGTCACAATCACGTCGTAAAGGGCACCGTCAATCTTGTTCTTGGCCGCCTGTCCCGACTGCACGGTTTCGACGCGATGATTTTCGCGGCGCAGGGCGATGTCCAGCATCTCGCAGATGGAGCGTTCATCGTCGCAGACCAGGATGTTAGCCATGCACCCTCCCTCCTGCGGCGACCGCAGCCCGGTGAGCAAGAACAGCCTCCGGAGCCTCGCTGGCCTCGGCGTTAGCGGCGGGTTGAGAAACCGCCTTCTCGGCGTCCAAACGGCGTAGCCTCAGGACGAAAGTCGCTCCCTGGCCCGGTTTGGAGCGTGCCCATACTTTTCCTTCATGGGCTTGCACGATCTGATAAACAATGGCCAATCCCAGCCCGGTGCCACCTTCAAAGTTCGACTGAAAAGGCTCGAAGATCTTCTCAATCTGCTGCGGACTCATGCCCGCTCCGGTATCGGTGAATCCGACCTGCCAATCGTCGCCCAAGGACTCCACGCTGACCGTGAGCGTGCCGCCGCCCTTCATGGCGCGAACCGCGTTCTCGCAGAAATTCCAGAAAACTTGCTTGATCTTGTCAGCGTCGGCGATGGTCGTGGCCTGGCTCACCGCGAATCGGCGCTCGATCTTGATGCCGGTTTTTTCCGCGGCCATGCGGTGGTCCATCAGGGTGAGCGTATCTTCCACGAGTTGGACCAGATCCGCTTTGCCGAAGTGATATTGCTTGGTGCGGGAATAGGCCAGGAAATCGGTAATGATGCTGTTGAGCCGCTGCGACTCGCGAGTGACGATGCCCAGCAAGTGCCGGTGCTCGTCGTTCATTTCCGGAACGCCCGAGAGCATGCTCACCGATCCCGCGATCGAGGTCAGGGGATTGCGAATCTCGTGCGCGATAGCGGCTGCCAGCCTGCCCACGGCGGCGAGACGGTCCTGCATGCGCACTTCGCGCTCCAGGCGCCGGATCTCGGTCAAATCGTCAAAGGCATACACAAAGCCCAGCACACCGCGTTCGGGCACGGTCAGCGCCGCAACCCTCACCCGGAACGTCTTGCGGAAACCCTTTGGTATTTCGAAGCGAATCTCGGCATGGGGCTGGGGCGATTCGGTGTTAGGCAGTATGTTAGGCAACGGATCGAGGAATAGGTCTTTGACCGGAGACCCTACCAGTGCCGCAGCGGTGCGCTCCAAAAGTTTTTGCGCGGCGGGGTTCACCAGAGTGATGCGCCCATCGAGCCCCGTGGTGATCAGTCCGCTGCCGATGGAGTGAATGATGTTCTCGTGCAAGGCCTGCAGATCTTCGAGCGCGCCGCTGGCGTCTTTGAGTTGTACCCGGGCCTGGCGCAGCTTGCCGGTCAGCAGTCCGGCGAGGTACGCCACCGCCAGAAAGGCAAACAGATTGACGAAGATGATCGCCTGAAGGGCTTTCAGCGCGGGATGCGTGGTGCAATACGAAGGAACCACTCCGTAGTAATTCAGCTCCAGGACCGTACCGTAAAGCAGGAACGCCAGGGCCGCCACCAGATGAGCCCAGACCCGCGGCAACAGAACCGCGGCCACGATAATGACCAGAGGATAAAGAAAATTGAACGAACTGTCCCAGCCTCCGGTTTCGTGCACGATCAGGCTGACCAGGACGAGGTCGGTGAGCACCTGAAGAGAAGCCTGCAGGCGATGCTCTCTCCAGAACGAAAGCACCACCATGTAAAGCAGCGAAACCGTGAACCAGAACAGGATGGTGGCCAGGAAGAGACGGAGCGGTAAGGTGGTCGGAGTAAACTGAGCCACCGCGAGCTGAATCCCGAGCAGGAACGTCAGGATCAGAACCCGCACTTTCACTAGCCAGGCCAGCCAATTCCGCTCATCAAAGGTCGATTGCATCGCAATCCCGGTGGTCTAGAGAAACCAGGTTTCAAGGTTTCAAATGTTTCAAGGTTTCAAGGTTTCCACGTTGTGGAGGGTTACCTTGAAACTTTGAAACCTTGCCACCTTAAAACCTGATTTTGAAACCTTGTCACCTTGAAACTTGCCCTTAGCCAGCCAGTTTCGCGATCATGGCAAACAGCGGCATGTAGAGCGAAATGACGATGCCGCCGATCATGACACCGAGCAGGCCGATGATGACGGGCTCGAGCATGGCCAGCATGTCTTTGGTGGCTGCGTCCACTTCTTCTTCGTAGAAGTCGGCGATCTTCTGGAGCATGGAATCCATCGCGCCCGTGGCTTCGCCGACGCCGATCATCTGCGTCACCATGTTGGGAAACACGCCGCACTCTTTCAGCGGATCGATGATGGTGCGGCCTTCTTCGATGGCCTTGCGTACCTTCAGAAGCGCTTCTTCCAGCACCGCGTTGCCCGAGGTTTTCGCCGTGATGCTGAGACCTTCCAGAATCGGCACGCCCGAAGTGATCAGCGTTCCCAACGTACGGGTGAAGCGGCCGACCGCAATCTTGCGCAGCAATTGTCCAACCACGGGAAGATGCAGCAGCATTTTGTCGAAATAGTAGCGTCCGCGGGGATGCTTGCGAATCTGCTTAACACCGAAAACGAGACCCGCGCCTCCCACCAGGAAAATCCACCAGAAGCCTTGCACGAAGGAGCTCAGTCCCAGAACGATTCGCGTGGGAAGAGGAAGGGATACGCCTAAACCGGCGAACAAGTTGGCAAAAATGGGGACGACAAACTTCAACAGGGCGCCGACGATCACCACGGCCATGCCGACCACGGCCACCGGGTAGATCAACGCCGACTTCACCGCGGACTTCAGGCGCACCGCCTTTTCCACGTAAGTGGCCAGGCGCTGCAGAATGATGTCGAGAATACCGCCGGTTTCGCCAGCCTCGATCATGTTGGTGGTGAGATCGTCGAACACGACGGGATACTGGCGCATGGCATTGGCCAGGGTCGCGCCGCCCTCCACCGTGGTGCGGACACCGGTCAGTGTCTTCTGAAAGGCCTGGTTTTCCTGGTTCGCCGCGAGAATTTCCAGACACTGTACCAGCGGCAAGCCGGCGTCGATCATGACGGAAAACTGGCGGAAGAAGATTGCAATGTCCTTGGTTCCGACCTTGCCCGAACCAAACGTAGGCATTGCGAATTCCTTGCCTTTTTCGCGAATGGAACCCGGCACAATGCGTTCGCGGCGTAATTGCTGCGCCAGCGCCGGTTTGCTCGGCGCCACGCGCTCGCCGGAAATTTTCTTCCCGGTTTCGTCCTTGCCTGAAAATGTGAAAACTGGCATGGTTTTAGCCTCTCCTCAAGATCGTCCCTTGTTCCTGAAAGTCCTGTTCCTCAAAGTCTGTTCCCTCGAACTTTGCAATCCAAATCCTCGCCGCCGTGTCTTGCGCGCGGTTTTTAATGTTTCGACGAAGCTGCTCCCTTGGCCGCCGCCCCAGACGCCGCGGCTCCCCGGTTCATCAAGCCGGCGCCACGGTTAATCATTTCCTGCAGTTCGTCCACATTGCTGGAGCGTTGCAGAGCGGTCTCCAGAGAGATCTGCTTCTGGAAATAGGCGGTGGCCAGCGCCTGGTTAAAGGTCTGCATCCCGAACTTTTCCTGCCCGGATTGCATGGCCGAATAGACCTGGTGGATCTTGTCTTCGCGGATCAGGTTGCGCACGGCTGCGTTCGGCACCAGAATTTCCATGATCATGGCGCGGCCCTTGCCATCAATCTTGGGCAGAAGGCTTTGGCACATGATGCCTTCCAGAACCAGAGAAAGCTGGGCGCGAATCTGGGGTTGCTGGTGAGCGGGAAACACGTCGATGATACGGTTGATTGTGGACGTGGCCGAGTTGGTGTGCAAGGTGCCGAAGGTCAAGTGGCCGGTTTCGGCGATGCGCAGGGCCGACTCGATGGTTTCCAGGTCTCGCATTTCGCCGATCAGCACCACGTCCGGGTCTTCACGGAGCGCGGCGCGCAGCGCGTCGGTAAAGCTTTTGGTGTCGGCGTGCAGCTCGCGCTGGTTCACCAGGCAGTTCTTGTTCATGTGGACGAATTCGATCGGATCCTCAATGGTGAGGATGTGGTCGTGGCGCTCGCTGTTGATCTTGTCGATCATGGCCGCGAGAGTAGTCGACTTGCCCGATCCAGTGGGGCCCGTGACCAGCACCAGGCCACGAGGCTTGTCGCAGAACTTGCTGACCACCGGCGCCAGGTTGAGTTGATGGAAAGACTTGATTTCGAAAGGAATCACGCGGAAGACAGCCGCCGTGGCGCCGCGCTGGTTGAACACGTTGGCGCGGAAACGGGCCAGCCCCTTTAACCCGAACGAGAAGTCCAGCTCCAGGCTCTCTTCAAAGCGGTGCTTCTGGGAATCGGTCATGACGCTGTAGGCCAGTTGCTTGGTTTCGGCCGGTGTCATCTGCGGCAGGTCGAGCGGCACCAGGTGCCCGTGCACGCGGATCTGCGGCGGCGAGTTGGTGGTGATGTGAAGATCACTACCGTTCATCTCCAGCATTCTCTTCAGCAGATCGCTAAGCGACAAACCCATAGATATTCCCCTTACCTTCCTGACTAGTGAATGGTTTCGCGGGCGACTTCTTCGAGCGTGGTCATGCCTGCGGCAACCTTGATCAGACCGCTGCGCCGGAGGGTGATCATGCCGCGCTCAATCGCCTTCTTCTTCAGTTCCACGGCCGATGCGCCCACCAGCACCAGTTCCCGGATTTCGTCGTCCACTTCCATGACTTCGTACAAGCCGGCGCGGCCTTTGTAACCCGTGTTGTTGCAGGTACCGCAGCCCTTGCCTTTGTGGATCTTGATGGTTTTGGCCTCTTCTGGCGTGAAACCCTCTTCGATAAGGGTTTGCACCGGTACATCGATCACTTCGGAGCAGTCCTTGCAGATGCGGCGAATCAGACGCTGGGCGCAGATCAGATGGACCGAAGTTGCCACCAGGAAAGGCTCAATGCCCATGTTCATCAAACGAGTAATGGTTTCCGGGGCGCCGTTGGTGTGCAGCGTGGACAGCACAAGGTGGCCGGTAAGGGCCGCCTTGATGGCGATTTCCGCCGTTTCAAAATCTCGGATTTCGCCCACCAGAATGATGTTGGGATCCTGCCGCAGGAACGAACGCAGAGCAGCGGCGAAGTTCAAGCCAATCTGCTCCTTCATCTGCACCTGGTTGACGCCGGCCAACTGGAACTCGACCGGGTCTTCGGCCGTCATGATGTTGGTATCGGGCTGGTTCAGGCGTGAAATCGCCGAATAAAGCGAGTTGGTTTTACCCGATCCTGTAGGTCCAGTGACCAGCACCATGCCGTAAGGTTTGAGAATTGCCTTCTCGAATTTCACCAGCGACTCAGGCTCGAAACCGAGCTTGGTCATGTCGAGACGCAGATTTTCTTTGTCCAGCAGCCGGAGCACGATTTTCTCGCCCCACAGAGTGGGCAGCGTGCTGACGCGGAAATCGAGCTGCTTCTTGCGTCCGCCGATGTTCATTTTCAGCATGATGCGGCCGTCCTGCGGCAGGCGCTTCTCGCTGATGTCGAGCTTGGCCATGATCTTGATGCGGGATGTAATCGCGTCTTTCAACTTGAGCGGCGGCGACATGATGGCCTGCAGCACGCCGTCAATGCGGAAGCGGACGCGGAACTCTTTCTCGTAAGGCTCGATGTGTATGTCGCTGGCGCCCCGCTTGACCGCGTCCGTGAGCACCAGGTTCACCAGCTTGACCACCGGAGCTTCGTCGGCCGCCTTCTCCAGATCAGCCAGGCCGATTTGTTCTTCTTCCGCCTGCACTTCGACGTCGGCATCGTCCGTCATCGACTGCATCACGGTTTCCAGGTCTTCGCCCTGGCTGGCTCCGTAGGCCTTCTCAATCCCCGCCTGAATAGAACTTTCCGACGCGACCACCGGCTCGATATTGAAGCCGGTCATGAACTTGATATCGTCCATGGCGAACACGTTGGTCGGATCGACCATGGCGATGGTGAGCGAGGCTCCTACGCGGCTCAGCGGAAGTATCTGGTAGCGTTTCGCGGTTTCGAAAGGAATCAGCTTGACCACCGCGGGATCGATTTCAAAATACGAAAGGTTTATGGCGGGAACGCCATATTGCCGGGAGAGAAAATTAGTGACGTCCTCGTCGCTGAGGAAGCCGAGCTTCACCAGGGCGGAGCCCAGGCGGCAGCTCTGCTCCTTCTGTACCTTGTTCGCTTGTTCCAACTGCTCTGAGGTGATGATCTTCTCTTTGACGAGAAGGTCACCCAGCCGTTGAGACATACGGCGATCTCCTATCCACCTAGTGGAACGACGCCTGACAGTTTTGCAGGCTTTCGCACAAAAGCGCAGCGATTCGCGGGGAGAGAAACGCGGCGCATTCGCGTTGACATAAATTGTCAACGCAACCGCGTAACCGCACCAGTAACTTTGGTACTTGGACCTGCCGAAGCACCGCGTCCGCAAAGGGTTGAGCCCGCTGGACTCCGCGCCAATTGATTGTTTTCAGTCGCAACCGCGGGATTGGCAGGCCGGAGTACATGCACTTCGGTAAGACTCTCTTCACCCCTCAGCGAATCCGGACTGTCTGGACGTAACTGGATTAGACTCGACAAATGAAGGCCTCGACGCCACGTCGCGCCGCAAAGGAAGGCGAGATTCGCGCTTACTACCGCACTCTTCTGAACGCGTGGGGACCGCAACACTGGTGGCCGGCCGAAAGCTCTTTTGAGGTGATTCTCGGAGCCTTCCTGACACAGAACACTTCCTGGACGAACGTGGAGCGCGCCCTGGCGAACTTGCGGGCTGAGAATCTTTTGTCTTTGGATGGAATCCGGCGTGTCCCGTTGCCTGATCTCGAACGATGGATTCGCCCCTCGGGTTATTTTCGCCAGAAAGCCCAACGGCTGAAAGCCTTCATCGCATTCCTTGATCAGCGATATGCCGGCTCGCTCCTCAAACTCTTCGCTCAACCGACGAATCGCCTTCGCGAGGAATTGCTGGCGCTGAACGGCATTGGCCCGGAAACCGCGGACTCAATTCTGCTCTATGCTGGAAATCATCCCGTCTTCGTTGTCGATGCCTACACGCGCCGTATTATGGAACGGCACAAAATCCTGCCTGAGAAGTCTGACTACGAAGAGATCCGCCAACTCTTCGAGCGGGCCCTGGCCCCGGTCGCCAGCGAAACTGCGGGTGCCCTCGTGGCAAGACGACCGAACCTCGATGCGGGCATTCCGAGCACGGCCCACGCCCCATCTCAAATGAGCACTGCCCCACGCAGCGTCCTTGCCCAGGGTTACAACGAGATGCACGGTCTGATCGTTGGCGTCGGGAAGCACTACTGCAAGAAAGCCCAGCCCATATGCGAAGGCTGCCCGCTGCAGCCTTTTCTGCCCCTGCGCCGGCGCCGGACAATCCGTTCGTAATCGGGAAGTAACCGGCGTGGTCGGAAGTTCAGCCACCTTTTGTTTCTTTACCCGCCTCTCGCGCTGTCCTAATATGCAGTCTTCCCCTCAAGGAGCAATCACCATGAAAATTCAAGGTATTGAGGGCATGTCACCAGATCAGTTGCGTTTCGAGATTCAGCGAGGCGCCAAGCTGGTCTGCTATCACTATTGCGTCTCGGTCGTACTGATGACCTTCCGTCGATCCTCCGCGGTGTATTTCATTCCCGCCGGAGAAAGCACTCTCGCCAAGGGCTTGCCCTGGACTCTGCTCACGTTGGTCGCGGGCTGGTGGGGCATCCCCTGGGGACCCATCTTCAGCATCCAGTCGCTCATCGTGAACTTCAGGGGCGGCAAAGATGTGACCGCGGACATCTCGGCGTCGCTCACACAGAGCGCGGCCCCAGCAGCGATGGCCGCGAAGGCGTGAAGCAGAAAAGACTGAAGAACACGGAAACAGGTCTTGGCTCAGTTTGAAAGATGCTATGTGGGGACAGCCGCCCCTTCGACTTCGCTCAGGGCAGGCTCTCGGCTGTCCGGTCGAGCGAATCTCGACCATTTCTCCGCCAAGCTGAGTTCCCGCCCGGATTGGCCGTAAGAGCGCGAGCAGAAAAAAAGATGAGGTTCCCGAGCTGCCTTCGTTGCCTGCTTCTGGCGCTCACCCTTCTTTCCCCGTCCCAATCCTTGCGCCAGGCAGCGGATTCCGCGGGGGTGCTCATTGGCGCTGCCGTGAGACCGTCCCTGCTCTCCGAGCCAGCCTACGCCTCCACCCTGGCCCGCGAGTTCAACCTGGTGGAACCTGAGGACGCCCTGAAATGGTGGGTCATCCGTCGAAACTCGGACGGCTTCGATTTTCAGGGGGCCGATGAAATCGTCCGTTTCGCACAGGCGCATGGAATGAAAATCCGCGGACATTGCCTGGTCTGGGATCACGATCATCCAGGTTGGCTTGCAAACGGCCACTTTGCGCCGTCGCAATTGTCTCAACTGCTGCACGAACACATCGACCGCGTGATGAAGCGCTACGCCGGTCAGGTTTTCGCCTGGGACGTGGTGAACGAAGCGATGGACGAGAACGGCAGGCTCCGCGATTCGCTTTGGTACAACCGCCCTGGCATCGGCTTCGCCGATCAAGGGACAGCTTATCTCGAGCAAGCCTTCCGCTGGGCGCACGAAGCCGACCCGCACGCCCTGCTCTTCTATAACGAAGCCGAAGGCGAAATGCTCAACCGCAAGTCGGACGCGATTTACGAGATGCTCAAAGGCTTCAAGCGCCGCGGGGTGCCTATCGACGGCGTCGGTCTGCAGCTGCATATTCCAAATCTCGAGATCGACGAGGCAGCCCTGGCCGCCAACATTGCCCGATTGACGGCGCTGGGCCTGCAGGTCCACATCACGGAATTGGATGTTTCTTTGACCGCCTCGGCGGCTGGCGATTCCCGCGTCCGCCCTCCGCATGACCACGATCTGCGCAGCGACGATCTGCGCAACAACGATCTTCTCCGTCAGGCTCAGGTGTATCGCAGTGTGGTCCGCGCCTGCCTGCAGAATCCGGGTTGTACCGCGATCCAAACCTGGGGATTCAGCGACAAATATTCCTGGATCGGCTCCCATTCCCACGGCACCCGCGGACGCGCGCTCCTATTCGACAAGACCTACCAGCCAAAGCCCGCCTACGACGCGGTTCTGCAGGAACTGAGCGCGGCCCGCACGACCAGAAAATAGGACTTGTCATCCCGAACGCCGCGCTTTTCTTCTCTTCGCGGCGGAGGGATGTCAGTCTCCACAGCCGCCGAGCGCCAGCCTTCCCGATCCGTCGGCGGCAAGAACGCAGCGTGCATCTATAATGAATTCCGACGTCCTGACCGGGACGCAAATCCCGTGCCCGAACCCATCCCAACCCGCACTCTGAAATCCTCCAGTCGCAAGCGAGCCATTATTCTGCTGGCGATCGCCGTTCTGCTCTTACTGGCCATTCTGGTCTCCCAAAATGCTTTCGATCCGAATTTCCTCCGCCCCGGCAACAACGAAGAAATTCTGGTTTTCTGGGCTCTAACCTTTCTCATCTCGTTATTGTTCGTGGCCTTGACCTTCGTCCTGTTCCGCAATCTGTTGAAGCTGTTTGCGGAACGGCGCATGGGCGTGCTGGGCTCGAAGTTCCGCACCCGCATGGTTGCGGGAGCGCTACTGCTCTCCTTCGTCCCAGTCGTGGTTATGTACTGGTTCGCCTACGGGCTGATGAATCGCTCCATTGAAAGATGGTTCTCTACTCCCGCGGAAGAAGTGCGGTCCGACATCCACGCCATGGGATCGCTGCTGGCAAACTATGCAACCCAGAACGCCCACGCTGAGGCTCTGGTGATTGCTTCGTCCGCCGAGGCACAACAGGCTTTTTCGAGCCGCGACTTCTCCGCGCTGCCTAACGCATTCCGCCGTCACGAACCCACGCTGCAAGGCGGATTTGCCCTGGCACTGCAGGACGGCAACGAAGCGGCCAGCTTCCACGCTCCCGGACCCTGGGCCCTTTTGCGCGCGCAGCTGCCGCTGGCCGATGCAGGCGCAGGCCGCGAGGCGCAGTTTACATGGAATCTTAAAGACTTCGCGCTAGGCACAGCTGCCGTGGGCAAGACCGGAATGATTCTGGTTGCGATTCCTCTTCCTGCTGAACTCGCTCAGACTTTGCAGCAGGTGGAAGCCAGCCAGCAGCGTTACTACGATCTGGCCCGCGAACGCCGCCGCGTGCGTAGCGTCTACATGGGCTACCTGCTGCTGCTGACCATGATCGTTTTGTTCGTGACCACCTGGCTCGCCCTGTTTCTCTCCAAGCTGGTCACGCGTCCGCTGGCGGCCTTGGCGGAAGCCACGCAGGAAATTTCTCGCGGACGCTTGGACTATCGTGTCGAAATCAGCGGCGCCGACGAAATCGGCGATCTGGTGCGTTCCTTCAACCGCATGGCCGAAGAGCTGGAAGCCAGCCGGCGCCAGATCGACGCTTCCAGCCGCGACGCGATGGAGGCGAATGCCGAACTCGACCGCCGCCGCCGCCAGATGGAAATCATCCTCGAGAGTATCCCGACCGGAGTGCTTTCACTCGACGCCGCGCGGCGCGTGACCCATGCCAACCAGGCTCTGCTGCGCATGTTTCATCCTGAGGCCGCTCACGACGCCGCGCCGCAGATTCTTCTGGGCGCACCCCTGGCCGATGTTTTCTCCGCCGAAGTGCTGGAAGATTTCGAACCGTTGTTGCGCCGCGCTGACCGCATGGGCATGACTGCCGGACAGATGGAAATGCCCGCCCATCGTACGTCCCTGAACGTAGCCATCACCGTGGCGACCCTGCGGCATCAAGGGGAAAAATCTGGATACGTGATCGTGTTCGAGGATTTGTCGGACCTGCTCAAGGCTCAGAAACAGGCCGCATGGCGCGAAGTGGCGCGCCGCGTCGCGCATGAAATCAAGAACCCGCTTACACCCATTGCGCTTTCCGCGGAACGCATCCGCCGTCACCTGGACCGGGCAACTCCCGCCGATCCTGCCTCGCTCGAAGTGGTTCGATCTTGCGCGGAAACGATTGCCAGCGCGGCCGAAACCGTCCGCCGGCTGGTAGACGAGTTCTCCACGCTGGCGCGCTTCCCCGCCTCCAAGCCTCAGCCCGCTGACGTTAACGAAGTCATCGAGAATGCGCTTTCCATGTTCAACGGCCGGTTGGACGGAATCCGCCTGCATAAATCTCTTTCTCCGGATTTGCCGCGAGTCATGGCCGACGCCGAATCCATCAAGCGCGCCGTCGCCAACCTCGTAGATAACGCCGCCGATGCATTGCAGGATTCCCTGGTGCGCGAAATCGAGATTTCCACGGCGCTGGTCGCCAGCCGCGACGCTGTCGAAATCTCGGTGGCCGACACCGGCCACGGCGTGACTCACGAACTCAAAGAGAAACTTTTTCTTCCATACTTTTCTACCAAGAAGCGCGGCACCGGCCTGGGCCTGGCGATCGTGAGCCGCATCATCGAAGATCACCAGGGCTCGATTCGCGTGGAAGAAAATCAGCCGGTCGGCGCCCGGTTCGTGGTCGAGTTGCCGGTCGTGCCCGAGTCTGCCCCTTTGGCCGCAGCCATTCAGCATGCATAACATTCTGATCGTTGACGACGAACGCGGCATCCGCGAATCGCTTTCGGGCGTGCTGGCCGATGAAGGCTACTCGACTTCGGGCGCGGAAAGCGGCGAGGCCGGCCTCGATATGATCCGAAAGACGGCGTTCGATGTCGTGCTGCTCGACATCTGGCTGCCCGGCATCGACGGGCTCGACACACTGGAAAAAATCCGCGTGCTCGAAAATCCGCCGGAAGTCATTATGATCTCCGGCCACGGCACCATTGAAACCGCTGTCCGCGCCACCAAGCTGGGCGCTTATGACTTCCTCGAAAAACCGCTCTCCATCGAGCGCACGCTGCTAGTGGTCAAGAACGCCATCGAATCCAAGAAACTTCGACGCGAAAACCTTGACCTGAAAAAGCAGCTGCACGCCAAGAGCGTGATCGTCGGCGACAGCATCCCGATGAAAGCTCTGCGCCAGCAGATCGGCCTGATGGCCCCCACCAACGGCCGCGTACTGATTTACGGCGAGTCCGGCACCGGTAAGGAGTTGGTCGCGCACGCTATCCACGGCCAAAGCCTGCGCAAGGATGAAACTTTCGTCGAAGTTAACTGCGCGGCCATCCCTGAAGATTTGATCGAAAGCGAACTCTTCGGCCACCACAAGGGATCTTTCCCCGGCGCGGCTACCGACAAAGAGGGCAAGTTCCAGAAGGCGAACGGAGGTACGCTCTTTCTGGACGAAGTCGGCGACATGAGTTTGAAAACACAGTCCAAGGTTCTGCGCACGCTGGAGGAACAGCGTTTTGCTCCAGTCGGCGGCGAAGAGTTGACCACTGTTGACGTCCGCGTAATCGCCTCCACCAATAAAGATCTCGAAGAAGAAATTTCCCGCGGCAATTTTCGTGAGGACCTTTTCTACCGGCTCAACGTGATCCCATTTTTCGTGCCGCCGCTGCGCGAACGTAAAGAAGATATCCCACTATTCGCGCGGCATTTTCTCAAGGAACTCGCGTCCACTTATGGCCGCAAGCCCCGCGAAATCACCGACGAAGCTATCGAAGTTCTGATGCGCTATTCCTGGCCGGGCAACGTCCGCGAACTGCGCAACGTGATCGAGCGCATTGTCATCATGAACCCCACCACCACGCGCTTCGAACGCAAACACCTGCCGCCCCTGGTCTATCGCGATGGCAGCCGGCGTCCCGCAAAAACTGAGTTCTCCACTCTGCACCAGGCCCGCGACGCCTATGAGCGCGACTTCATCCTCAAGAAGCTCGACGAAAACCACGGCAACGTCAGCCGAGCCGCCGAAGCCCTCGGCCTCGAGCGCAGCCATCTCTACCGCAAAATGAAATCGTTGGGGATTGCAGCGAAAGAATGAGAAATTAGAAAGGAGATTTTCCGGGAAAGCTTTCCCCTGGGCGCGAACGCCCGGCCTGAAGGAGTCAACCGCCTACTTCTTCACCATGTGAATCTCGGCGCCGTTCTTGCGGAACTCCACATGGTCCATGAGTTGGTTGATTAGAAAAATCCCTCGCCCATGGTTCGAATAAACATTCTCCCCGACGGTGCAATTGGGAATCGCACCCACGTCGAAACCCGGCCCCGGATCGCGCACGATAATGATTAGCCCGCGATCTTCCTCGCACGCCACAATGCACTCAATGGTTTTCTTGGGATCTTCTTTGGCGCCGTGGACCACGGCGTTGGCGAGCGCTTCCTGCAAGGCCAACTCAATCGCATCTTCCTTGCCGTCCACACACTTCACCCGGCGGATCGTTTCCATTACTTGCGTAACCACCGGCTCCACCGATTTCCGATCGGCCGCCAGCGTGACCCTCACGCAAAGGCTTAACTTGTCTGGATCAAAATCACCCGCGGAAGCGCTTCCCTCACCCGAGATCCCAGGTTCCATGGTTGGCCCGCTTGTCCCATCCGCCAAATGGCGCGGCTGGTCTTGATTCTATCCTCAAGCTCGACCGACGGCAAACCGTGCTCAAAGCCCTTGTCCGGCTCGCGTCGGCCCGTGTGGGGCGGCACTCGTGCCCGCCACCGCCTCCACCACCACTAATCCTTGTCATTCCGAACCGGCGCCGGCCGGTGAGGAATTTGTTCTGGCTTGCGGCTTGTTCGCTGCCGTCGGCAAGGCACACGCCTGCTCTGCATCCTTGAGCACCTCGTCCAATCCCATGCCCAGAGCGGCGAGTCCGTCCGCACTTATTAGCTTTTGCATGCATTCGAAAAGCTGGCGCTCCTCTTTACGGATGTGGCGAGAGAGCCTCTGAGCAAATCGAGACAAGTCTTTACCCGACATGCTGTGTGCTCGGGCGAAGTTCTCGCGTAGCCACGTGTGCTCGGCAATTAATTCCTCCACCACAGCCTTTAATTCCGCGAACTGGCGCGCGGCCGGAAACACGATTTGCTCCTCTGCCGCGAAATGAAAACCGATCTCCTGCTCGAAATGCTGCGCCACCTCCGCCCGCCACTTTGCCAAGTCGTTCTCAGCAATCGGCGAAGCGCGCTCGATGCGCACGCACAGAGCCAGCGCGTGTTGATGTTGGCGTGAGAGTGGAATCAGACTCTTGTTGCGCAGCATGGGATGGAATTTCTCACTCGGAGAACCTTCGGGCGCCCGACGGCGCTCTCTTCCCTTTCAAGCAACCCCTTCGGCAGCCGCCTCTTTGGCCACCGGGCGCACCGTCAGCCAGTCGGTGCGCACCCGCTCCCATTCCTGGATCAGCATTCCGTTGGCCTCAAAGAAGCCGCGAATGCGCGACCGCTCCCAGCCCGCCACTTCTTCCAGAATCGGCGCCAGCACGGCCAGCGCGCTCGTGCTCAACACCGTCCGCTTGGCGATCTGCGAGATGTCGGGCGACTCCGAAACCGCAATGGTCAGCCCGTCCCGCGCATTCACGTGCAGCATCACATGAATGTCAGAACTGCCGTCACCGCTGTAGATCACGTGATCCGGCCCCACCACCTGCTTACTCAGCAACTGGTCGAGCACGGCTACCTTGCCGTAACCCGCCGTCGCCCGCACGATGGTATCGATCTCGCCCGAGGACTTGTAGAGAAACTGCGTACCGTAAATATGGTCCTCGGGAACGATGCCCTCCAGCGCCGAGTGGATCACTTCCACGGGCGCTGCCGACAGCACGTAGAATTCGAAAAAGTGTCCGTCAATCCCAGCGTCCAGCAACTGATAGAGCAACTGGATATTTTCTTTCAGGCGCACACGCTTGCCCGCTTCGTAGAGATGCTCCTTGCGCACCTTGGCCTTGAACTCAGGATCATGCAGCAGAAGGTAAGCCAACTCCGCACCCTGCTGTACCAGGTTGATCTTCGCCATACCTTTGGCTTTGCGCTCAAACTCGTCGGTCGAAATGCCGACCAGTTCAGCCAGCACGTAGCCGGAGTCGTTGAAGGTGAGCGTCTGATCGAAATCGCTCGCGAAAATATAGCGTTTCACGATGTTGTCATCCATACAGATTCGATTCTGCAGGCCAATCCTTGACCCATAAAAACAATTGATTGGCGCTATTCTGACACAAGATTGATGGGACGTTCATAATTCTTCTGAGTTGTCACTCCGCGGCGTCTTCAAGGCGACTCGCCCGAAGTTCAATAACCACGAAGAACACGAAGTTACACAAAGGACTGCCCTTCGATTTTTCCTTCGTGATCCTTAGTGTCCTCTGTGCGTAAAGGTTTGGTTTTGCACTTTGATCGCTTTACTAAATGCATGGGCACGTCCAAAATAGAAGTTTCGGCCTCACGATAGGAGCCCTTATGCCAGTAACCGGTGAACTCATCCGTTCCATGAATTATGTAGACGACATTACCGCAACCTTGCGCCGTCTTTGCATTTACATTCCCAGCATGAACGCCGACGAGCGCAAACGTCTGGCGGAATATTTGCGCGCCGCGGGCAGCGCGCTCAACGACGCGCTGGCAGACCTGGAAAAGGCGGGCTAGCCGGTGGGGCACGTCGAGACCATCGCTGTAATCGGCGCTGGGATTATGGGCCGGGGCATCGCCCACGCCGCCGCGCTCGGCGGCTACCGCACCATCCTCGAAGACCTGCTCCCCGGCGCATTGCGCAAGGCCGAGAGCGAAATTCGCGCCAATCTTGACAAGGCCGTCGAACTGGGCAAGCTCACTGCGCCCAACGCCGACGCGGCCTTCCGCCGCGTGGAATATGCCGGATCGGTCGACGAGGCCGCGCGCGAAGCTGACCTGGTGATTGAAGCGGTTCCAGAAGAAATGGAATCGAAGATCGAAATCTTCACCATGCTCGACAAGATCTGCCGACCCGCCACGATCCTCGCCTCGAACACCTCATCGCTCAGCATTACCGAAATCGCCAGCGTCACCTACAGGGCCAAGAAAATTGTAGGCATGCACTTTTTCAATCCAGTGCACAAAATGAAGTTGCTCGAAGTGGTGCGCGCGCTCGAAACCGACGACGACACTGTTGCCACAGCCGTGGAAGTGGGCAAGCGCATGGGCAAAGAAGTTGTCGTGATTAAGGAGTCGCCCGGGTTCATCACCAGCCGCATCAACGCCATGATCGGCAACGAAGCGTTCCTCATGTTGCAGGAAGGGATCGCCTCAGCGGCGGACATCGACAAGGCGCTGAAGCTGGGCCTGAACCATCCCATGGGCCCGTTCGAGTTGGTCGATCTGGTGGGCCTCGACACGCGTCTAAGCATTCTGGAATATCTGCACAAAACTTTGGGGGAGAAGTATCGTCCCGCGCCGTTGCTGGTGCAGTATGTGAAAGCGGGACGACTGGGACGGAAGTCGGGGCGGGGAGTATATGAGTATCCCGAGGTCGCGACCAAGACGGATGCGGGACGTTAGCTTCCTGGTCTATGGCGGCACGGCCGCCGGGCTGCGCCGGGACAGCCGAGGGCGGCTGTCTCCACATGAATCGTGCTAACTCCTGCGGCCGAAGTTTAAACCTGCCAGGGCCGCTGTCTTTTGTTCTTCGATCCCCTTGCTAGCAATCAGCACATGAAAGCTTTCTCCCATGCCGGCGGGGGTAACCAGATGCTTAAGTTGCAGCGCGACTTTGGCGCGCTCTTGCGGCAGGCGGGAGTCTTCGAAGGCGTCGGAGAATTTGGTGGCCTCGCCGATGCCCATCAGGAATTGTGATTGCGTGATCAGTTTTTGGGTTTGCATGCCGTGACTCTCGGCGGCGGCGGCGAGCGCGGTGAAGTTTACGTCGGCGGTGATGTCCTGCTCGCCGGGAGCTTCGTAGGGATTGGCGCTGACCGAATGCTGGCGTATAGCTTTCAGCGTACCGCGATGGCGTCCGGCAAGTTGCTCGGCGCGGGTGTAGCCGTAGTCGATGACGACGAGGAATCCACGGCTGAGGGTGGAGGCGATTTGGCGCATGTATTGTTGTGCAATCAGTGGCACTTCGACGCGTTCGCCGGGTTCGGGATGGATGGAGTGACGGTCAAGAAATTCGAGTTCTTCAGGTGAGGATGGTGCCCAGGCTTCGAGGAAACGCCCATCGCGAGTGTCAATGCGGAGGGAGCCTTGCTGGCTGAGTACTTCGACGGGGAGCGCGTCGAAGAATTCGTTGGCGAAGTGGATGGTCGGAACCTCAGGGGCTAAAGCTCCCACATCATATGAGTTGTTCTCTGCCCCCCGCGTCAGCAAGAACTCGGGCTCTGCGAATGTCGCGCTTCCGCTTTCAATGTGACGGATGAGTGTAGTGTCGATGCGCTCGCGCAGAGCCGGCGACGCCTCGACGAGAACGTAGCGCAGTGCACGGAAGAATTCGGGAAACTTTTTTTCGGACCAGTCAAGAGCATCTTGCGCGAACAGGCCGCGGCCGGGGCCGAGTTCGACCACGGTGAGGTTTTGCGGCGAGGCGAGGGCGCGCCACATTTCGTCGAACTGGCGCGCCATCAGGCGGCCGAAGACGGCGTGCACATCACTCGAGGTATAGAAGTCTCCGGCCTTGCCAAACTGTTTTGCGTCGCGGGAGTAGTAGCCACGCGCGGAATCGTAGAGGCACAGCTCCATGTAGCGTGAGAAGGGGATGGGGCCGCGGTCGCGGATTTCCTGTTCGATCTTCCGGCGGAGCGGGTTCACAAGCCCTTCTCGCGGCGGTCGGTGCGGTCTTGAGGCGTGCGGATGAACATTTCGACGAAGTAGTCGTGCAGGGCGTCGTAGAGCTGGCGCTGGAAGCTCCATTCGAATTGGGAGTCGTCGAGGTCGCGGGGATGGAGATCGAAATAGTAAGTGTGCACGGGGACGGATTCGTCTTTGAACTTTATGGTGATCTCAACGCCGTCTCCCGAGGCGCGGGCGGAGAAGTTCAGCAGAGGATGCTCGTAGAGGCGGAGCTGAGTAAGAACGCGATCGAGGCGTGGGTTGGGCGAGTCGGACATCGTGCGATTCTAGCGAAGTGAGAAAGAACTCACCACAGAGAGCACCGAGGACCACGCTGATGACTTGTCGTGGAGGCGGCTCTATTCGTAGCGCAACGCTTCGATGGGATCCAGTCTGGCGGCCTTGATGGCGGGCAGCATGCCGCTGATAATGCCGACGAAACTGAGGATCGCCGTCGACCAGATCAGCGTGGCGGAATCGATGTAGAGGTGGATGTCGCCTTCGCTGGCGTTTTCTTCGAACGCACTCCACAACGGGAGTCCTCCGACGGACCACGAAACAAGATAGGCCAACACCACGCCCAACAGGCCGCCGATGGCCGTGATCACCAGGGCTTCCGCCAGGAACTGGAACAGAATGTGCCAGCGGTGCGCGCCCAGGGCTTTTTCCACGCCGATTTCGCGAGTGCGCTGGGTTACGGAGACGAGCATGATGTTCATCAGGCCGACGCCGCCGATTCCCAGCGTGAGCAGGCCGATGAAGCCGAGCAGAATTTTGATTCCGGTGGAGATAACCTGCAGGTCGAGCAGGTCGGCAAACACGTCGAATACGAAAATGGCGCGCTGATCTTTGGCATCGAAGCTGTGGTGGAAGCCCATGGACTCGCGCACGGCTTTGACCACTTTCGCGTGGTCGCCCTCGTACTCCATGACGACGGCGGTCAGGTAGTAAGTGTTGGCCAAGTCGCTCATGGCGCTGTAGGGCACGTAGACGTGCTCGTTGATGTTGTCGTCGCCATTCTGGATCTGGTGCTTCATCACGCCCACGATCTGGTAGGAAATTCCGTCGATGCGGAGAGCTTGGCCGATGGCGTTCTGGCCGGAAAGGAGTTTCTTCTTCGCGTCGGAACCGATCACGGCCACGCGGGTGTGCGTGAAATCGTCGGCTTCGCTGAAGAAGCTGCCTTCGGAAACATCGAGGCGTCGCATGCGTGCGTAGGAGGCGTAGACACCACTGACGCCATAAGTCGCGCTGCGCGTTCCGAAGGCGGTAAGGCACTGCTTGGTCACTTCCGGCGAAACGCGCTTGAGCAGCGGAACTTCGTTGTTGATGTAGTCGAGGTCGTTCACCGTGAGGCGAATCTGGGTCCCGGCCTTGGTGCCTCCGGCCTGCAGTTCGGTGCGGCCGGGGAAAATGAAGACCAGGTTCGTGCCGAAGGAGCGGAAGGCGGACCAGAGTCCGCGCTCGAAGCCGGTGCCGTAAGCCAGCAGAAGTACGACGGTGGCGATGCCCCAGGCCATGCCCAGCATGGTGAGCAGGCTGCGGCTGCGGTTGTGGCGCAGGGCGGTATAGGCTTGTTTGGCGAGATCAGTGATCATGGAAAATCAGTTTCTTGTGTTTAGTGACTAGTTTCTGGTGGTGCAATTTTAGATTGCAGATTTTAGATTGCAGGTTGAAGACCTGCGAGAGGGAATCTTCAATCTGAGATCTTCAATCTGAGATCTTCAATCTGAGATCGTTCTACTCCTGTCGCAACGCTTCCACCGGCGGCAACAACGCTGCTTTACGCGCCGGATACAAGCCCGCGGCGATCCCGGCTACTGCCAGCGACACGATGGCTGCCAACGCCGACGCCGGAATAATGCGCGGCGTGTCGAAGCCTTCAGGCGACGGCAGCATGGCGAGCAAGGTTACGAACGCCGTGGCGATGACCAGCCCGATGCCTCCGCTGAACGCCGTTAAGAAGGCGCCCTCGATGAAAAACTGCGTCAGGATCGTGCGGTAAGTCGCGCCCAGAGCCTTGCGCAGGCCGATCTCTTTGGTGCGCTCGGTAACTGACACCAGCATGATGTTGATGATGCCGATTGCGCCCAGCCCCAGCGTGACTACGCCGACCACCCCGAGAAACCAATCCATGCCGTCGAAGATCAGGCCCACGCGCTTCATGTTCTCAACCGTGTCCCAGTCTTCGAAGGCGTCCTGCAATTTGGGGTCAAAGCCGTGGCGGCGGGCGATGATCTGGTGAATTTCGTTCTTAGCCTCGGCGTGAAGCTCTTTTCGGATGGGCTGGTAGTTGAGGAACGAGACGGCGTCCTCGGAATTGGCCTTGATGAGCGGGAAAAGATTGCGCATGGTCTCGATCGGGATGAAGATGCGCGCGTTGGTACCGTTGTTGCCGTCGCGGCCAACTTTGGCGACCACGCCGATCACGTTGAAATCCACGCCGTTGAGAAGAATGGTTGAGCCGACCGCGGGACGTCCGGGAAACATGTTCTTCAGCAGCTCCCAGCCCACGATGGCCACGCGGCGGCGCTCGGCGTTATCCTGCGGGTTGAACCAGCGGCCTGGTTCGATCGGGACGGTGCGAATCTGGTTGTAATCGGCCGCCACACCAAAAACCTGCCCGTTCGTGGATCCGTAGTCGCTCACCGCGCGAATATCCTCGCGGTTCAACACCGGTGAAAGCGCGCCCACAAACTTGGCCTGCTCGCGGACGGCAAGGTAGTCCTTATAAGTGAAGTAATAGAGCTGTCCGGATTGCGTGCTGCCTTCCACGGCCGGGATTCGCCCCGGAAACATGAACATAATATTTTGCCCGAGCGTCTTCAACTGTTTTTCCTGCCCGCTGCGGAAACCTTCCCCGAGACCGACCAGGAGCAACAGCGACCCCACGCCCCAGGCGATTCCGAACATGGTCAGAAACGAGCGCAGCTTGTGCGCCCAGAGCGTCGACAGGGACTGCCGGACGATATCGACGAGCATTCGCATAAAAGATTGCAAACAAGAAACATGCCCCCACACCTCCGGGGAGGAGCGTGGGGGCCCCGGGTAACGTTCAGGCGAGGGGTCTCAATCCCGCCTAACATCTGATCAGAGATACGCAGCCGGGAGCCGTAAAGTTCCCGGCTGGTGTCCTAGATTAGACCGGGAAACGGGGGAAAAGGTTAGCTGGGAGGGTTGCGCTCAAAAATCTTTGAACCGGCGATGCTCGCCCACCCACGTGCTAGCCAGGTCTTCGAGTGGACACCTGCGCCCAGCGAAACTTGGAACTCGCCGACGCCGTGAGAAATCATCCTGCGTTCGGCTCTCACGGGTAGAGATATGCAAGATTGTCGAACCTGAGATTTTCACCGTTCTTAAGTTCGAGCGTGACCTGCCAAGTCGGGTCTTTCCAGAGAGTTCGAATGCGGCGCAGTTCTCCGGGATGCAGAGACACGGCGACATCGGGCAGGTTCCCGGAGCGGAGGGTCAGGGTGGCCTCGGAGGAGCCGCCGTTGTAGACATCGACGCCGACGAAGACGCGGGGCGAATGGAACGCTAAGTCGAGATGCTCTTGCGTGGGATCTGTGGGAATCAGATTAAACGTGCCAAACTTTCCGTCCGGAATTCCAATCTTCCATTCCCCTTTCGGCCAGTCAATTACGCCAGAGGGATACGCACCCTCCAGAACAGTGCCGGCGGCGAGATGAGGGTTGTCGAAGGTTACGTAGAGGGGCGGGGCGCTGCCGCCGCAGCCTTGAATATCGATGTCGCGAGCGGTGCTGTGGCGGATGCGTAGCACATGCGTGGCGTCCTCGAACGTGAATCCCGATGCCGTAGACGGCAGCGTTTTTTGGCGAGTCAGCGGCCACCCATTCGCTGTGACCGAGTCGGGTACGAAATCAAGACGCAGCACATCAGTGGACTGTGGTTCGAAGGTGGAATAAGTCACCGAGCCTTTTCCGTATGCGATTTTGGTCACCACCGACGATGACCCGAGCAGATGAGATTCGTCCGCGGGCGCCCACTCCGGAACGGCCCAGAAAGAATCCATCAAGCGGCGTGGGCCGTCGGCGAACTCGTCGGTGAACCACCACTGGTTCTCGCCCCACGGCGCATGCGTCTTCCCTGGTAGTCCTTGAAAATAAGTGACCCAGTTGTACGAGCGGAAGGCAGCTTCGCGGTAGCTTTCGTCCTCCGTCTTGGCGAAGTAAAGCGCTTCCACGGCGGCCAGTCGCGAGGTGTGGCTGTCGCAGCATTGATTAGGCAGGTTGCAACAGAACTCAATGCCATTGCCCTGTTCTGTCGTGACCATGGCGCCGTGCACAATGTATTTCGGCCATTTCGGCGTGGTCTTCACCCACTCGATCAGTTTGCTCGCATGTTCCCGCCACTGCGGATCTTTCTCAGGATGCAGCAGAACGTAGCGTGCGAATTCCAGCGGGATGACCTGATTCATGTTTTCCATGCTGGGGACGACGTCTTCGAAGTAGCCAACCCACACGTTGTTGGTGAGTGGATAAGTTTGAAACCACAGCCAGGCATTCCGGCGGATGCGCGCATAACTTGAGACCTCGCCCTGATGCAAGCGCATGAGTTCGTCGAACAGCATGATGGGCTCGATCACATTGGCAGAGTAGGGTCCCATCGGTTTTTCGCCACGCGTGCTGCCGTCTTTCGCGTAGCAGCGCACCGGCCACGGAGAATGCGTTGCGTCCCCTTTCTTGTAGTTCTTGACCAGCGCATCGGCGCAGCGGATGGCCGCTTGCAAATACTTAGTGTTGCCGGTCATTTCATACAGGCGGAGATAGGCATATCCGTCTTCGCCGACGACGTGAGGCTCGATGTAGTCGGTTCCGTGCGAACTCCATCCCTTGTAGTCCCGCACGCCGGGATCGGCCGAGGCGTAGGGCACGCGCGCCCAGGCGTAGCCGGCGGGCGTCGTGCCATGTTCGAGTTCGTAGTCCACGAAATCTTCGAGGAAGGTCAGCATGCGCTCGTCGCCGGTGTAGGGATACAGACGTTCGATAAATCCCTGCATCATGGCGCGCAGGTATCCCGTGGAGTTTGCCCATTTCTGGTCGGGGATGAGTTCGTAGGTGGTGCGGTCAATGTCGAAGCAGCAATGGAAATAATGCAGGCGCTGGCGATTGTACTGATCCCAGAGAATGGTCCACTGCGAAAGCACGTGCGACGAATAGGAGTAGCCGATGTTGTCGGGCATCGGCCAGGGAAGAAGCTTTCCCTGCGCGTCGAGTGCCACCGGTCTTCCAGCGATCGTGGGTTCGTCGGCGGCGGAGACTACTGGGAACTTCTGTTGAGCCGAAGTGGACACAGCCAGCAACAGCACCAGAGCGATGTGCAAAGCGTTTGTCGGTCGTCTCATTGGGGTATCTGGATGTTCGATGGTGCCCACCCTCCGCGAGGACCACAATACGGAATCATCGCGGAAGACACAACTTGCCCTTGCTTTGCATGCAGGCGAAGATCATCCACCACGAAGGACACTTAAGGATCAGGAAGGTGGGCATCTGCGGGCTGATTACTATTGCTGTGGCTTCTCTTTGGGCCGTTCGTAGGCTTTCTGCAGATACCTGCGGCCCTCTTCGAGTGCGCCGAAGGTATTGTCGTTGGTTTGCACGGCCTGGCGATATTCGTTGATGGCGCGCTCGCGCTGGCCCGTGATGTCGAAAATCTTGCCCAGTTGGATGTGGCTCCAGACCTCGGTCCAGCGTGGCTCGCCGTCGCCGTTCAGCGAAGAGCGGTAGGCGTTGGCCGAGGCTTGATAGTTGCGCTGAAAAAAGAAAATTTCGGCAATGCGGTAGTGCGCCAGCGAGCTGTTTTTGTTGAGGTCCAGGGCTTTATTGAATTCGGCTAGAGCGGCGGCGAGATCTCCCTGCTGCTGCAGCGCCTGCCCACGCAGGACAGAAGCATACAGCTTCACGTTGGAAGAATTGGTGAGCACATGGTGATCGGGATCAATGGAGATGCGGCGCGGACGGCCGAACGTTTCCACCGTGAGCGGCGAGTCGGTGCCCACAACCTCGATACGTTTGTCTTCCGTTTTGCCGTCAGTATCGATTCTGAGATCGACCGGCATGCGGAACAGGTCGAGATCCTGAGTGATTTCTCCAGTGACGCGGAAGCCTTTGTCCGTCCCCAGGCGATAAACCGTATATTTCACTTTGAATTCAGGGGCGCCGGTGGAATCGAGCCACTGCGAAAAGAACCATGTCAGCTGATCGCCGTAATTTTTCTCGGCGACCGCGCGAAAATCATCGGTTGTGGCGGACTTTCCCGCGAACTGCGCCGCGAAGTCGCGCATGGTCTTCAGATATTTGTCTTCGCCCAGCACCCAGCGCAGCATGTGCAGGATCATCGCGCCCTTGTCGGTGACCAGAGACTGGAACTCGGTAGAAAACAAATCCAGCTTGTTGGCGCTGGAGAGCGGCACCGTGTCATAGGCCAGGGCGCCGACCGACATATCCTTCACGGCTTCTTCCAGGCCCGCAGCCCCGGCCGCGCTCTCCACATACATGGCTTCGGAGTAACGGGAGAAGCCATCACTCAGCCACCAATCATCTTTCGTGGCCGGGCTGACCGAAACGCCCCACCACTGGTGTGCGATGGCATTGGCCAGCAGGCGATAGTTGGGTTTCTCAGTGATGGATTGGCCGCGGATCCCGGCCATCTCTGGAGCCCAGGCATAAGGAACAGTGTCGCCGGGAAGTTCGACGAGATTGAGGCGCTGCGATGGCGGTATGCCGTAGAGCGTGATGAAGTAAGTAAACTCCTGCACCGCCGTGTTGGCGTAGGTCGCGGCCAAGGCCTGATGCGTAGGTTTGAAAAACACGTGTAGGTCCATGCCGGCGTCGTCGGTTTTGTACTCCTGGAAAACTCCGGCAACGATAGTGCCGGGGAAACTCGGTTTGGCGGAGACGAAAGTAAAAGTTTTGGTCGGCAGGCCGTTGGAACCGGGCTTGTTGGACGGAGTGGGCTCGCCCACCGTGGATTTTCCGCTGCCAATCACCAGCATGTGAGCCGGCACCGTGACGCTGATGGTCGACGTGAACCGGTTCAGGCCGTAGCCGCTCACCGGGAACCAGCGTCCCGCGTAAAGCAGGTAGCTGCTGTCATCGCCGACGTAGGCCAGGCTGAGACCGGGCACAGGACTGTCGTCGGCGTTTTCGATGGTGCCCTCGTATTCGAAGGTCAGTGTTGTGGACGAACCCTTGGTTAAGCCATCGGCCAGCGGAACGCGCACGGTGAAATCCTGGGTGAGGTGCTCGGCGGAAAGCGGCTTATTGTTGGCGTCGAGTACCCGCGTGACACGAAGCGCGTTGTTGAGTTCGAAAATGGCGACGTTCAAATCCTGCAGGGCCGTGAACTTCACCTTGGCGCGGGCCGTGATCTGGTGCAGGTGAGGCGACAATTCCGCGTCGATCTGGTAATCGTCGACTCGCAGGCGAGCTTTTTCTGCGGCCCGGGCGGGGACCGCGAATGAAGCCAACAGCAGCAGGGCAAGGAAACTCAACAGGACGCTCGGAACGCGCCGAAGGCGGATCTGCATTAAGTAGAGTCTCCCGGAAATGGGCCTTACCATTGGTATGATGAAGATTCTCCTCTAAAAGATGCCGCGAGCACAAGGTTTCGGAGCTCACGCTTACATTTTGTCATTTCGAGCGAAGCGAAGAAACCTGCTTTCTGCCGGCGCCAGCAAACAGCAGGTTCCTTTCAGCTTCGTTCGGGGCAGGGGTCCTCGTCGCACTCGCTCGTCGGAATGACAACTTCAGCCCGCCCTGCGAGGTGATAGTCAACGATGCAAGATACGGCCCTGGATGATCCCGGCGGCGCGGTCGGCGGGGTGCTGCGGTGCGCCAGAGCCTGCCTGGGGCGCCCGCAGGCGGGCCTTGACCCGCGCCAGGCCTTCCAGCATGCGATCACGCGCCAGACCGTCGGGGAGAACCTCGTGCAGCCGCGCCACGATGTTGCCGGCCGTGAAATCGTGCTGCACCAGTTCAGGGACAATCTCTTCCCCGGCAATCAAGTTCACCATGGCGAAGTGCGGGACTCTTACCCGCGGCCTGCCCAGCAGATACGTCAGGGGCGAGACGCGGTAGACCATCACAAAAGGCGTGCACATCATCGCGGCTTCGACCGTGGCTGTCCCGCTGGCAACGATTCCGACGCGGGAGTGCCACAGAGCGGGCAGAGATTCGGGGACGAGAGTGATTTTATGCTGGGCGGGCGTTGGCGGTTTATGCGACCGCTTGCCGATCAGGTCGAGTAAGAAGCTGCGGTCAAGCGTGGGCGCAACGGGTAGCAGAAATTCGTAGTCAGGGCCGAGTTGCGCGGCCGCTTCCAGAATCGTCGGCAAATTCATGCGCACTTCTTTCACGCGGCTGCCGGGCATGAGAGTGATCCAGGGTTTGGAAGGGTCAAGCTGAAATTGCGTCGCGTACTCATCTCGTTCAATGGCAGGATGGGAAAGTTCGGCCAGAGGATGGCCGACGAAGGTCGCGTCTACGCCGTGTTCGCGGTAGAACTGCTCCTCGAAGGGGAAGATCACGAGGGCTTTGTCGATGTAGTCACGGATGAGGCGCACGCGTCCCTGGCGCCAGGCCCAGAATTGCGGCGCGACGTAATAGACCGTAGGGACGCCGCGCTTTTTCATCTGCCGCGCGACTCGCCAGTTGAACGCGGGAGAATCGATGAGGATGGCGAGATCCGGCTTGCGCTTGTCGGCCTCTGCGATCAAATGACGATAAAGTCCTAGAATTTTCGGCAGGTGGCTGAGAATTTCCATAATACCGACGACGGCCAGGTCTTTGGCATCGACCACGGTGTCGCAACCGGCGGCGCGCATGCCGTCGCCGCCCACACCAAAGAAATCAAGTTGCAGGGCTTGAGTGGATTGATACGCTGGCGGGGCAAGCGTTGCTCGTGTGGGGACGGGCGTTGCTCGTGTGGGGACGGGCGCCTCGCCCGTCCGCGCGGAGCGCAGCTCCGCAGCGGTCTCCGAAGCCGCGCGCCGCAGCGCCTCGATAAGCTGCGCCCCATACATTTCCCCCGAGGCTTCGCCAGCTGAGATGAGAACGCGCAAGACAGCATTGTAAAGCCG
Source organism: Candidatus Sulfotelmatobacter sp. (assembly GCA_035308125.1). Lineage (GTDB taxonomy): Bacteria > Acidobacteriota > Terriglobia > Terriglobales > Acidobacteriaceae > Sulfotelmatobacter. The sequence goes on from DATGHF010000044.1 coordinate 31,100, forward strand.
CGGCGGGCCTAGCCGGGGCGCGGTCTTCGCAGGTGTAGAATCGACGCCCGCGGATCCGCTGTGAGACGATAAACTGTTAAAGGCGACCGGCCCCGTAGCTCAACTGGATAGAGCATCAGACTTCGGATCTGAGGGTTGGGGGTTCGACTCCCTCCGGGGTCGCCACTTTCGCCACCGCGCAGATTTCATTCTTGAGGAGTCGATTCCTGAGGAGATGCGGCAGGGCGTCCCGTACCGGTTAGTGGTAGTGGACAGTAACGAGAAACCCGGTATCGATTTCGATTAAACCAGCGATATCCCCACCAGAGCAGCGAATGGAAGCCCGGCAAACCGAAGATTGTGTAGAACGGCCATGCCCACCAGATTCGCCGCGCGACATAGAGATACGCATCCGCACCAGATTCCAGTTTCCCCGCTCGAGTCAAGACTCGAATGTCGTCCAGCAGATTTTCCTGCGAGATTCGCAAGCTACCGTCAGCATATGCCGACTGCAAGTCCTTAATTGCGAAACCTCTCGGCACAACAACGTTCTCCCAGAAAAGAACCCAGCGAAAGCAAAATCCACAGCCGCCGTCGTAGAGTATCCAACCCTCGCTGGGGAGAGCAGATCCGGCTTCTTGGTCGGGCATGTTCATTGGATTCGATTGCCCCGGAATACTTTGACGGGCGAACCTTCTGCTACGAACGCGGAGTCGGGGCGTCGCTGAAGAACTGCACCGAGTTCTCTCCCGTAGATCACGCCGGTCTCTCCCACAAAACCAGCCGCCGTGGTTGACCACACTTTCCAAGGGGCATGCGAAACGTGATATTCAAGGCAGCCACCGGATCGCTGACTCGAATAACCCCATTGGTGCTCGGTAATGAATTGTTCCAGGCTCCCTTCCCGAGAAAGGGCGGCAGGCCCTGCGGTTTGAGCCGACACCGTGCACCACGGCCTGCCAAGCCGCCACTGATACTCGAACGTCTTCTTCAACCCCTCGGTGCTGATCCGGTGCTTCATCGGAAAGTATCGATAGTTCTCGCCGTATAGCAGGCGCGCTGTGGTTGCGATAGCCCACCTGGGCACAACCTCGGCAATGAAAACGACTCCTCGTCGGTCCTCGCCGCCCTGTTTCCGACGAACGTAGAAGCGCAGATTTACCTCGTCAAAATCAACATGAAAAGGAATTGGGAAAAAACCGAACAGTTTCGTGCGGCAGAACCGAAAGGCCACCAGGCTGACGTAGGTTCTCCCCTCGAACGAATCCAGTGAAGTACCGGAAGGCACGTAACGACCCAAAAGAAGCGGGTCGACTTCGTAGTTCAGCATCACGAGATCCCGCCATTCGGCCGATAGAAAAACGCGTTCGGGATGAGACATGTTCTCGTCGCGGCAACTGCGTGCCGTTCTAGTCATCCGACCTTGCCGTGACTTCCGGCTGCTGGAGGCCGCCCCGCCTGTTCGCGGTTGAGGCCTCGCCAGACACGTTCAGCTCCTGGTCTTTGTATTGCAGCTGATAAAGCTTGAAATAAACCCCGCGCTGGGCGAGGAGTTGCTGGTGGGTGCCCATTTCGCGGACTTGGCCTTTGTGCATGACGATGATTTTATCGGCGCGCTGTACCGTCGAAAGACGGTGGGCGATGATGAGCGAGGTGCGCCCTTCGACCATGCGGTTGAGCGCGTCGCGCACGCGGAATTCGGTTTCGGTATCAACGCTCGAAGTGGCCTCGTCGAGAATCAGAATCTTGGGGTCGTGCGCCAGGGCGCGCGCGAAAGAAATCAGCTGCTTCTGCCCGGTGGAAAAAGTGGAGCCCCGTTCGCGCACTTCCTGATTTAGACCGTTGGGCAGGGTGCGGATGAAGTCAGCCAGGTTCACATCTTCCGCGGCCTGTTCGATGTCCGCGTCCTGAATGCGCGCGGTGCCCAGGCGGATATTTCCGGCGATAGTGCCGCTGAATAAGAACGGATCCTGCAGGACTACACCGAAGCGGCCGCGGAGGTCGTCGAGATTCATTTCTTTGAGGTTGACGCCATCGATGCGCACCGCGCCTTTCTGCACATCGTAGAAGCGCAGCAGCAGAGAGATTAGCGTGGTCTTTCCGGCGCCAGTGTGGCCGACGATAGCGACGGTTTCGCCGGGTTCGATGGTGAAGGTGGCGTCGCGGAGAACCCAGTCGGGAGCGGAGTCGGAGGTGGTGGCTGGGTTGTTGCCGGGGGCTAAGACAACCGACCCTTCGGGTCGGGGACGGGCAAGAGTGCCCGTCCCCACACCGGACGTGCTGGGTACGTCGGCGGTCTCGCGGTAGGCGAACCAGACGTGGTCGAACTCGATGCGGCCCGGGCCTTCGGGTCGCTGGGTTACGTTGGGAGTCACCACTTCCACTGGCGCATCGAGCAGCTTGAAGATGCGTTCGCTGGCGGCCATGGCGGACTGCAGAATGTTGTATTTCTCGCTGAAGTCCATGATGGGGCGGAAAAAACGCTGCGCGTATTGCATGAACGCAACCAACACACCGAGCGAAGCGGCGGTCGCCACCAGATGGAATCCGACCAGCGTATGCGGATTGAAGTCGATGCTCACCGCCTTGGCGGTCACGCCGCGAACAATGTCGTTGCCGCCCCACCACAGCACCGACGCAATGGCGATGGAAGAAAGAATTTCAACCACGGGATAGTAAACCGCGTAGGCCATGATCGCGTCTTTGAAGGCGTCCATGTGGCTGCGGTTGATTTCCGAAAACTTCTCGTAGGCCTTGCGCTCACGGTTGAAAAGCTGCACCACCACTACCCCGCTGACGTGCTCCTGTAAGTAAGCGTTGATGCGGGCGATGGCAGTCCGAATGCGCCGATAGGAGTCGCGCACCTTGTCGCGGAAAACTTTGGTCGCCACCACGATGAACGGCAGCATGGCGAACGTAACCAGCGCCAGCTTCCAGTTCATGCACAGCATGATTCCCAGAATGCCGGCGAGCACGAAGACGTCTTCAAAAATCGAAACCACGCCGGAGGTGAACATTTCGTTCAAGGCGTCGACGTCGGTGGTCACGCGGGTCACCAGGCGGCCGACCGGATTCTTGTCGTAAAACGCGACATGCATGCGCTGCAGGTGGCGGAAAATCTGGCTGCGCAAGTCGAACATCACTTTCTGTCCGGTCCACTGCATGTAGTAGGTCTGCAGGAATTCCAGCAGAAAAGTGAGCACCAGCAATCCCACGTAGATCGTGGCAATCTGCGCGACGCCAGTAAGCGGCCGCGGACTCAGCCAGTTCCAAACGCCTGAGGTTGTCCCTTTCGCGGGGGCGAGGTAGCGATCGATCGCCACCTTGGTGAGATAGGGCCCCAACACGTCGGCGAAAGATTTGAAGACGATCGAGCCGAGCGCGATCGCCACTTGCCAGCGATAAGGACGCAGGTAAGTGAGCAACCGCCGCATCAGGCGGCTGTCATACGCTTTGCCTAAAACCTCTTCTTCTTGGGCCATTTCTTGGGCCATTTCTTGGGCCGCCGGCGGCTTTTTCTTTCGACCCGCCAGCGCGTGAACCGCCGCTGCGGGCGCCTACAACGCAGCCGGGCACCCATGAGTAGATGTGCAGCGCGGCCGGACGATGGAAAAAGGTTTTCGTCGAGAAAGGGTTGGGACGGAAGTTGAAGATGGGATAATCAAGCCAGTGGCTCTGGGGATCTACATTTCGGTTCCGTTCTGCCGCACCAAGTGCAGCTATTGCAACTTTGCGTCTGACGTGTTTTCGCGGACGGCCTTCGAGCGTTATGTGGATCGCGTTTGTGCGGATATCGCTCGCGCGCCGCAGATAGCGGCGGAAGTGGGCGGGACGATCGAGCGTGAGGTCGATACCATGTACCTCGGTGGCGGGACCCCGACGGTGCTCGAATCCGGCCAACTGGAAAGACTTTTCACTGCCGTGCGAGCGGAATTTGACGTGCAACCCGACGCCGAGGTAAGCGTGGAATGTGCGCCGGGCACGCTTGCGCCGGCCGTGATCGAGAGCCTGCTGCGCTGTGGCGTGAACCGCGTCAGCCTGGGCGTTCAGTCATTTGTGGATGTCGAAGCGGTAGCCGTAGGCAGGCTGCACAAACGCGCAACGGTGGTCGAGGATATCGCTCGCCTGCGCGCAGTTGGGATTCGAAACATCAACCTCGATCTGATCGCCGGATTGCCGCACCAGACCGCGGAAAGCTGGCGACTGTCGCTGACGGAAACGATCGCAACCGGCGTTCCGCATGCCAGCGTCTACATGCTCGAAGTGGACGAAGATTCGCGGCTGGGACGCGAACTGATCGCTGGCGGTACACGCTATCACGCCCACTTCGTTCCGGACGAAAACGCGACTGTCGACTTCTACCTGGCCGCCTGCGAAGCGCTGGAAGAGCCCCGCATCCGCCAATATGAAATTTCCAATTTCGCCCGTGCCGGATTCGAATCGCGGCACAACCTGAAATATTGGACGCGCCAGCCCTATCTCGGCTTCGGGGTCGACGCGCATTCTATGTTGCTTTCTGCCGCTCCCGGCGCTGAGGCGGTGCGGTTCGCGACTTCGGACGTACTCGAACCATTCATTGCAGGAGCGCCGTTGCTGCGCACCGTGGTATCGCGGCACACGGCATTGGAAGAAAGTTTTTTTCTCGGTTTGCGGCTGACCCGTGGCGTGAATTTGGGCGAACTATCCGCAAGCTTCGGCGAGCCAGCGGTCGGAAAGTTTCGCGACGATATCCGGGAACTCGTCCACCAGGGACTGCTCCAGCAAGACGGCGGCTGGATACGCCTTTCTTCGAAAGGCCGGCTGCTTTCCAACGAGGTATTCCAGAAATTTCTTTCCCCTGAAGAAGTCTTGGTCACCGAGCGCCGACCGGCGAAATGAGAAGATGGGTTCGCGCTGCATTACTTTCGTCCTCTTTTGCGAGCCGCCGCTTTCGAGTCTCATTAGCGTGAGGGATCCATGGCCGACGATCAAGTGGTGAAGTTGCTCGAAGAAATTCGCGACCTGCAAAAAGGGTTTCTCGCAAACCAGAAAATCGCCTTGCAGAATCAGCAGGTATCAGTGCAGAACCAGCAGGAGGCAATGGCGGTACAGAAGCGCGCCGTGCAACGGAGCAAAATCGCCTATGTACTGATTGGCGGACTTTTCTTGTTTATCGGACTCTCCTATGTTGTCCCGTTGTTTTCCTGGATCGTTAGTTTGATGCTGCGCCGTTGAGCTTGGGCAGCCGTTGCTCGGGCGGCGTTCTCGAATAGCAATCATCCCATGAGCCATCCGTCCGGTCGGTTGGGCGCCAGGGGCGAAGCAGCACAATCGTCAGTGATTTCGCGGCTCTCCGTGCCTGGCATGGCCCCTGCCCGGGGTAACTTTCTCCCGCCCTCACGCTATGTTCTAATCACTTTCAGTGCCGGTAAAGCGTGCAAGAACGCGGCAGTTCGACAACGCCGCCGAATAGCCTGGGGGGAATTTGGATTTTCAACTCAACGAGGAGCAACTGCACCTGAAGAAGACGGTGCGTGAGTTTGCCGAGCGCGAGATCAAGCCCAACGTCATGAGGTGGGACGAGGCTTCCGAGTTCCCGCTGTCGACTATCAAGGAACTGGGCAAGCTCGGACTGCTGGGCGTGATTTTTCCCGCCGAGTACGGCGGCGCGGGCATGGGCTATGTGGAATACGTCACCGCCATCGAAGAACTCTCACGCGTGGATGGCTCGGTTGGCATCATCGTGGCGGCGCACACGTCCCTGTGTTCGAATCATGTTTTTCTCGCCGGCAACGAAGCGCAGAAAAAGAAATACATCAGCAAGCTTGCCACCGGAGAATTTATCGGGGCCTGGGGACTGACCGAACCCTCCTCCGGTTCCGACGCGGGCAGCGCGCGCATGACCGCGACCCGGCGGGGCACCCACTGGATACTCAACGGCACGAAAACTTTCTGCACCAACGGCCATTATGCCGATGTGCTCGTCGTGCTCGCCGTCACCGACCGCGCGGCGCACACGCACGGGCTCTCGGCATTCATCGTGGAAAAAGGCAGCAAGGGATTTCGCGCCGGGAAAAAAGAAAACAAGCTGGGCCTGCGCGCCAGCGATACAGCGGAATTGATCTTCGAAGATTGCGCGATCCCGGCGGAAAATCTCTTGGGCGGCGAGGGCCAGGGCTTTCCTGACGCCATGCGCGTGCTCGATGGCGGCCGCATCTCGATTGCCGCGCTATCGCTCGGCATGGCGGAAGGCGCTTACGACGCCGCTCTCAAGTATTCCAAAGAGCGACGCCAGTTCGGCAAGGCCATCAGCGATTTCCAGGCGATCCAGTGGAAGCTGGCCGACATGGCCACGGAAATCGACGCCGCCATGCTGCTGACCATGCGTGCCGCGTCGATGAAAGACGCGGGCATGAAGACCACCCAGGAATCTTCGATGGCCAAACTCTACGCCAGCGAAGTGGCTGTGAAATGCGCCAACGAAGGCGTGCAGATTCATGGCGGCTACGGCTTCATCAAGGATTATCCCGCCGAAAAATTTTACCGCGACGTGAAGCTCTGCACCATCGGCGAAGGCACCAGCGAAATTCAGCGGTTGGTGATTGCGCGGCAGTTGCTGAAGGATTAGCGGCGAGCTTTTGGCTTTTAGCTTTTGGCTTTAAGCCACACCTGCCACACGAACAATCCCCAGTAGCTGCAGGCCAGTGCCGCGAACAGGCATGTGAGCAAGATATGACCCACCACGAACTGCGTTCCCTTGGGCCAATCTCCGTGAGAAAAGTAGAAGGCGTCCACAAGAATGCGCGCCGTCCAATAGGTTCCGATAAAACAGGCTAGCGCCAGTGCGGCGCGATCACCACGGAGCAGCTCAGCATGCAGCGCAAGCGTCAACGTACCGAAGGCGATGATCGTCAGCACCGTGAAACCGCCCTGCACCCACAGCAACTTCCGGTTGAAAGGCATGAGCTGCGCCAGATCCTGCTTCCACCGCAGGCGCGAGGGAACCTGAGAGCTGGCAATCAAGATAACGAAGTGACCAGCGCCGGCCAGCCACAGGTCGAGATCGAAGAGCCGTTCCAGCAAAGAGTTGGTCATAATCTTTGGTCCCATGAGTTCGCCATTTTTAGCTCCAAGAGTTCGACACGAGTATTCGTCCCAAGAATTCGTCACAGGGCGCGAATCGCAAACATAAAAGGAATTATCACGCGCAACACAAAAGGAGGATGAAAAAGCCAGAAGGCCGGCCCGGCGGCGACCGCGAACATAAAGAACCATCCGGCGATTCCCTTTTGCAAACCGAGTCGCCGGCCGAACCCTGACCGCTCCAGCGTGACGCCGAGGCCTTGCAAAATGAAATAGACAGTGGGCAGGCCGTACCCACCTCGCGCCGGCAGCGATATGACAAGATCATGGATCAGGCCGGATGCGAGAAATACAAGCAGACTCGCCGCGGCCACGCCGATCCTTTTGTGCAGAGGCCGGAAAATCAAATCGTAAGCGAGTTGGCGGAACCCGAGGTTCCAGCGTTTGCCCCAGAATTCGCTGAGCGTCTTCGACAGGATCGGCTTCGACATAATGGGTTGCGCCACCACGCCGCACAGCTGCCAGAACAGCGCGATCAAGTGAAAGCTGCCGAAGTGCAACAGAAGAATCAAGCCGAAAAGGCCGATCCAGCCCCGAACCAGAGCCTGCGTTTCCGGGACTCTGCGAGCAATCACCCATAACAGCAGGGTTCCGAGGAATGTCTTCGCAGCCGCCCAGAGCCATTCTCTAAACTGCGGCGTCGGGACCGCTCGGCGGGAATCGAGAAAAGCTTCTGCATCCATGCCCGGCCACGCCGCAAGATAGGCCAGCGAGCGTCCCGCGCTGTGGGGAACGTGACCGCGAGCTTGCCACCAGGTTTGCCACTTCAATCCGATAAAAATCGCGAACGACAGCGTCCACATGAAGACCGACGCCGGCATGCGATCACGCAGCAGAATGGTGACGGGCGGAAATGCGAGCAGAGGAAGCCAGCCCGGCCACGCAGTCGCATCGCTGCGGACGGGCGCGAGTTGGGAAGTGGTTGCCAACTGTTGGTTTGCTCTTGGCCTCGCGTTCAATCTACCCCGGAGCGGGCCGCTGGGCAATGCACATTGGCAATTTGGTCGCGCCGGAGATTTCAGCGGCGCCGATAGTTTCAGTTTGCCCGCTGCTGCTTTACACTGATCGCTTGAATCGCGACCTCCAGCCCGAGCTCCGAATTTGGATCGAGCAGCTGCGCTCCGGCGACATCCGCGCCCTCGCGCGCGCGATCTCTGTGGTCGAGAACCATGCGCCCGGATGGCCCGATCTGCTGAAGGCATTGTTTCCACACACTGGGCACGCACGCATTATCGGGCTGACCGGATCGCCGGGGGCGGGCAAGAGCACGCTGGTCGACCAGTTGGCGCGGCTCTATCGCGCTGGCGGCAGCAATGTGTGTGCCAACGAAGCCCAGCGCACGATCGGAATCATCGCCGTGGACCCGACCAGTCCTTACACGGGCGGCGCGATTCTCGGTGACCGCATCCGCATGCAGGAACACTTTGCCGACTCTGGCATTTACATTCGCAGCATGGCTACGCGCGGATCCCTCGGCGGACTGGCCCGCACCACCGCGGATGTAGCCACGGTGCTCGACGCCTCGGGGCGCGACCTGGTGCTCATCGAGACCGTTGGCGTGGGGCAGGACGAAATCGACATTGTGCGCCTCGCCGACGTCACCATTGTGATCCTTGTCCCGGGCATGGGAGACGACGTGCAGACAATCAAAGCCGGCATCATGGAAATCGCCGATATCTTTGTGATCAACAAGAGCGATCACGAGGGCGCCGAGCGCGTGGAGCGCGAGATTCGCGCTCTGCAATCGTTGGCCATTCGGCACGACGGCTGGACTCCTCCGATTGTGAAGACCGTCGCCAGTGAAGGCACCGGCGTGAAAGAATTGGCGGCGGCCATCGCTCACTATGAAGCGTATCTCGAGAAAGAAAACCGCGCCCTGAAAAAAAGCGCGGAGAACTGGCAGGAACGCCTGGTCACGATGCTGCGCGACACCATGCTCGAAAGAGCCCGGGCGCAATTCGGCGACGGCAATCTGGCGCGTCTGGCCGCGGAAGTGGCCGAACACAAACGCGACCCGTACACGCTAGTGGAGGAGATCGCGGCGGAAGCGGCCAAGAAGAAAGAAAAAGATTCCTCGCTCCGCTCGGAATGACAACGAGTGGATAATTGGACACGGAATGGATTTTTCTATCGATCATCTCGGCATCGCGGTGAAATCGTTGACAGCGGCAAAGGCGATCTACGAGAAACTCGGCCTTAGCGTTTCGCCGGAAGAAACCGTGGAGCAGGAACAAGTCCGCCTGGTGATGGTCGCGGTGGGCGAGAGCCGGTTGGAGCTTTTGGAAGCGACCTCGGACGAGTCTGCGATCGCAAAATTCATCGCCAAGCGCGGCGAAGGTCTGCATCACGTATGTCTCAAGGTTCCGGACCTGTCCGCAGCCGTGGCCCGGCTGAAGAAAGACGGCGTCCGCCTCGTTTCAGAAGAAATCAAGACTGGTGCCGGCGGCCATGGTTACGTGTTCGTTCATCCCTCGAGTGCTGGGGGAGTGCTGCTCGAATTGGTCCAGGGATAGCGATAGCCAGGCAACGCGCCCGGCCATGAACTTTCACAGATCGCCACGGATCGAACTAAGATGTGAATTCAGCTTCGAGCAAGCTTCGAATCAAGATCGAACCGAGCGACAGCTAGCGCAGAATCATCACTCATGCTTCTTCTTTCCACCGACACTTCGGGCAGGCAAGGCAGCATCGCGCTGGCCAGCGGCGAGGTCACCGGCGCATGCCAGATTATCGAAGTCGCTCCGCTACCGGGCGGCAACTTCTCGGCGCAACTGGTGCCGCAGATCGCCGCCCTCCTGGCCAGGCACGGTTTCAATAAAACCGATCTCGGAGCCTTCGCCGTGGCTTCCGGCCCCGGATCATTTACCGGCCTGCGAGTGGGACTGTCGGCCATCAAGGCTTTAGCCGAGATTTTGGAAAAGCCCGTCGCAACGGTTTCTTTGCTGGAAGCTATTGCCGTCGGAGCTGGATTGCAGGGCAAAATCCTTGCAATTCTGGACGCAGGCCGCGGCGACTTGTACGCCGGAGAATATGAAGTGACCGGCGAGTCGGCTCAAGCCGTGACGGAAACACTCGCCCGGAAGGAAAATGTTTTGGTGAAGATGCGCGAATCCGAGCCGCAAACATCAGCCGTACGAAAATCAACGCTGGCCACACCAGACCAGTCGTTAGACGAGGCCGCGCGCTCCGCCGGACTACCGGTTGTGCTGGTTGAGGCCGTCGATGCGGGCGCGATTGCTCGTCTGGGATGGCGCAAGATTCAGGCTGGCCGCACGGTTTCGCCGGAACAGTTGGAAGCCAACTACATCCGGCGCACCGATGCGGAGATTTTTGCCAAGGTCAGCTGTTAACCTTCAACTCGGTCGCCCACAGCACTATTGGAACCAGAAACTCAGCTCCGATTGCGCCCTCGCCTTGCCACCGCCGCCGATGTCCCCACCATGCTCGACCTCGAGCGACGATGCCCCGCGGCTGCACATTGGTCGCAGCAACAATATGACGATCTCTTCCGCAAAAATAAAATCGGCGGCCACCGCTTGGTTCTTGTAGTGAACGAGAATCCTCAAGACTCAACCCGCGCGTCCGTTTGCCAACCACGGCCGCCATCAGGTTTAACTCCTATCCTCGGCTTCCTTATCGCCAACCAGGCCGGTCCGGAATGGGAGTTGGAAAACCTGGTGGTTGCTCCCGCCCTCCGCCGAAAAGGCTTGGCCACCGGCCTTTTCACCGCGCTGCTCGCCCACGCGCGGGAAGCTGCCGGCGAGCAAATATTTCTGGAAGTACGCGAGTCAAACCTGGCGGCGCGAAATCTCTATGTCCGCCTTGGGTTCGAAGAAAATGGGCGTCGCAGACTCTATTACGCAAATCCCTCTGAAGATGCGGTGCTGTACCGCCTGAACCTACTCTAGCGATTACATTTGAGAATCACCGCTCGCTTGCCGGTTGAATGATTCTCCTCGGCGATGATTTGAGATCGCTTCTACCGGCCTCCCAGGGTCGCAATCTCGCCCAATCCAGGCAGGCTCGCATCCGCCGTTACATCGAAAAACCCGCTGCGAGGTAAGCCCATGCAAACAAACGCGTTCCCCCAATTCCAAGGTTTCGGGAGAGTGTTCCCGTGGGAACACTTCGTCAGTTTGGAGTCAATTAGGTTGGCCGGAGGGTTTCTAAGGCAGTCCGAACGCGTAGATGGCGCTGCCCGCCGCGATGGCAATGTATTCTCTTCCGTCGACTGCGAAGGCCATCGGCGGGGCGTAGACGGCGCCGCCCATCTGGAAATGCCACTGCGGCTTGCCTGCCGCCGCGTCCATCGCGATGAAGTTGCCTTCCGCGTCGCCGGTGAAGACGAGTCCGCCCGCCGTCGACAGCACTCCCGACCACGTCGGCGAGGTGTGCTCAAACTTCCACTTCACCTGCCCCGTAGCCGGGTCGATCGCCTTCAAGAAGCCGCGATAGGGCTTGGCCTCTTCCGAGGGAAAATAAGCGCTGCCGTAATAGGCGTGCCCGGCCTCATAGGGCTGCGGAGCGGTGCTGAAGATGTCGCACTGATCGCGGGCGGTGACGTAGAACAAACCAGTCTGCGGATCGTACGCGGGAGCCATGAAGTTGGTCGTGCCCGCCGCACCGGGACACACCGTGTGACCTTCCAGGGTTGGCGAAGCGCTCTGGTTCGCGATCGGCCGCCCCTCGCCGTCTTTCGCATCGCTCCATGTGGTCTTGCCGTAGGGGTTCGCAGAGATCAGCTTGCCGCTGGTGCGATCAAGTACATAAAAGAATCCGTTGCGGTCGGCCTGCGCGATCAGATGCTTCGCACCAGAATCTCCGTTTGTGTCGATGATCACGGGCACCTGGGTCGCATCCCAGTCGTGCTCATCGTGCTTGGTGAATTGGAAATACCAGTTCAGCTTGCCGGTGTCGGCGTTCAGGGCAAGAAGAGTGTTGCTGTAAAGATTGTCGCCCGAGCGTCCCTCGCCGCGATTGGAGGGTGCGGGATTGCCTGTCGGCCAGAAAATCTGATTGGTCGCGGCGTCGTACGTTCCCGTGTTCCATGCCGGCGCTCCGCCGACCTGCCATGAATCTCCTTCCCAGGTTTCGTGTCCCGGTTCGCCCGGGCCGGGCACAGTGTAAAAACGCCAGCGGCGTTTGCCGGTCGCGGCATCGTAGGCGTCGATGAATCCGCGCACGCCGTATTCGCCACCGGATACGCCGATGACCACCAGATCCTTCAGCGCCAGCGGAGCGACGGTGAAGCTGTTCCCCGTTCGATAATCCGCGGCGACCACGTCCCAGGCGACATTTCCAGTCTTGGCGTCAAGGGCGATCACGTGAGCATCGAGGGTCCCGAGAAAAACTTTGTCGCCAAGAATCGCCAGGCCACGATTCACCCGCCCGCAGCAGGGGCGAATGTCGCCCGGCAGCGCATGCTGGTACATCCAGATCGGCCGTCCGGTGCGGGCATCGAGCGCGAAGGCGCGGTCGTCTTGCGCCGTGGCGTAGAGGATGCCGTCCACCACCAGCGGACTGGTCTCGAGCTTGCCGGTAGCCGCGGTCTGATATACCCACTTCGCGGTCAGCGCGCTCGCGTTGGCGGTGCTGACCTGATCGAGCGCGCTGAAGCGCCGGCCCAGGTAGTCGCCGGAATACGTCATCCAGTTCTGCGGCTCTTTTGAAGAGTTGAGCAGGCGGTCAAAGGTGACCTGGGAGTGCGCGGGAGTTGCGAAGGCGACCGCGGCCAGGCTGATTGCTAGAAGCAAGTCGCGCCCTCTCATTTCGCCCCCACGCTGATCAGGTAAGCCACAATGTCGTCGAGTTCCTTGTCGCTCAGAGTGTCCGCGTTGTATTTCGGCATGGCCGATTCACGACTCTTCTGAAACGAACGCAGCTTGTCCTTCTCCAGCAGATGAATCTGCTCATTCGTATCCATGATCTGCACCGTAAAGCTGTCTTCATTCAGGGTCACGCCTTTGATTTCCTTCCCGTCGGCGGTGACCACCGTGACGCTTTCGTACTCCTGAGGAAACTCTTTGGTCGCTTCGTTCAATCCCCAGGCCAGCCGGCGGCTAGGATTGCGCACCGAATCGATGATCGCCTCGCGGGTGCGCGATCCGCCTACTCCCGTGAGTTCAGGTCCGAACCGTCCGCCTTTGCCTGCGACCATGTGGCACAGCGAGCAGTTGGCGTCTCCATAGAACAAATCCTTGCCATGCGTTGCATTTCCTAACGGCTGGGAGGGCGCTTTCACTTCCTGGCTGCGAATGTAAGCAATGATCTGCCAGATCTCCTCGTCGGTCATGCCGACGCCCTGACCGTTGGTGCCGTTGGCGGGCATAGCCGTGCCGGCGATGCCGTTGCTGATGACCTGAAACATTTCCGAGTCGGAGTGGGTGTGCTTTTTCTGGGCGCGCGTCAGGTCGGGGCCGCGGCCTCCGCCACGCGCGCCGAGACCGTGGCACAGCGCGCAGTTGATACGGAATTCGTATTCTCCGGCCTTCACGGCCTTGGGATCGCCAGCCAGGGGATTGCGGTCGTCCCCGGCGTGGACCCAGGTGGTCACCGCGAAGCACAAGGCCAACGCGGCAAGCATGTGCCGCCGACTCCGCTCTGACATCCTCATGGTCCCTTCCGCCCGATGAGTCGTTGACGACATCGCGCCACCTTGATTGGAATTTTCCGCATTCTACGCTAACGCATCGTGTGCGTCCCTTTGGAAATCTCGGCGCTCGATTCGGGGCAGACAGGAGGGAATCTTCCCCCACCTGTACATGTCCGGCGGATATCTGCCTTACGCACTTCCGGGTCTCTACACTGAGATCATCCCCCCGAATTTGCCGATGAGATGTGAAGGGCAGTGTCTCTGACGGAATCGCGATCTGGAACGCGTCTGGCCATCTCGTGAGTCCTGGCGGCCGGGACAAGCGAGCACCTCAGGGGCTAAAGCCCGAATTGTCGGGCACTTGACCGGCACGGCTGAAGCCGCGCCCTTCCCGATTCGTTTTGATTGATCCATCAGCCCTTCCAGCGGAAGGCGCCGGGTTGGGGCAGGCCGATGTGGGCGAGTACGCGGCAGGCGAACTCGCGGGCCATGGCATCGAGCGAGGCGGGCAGGTTGTAGAAGGCAGGGATGAGCGGGAAGACGGTGGCGCCAGCGTCGGCCGCGCGGTACATGTTGCGGATGTGAATTTTGTTGAGTGGAGTTTCCCGAACGCACAGCACCAGCGGGCGCTTCTCTTTGAGGCAGACGTCGGCGGCGCGTTCGATCAAGTGCGAGGCGACACCGTTGGCGATGCGGGCCAAAGTGCCCACACTGCACGGAATCACGATCATGGCGTCGGCGGGATAAGAGCCGCTGGCCACGTTGGCGCCGATGTCGGCGTTGGCTTGAACCTGAATCTTGCGCGAGGAGCGGCCACCGGGAAATCCGAGAATTTGGCCGACGAGATTGGAGCGGCCCTTCAGTCCCAACTCCTCGGCCAAGACACGCAGGCCGCTGTCGGAAGCGATGAGGTTTACGGTTCGCACGCGCACGTCGCGTCCCACGGCAAGCAAGAAGTGCCGGAGAAAGATAGCCCCGCTGGCTCCGGTGGTCGCGACGGTCAGGTTTTGCGGCGGTGAATTCGACAAAGCGGCTCCGGCGAGGCGACGCGCGCGTCGCGCTAAAGCATAGGGACGGGGCGCGGCGGAAGTCAAGATCAGGGGGCGGGGGTTAGGGGTCGCGAGCCACGAGCTGGAAGCTGAAGTTACGGCACTGTCGTGGACGAAAGAGAAAACCTTGGACCACCAAAGGCACGAAGTATCAACCAAAGATTTGTTGGCAAGGGTTAGCTAAGAGCTAAGAGCTAGAAGCTGATTATGGCATCCGCCACCAACTTGCGATCCCGACGCAGCGTAGCACAGTTGCACGCGCTGGCCGGTGTAGAGCGCGAGATCCGGGCCCAGGACACGCACAATCGCCGCAAGTATCTTCGCGAATTCGGCGAGGCCTTCCGCACTTACGATTCCCTTCTCGACTCCCCGCAGATTCAGAATGCCATGCAATCGGCCGACGTAGTGCTGATCGGCGATTACCACGCCCTGCCTGCGGCCCAGCGCTACGCCGCATCAGTGGTGGAGCAGCGCGCCCTGGCCGGCGGGCGCCCGGTGGTGCTCGGCGTGGAAACTATCTTCGCTCGTGACCAGCACATTCTCGACGAATGGTGGCGGCGCGAGATTGACGAAACGGAACTTCGCCAGCGTATTCGCTTCGATCTTGACTGGGGTTACGATTGGACTCCGTTCTACGAATTGCTGGCCACCGCCCGCGATCATGCCGAAGGCATTTACGGGCTGGACTGCATGCCCCGCGAAGATTTGCGCAAGATCGGCGCGCGCGACCGGCACGCAGCCGCGAAGATCGCTGAGATTCGCCAGCGCCATCCGAGCGCCGCGATCTTTGTGCTGTTTGGCGAGTCGCACCTGGCGCCGGGGCATCTGCCGCACATGCTGCACGAGACGATGCCCGATACGAAGGTTCTGACCGTGCTGCAGAATGTGGATGCGCTCTACTGGCGCGCGGCGGGGGAACGAAGCGACAAAGTGGAAGCGGTGCAGGTCCGCGAAGGTGTGCTTTGCGTTTTCAACGCCACGCCCCTCGAGAAATACGAAAGTTATCGCCTGCTGCTTGACCAGTGGAGACGCTGCGAAAAAATTCCCGACTTCGCGCCCACGCTCTACAACCTGATAGACAGCCTGGTGCGCTTTCTCGAAATCGACCGGTACTCGTCACACAACGGCACCCAGCCGAAGTTTCTGGTCGACATGATGCCGGAAGTTTATGGCGGTTCGTCTGACGGAATGTTGCGCCGCCTGTTGTCGTGCAAAGGAGCGAGCGAAGCGGAACTGGACGCCATGTTGGCGCAGGTGGAACAGCGCGGGAGCGCCTATTTGCCGCAGGTGAACGCATTTTACGTTCGCGAATTTCAGATGATGCACGCGGCTGAAGACGCCACTCGTTTTTTGCATCAAGCCTGCCAGGGGTTGCCGCGATACTGGAACGGCAACGTTGCCGATCAGAATCGTGGTGCTGAGAACTGCACTGCGGCTGCGACGATCGATGCTTTCTACGCGCGGATCATCGAACACGCCGTCGCTTACTTCGGATCGCGAGTGCTTTATCCCTCGCGGCTTGCGCCGGAACATCAAGGCCCTGACCCGCTCTCGCGAGCCGGGTGCGAAAAAGCAGCCCAGTCCGCGGTTCGCGGCGATGTCGAGAAATTCGAGTCTGCCGCCCAGCAGTGGGGCTATCGCATCGGCGGACAGATCTACGATGCGTATCTTTCCGGCAAAGTTAAATCGCGCGGCCTGCGCCGGCTGTTCCTCGCGCATCTTGACGAGCCTGGCCTCGCCCGAACAATCTGTGCCGCTCTGATCACCGAAGGTCGTGCGCTCTCCCGCGCGACCCACGCTTAGCGACTGAAGCAGGAAGAAAGATGCTACTCTGAACTTCGCCCGGCGGAATGCCGAGTGCGATTGCTGAGTGCTTCTTGAACGCCGAATCCATCCGCAAACTGTTCGAGCAAGTCCGACAGGGCGAGATCACCCCCGACGACGCAGTGCAGCGGCTGCGCCACTTGCCGTTCGAGGATCTCGGCTTCGCGAAAGTTGACCACCACCGCGCTCTGCGGGCCGGCATGCCGGAGGTGATCCTGGGAGAAAAAAAGACTCCCGCAAACCTGGCGCAGATTTTCAGCCGACTAGCGAAGCATGGCGGCAACATCCTGGCAACGCGTGCCGATGAAAGACAGTTTGCTGCGGTAAAGAAAAAGATTCGTACAGCGGAGTATCGCAACCTGGCGCGCGCCATCGTGCTGCAGCGCGATACGAAAACATACGGCAAAGGAACCATAGCGGTGGTGTCTGCGGGCACCAGTGACATTCCCGTGGCGGAAGAAGCCGTTGTGACCGCCGAGCTCATGGGCAACGAAGTCGAGCACTTTTACGATGTTGGTGTTGCCGGAATCCACCGCCTGCTGGCCAATCGCGAGGCGCTGATGAAGGCACGCGTGGTCATCGTCTGCGCCGGAATGGAAGGCGCTCTGCCCAGCGTGGTGGGAGGGCTGGTCGGCGTTCCCGTCATCGCTGTGCCGACGAGCGTTGGTTACGGTGCGTCTTTTAAAGGACTCGCCGCGCTGTTAGGCATGCTGAATTCCTGTGCGTCGAACGTGAGCGTGGTGAATATCGACAACGGCTTTGGCGCGGGCTATGTGGCCTCGCTGATTAACCGGCTGCCGTGACGTGAATTAGTTTCAAAGATTGCTTTGCGTTTGAAGGAGGAAACCGTGGGTATCGCTCTTTCGCCGGAAATCAAGAATCTCATCGACCGGCCCAATTTCGCGCATCTGGCCACGCTGTTGCCGGACGGCTCGCCACAATCCGTGCCGGTCTGGATCGGACGCGAAGGCGAGCATCTCGTGGTTTGTACCGGAGAAGGTTCGCTTAAAGCTAAGAATACGCGGCGCGATCCGCGGGTCGCTCTGTCGATCGTGGATTTTGATAATCCTTACGAGGAAGTGCAGATTCGCGGGCGAGTTATCGAGCGGCGCCCCGATCCGGAACTGAAGGTGATGGATCTCATCTCGCACAAGTACACGGGGAAACCTTTCCCCATGCGCAGCCCGGAGGGGCGCGTGGCCCTGATCATCGAAGTGGAGAAGGCGCGGTATACCAAGCTCCCGTTCCAGCACACGCCGCCGAAATGAAAAGGACGCGGGTTTCACCGCGCCTCTTTCACCCAGCGCTGACAAACCATCGTTAAGCGATCTTACATCCCCGACTGCCCCCAGTTTCCTTCCACGACGAGTTTGTTCTCCACGGTGAATGCGCCGAAGAGCTGGCTGGCTCGAAGGCCGGCGACTTCTTTGTCCATCTTGCTGTCGACGGAGCCGAAGAGCGTGACGCGGCCGTTGTCCACGATGATACGAATCGGCCGCGCGGGATCAATCGCGTACTTGCTCAGCACAGGGTCGCGATAGAGAGCGCGCGCTGCACGAATACGCAAGCCGTCGTCGAAATTCGATACCGGTTCGATCGAGATGTTGGCGATCACGTCTTTGACTCCGGGCGTGTTCGCGATGTCAGCCAGGGCTTCGTCGCGACCAACGCCGGTGCGATCCTGACCCTCGACGGTCACCAACCCATCCTTCACGCCCAGCGCGAAATAATCGAATGTGATGTCATACCCGAAACGCACGAAGCGCAGCTTCTGAGCCAGTTTCTGCTCCAGTCGCTCGTCGGGCACAGTCGGTCCGGCCACGGTGATCAGGTTCCGCACGCCTTGGACGCTCGCGGTTTTGCGAGCCAGTTTGGCGGCGTCCAGCTTGCGCTGGTACAGATCGACCGTACCGGTGAGAGTCACGATACCGTCTTCCACGCTCGACTGTACGTCGCGGAACTGGCTTTTCGCCGCCAGCCTTTGCGCGACACCGGTTTGAATTTGATTGTCGTAGCGGGCCGCCGTCAGTGCCTGGGGGGGCATCGTCTGAGCAGTCATCGTCTGACCAACCATCGTCCGACCGACCAGAGTTGCGCCCACCACCCCCACCGCGAGCAGAGAACCCACCGTTTTGAAAAATCCTTTCTTTGTCTTTTTCACTGTCACTGTCACAGGTCACCTCCGACCCAATTGACGAAACTTTACGAACTAACTGCTTGGTTAATTACTTCGATGCGGAGGGGTGTAGGGAGGATGCATGCCGTCCCATGCCGCGGAGAGTTTATAAGCCGCGAAAATGAAAGCAGGGTTCGCGAAACTTTCTTTTGGAGGCAGGGTTTAGGAAAGCCAGAAAAAGTATACCTGTGCGCAGGCTTTCACTTGCCCACGGATGACCAATCCGTGAGCACCACGGCTTGCCCGCCCCGCACAATGGTCGAATACACGTTGTCGAAACCTTTGTGGTCGGTTGCGCTGTAATCGAGAATCAGCTTTGAGCCCAGGCCGACATCTAGGTTGTGGATGGATTCGATGGCCGTGATGAACTTCTCGCGCGTCAAGTCTTTTCCCGCCCTCTTCAGTCCCTCGACCACGACCATGGCATCCACAAAACCTTCCAGGCTCACGAAACTTGGCGGGGTTGCAGGATAGTACTGCTCAAGATATTTCCGGTAGAGAGCGACTGTGGCATAGTCGATGCGGTCATAGGGAGGGACGACCTGAGTGATAACGGTGCCGTCGGCGTCTGGCCCGGCTTCTTTGATGAATTCTTCGGTGCCTACGAACGAAACGGTAAGAAACTGAGGCCGCCATCCCGCGGCATGCGCTTCCCGGACGATCGCCGCCACGGGAGCGTACGGTCCGACGATCACCACGGCCTGCGGATGAGAGGCCATGACCTCTTTCATCCCGGCATCGACCTCCACCGTGTTACGCGCGAAAGTGCCCAGCGCCACCGGGGCTGAGCCGTGTTTCTGCAGCGCGAGCTTCACTCCGTCGAGCACAGCTTTGCCGAAAGCGTCATCCTGGTAGATGACACCGATCTTTCGAACGTTCAGTTTCCAGAGCTGGTCCACCTGCTCGCGCGTCTCGTCGAAGTAAGAAGCGCGGACGTTGATCACGTAATGCTTCAAAGGTTCGTAAAGCAATTGCGCGCCGGTGAACAGGCCAACGACCGGGATCTTATCGTCTTGCGCCAAGGGTACATACACCTTGGCTGTGGGCGTTCCCACAAAGAATCCCAGAGCGAAGACACCTTCTTTCGTCATGCGCTTGAAGCATTCGGGCGCTTTGTCGGGATCGTAACCGTCGTCATGTGCCACTAACTGAATCTTGCGGCCAAAGACTCCGCCCGCGTCATTGATGGCGTGCAGATAGGCAGACGCACCCAATACCGTCTGAGTCCCCAGAACCCGCGCGGGGCCATCCAACGCCGAGCAGGAGCCTATGAGGATGCTGTTGTCGGTCACGCCGGGGGTTTCGACGGCGAGGCTCGCCGCCGCGAACCCGATCAGAAAAAGGTAAAGACGAACAACTGAAAAACAAATATGCGACGCAGAATAGAACGGCCTCGCATGGCCCATGCCGCGTTCCCCCTTGCCAATCATTTCCCCGCGAAACCTCAGACGAAATTGCAAGCTGTCGGCAACTTAGCTGATCGGGGTCATTGTGGCACGGCGGTGGGGCACACGCTAGCTGGATATACCCAAAAGGTAGCCCAGAAGTTATCAAGTCGGGAGGTCAGCTGCGTCCGACATTTTTCGACGCTTTCGCGGCCTGGCGCGAAATTGGAGCTTTTTTATTCCTGGGTTCGAAGACGCGGGCAAAGATTTTATCCACGTTCTTTAATTGTCGCTTGAGGTCGAAGGCATATTCGATCTGCTTGCGCGGAACGCGGCTGGTGACTTCCTTGTCGGCCAGCACGAGTCGATGAAAGTCCAGACCTTCCTTCCAGGCATGCATGGCGTGGCCCTGCACGAGGCGGTAAGCGTCTTCGCGCGAAACTCCGTGCTCGACCAGGTCGAGCAAAAGTTGACCGCTGAAAATCAGGCCGTGCGTGCTTTCCAGATTCGCCAGCATACGCTCGGGATACACGAACATGGTCTCAATCAGGTTGGTGGTTTTGTTCAGGAGATAGTCCACCAGCGTGGTTGAATCCGGGAGGATCACACGCTCCACGGACGAATGCGAGATGTCGCGCTCGTGCCATAACGCGACATTTTCGAATCCCGCCTGGGCATTACTGCGCACCACGCGCGCCAACCCGCTGATTTGCTCGGCGGTAATCGGATTGCGCTTGTGCGGCATGGCCGACGACCCTTTCTGCTTCTCGCTGAAAAACTCCTCGGCCTCGCGCACCTCGGTGCGCTGCAGGTGGCGAATCTCGGTCGCAATCTTATCCAGCGTGGAGGCGATCACCGCCAGCGTTGCCAGATACTGCGCGTGCCGGTCGCGCTGAATCACCTGCGACGAGACCGCCGCCGCTTTCAATCCCAGCCGAGCGCAGATGTTTTCTTCCAATTCTGGCGTGAGATGCGCGAAAATTCCGACCGCTCCGGAGAATTTCCCGACCCGCATGTCCTCTGCCGCGGCCGCAAAGCGGGCGATGTTGCGCTGCGTTTCCGAATACCAGTTCGCCAGCTTGAAGCCGAACGTAATGGGCTCGGCGTGGATGCCGTGCGTGCGCCCCACCATGGGAGTGTCTTTGAATTCCCACGCCCGCCGTTCCAGGGCCTCGGCGAATCGCTGCAGATCCTGGGCAATGACTTGCGACGACTGTTTGATCAACAGCGCCTGGGCGGTGTCCACCACGTCGTTCGAGGTGAGACCGTAATGGAACCAGCGGGCATGCGGGCCGACGATCTCGGCGACCGCGGTAGTGAAAGCAATCACGTCGTGGCGAACTTCGGCCTCGATCTCGTGAATTCGCTCCACGCTGAAGTTAGCGCGGTCGCGGATGGCCTTGGCCGCGTCTTTCGGCACCATGCCGGCCGCGGCCAAGGTCTCTGTGGCCGCGACCTCAACGGCGAGCCAGGTGCGGAAGCGGTTTTCGTCGCTCCAGATGCGGCCCATCGCAGGGCGGGTATAGCGCGGGATCAAGGCAGGAACGCCTCCTGTGGCCCGATGAAGAACTGCGGGACTTAGGATTCTAAATGCAGGACGGGAAACAAACCAGTACGGGCGCCGTTTTCTGCAGGGCGAGTTCTGCGGGCAGGTTCCGGCGGTGTCCGAAGTTGGTCAACCACAGCGGACACAGGGAATCACGGGGTGAGTCAGGATCGCTGGGAGCGCCGTTTCCTTTTATATCGTCTTACGATATACTGATTCCGTCGTTCGATCGCGCCACGATTCAATCGTCAACATGAAGAAGCTCATGCTTTCGGACTACCAGGCGCTGGCGGAGTTCCGCTACCAGATCCGCAGATTTCTCCATTTCAGCGAACAGGCGATCAAGCGGTCTGGGCTGGAGCGTGGACAGTACCAGCTTATGCTGGCCATCAAGGGGATGCCGGCCGGCGTTCGCCCGCGCATTCGCGAACTCGCGACCCGAATGCAAATCCGCCACCATAGCGCGGTAGAACTCATCAACCGCCTGGAAGCCCGGGGATGGGTACACCGCGAACGGGCCCATGACGATCGCCGCGAGGTGCTGCTGGCGCTGACTCCCAAGGGGGAGCGGATTCTCGCCGAACTGGCGCTGCACCACCGCGACGAACTGCGAACCGCCGGCCCTGCCCTGGTGGCTGCCCTGCGGCGGGTAATGCGGGAAGGCAGCGGCGAGGTTGTTCGCAAACGCCCGACTGCGCTCCCCGAAAAACAGGGAACGATTCCTGCATGACTTCATCGCAAAGCGCGCCTGCCTACTCAGACGGATTCTCAAAATCAGGTCACCAGGGCACATCGGGGCCGGCTTCGTTTCGCATCGTCCTGATTTCGTTTCTTGCAGCCGCAATCGGCATCGTGGCCGGCTTCGTAGCTTTCGCTCTGTACAAGCTCATTGGACTCTTCACCAATCTTTTCTTCTTTCATCGCTGGTCGGCCGATTTCACGAGCGTTCGCTTCCATCCTCTGGGAGCCTGGGTCATTCTGGTTCCGGTCGTTGGCGGCTTGATCGTAGGGCTCATGGCCAAGTACGGCACGCCCAAGATCAAAGGCCACGGCATTCCGGAAGCGATGGAAGCGGTGCTGGTCAACCGCAGCCGTATTGCGCCGCGGGTGGCGATTCTCAAACCGATTTCGGCAGCCATCGCAATCGGTACTGGCGGCCCGTTTGGCGCGGAAGGTCCCATCATTCAAACCGGCGGAGCCATCGGTTCCCTGGTGGGCCAGTTGCTGCATACCACCGCGGTCGAGCGAAAAGTACTGCTCGCTTGCGGAGCCGCGGCTGGGATGTCGGCCACATTCAACACCCCCATTGCCGGCGTGATTCTCGCCATCGAGTTGCTGCTGTTTGAATTCAAGTCCCGGTCGTTCATACCGCTGGTGATCGCCAGCACTTTGGCGACCGCGGTGCACATGCAGCTTCTTGGGCCGGGGCCCATGTTCCGCGTCTCCGCCATGGACTTCGGCATTCCGCGCGCCCTGCCTTTTTATCTGTTGCTGGGCTTGATCTGCGGCCTGGCGGCCGTAGGCTTCAGTAAGCTTCTGTATTGGATTGAGGATCAGTTCGAGAAGCTGCCGTTCGACGACATGTGGTGGCCGGCCATCGGAGCGCTGGGACTGGGCGTGATTGGCTTCTTCGTTCCGCGAGTGTTCGGCGTGGGGTACGACACCATCAGCGACATCCTCAACGGTCAGCTTGCGTGGAAGCTTCTGCTGATCGTGATGGTCGCGAAGGCGGCTGCACTGGTGATTTCACTCGGCAGCGGTACCTCGGGCGGCTTGCTCGCTCCCACGTTCATGTGGAGCGCTGCCATGGGCGGGATTTTCGCTCTGGTGGGCAACCACTTTTTCCCGGGCGCTCATCTCTCTCCGGGCGCGTTCGCCCTGGTGGCGATGGGAGCCGTGTTCGGGGCCGCGTCGCGGGCGACATTCTCGTTCATTATTTTTGCGTTCGAAATCACGCGCGACTACAACTCCGTGTTGCCGTTGATGCTGGTCAGCGTAATCGCCGACGGTATCGCTATGCTCTTCATGCCCAATAGTTCCATCATGACCGAGAAGCTTGCGCGCCGCGGCCTGCGGGTGCATCAGGACTACGAAGCGGACGCGCTCGCGCAGGCCACGGTCGGCGACACGATGGAGACCGATCTTCCTATCGTCGCGGCCAGCGCAACCGTTGCGGCGGTGGCGGAGGGCATCGCGCGCCGCGATTCTACGCTGACACGCCATCAATCGTTGTTAATTGTCGACGACTCGGGCAAGCTCGTCGGAATTATTACTCGAGGCGACATTCTCCGCGCCCTCGACAAGGAACCCTCCGGACCCATGTCCGTGCAGGAAGCTGGCCACACGCATCTGGTGGTCACCTATCCGGATGAACTGGTTTCCGAGGCAGCGGCTAAGATGCTGCGGTTCGACATTGGGCGCCTGCCCGTGGTCGACCGTAACGATGAGCGCAAGCTGGTTGGATACTTAGGCCGCGCGGGCATTCTATCGGCGCGGTTCCGTCGTCTTCATGACGAGCACGTCCGGGAAGAGGGCTGGTTGAGTGGTTTTTCGCGGCCAGAATCGGGTCCCGCGTCAACTTCGGATCAGTGATGCGTGGCTTAACCTGCTTAGCGCGGCTTCTGGGCCGCTTCCAGCAATGGCCGCAATGATGAGACAGACACTCCCAGTGTTCCACCAGAGAATCCATCCATGTAGGCGGAGTTAACTCCGATCACTTCGCCCCTCGAATTAAATACTGGACCACCGCTGCCGCCGTGAGCCGTGGGTGCGTCATAGATCAGTTTGTCGCCCACCACGTCGCCCAGGTGGCCGCAGGTCGCCGACGGCCGGATCAGCGAGAGTGCCGCCAATTCGCTGGCCGCGGTGATGTCGCCATGGCGGTAAGCCAGCCGCTCGTAGACTCCGGTGGGAGACTTGGCCACCATCCCCGCAATTCCCATGGGGTAGCCGATTACAGTCACAAGTTCCCCTGGCGACGCGCCCGACTTGGCCAGAGGCAGCGCGGGCAGCCCCTGCAGCGCGGGTGCGGGTTCCATGCGCAAAATCGCCAAGTCGGCAGTGGAAGAGACTGGCCCGGGCGTCAGGTTCACCGGCGTCGGCGAGCCCGGGAAGAATATGACCAGACTTTCGAGCATGGCGCTGGCGCCGCGATGCATGGACGCTTCCGCATCCGAGTCGCCGTACCAGGGCTCAGCTACGTGCCGGTTAGTGGCGATCAGACCGTCGCCCACCAGGAACCCGGTTCCGGAAACTCGCGCCCGCACCGCCGGACGGTGGTCGGGAAAACCCACCTGATACACGCCGTAAATGTAGCCGATAGAATTGCGATAGCGGTTTAGCACCATCGCGGGCATGGCCTGCTCTTGTTTAAGTTCGTCAACCTGCGCCGTCAGCCTGTGGACCTGCTGCTGCAAGTCGTTCGGCGGCACGCCCTGGGCGGCCAGCGGCGCGTAGTAATGAAACATGGCGAGCGCCCCCAGAATCAGCGCCCCGGCCAATACTCCCTGCACCATCTGTTGCCAGCTCTCACAAACCTGGTTCGATTCCTGCGAAGTTTGAGAATCGGTAATTGGGGATTCGGAATTCTGGGGTTCAGGCATGGAGTATGGACGCCACCTCGGCCAAACTTGGTTTCCAGGTCAACGTCATTCGTCTGAGGCTACGAACCCAAGCGATGCGGCACGAAGGCCTCAGGCCGAAAACCTGGAGCAGCTATCTTCCCGCGTCTGGCGCGGAGTTACCACGGTACGGAAGGCGATGTACGGGCGATAAGGAAAGAGCTGCCGGGCCGTGGAATGGGCCTTTCGGGTGCGGGACATGAATGCTGAAAGAGCCTTGCTTGCAAAGAGATACGCGTCAGCCTGCGGTTGGCACCGACCGCCTCGGTTAGGATTCCGCTAGCGATCTTTGACCCGCCGAACAAACTTCAGTCCCGACCAGGTTTCGGTGACGGCGCAGACTTTAGCATCTACTAATCCTGCGGACAGGCCAATTTCGCGCACGCCCTTCTCGTCCAGATCGGACGCGACGCCTGAACTCTTCTTCGGCCAGCTCACCCAAAGCATCCCAGCGGGCGCGAGCAGCTTGGTTAACCGGGCAAACTCCTTCTTCAGCTCCGCCTGCGACTTGGTGAATAGCATGGCGAAGTCGTGTGCGGCCTTGTGGTCGTGCGCGGTTTCGCAGGACGGTGAGCGCGTCGCGCAATTCCGTTTGGACGTCAGCGGGTACGGCTACAAGTTGCACGCGGAGTCCAGGCTTGATTCCGAGCTTTTTGGGGAGTGGAGTACCAGAATATCCAGGCATAAAGCCAGACCCTCAGGGGAAGAGAATCCGCTCCAGCAGAAGCCCAAAAGCCGACGCCCGAAGCCGCTTTATTGCGTGGGCGCGAAATATCCGCGGCGAGCCCGCACGCGAAGATTCTTGCGGTCGTTGGCTACGATTTCGATGGTGCGATAGTGCCCGTCCGCCTTAAAGTCACTCGGCTTGTAGGAAACCGCGTATTGGCTGCGCAATTCGTTCTGGATCTCGGCAAAGGCGTTGGCCACATCGCGAATTTGGAAGGGGAAAAAGGCCCGGCCCCCGGTCGCCTCGGCAATGCGCTCCAAAACCTTGTCGCCCTGTCCCTTGACTCCGCTGATGTTTGTGCTGATGGTGTAAACAATGGCTTCGGCGCGCTGCGCCATCTCGATGGCATCTTCGCGGGTTACGTGGCTCAGGTTGTCCTCGCCGTCGCTGAGCAGAATGATGGCGCGCCGGGACGGAATGGCGCGCGACGACTTCAAGAGCCTTTCGCGGCACGAGTAATAGATGGCGTCGAACATGGCCGTTCCGCCGCCGGGCCGCAGTTCGCGCACCCCGTGCGCTAGTTTCTCGGTGTCATCGGTGTAATCTTGCGTGATCTCGGGCGTGGCGTCGAAGCCCACGACGAACGCGTGATCGTAGCGCAGGCGGATGGTCTGGTTCAGGAATTCAATCGCCGATTCCTGCTCGAACTTGAAACGGTCGCGCACCGAGTTGCTGGCATCGATTAATAGTCCCACTTGCAAGGGCAGGTTGCTCTCAGCGCGAAAGCTGCGAATCTGCTCCACCGGGCGGTTGTCGTCTAGAACGCGGAAGTCGGTCTGCTTCAAGTCGACGATCTGCTTGCCGTGCTTATCGGTCACGGTGAACACCACGTTCACTTCGTTGGAACCGATCTTGAACTTGGTGATCTCGTCTTCGATCGGCGTGTCTGAGGTGGGACTTGGGGTATCCGCCTTGGGTGGATCGAGCTGTTGTGGTTCGGATTTTTGAACGACTGCCGGCTGGACTGCAGGCGTTTGAACTGCCGGCGTTTGAATCGCAGGCGGCTGGGTTGCAGACGTTTGCCCGGCTGGAGTTTGGGATGCAGTGCTTGATGTTTGAGCTTGCGGTGGCGTCGCGACTGTGGGCGTGGCAGACGAAGTCTGTGACGGGGCCACCGGCTGCGGCGTTGCAGGTAGCGACGACTGCGCCATCGCGCAAACCGCACACAGGCTCGTCAACAGAAGCCCGACTCTTCTTCGTGGAATAATCCCGAGCAAAGCCATCCCTGCTTCTCATTATATCCTGCTTGGAACCCGCTCCAGCAGGTTACGAAATCCAAGAAAATGCGTCTTGCACCGTCGCGTGCGGTATTGTGGAAGAGCGGCGCTTCAGCGCCGCGCAGAATGTCCAGAATCTATACGGGCTTCAGCCCCCGGGCACCGTCCAGCTTTCCCAAGAACGCCCGCAGTTCCAGGGGTAACTCGCTTCTCAGCGCGATTTTTTCTCCGCTGCGCGGGTGCTTCAACTCCAGCTCCGCGGCGTGCAGAAAATTTCGGCCAAGCGAAAGCTCGACTGCTGTTTCCGGCTTCTTTTCGCGTTTATTAGCACTGTGGAGAATCACTCGCGGCGCTCCATACAACCTATCTCCCACCACGGGATGCCCGAGCGATGACATGTGGACGCGAATCTGGTGGGTGCGTCCGGTATCGATCTTCACTTCCACGAGCGTGAATTTTCCGAAGGCGTTCTCCAGACGTTGCGTTACTTGATAGTGCGTGATCGCCTCGCGCCCGCCCGCATGGCGCGTCGTCATGCGGGTGCGCCGAACCCGGTCGCGGCTGATGCTTTGCGCAATAGTGCCCTGATCTTTCTTCACCCAGCCGTGCACCAGCGCGATGTATTTCTTCGTCACTTCCCGCTGCGCAAATTGCGCCGCCAGCTTGCGATGGGCTTCGTCGTTTTTCGCGACAACGATTAACCCGCTGGTTTCTTTGTCGAGGCGGTGGACGATCCCGGGGCGGAGTTCTCCCCCAACGCCCGACAAGCTGGCAAAGTGATGCAGCAGAGCATTCACCAGCGTGCCGCGATTGTGATCGCTCTCGGTTGCACCCGCGCCGGCATGGACCATCATTCCCGCAGGCTTGTTGATGATGGCGAGATCGTCATCTTCGTAGCGGATGTCGAGGGGAATCTCCTCGGCCATCGCCCGCAGAGGCGGACGCTCTGCGCGCCCGAGCACGCTGATGCTCTCGCCGCCGCGCAGCTTCAGAGAGGCTTTGGCGGGCACCTGATTCACCAGCACTTTTTCCGCGGCGATCAATTCCTGCACGCGAGCCCGGCTCACGCCCTCTAGATGCAAAACGAGGAATTGGTCGAGGCGCTTGCCAGCGTTGCTGGGAGCCACCGCGATCGTGACGGGAAGCTGTTCAGACACGTGGGTTCGGAGCGTTAGGACGGATTACACTCTGCAAAGTGATCTGCCTTCTGGCCCTGCAATACTATTCCGAAGTACTTTGCCCGAGCCTCGGTGATTTCGAGGACGCCGTCGCGTAAAAGGCCCCAGGAATGTTGTCGCCACAGCCCATCTTCGCTGAGGGCGTACCCTGTAGCGATGCCGACGATTCCAAACTTGCGGCCCTTCCAAAACGAAGACACGTTTTGATGACACGAACTCGATTTCATCCTTTTCAGAACGACGGGACCGCCTGTTAGAAATCCCGACTCCAACAACGTTGGGAGGTCGGGGTCGGGTTTTGGAGGAGCCACGGGAAGGTCCCCACCCAGCCTGAGTAACACAAGCTTTAACCGCCTCAGTTCGGGTTGATTCTTCGCTGCGTCCCGAAGACGGCGGCTCAGAAACGTCTTCTGCTCAGGAGTCACGACGCCCGAAAGCTTAGCATGGAGGTGGAGCGCAAACTGGAGGGTCGAATTCCTTATGACCCCCGTCTGAGTCCAGGGGTGCGATCCTTACCGCGTGGCCCCCACCGGCTGTGCCGGAACCGCCTTCGCCCCCGGCCGCAGCCACCAGATCAGCCCGCCCCCAAGGACAAGGCCAATGGCAATCAACTGCGTCCCGGACATGGCTCCGCCGAACACCGAACCTCGCCCCGGATCGTCGCGGATGAATTCCAGGAAGAATCGCGCTACGCCGTAAATGAACAGGAACGCGCCGAACACTTGACCATCGAACTTGCGCCGCTTCAGCAGCCACATGAGAAAAATAAAATTCGCCAGCTCTACGGCCGACTCAAACAACTGTGTCGGCTCGAGCGGCACGTGCAGCGGCGTCCCCGTGATTTCATTGGCCAAGGGATTAGTAAACGTCACGCCCCACCAGTGGTGGGTTTCCTTGCCGTAGCAGCATCCTGCGGCGAAGCAACCCAGGCGTCCGATGGCATGGCCTAGCGCCAGCCCGGGAGCAAACGCGTCGCAGATCCCGAGCGCGGGCAAGTGATGGCGGCGGATGTACCAGGCCGCGGCAAGGAATGCCGCAATCAGTCCGCCGGAAAAGACTCCTCCCGCCTGTAACGTGGCGACGCTGAAAATCTCACCAGGATGGGCCGAGTAGTAGCTCCAGTCGTTGATGACGTAGAGAATCTTCGCCCCAAGAATCCCGCACAGCACCACCAGAATCCCGAAGTTCCAGACCTTTTCGCCATCCATGCCCAGGCGTTCGGAGTTGCGCACGCTCAGCCACAGGCCGGCCAGGACTCCCAGAGAGACCAAGAATCCATACGTCGGTAGAAAAAACCTTCCGTAATGCAGCAGTTGTGGATACACAGTGAGTTAGATGCAGAAATTGTGGGATGTGCTACTGGATCAGTCTAGCAGGAATGGGTGGGATGCAGATGCATGCGACTGAGAGCAAACCCCGGCGGGCAGAGCCTGCCGTGAGCGAAGCCGAATGGGTGCCCGCCCTGCACGATCAAAAACAAGGTCAAAACCTGGCGAGCAAAAGTGCCCGCCCCACACAAGCTTATGAAGAAAAAATCAAGCCGACCCACTGTGCCGTGTGACGGGGCCGAGAATGAACCCGTCGGTAGACGTTGGGAACCCGCCGAGACCCTTTAGGCATCTCCGCATGACGGAGCGTCGCTCACCGGATCCTAGTTCGAGTCGAGTCCCCGTTCATTCTGCATTGGTTCAAATATCGGTGACCCGCCATCACCAACCCGGCAGGCCGGCTTTCATTTCGGATGCTAGGCAATTCCCGCGCGCTTGGCAAGTGGAAGACTGCAAATAGTTGGCAAACCGCTTGCAACCAAAGTAACTCGGGTTCCTGCTTTCGGCTTTCGACGCCCACTTTCCCGGAAGCCCAAAGCCGGAAGCCGGAAGCCATTTTTTCGTCCGCACCCATGAACCAGTGCGGACACTGCCTCTCAAAGCTATCGTTGTATACTCGGGACGCAAAACCAGTCCCGAAGACCTTGGGCCGACAGAACCCAACACCGGAGGTGTGAGTCGAGACGATGTTCAAGTATCGCGCGCCTGCGCTCGCTGCCGCAGCGGGTCTGATCATCGCCCACATCGTCCTTCTGTTGCTTCGGTTTGGCACTGAAACCGCATCCGTCTGGGGAGACTGGCTGGGAGCGACGGCGGCATTGCTGGCAACTCTCGCGAGTTGGGCCGCTTCGCGCGCCGCGGGACCCTTCGGCAGGCGAGTCTGGCAACTCGTTGCCCTCTCCGTCTTTCTCGCTTTCGTAGGGCAGGTGCTCTACACCTACTACTACGACTATATGCACGCCCACCTGGGCACGGTCTGGCCCAGCGATTTTCTGGTTTTCTTTTGGGCCGTTCCCGCCATGTTGGCCCTGTTTCTCAGTCCGCTGGACCCAAATAGCGGGTACCGATGGCTGCGTACCTGTGATTTTGCCCAGGTCTGCACCCTGGTCCTGGCCGTGGAACTCTCGACCATTTATGTGCCCTCGCGGTGGCAGGCTGCGCGGCACACCATGGCTACTCGCGCCCTGACTGCCGGGATTGCCTTCTTTGGCCTGCTTGCGATCAGTTTCGTGGTACGTGGTCTGCTCGCCCGGTTTCCGCCTGCTCGCAAACTATTTCTCCGGCTGTCGGGCTTTTTCTTTGTTTACGCCATCACGACCAACGTCACCCTCAGTGCCCTGGCCTCCGAGAATTATCAGGAGGGAAGGTGGCCCGATCTGCTGTGGACTTTTACTTACTGTTTACTCGCCACGATCGCCGCCACGTGGAACGACCCTGAGAAGCATTTGGAGAAAGTTGGCCCCCCCTCCGGCAGCGTGCAATTGCTGGCGCAGTTCAGTCCCCTGCTGATCCCAGCCATTGTTTTCCCACTGGTTCTGGGTATTGCCCAGGAGCAGTTCTTGTGGTCGGTTGTGCTGGTAACCGTGTCATTTGCGGCCGCGGGCGGACGCATGTTCTTCGTGCAGAACCAGTTGCTGGTAAGTTCGCGCGAGTTTGAGAAGAGCCTGTCCCTTCTGCAGGGCATCACCGAGGGCGCGACAGACGCCATCTTTGTCAAGGACCTTCAGGGACGTTATCTGATGATGAATTCCGCCGGCGCGCACTTTCTTGGCCGGAAGGCGGAAGAAGTGATCGGCAAGAACGACCTGGAACTCTTCAGCCCGGAGAGCGGACGCCAGATCATGGAGAGGGACCGCGGGGTCGTGCAATCGGGCGAGATGCAGACTTACGAGGAGACTGGCACTGCCGGCGGAGTGGCGCGGGTCTTCCTTTCCAACAAGGGCCCATTCCTCGACTCGAATGGTGAGATTGTTGGGCTGCTCGGCATCTGCCGCGACATCACGGACCGCAAGCGGGCGGAAGAAGAAATCCGCGTGTCGCAGCATCGGCTGCAGATTCATCTGGAGAATACGCCGCTGGCCGCGATCGAATGGGACACGGAGTTCCGGGTCGCATCCTGGAACCCGGCAGCCGAGCACATTTTTGGATACTCGCGCGCCGAGGCGATGGGCAAGCACGGTAGCTTTATCGTCCCGCCGCAGTTGCGCGAATCTGTCGACCGTGTTTGGCGCGATCTTGTCGCCCTGAAGGGAGGATCTCGCAACACCAACGAAAACCTCACCCGGGACGGCAAGATCATTTCCTGCGAGTGGTACAACACACCGCTCGTGGGTGAATCAGGTAGCGTTTTTGGAGTGGCGTCGCTGGTGCAGGACGTGACGGAGCGCTTGGTTCTGGAAGACCGGCTTCGCCAATCGCAGAAGATGGAGGCCGTCGGCCGCCTGGCGGGGGGAATCGCGCACGACTTCAACAATCTGCTCACCGTCATCCTGGGCTACGGCCAGCTACTGGCGGACGGTCTGCCGGCGGGCAGCCGCCTGGCCGACAGTACCGCGCAGATCAAATCCGCCGCCGAGCGTGCCGCGGGGATTACCCGCCAACTGCTGGCCTTCAGCCGCAAGCAAGTGCGTTCACCGCGGCTCATCGATCTCAACAACGTCATGCTGAGTCTCGATTCCATGTTGCGGCGGCTCATCGGCGAAGATATTGAAGTTTTCACAGTGCCCGCGCGCCATCTGGGCACAGTGCAAGCAGATCCCGGGCAGATCGAACAGATTCTCATGAACCTTGCCTTGAACGCTCGCGATGCCATGCCCACGGGCGGAAAACTGACTCTGGAGACGGCGAACATTGAACTCGACGGCACTTACGCGCGCGAACATCTGCCGGTCGCGCCGGGGCGGTACATCATGATCGCGGTCAGCGATACGGGCGAGGGCATGTCTCTCGAAACCCAGGCCCACATCTTCGAGCCTTTCTATACCACCAAGGAAGTTGGCAAGGGCACCGGTCTCGGACTCTCGACCGTTTACGGAATCGTGAAGGCAAGTGGAGGCTACATTTGGGTTTACAGCGAGCCCGGTCAAGGAACGACATTCAAGATTTATCTTCCGCGAGTCGACCAGCCCGCCCAGCCGCTACCCGCGGAAAAACGGATAAGCGGCATTCAGCGCGGGACGGAGACGATCCTTTTGGTCGAGGATGACCCGCAGCTCAATCAGCTGGCATCTTCGATTTTGAGTCACTGTGGCTATAGGGTGTTGGCCGCGGCGAATCCAGAAGACGGACTTGCCCTGTGTCGCGCCAATCAACGCGACATCCACCTCCTGGTGACCGACGTGGTCATGCCCAAGATGAATGGCCGGCAGCTGGCGGAGGAAGTAATGCGCATTTGCCCCCGCGTGAAACTCCTCTACGTCTCCGGCTACACCAGCAACGCGATTGTCCACTACGGCGTTCTGGATGATGGACTCTGGTTCCTGCCTAAACCATTTTCCCTCTCGGCCTTGGTGGCCAAGGTACGCGAAGTTCTGGACGCACCGGAAAACGGCGCGAAACCAGCCGATAGCTAGTTCGATTGCTGATTGGCTTTCAGGAATGGCAGAACCCAGCCAGCTTTAGCCCGCCTTGCGTTTTTCTTGCAACACTTCATCCAGCGCGTCGGCCAGGAGATGCGCGCGTTTCTGGTAATCGGTGGTGGCTCCGCTTTCCAGTTTTCGCTGCAACAGATGGTGCTCATCGGCGATGTTCAGCGCGGCCAATACCGCCAGGCGCACCGTGTCAATCGTGTTGGTGGCTTCGGCGACGGCTCGCATCTTGCTGTCTACGTATTCCGCAAGCTTCAGGATGTATTCGGGATCAGACCCGCGCAGGTTGTAGGCCTGATCAAAAATTTCCACCCGCACGCTCGCGTTCTGCGCGTCCTTCACCATTTGATCCTTGGTTGCCGTAGC
This sequence comes from Candidatus Sulfotelmatobacter sp., assembly GCA_035308125.1. Classification (GTDB taxonomy): domain Bacteria; phylum Acidobacteriota; class Terriglobia; order Terriglobales; family Acidobacteriaceae; genus Sulfotelmatobacter. Next base: position 64,796 of record DATGHF010000044.1, read on the forward strand.
CATAATGAGTCTTCCCAAATTGGGAATTTAACGCTTCAATCTGCTTGCATCTGCGCCAATCTGCGACGGGCCTTAGCTAGCCTGCTCCGCTGCGATCGATTCGATCTGGGCCAGCATCTTTTCCACCCGGGCGCGAATTTCCTCGCGCTCTTTGCGCAACTGCACTGCTTCCCGTTTTAGCATGTCCAACTGCTGGTCGCGTTCTGCCAACTGCAAACGCACCTTCTGCGCATCGCGTTCCGCCGCTGCCTGCGCTAGCCGCGCCGATTTATACATCTCGATGGTGCGATACACCTTTTCTTCCAGCGCCTGAAAATAATCCGCCGGAACCTGTTCCGCTGCCTCTTCTACTGCATTCAAAGCCATGATTGCACTTTTCCCCAAAAGAATTTGGTTCTGACCCGCAGTATACTCCACATCTTTGTAGACAAACATGGTGGATAAACATGGTGAACAAGTGTGTCCAATGCGTTCTATCCGTCCCCAACCGGCTCCCGCAAACTTGGCTATAATCCTCCACACAGGAGGGCTCACCCCCATGAAGCGCTTAGCAGCTTTCGCCTTTGGCTTATCCCTGGTGCTGATTCTTAGCGCCGCTTCGAGCGCGGCCAAAACTGTGGTCGAATTGAAAGACGCCCAGGGCAAGAGCGTGGGCACGGTCATCATCTGGAACGACGTGGATGGGACCGGCTTCGAGGTAGGCCTCCACGATCTGGCACCCGGGGAGCACGGGATTCACATCCACCAGAACGCCAAATGCGAAGCGCCGGATTTCAAGTCGGCCGGCCCCCATTTCAATCCTGGGAGCAAGAAGCACGGCTTCGAGAGTCCCGACGGCCACCACGCCGGCGACATGAAGAACGTTACGGTAGATGCCCAGGGCAAAGCCCACCTCCGCTTTGTCGACAAGGACGTGACCTACGAGGGCAACGATTCCCACTCGCTGTTCAGCAATGGGGGCACGGCGATCGTGATCCACGCCAAGGCGGACGACTACAAGACTGATCCCTCCGGCAATTCCGGCGACCGCATCGCCTGCGGAGTGATCACGAAGTAACGTGAGGCCCGTCCAACCATAGGCGCGTTGACTCCCTGACGAAGCGGGCCTAAGATCACCGTGCCAAAACAGGTTTCTGATCGCCGTATGTTTCACAACGAAACGTTCCTTCGAGGAGGGATGGTTATGAAACAAGCAGGGATGACTTTCGTGGTGTGGACCATGCTTACAGCCGCCGCGCTGGCGCAGATGGAAATGCCAAAGCCGGGCCCGGAACTGAAGAAGCTGGATGTTCTCGCCGGCTCCTGGACTTTAGACGGCGATATGAAACCCGGCCCCATGGGACCGGGAGGAAAGATGACCGAGATCCAAAAATGCGAATGGATGGATGGCGCATTTTTCCTGATCTGCCACGCCGATTTCAAAAGTTCCATGGGCGACGGCACCGGGTTTTCGGTGATGGGCTACTCCAAAGACGATAAAGCCTACACCTATCGCGAATTCAACAGTTGGGGCGAATTCGAGGACTCTCGCGGCTCGCTGGAAGGCGATATCTGGGTTTGGACGAACGACGAGAAAATGGAAGGCACAACCATGAAGGGGCGCTTCACCATGAAAATGACCTCGGCCTCTTCATACGACTTCACGTTTGAGATGTCGCAGGACGGAACCAAGTGGACCAACGTGATGGACGGGAAGGCGACTAAAGGAAAATAGCTTCTCCTGGCGCGGCATCCGCGATCTTCGTCCCGTTCTTATCCCCGCGCCTTGCGCCAGCGGTTGACGGCAATCGCCGACCACACCAGTTCTACCGCGCCAAACGGCCACGCACCCTGCAAGAATCCGTAAATCGATCCCAGCACGCACGCACCCGCAAAAGCCAGAATAAATCCCGGCGACCGATTCTCATACGCGTAGCACACCACCATGGCAGTCACCGCGAACAGGCCGAATATCGTCAACGGAGTGAAGATCGCGAGGGGATTCACGATAGTCAGCAAGTCAAAAACCATCAGCGCATTCAAGATGTCGGCTCCTTATCGTTAAGGGTGAGTCATGCTAACAGTTCTGTGGCACAGTGCAATCCTCGTCGTGTGGCTCGCCTGCGTTTATAATCAGGGATTCCGCGCACCAGGCGCACTTTCACTGTAAGGACAAACCTTGCTCGATTATTTAGGCGACCTACGACGAACTCATATGTGCGGAGCGCTGCGCGCCTCCGACGCTGGCAAGAAGGCTGTGCTCATGGGCTGGGTGAACCGGCGGCGCGACCACGGCAACCTGCTTTTTGTTGATCTACGCGATCGTACTGGAGTGACGCAGGTGGTAGTCAACGCCGAGCGCGACGCCGCCATCCACGAAAAGGCGGCGGCTCTTCGTAACGAGTATGTGCTTGCCGTGACCGGAACGGTGAAGCTGCGCGACGCCAACACCGTAAACAAAAATATGGCGACCGGCGAAGTGGAACTGGTGGCCGAGGAACTACGCATTCTCAATGAGTCGAAGCTGCCGCCGTTCCTGCCCTCAGACACGGCGCTCACCAACGAAGAAACCCGGCTGAAGTATCGCTACATTGATCTGCGCCGCGACGTGATGCAGTTCAACATCGAGATGCGGCATAAAGTGGCGAAGGCGATCCGCGATTATCTTTCGGCGCAGGGATTTTTTGAGATTGAGACACCGTTCATGACCCGGTCCACGCCGGAAGGGGCTCGCGATTACCTGGTCCCCAGCCGGGTGCAGCCGGGGACGTTCTACGCTCTGCCGCAATCGCCGCAGCTTTTCAAGCAGATCCTGATGATTTCCGGGTTCGACAAATATTTTCAGATTGTGCGCTGCTTCCGCGACGAAGACTTGCGCGCCGACCGGCAGCCGGAATTCACCCAGATCGATTTGGAAATGTCGTATCCACAGCCCGAGCGCGTGTGGGAGGTGGTGGAAGGATTTCTGACAGCGGCGTTCGCCGCGGCGGGATGCCCGATCAAGACGCCGTTTCCGCGCATGGATTATGACGAGGCTATCCGGCTGTATGGCATTGACAAGCCGGATTTACGGCTGCCGGCGTTCGTAGACGTGAAAGAGTGTTTCGCGCCGGAGAATCTGCAGCAATTGGCGGTGAATTCGAATTTGCCGGTGGTGGCGATTCGCATTCCGAAGGTGGGAGAGCTTTCGCGCGCCGAGCGTGACGCGATCAAGCCGCTGTTTATCAACAAGGGCGGCGCGAAGGTTTTCGAGGACTTCAAGCGAATTGAAAAGAACTTTCCCGAGGCGGTGGCGAAAATCTCGGCAAAGGTTGCAGTCGAGGCCGGCGATCTTATCGTGATTGTCGCCGGATCGGCGCAGACCGACGAGCAGACGACGCTTCCAACGCATCGCAAAGTCACGCCGCAGGAGCTGGCGATTTATGCCTCGGCCGGACTGCTGCGCCTGGCACTGGCGCAGAAGTATGCCGACCGGCACGGCATTTTCAAAAAGACCGGCGATCCGGCGAAGGATTTTCGTTTCTTGTGGGTCACTAATTTTCCCATGTTCGAGTGGGACGAAGGCGAGAAGAGTTGGATGGCGGCGCATCATCCCTTCACTTCGCCGCATGAAGAAGACATGCCCAAGCTGGAGACGGGCGTGGAGTCATTGCACGATCCGCAGTCGGCGTTAAGCGCGGTGCGCGCGCTGGCTTACGACGTCGTGCTCAACGGCACAGAGCTCGGCTCAGGATCGATTCGTATTCACCGCCAGGATGTGCAGAGCAGAATCTTCCGCGCGCTAGGGATGACCGAGCAAGAGGCACGGGCCCGCTTCGGATTCTTTCTCGAAGCGCTGGAATATGGCACGCCCCCGCACGGTGGAATCGCGCTGGGCCTCGACCGCATTGTCATGATTCTGGCCGGAGCAGAAAGTCTGCGCGAAGTGATTCCCTTCCCCAAAACCGCACGAGCCGTCGATTTAATGGTGGATGCTCCGACACCGGTGGGGGAAAAGCAGTTGCGGGAGTTGGGAATTCAGGTGAAGAAATAGGCTGGGGCTTTTGGCTTTTGGCTTTTGGCTTTTGGCTTTTGGGGTGGCGCGGCGCGCTGCGGTTAGTTTGCCTTGCCTCGCTTGCCGCTCGGCTTCGCCCTCGCGGGACGGCCGAGGCGGCCGTCGCCACATGAGTTGGGTCAGTCTCCGACATCTTGCGCTATGAGCGGCAAAACCGCTCGCAGCAGCGACTCGAAAGTGGTTTTTACGCGTTCGCCGGTTTCCATTACTTCAGTGTGGGAGAGCGGTTGGTCGAGAATTCCAGCGGCCATGTTGGTGACGCAGGAAATCGCCAGCACTTTGATTCCCATGTGGCGGGCGGCGATTACCTCGGCCACGGTTGACATACCTACCAGGTCGGCGCCGGTGCGGCGCAGATATTCGATCTCGGCGGGGGTTTCGTAGCTGGGGCCGAGCAGTCCGGCGTAAACACCTTCGTGCAGCGTGATCTTCAACCTGGCAGCTTCTTCGCGTGTGATCGCGCGATATTCCTTGGCGTAGGCGTGCGTCATGTCGGGGAAGCGGACGCCGAAACGGTCGTCGTTGGGCCCGACCAGGGGATTCTGCCCCTGCAGATTGATGTGGTCGCGAACCAGAACCAGCGCGCCCTGCGAGTAGCTGAGGTTAATTCCGCCAGCGGCGTTGGTGAGAATCACGGCTTTGATTCCCATGCGTCCGAATACGCGGATGGGAAACGTTACTTGCTGCGCGGAGTAGCCTTCGTAGAGATGGACGCGTCCTTGCATGGCGGCAACCGGGATGGTGCCGGACTTGCCGATGACCATTTGACCGGCGTGTCCGATTGCGGTGGAGCGGGGGAACGCTGGGATTTCGGAGTAGGGGACGCGGGCGGCGTCGGTGAGAGAGTCGGCGAAGCCGCCTAGGCCGCTGCCGAGGACGAGGGCGATGCGCGGGCGAAGGGGCGTGCGGGTGAGGATGAGTTGCGCGGCGGATTCGGCGGCGGTGAATTGGTCTGTCATAGTGGGTGGCTTTGTCTTGGCCGCAGGAAAACTCAAGGTCCCTCCACTCCGCATCTCATTCCCTTCGGGAATGAGATGCTCCGGTCGGGATGACAATCGTAAGTTGGCTGTTACAAATCGCCGTCGGCCAGGTAGCGGCCGTGGCCGTTGCGCTCCAGCCAATCATACAGAAATGTCTGGTAGAGATAAGACGCGACGATTTCTTCACCGAGTTCGTGCGTATCGGTACAGATGAAGGGTACGCGCAAGCCCGCGAGCACGGCGATGAGCGATTGCGTGATGCGGTTGGGATTTGTGGCGCGGTAGGGATATTCGGATTTGATCTCGCTGAGAGGCGCGGTCACGACTAGCAGGCTGTGGGGAAGATCAGCCATGCGGCGCAGGCGATTGACGAAGACGGGGCGGTTGGTGGTGAACGATTGGATCAGGTCGGCGAGGTCTTTGCGTTCGACTACGCACGAGTCTTGCATCCCCAGGACCGAGTAGTCTCCGAGTGGCAGGGCGCGGTGCTCGATACGGGCGAACCATCCCTTGAAGCGGCGGAAGGAAAGAGCATTCTGCTCGCGGGTATCGATGATGGCTACGGGTAAGGGCGTGCGAAGCTGCGTTCCGCCGCGATCGGCGATCACAGGCAACGCAGGGTGCGGAACCGGCGCGGGCGTCATGGACCACGCGAGAGGTGACGGGATCAGGGTACGTTTGCGGGGCATGTGGTTCTCGATACGCACGCCGGCAAATCCCCGCTTCTCGCAAAGGACGCGAGAAATGGGGCACCCGGGCTAGTACCTTTTCTCAAACTTCGAAAACTCTGTTTCAAGCTTCCACTGCTCATGCGCTTTTTCGCTGGCGGCGAGAAACTTCGTGCATCCAGCCGAAAGCTTCTCCGCCCCTAGCGGATCACCCGCGCACTCTGTGACCGGACGAAAGATCCATTTTGTTCCAGCCCAGAGGCGTTCTCCCGGCAGAAAGCTATGCTCCAGACTTTGGCGGGCCATGCGTTTCAGGTCGGCGTAGGAGAGCTTATAGGCCTCGACGGCGCGGAGATATTCGTGGGTCATGTCGGAGCGGGAGACGCCTTCGTCGTCGCTCGAGAGCGCAACGGGTACGCCGTATTTCATGTAAATCGGCAACGGATGGTCTTCGCCGCTGACTCCGAGAATCAGGTCGTTGGAGGTCAGGCTAATTTCGACGAGAACGTTGCGATCGGCCATTTCTTTCAGCAGACCGATGGGATCTTTTTCATCCATGACGGAAACGCCGTGACCGATGCGCTCGGCATGGCCGCGCTCGATGGACGCGCGGATGTGGTAGGCAAGATTTTCGGGCTCCACGAGTCCCATGGCAAGTTCACCGGCGTGCAGGGTGATGTGAACTTTGGGATAGACGCCGTGCAGGTAATCGAGCATGGCCATGTGCTCGTAGAAATCGTGGATGGGAACGTACCAGTCTTCGGGCATGACCAGGTTCAGGCCGACGAAATGAGGATCGGAGGAAGCGAGTTCGAAGCCCAGCAGGATCTCGGCGAAGACGCTTTCGCGGGGCAGGCCGCGGAGCGCCTGATAGAGATAGCGGACGGTAACGCTGCATCCGGGTTCGGCGGCGGGGGTGCCGCACTTCAATTCGGTGCGGGCGCGGGCGTCGTCCTCGGCCAGCTTTTTGCTGGTGGCGGCGGCGATGTCTTTCAAACCGGCATCCAGCAGCTTCTTGCGGAAAGCCGCGTAATCGGAGTCGTAGCCGACTTTCGCACCAAGTTGTGCGGCATCTCGGCCGTCGGCAGTGTGCATGAATTCCACGTACTGCAGATGATCGCGGCCGGCGCGATTCACCACCGTCATTATGGCTTTCGCCGGGTGCAGGTGCGAGGCCAGGCCGAACTTATCGAAGGTGGCGAAGAAGTGGTCGTGGCCGGATTCGTCGCCCGGCTTCCAGTTGCGCATGGACCAGGCATCGATGATCTGGTTGTAGAGAACGTGATCGCCGTAGGAGCACTTGATCGGGGGCTTGTTGGTGTATTTCTCGCAGGAGTCGTCGCAAGGAGGAGCCAGCAGATGCGAGGAGGAGCGCTCGACGCAGAGGTTGTCAGAGACGGCGAAGTCGATAAGGTCCTCGGCGTAGATGGCGCCGTCGAGATGGTTGTGCAAGTCTCCGCCTTTGGGCATTTCGCGCAGGAAGGCCAGGAGCAGGAGCGGTTGCTTGCGGATGGAGTCGAGGTAGCGCGACGTTCTCTGCTCTGGGCTTTGGGCGGCGGCCAGGGCGGAGAAAAGGATGACTAACGGACAGAGACGAAGTATCAGGCGCGTTGTCGAGTGCAAGGCCGAGCCTCCAGAATCGGGAAAGGCATTGTAATTCGTGAGGGAGGCGATGGGAAGGTGGCCTCATAAAAGACGTTGAAGCTGCCGGCAAAAGCCTCGTCGAGCGTTGCTCGACCGGACCCTTCGGCTTCGCTCAGGGCAGGCTCTCGAGGGCGGCTGTCCCCACATGAGTTGTGGTGGTTTTCGGCATTTCGCGGGCAGGAGTGCACCGCGCCACACGAGCGAAGGGCTTGTCCCGCGCGGATTTTGCCGGATTTTTCACAACCTGAACACAAGAACAAGAGCGTTATTTCTATCACCGATTTCAACTCACATCCGGAAAAGTTGTGGTTTGGGCGGCTTTCTGCGGGCGGTGCGTGGTGGGCTGCACCAAATCCGGTCATCAGGCTGTGGACGGCGTGCACTTGATTGAAAACAGGCGGGTTGCGGGCGGTGATTTTTGATTGACGAAAAAGTTAGAAGGAGTAGAACAGTAATCGTTCTTTGACAGCTTCCTAAGTTTTTCCGGTTGGTGCGGCGTCCGGGGCTCAAGCGAAGTCACCTTTCTCATCGCAAGATGAAGAAGGAGGGCGAGCAAGGGTCTATAGCAAAGCGCTGGTCGAGGAGAACGGGAAGAAACGTCGAAGGCAGGATAGAGTTCCGAGGCGTTAGGCAGGTTTGTCCAGTTGGCGGTAAGCCCGGAGCCCGAGCGAAGATCGCGCGCAGCGCCCCGCAAGGGATGCAGCGAGAGCAGGTCGAGTGAGGGTCTAAAGCGAGCTACTGGCTGAGAGGAACGGGCCTAACATCACCTCGGAACTCTTATTTTTGGATATCAGCTTTTGGCCCTTGGCCCTTGGCCCTTGGCCCTTAGCTCCACGGCTAACTTTGTACCTTCCGCTGACCTTCTTATCTCTGCACTCTCAGAGAATCCCCGCAGCGGGGTTCGATGTGTGATTTGGCAGAAGCGGTTGATTCTGGCTTCCAAAGCAACCTAAAGACGACGACAGAGTTTGCTTTTTCTAAGAGCTAAGAGCTACGCTTTCTTTCGCGAAACGATCACCCACACTGTGCCGCGGCCCTCGCAGTAGCGGCAACGGTCGTCCCCCAGCTTTCCGGTTCCCCGACATTCCAGGCAATTGGCGACGATGTGAAGTTCCTGCTGGGAAGGGTCCGGGAGTTTCGCGGGATCTTTGAAGGGTTCGGCGTGATGAAATTCGCGTAGCCAGAAGACCAGCTTGCCCTCGAGCGCCTCGCGCTCTTTGACGCCGAGTTGGGCAGAGCGCTGCGGCCACCATTCGTGAATGCAGGCGTAGCAAATCAGTTCGCCGGCATCGAAAAGAGAACCGGGATCGGTGCGGCGCACGAACTTCTTGCACTGGGAGCAGGCACTTACGCCGAGCAAGGCAAGGGCATCCTTCACTCGATCGAGTTCGAGTTGATGGCGGGCGAGGACTTCATCCAGACGCGGGTTTGGGTCATCGGTCATCAGGTGATTTCCGCAAGAAGAGTCTACAGATTCAGAATATACCGGACTAAGCATCTGGAGGCTGAGTTTCGGGAACGTCGGCCGAAGACAATAGGCAGAGTCGCTGGGGCTAAAGCTCGCATTTGTAAATGGCCTTAATCGCAGCGCTGGAAGCGCTGCGCAACCCCAACCCTGACAACAGTTAGTCCACATGCTCGCCGACTTCGAAGCCTTCTTCAGCGTGGGGAAGGACGTCGCGCTCGCCGGCCAGCCATACATAGAGCGTTGGGAGCAAGAAAATGCTCATGACCAGGTCTGCAATCAGTCCGCCGACGATGACGATGGCGAAAGGGCGCTGCGAGTCGGAACCGATGGCGTGAGAGAGAGCAGCGGGAAGCAGTCCCAGGGTAGCAACCAGCATAGTCATCATGATGGGGCGCAGGCGCAAGACGGCTCCTTCGACCGCTGCGTCCTCGATGGTATAGCGGCGTACGCGCAGCTGGTTGATGTACTCCAGCATGATGACGCCGGTTTGCACGGATACGCCGAAGAGCGCCAGGAACCCCACGCCGGAAGAAACACTGAAGTTGGTGCCGGTGATGAAAAGGGCGAGCAGACCGCCGAAACGCGCCATGGCCACGTTGGCTAGAATCAGAAATGCCCACTTAAACGAGCGGAACATCATGTAAAGAATGATGAAGATGATGAAAATAGTAATGGGCAGCACAATCAGGAGACGTTCGTCGGCGCGCTTCTTGCTCTGGTATTCTCCCTCCCATTTGACGTGGTATCCGATCGGCAGCTTCACTTGCTTGCCGACTTTGTCGATCGCCTCTTCGACGGCGCCGCCGAGGTCGCGGCCGCGAACGCTGTACTTAACAGCAATGTAACGCTCGTTGCCTTCGCGATAGATTTCGGAGCCACCGTCTGCCACGCGTATTTTGCAGAGCTGGGCGAGGGAGACCCGTTCTCCGGTGGGTGAGAGTAAGCGAATCTTCGCGATGGCTTCCCTAGTATCGCGGTAAGGAGGAAGATAGCGCAGGACGAGATCGTAGCGCGCTTCCCCCTGCAAAACCTGGGTGAGGGCGTTGCCTCCGACCGCGGTTTGAACCGCGTCCTGCACGTCGGCGACGTTGATTTGATAACGAGCGGCTGCGTCGCGGTCTACGGTGACGTTGAGGTTAGGCTGACCGAGGACACGAAAAACCGCCAGGTCTTCAATGCCTTTGACGCCACGCATGATGCTGACAATCTGATCGGCCTTCTCTTCAAGAGTCTTCAGATCATCGCCGTAGATCTTGGTGGCGAGCTCTCCCTTCACGCCGCTGACAGCTTCTTCCATGTTGTCTTCGATAGGTTGCGAGAAGCCCCATTCGACGCCGGGAATTTTGTCGAGTTCGCGCTTCATGGCAGCGATCAGTTCTTCTTTGTTTTCGTGGAAGACGGGGCGCCAGTCTTCTCTTTGTTTCAGGTCGACAAAGAATTCGGTATTGAAGAAGCCGGTAGTATCGGTGCCGTCGTCGGGACGGCCCACCTGGCTGGTGCATTGCGGGACTTCGGGGAAAGAGCAGAGCACGATTCGGGCCTGATTGGCGACCCGGATGCCTTCGTCTGGGCCGGTGCTGGGGGCGAGTGTGCCGCGGACCCAGAGCGCGCCTTCATCCAGATGAGGCAGAAACTCGGAGCCGATCACGCCGCCGAGGGCAAGGTAGATTGCGAAAAGGAAACCGAGCAAGCCTGTGCCGAGTGTGATCGCGCGGTGACGAATCGCCCAGCGGACCGCGCTGGCGTAATGCTTCGTCAGGAATTGCATCCCG
>DATGHF010000045.1:0-5036 GCA_035308125.1 Candidatus Sulfotelmatobacter sp.
ATAAAGATACGGGCAAACGGATTGAGGACGCGGCCAAAGGCGCGGCGGTTGGAGGCACGGTCGGGAGCATCGGCGGAGTGGCAGCGGGAGGATTGACGGGAGCGCGGATCGGCGGTGCTGCCGGATTGGCCGCGGGAGTGGCGTGGGCGCTGCTGAAACATGGTCCGGAGTTGAAGCTGGAAGTGGGCACGTCGATCGAGATGGAGGTTCAGCGCGACGTGCCGGTCGACGCCAGCCGGATTCAGGTGGCGAAGGCGGGGTCGTAGTTTGGAAGTGTTGACACGGAATTAAAATGTCATCCTGAGGCTCGCGTTTTCTGCGAGCCGAAGGACCTGTGCAATCGCATGCGCCATCGGCAGTGCCGGCGAGTGCATAGGTCCTTCGCTGCGCTCAGGATGACAAGATTATTTCTAGCCACGAACTTACTAACCTACACAGGATGGGGAACCAGGTGACAATTTTGTGACGAGCGATCTTTATCTGCTACAGCAATTCGGGATGGTGCTCGACCACAAACTGGGCGATAACACCGTGCGGGATTGGCTGATCTCGAGGCTGCTGAAAATCCGTCCGAAGAAGGGCAGCTTGACGTGCTTGCGATTGAACCGGGCGCAGCAGGAATATTCGCGGAAGTGCAGCCGCCGGAACATTGTGCTGAAGGCGCGGCAGCTGGGGATCACAACGTACGTGGCGGCGCGTTATTTTGTTCAGACCATCACGCGTCCGGGGACGCTGACGGTGCAGGTGGCGCACAACGAAGAATCGGCCCAGGCTATTTTCAGGGTAGTGCATCGCTTCTGGGAGAAACTGCCCAAGGCGCTGCAGGAGGGCGCACTGGTTCGATCGCGCGCCAATGTCCGCCAGATTGTGTTTCCGAAACTGGACAGCGAGTATCGCGTGGAAACGGCGGACGACAATGCGGGGCGGGGGATGACCATCCATAACTTGCATTGCTCGGAGGTCTCCCGCTGGCCCCGCAACGGTTTGGAAACGCTGGCGTCGCTGCGTGCGGCGGTGGTTCCGGACGGAGACATTGTTCTGGAATCCACCGCCAACGGGGCGGCTGGCGTGTTTTATGAAGAGTGGCAGAAAGCCGCGGAGTCCGGCTACACGCAGCATTTTTTTCCGTGGTGGTATGAGGCGCAGTATCAGGAGGAGAAGTGGCAACCGCAACCGCCGACTGAGGAAGAAAAGGAATTGGTGGTTAGGTGCGGGCTGAGTGAGGCGCAGATCGCCTGGCGGAGGATGCGGTGGAGAGATTTGCGGAAGCTGGCCGCGCAAGAATATGCCGAGGATCCGGTGGCTTGTTTTCTGGCTTCGGGGGAGTGCGTGTTTGATTTGGAGGCGGTGGAACAGGCGTCGACGCGCGCGGGGCAGGCGGAGTCGGAGGATAACGGGCGCATGATGACGTGGTTTCCTCCGAGCAAAGGGAGGCAGTACGTTATTGGAGTGGATACGGCGGGCGGAGGGTCGGAGGGAGACTATTCGTGCGCGCAGGTGATCGAGCGCAGTCTGGGATTGCAGTGCGCGGAGTTGCATGGACACTTTCCTCCGTTTGAGCTGGCGCGGAAAGTGGCCGCGCTCGGCCGTACATTTGAATCGGCGCTGGTCGCGGTAGAACGGAATAATCATGGCTATGGCGTGCTGGCGCATCTCAAGGAGTTGAATTACGAAAACATTTTTCAGCAGAGCGGGCAGGATGGATGGCTGACTTCGGCGGCGAGCCGGCCGGCGATGATTGAGAATCTGGCGGCGGTGCTGATGGCGAAGCCGGGGCTGTTTCACAGTCCGCGGCTGCTGGGAGAGTTGCGGACGTTTGTGCGGCATGACGATGGGAATGCCGCGGCCGCCGATGGCGCGCATGACGATTGCGTGATGGCGATGGCGGTCGCGCTGGCGGTGCGGCGGGAGGATGCGGGGCGAGTGGCGCGGCGGGGCGCGATGGGGATGGGGAGCTTGGTGGTGGGGTGAGAAAAGCGGGCTTCGGGCTTCGGCTTTCGGCTCGGACGCGTTGGTTGGATGTCACTGACTTTTCGGCGTGAGTTCGGGTATGATGTGCGGCTTTGTGTGGGGTCGGCTTTCAAAGAGTCGAGCTTACGCTCGACGGACAGCCGAGGGCGGCTGTCCCAACATTTGTATTTGTTTCCACTGACATCAACGTGGCGGTTAGTGCGGTCCAACACGTGAGAAGGATGCGGGGCGGGGCGCAGGGACACTTGATGCGCTGCTCGGATGGAAACTTTTATGTGGTGAAGTTCCGCAACAATCCGCAGCATCTGCGGGTGCTGGCCAACGAGATGCTGGCCACGCGACTGGCCGAGCGCGCGGGGCTGCCGGTGCCGGCGACGGAAGTGGTGGAAGTGGAAGACTGGCTGGTGGAGCATACGCCGGAGTTGCATATCCAGCTGGCGCATAACACGATTCGATGCCAGGCGGGACTACAATTCGGGTCGCGGTTTGTGGTGAGTCCGCTGGAGGGGCAGGTGCTGGATTATCTTCCGGTGGAGATGCTGGACCGGGTGCGCAACCGCGAGGCGTTTGCCGGCATGCTGGTGGTGGACAAATGGACGGGCAATGCGAACGGGCGGCAGGCGGCGTTCTGGAGAAAGTCGCGGGAGCGTTTGTACACGGCCTCGTTTATCGACCAGGGATATTGCTTCAATGCGGGGGAGTGGACGTTTCCGGATTATCCGCTGCGCGGAGTGTATGCGCGGAATGAAGTGTATGAAGATGTGCGGGGATGGGAGTCGTTTGAGCCCTGGCTCTCGCGGATCGAAAAAATGGAAGCGGATGTGGTGTGGGCGCTGGTCAACGCGATTCCTCCGGAGTGGTATAGCGGCGAGTGGGACGAGTTGGAGAAGCTGGCACAGGCTTTGATTGCGCGGCGGGGCGCGGTGCGGGAATTGATTGAGGCGTTTCGAACGTCGCCGCGGAGGCCGTTTCCGGCGTGGATGGAGCACTAGTTTCACGACGGGGGCCATGCGAAGGCGAAGCGATGTCAAAATCCCCACCCTCTCGCAAAATGCGCGAGAAGGATGGGGCACCCGCTGATTCTTAACTGATGGCGGAAAAAAGAAAACTCGAATTTTTCCTGCTGCGGTATGTGCCGGACGCGGTCAAGGGAGAGTTTGTGAATTTCGGGCTGATGGCTCTGGGGGAGGGGCCCGATGGTGTGGAATTGATTGATGTGCGCTTCACGAGAGATTGGAGCAGGGTGTTGTGTCTTGATCCACAGGCGGATCTGGATGTGTTGTCGGGTCTGCAGAAAGAGATTCAGCAGGAGATCGGCCGCAAGAAAGATGAACTGACGTTGCTGAAGAAGATGGAAGATTCGTTTTCGGGCCTGGTTCAGCTTTCTCCCGTTCTGCCGGCGTTGACGGCGCGGACGGCGGTTGAGGAAATCGAAGATGCGGCGAGGATTTTTCTGGAGACTCCGAAGCTGAGCCGACGACGAGAGCCGACGGGGCGGCGGAAGATTCTGGAGACGATGCGGGATGAGTTCGAGAAGGCGGGAGTGCTCGGACTTTTGGATGCGGTTCGTGCGGAGCCGTATACGAAGCCGGGGGATCCGTTTGAGTTTGACTTTGGATACCGGTTCGGTAGTGAGATCAAGTTGTTTCATGCGGTGTCGATGCGGGCGAGCGTGGATTCGGCGGTGATGCTGGCGGCGAGGTATCCGAAGATTGTGCCGGTGATGGCGCAGATCACAGAGACTACACCCTTGCTGACCGCTGTGGTTGAGGCGGAGTTGGATCGGACCAGGAGCAAAATTGGGTTTGCTTTGGAAATGATGGAGGAGAGCGGGATTCGAGTGTCGACGACTGGGGAGATGGCGGGGATTGCGGAGATGGCGCGGCGGGAGTTGAGGGCGTGAAATGGCAATTGATAGTTGCCGACATTGTGTTCTTGTCGCCTTCAGTGGCGTTGATGTTGGGATGGTTCACTAAGCCAGGCCTGTGCTGTTGCATAGGTCCTTCGCTTCGCTCAGGATGACAAGCAAGGGGAGGGTTGGAGGGTGAAGTAGAAAGGTTGAGTTCGAACCAGCTCCGCTGAGGCGGGGCTTTTGTTTGGGCGGATTCCGGTTCAGCCACATGGGCACTGAAGAGCGCAGACGTAGTCAAAATCCCCACCCTCTTGCAAAATGCGCGAGAAGGGTGGGGCACCCTCGGGATTTCTGGTATCGGGATTTTCGGTAGAGGACACATCATGACAATTTCAGAGACGTTGCGCGGCGCTTTGCGCCGGATGGCGGGAGTGTCTGCTGGGGCCCTGGGCGGGCTGTTTGCGGGCGAGCCTTCGGACGAGAAGCTGGCTAAGAGGCGGCGGACTTCGGCGCTGCCCTCGATCTTTAACTCTTACGGGCCGCTTAGCGATGCCATGCCCAAGCCCACGCCGTATAACTTGCGGCGGTTTTCGGAGACGCCGATTGCGCGGCGGGCGATTAACTGCATTAAGGATCGCATCGCGGGCATGCGCTGGCGGGTGCAACCGCGGCAGGGGCATGCGCTCGAGGCGCTGCCCGACGGCGCGCAGCGGTTGCGGATTCTCACGGACAACTTTGAGGCGCCGAATCCGGATGATTCGTTTCGTTCGTTCGCCGAGCAGGTGCTGGAAGACGTGATTGTCGGGGGGTTCGGCGCGGTCGAGGTGCAGGCCACCGGAGATTCGTCGCGGCCGCTGGTGCTGTGGCCGGTGGATGGGGCTTCGATCCGGATGAATCTGGAGTGGGACGGATCGCCGAGCGGGCAGCGCTACATGCAGGTCAACGATCAGTCGGGTGCGAATTCGCAGATCAAGCTGGATGACGATGAGCTGATTTATGTCCGGCTGAATCCGCGGACGCATACTCCGTTTGGGCTCGGACGGCTCGAGGTGGCGTTCGAGACGATCAATTCATTTCTGGGGGCACACCGGTTTGCGGCGCGACTAGCCTCGAATTCGGTGGTGCAGTATGCGCTGTGGCTGCAGGATTTGACGCCGGAGCATCACGAGCGTTTGATCCGGTGGTGGCAAGACGAGATTGAAGGCACGGGGAA
>DATGHF010000046.1:0-2404 GCA_035308125.1 Candidatus Sulfotelmatobacter sp.
TTCACAGAGTCCGCGCCGCACCCAGATGCATTCGTGCTGGTCATCGTGGCACTGACGTCTGCGCCGTCCATGGCCAATGATCGTGCAGTCGTGACAAACTGGACAACGCCGCGGCAGGCACTCCAGCGGAATCACCCCGGCTCGATGTTGTCTTCCGCGTCTGGCAGTGCGATAAAAAGAATCACGGCTGGCGTGAGGGCCGCCGCTGACCGTCGCTGCCAAGTTTCGATCCGGGGCTGGCCTTCACCCTCCCGGTAAATCAGTTTCGAACGAAAAAAGAATACTGCTTTCGCACTGTCGCCGGGGCCGGCTATGCACGAGTGGAATACGCAATGTCCGTAGAACAAACTGATGTCGTAGACATCGAGAGCATTGAGCGGGAAACCGGCAACGTCATCTTACGATTAGCAACCATCTGGACTGGTCCGACAGCTTGGCGCACCAGAGCATCCTGCAGAAGAAGCTCAATACCTATCTGGCTTTTGTTGAGAGCGGAGAAATCCTCGAACAATACCCGAAAGCAAAAGACAGGCCAGTCGTATTAAACGTGGTCTTCCGATGCCCGTCGGATGAGTCAGGACAGGCCTTCATCACGAGGGCGCGAGCCCTGCTCGAATCAGCGGGCTTCCCCTCTGCGACGAAGTGTTTACAGGCGGCCATTTCAACTGAGCCGGTCCAGGACGCCCCGGAACATTGGCCGGTTATAAACGCCATCTCGTTGGTATGCTCGGGATGCGAGGGTATAAAGTAATCTGTGTAAACGGCCATCGAAAGGATCACACTAGGAGACAACGATGGCCATCGACCTCAAACTGATCGACGAATTGCTGGCGGATTACAAAAAGCCAGAAGATATTATTGGCGAACATGGGCTGCTGAAGCAGCTCACCAAGGCGCTCCTGGAGCGAGCAATGCAGGCGGAGATGACCGATCATCTGGGCTACGCGAAGCACGACCAGGCCGGCAACAACAGTGGCAACTCGCGCAACGGCAAGACCACGAAGGCTCTGAAGGGCGACTTTGGGGAGATGCCTTTGGAGACGCCGCGGGATCGCAATGGGACGTTCGAGCCGAGGATCGTGGCGAAAGGGCAGACGCGGTTCACCGGCTTCGACGAC
Organism: Candidatus Sulfotelmatobacter sp.; assembly: GCA_035308125.1. GTDB lineage: Bacteria > Acidobacteriota > Terriglobia > Terriglobales > Acidobacteriaceae > Sulfotelmatobacter. The sequence continues at coordinate 1,119 of DATGHF010000046.1, forward strand.
AAGATCGTCTCGATGTATGCGCGGGGAATGAGCACGCGCGAGATCACCGGCCACCTGGAGGAGATCTATGGAGTGGAGGTGAGCCCGGCGTTGATCTCCAGCGTCACCGAAGCAGTCATGGAGGAGGTGAAGACGTGGCAAGGCCGGCCGCTGGATGCGGTGTATCCGATCGTATACCTGGACGCGCTCTGCGTGAAGATTCGCGATGCAGGGCACATTCGAAATCGGGCGATCTACGTAGCGATCGGCGTCAATCTGAAGGGGAACAAAGAAGTGCTGGGGCTGTGGACGGGCGAGGCCGAGGGTGCAAAGTTCTGGCTGCAGGTGCTTACGGATCTGAAGAACCGTGGGGTGGCAGACATTTTCATCGCCTGCGTGGATGGACTGACGGGATTCCCGAAGGCGATTGAGACGGTATTTCCGCAAGCGCAGGTGCAGTTGTGCATCGTGCACCAGGTGCGGGCATCGCTGAATTATGTGTCCTGGAAACAGCGCCAAGCGGTAGCCGCGGACTTGCAGTTGATCTATCGTGCCAGCACGGCTGACGACGCCTATTTTAAGCTGGAGGCGTTCGCGGAAAAATGGGACGGGGCGTATCCGACCATCAGCCAGATGTGGCGCCGGAACTGGGAGCACCTGACACCGTTTTTTGCTTACCCGGCCGACATTCGTAAGGTGATCTATACGACCAACGCGATCGAGTCACTGAACATGTCGCTGCGCAAAGTGATCAAGACACGAGGGTCGTTTCCGACTGCGGATGCGGCGCTGAAGTTGCTGTTCCTGGCGCTGGAGCATATCGCAAAGAAGTGGACCATGCCGGTGCCGAACTGGAAGGCGGCCTTACAGCGTTTTGCGATTCTGCTGGGCGACCGGGTTCCGCCGGACGCGTTGGCGTAGCCGGCAGCGGGCCAGAATTGGGATGGCGGGGGACGAGTGCGCTCCAGAACTCGAGACACCGGCGCAACTCCGACCAAAAAACTGTTGTTTGTTGTTGTTTATCAGCTGGGAGCAGCGAAAGGAAGCAAAAACTGTGGGCCGTGGAAAAGTGGAAATCCAAAAGCAGGATTCCCACTTTCCCACCGCCCAGAATGCCTGCGGCGCAAGGAAAAAACGGCCGTTTACACAAAACGCTTGACACACCCGAATCGTTACCGATATGTTTCGTTAGTGCTCCACGCCCGTCGACTCCCCTGTTGTCCGTAATACGTTCCCTATATCGTGAGTCTCACACTCCGTGCGGTAGAATCGCTCGACCATCCTGTGTACCTGACGGAGGACTGAGT
>DATGHF010000047.1:0-29672 GCA_035308125.1 Candidatus Sulfotelmatobacter sp.
TCCCGAAGTTATGTCCGCCCAGAGCTTCTCCGCCTTTGAAGCGATATTGAAAAAGTTTAGACAGCAGCGCCTCATCTTCCGAGAGGGCGACCAGGCAGTTGCGGATGTCGCCCGGCGGCAGGATGTTGAACTCTTTGCGCAGGCGGCCGCTGGAGCCGCCATCGTCGCTGACGGTGACCACGGCGCAAAGATCGCGAATCACTGCCGCGCCGGACACTCCAGTGGGAACTTCTGCTGGGGAGAGAACAAAACGCTTCAGTCCCTTGAGCAGCGTCGAAAGCCCGGTTCCGCCGCCGATAGCGACTACCCGCAGACCGCGCTCGCGCGCGCTTTTCTCCGCAGTCGGGGACGTCCCGGGTTGTGTTTCCATCAGAATCGTCCTTGCAGGTCGGAACTATGAAGGTTCGTCTTCGGAGAAACCCGCGTCGGGAGAGTCCAGATCGGCGCCAGGATCGGGATACAGAAGCTCGGTGAAGCGCGGATCCTCAGCCAGGTTGTGGAAATCGGAGTCATTGCGGGCCTGATAGCGCAGCTGCGGATTCATGCGCAGCGCTTCGTCCAGGCGGCGCAGCGAGTCCTCGACATGGCCAGTGAGGCAGTCGAGTGCCGCGATGCCGTAGATCACGTAATCCGCCTTGGGCGACTGCTTGTGTAATTTCTCCAGATGTTCGCGCGCGCTCACGTAATCGCCCACGTTCATCAGCGAGACCGCGTAATCGTAGTGCTCTTCTGGAGTCTTGAACTGGGTAGCCGTCGACCGCTCCAGCTGATGGTTGCAGGTGTTGAGGTGCACCGAGGCGCGGTCCGACAGTTCTTTGCTGGGACCAGTGAGCACTTTCTGAAAATGAGGCTTCGCTTTGTCGAACTTGTGCTCCTGCATGGCGCGCAGACCGGATTCATAGCTTTGCAGCGCCTGCGTATAGCGGGGATCTTCTGGAACCGCTTTCTTTGCCGTCGGCTTCTGAGCCATGTGCAAAACTCTTCCTGTACTTTTTGGAATAAGAGGCTCCTCGTAATCAAGCTTTGGACTAGAACTATAAAGTATCACTCAAACAGTGGGTCGAGGGCAATTCGGGGGACGAACACAGTTCTACTATTTGTAAACGCCGGTGTGCTTATTGGCGAGCGGGGCTTTCCTCTTTCGATACCAAACCTGGCCCAGGCGGACGAAACCGGCGAGGCCTGCAACGAGACTAGCCCAAGCTACCGCGTGGACAACACTGGTTGAGGTCTGATTTGGCGTGACACCTTGCCGCCAGGCGCTGGATAGGGGGTTGCGCTGGAGAAGAGTGATCAAAGCCATTACGATGAACGCGAGAAGGGAAATCGACGTCCATATTCTCGCCGTGCGGGGGTTAATCTGGTCCAACCGTCTCGCTTTCTCCTCGGGAGAAGGCCGCAGTTCAGGGTGACGCATGATGTAGAGGAACACGCAGACGAGGCCGACGAAGCCATAGCCCAGCCAAAGACCCGTGAGCCAGGCGGGCCGACGGTAATGGCCAATCGCAACCCAGAGCGGGACGGAAACGTAGGGCACCCACACCGCAAGGATCAACAGCCTAAGCTTCCGTTTTGGCTCCATCGCGTGGTCAATCTAGTTCGGGCGTCTGGCCCACCCGAGATCGAGTCCAGACGATCGCGCTCCACTCAATTAATCGCCGAGGCCCCCAACAGATCGATCTGTTTCCAGTCGCCACGAATAATGCCGGCGCGGATCTGGGAAGCCGTCTTGCCCTTTTGATGCTGCTGATACGAGTAGTAAAGCTCTTTCAGGCAGGTGGTGCACTGCGCGCCGTGAGTATTCTCGAAGCAACTGTGGAGACTGTTGTGGCCCATGCGGTCGCAATAGCAATAGCAGGGCTGCTGGCGCAGCACGGTGGGAATCTTCGCGGCCAGATCATAAGCGTGGGTCTGATAGGGGTACTGTGCATCGGCTCCCCAGAGTTGGTCACGGGTAAGGATCGCAGGCAGCTTCGTGCCTTTCGGCGGCGGGCCGGCGTTGTAGGCGGGGATGGCCCCTTCGTCCTGCGTTGTGGCCCACTGGGCGGACATGGTGAAAGCCATCAGCACGAGCAAGGCGAGCGTGAGGCAGCGGTGAACTGTCGTGTTGTGGAGCAAACGGCGTCGGTCCATAAAATTCCCCGTAGATTCTCGGTTTCAGTATTGTAACCCGCGGCGGAGTCGGACTGGAAATAGTGTGGGGACTGAAACGTTGGTTCGGCCCGGGCGGGGAACGACAGGCAACTCGCTCCGCCGAAACCGGTTCTGTATACAATAGGGAAACATGCCAGATCCCCAGGGGCCAGCACAAGATTCAAACTATCGCGCCAGCACTTCGTCGGCGGTGGTCGCACCCATGCGGGACACGGGCGCGCCGGTTGTGATCCAGCGCACGCGGCCCGGGTTGGGAGTCTGGCTTCGGGATCTGCTTATCTCACTGGCCATTTCCGCTTTCATTATCGTCTTCATCTACCAGCCGGTGAAAGTGGAAGGCACCAGCATGATGCCCTCGCTCGCGGACCAGGAGCGCATCTTCGTCAACAAATTTGTATATCGTCTCGAACCCATCGAGCGCGGCGACATTGTGGTGTTCCGCTATCCCCGCGATCCTTCGAAGAGTTACATCAAACGCGTGATCGGAGTGGCAGGAGACCGCATCCGGATTGACGGCGGCCAGGTCTATGTGAACGACCAGTCGCTCGACGAAGACTACGTGCCCCCGGCCTATACCGATGCGCGGTCGTATCAAGAGATAGTTGTCCCGGCGCAAAGTTATTTCGTGCTGGGCGATCACCGTTCTATGTCGAACGACAGCCGCGACTTCGGCGCAGTGAATCAGAGCTACATCTACGGCAAGGCCGTGTTTGGGTACTGGCCTGTGGATAAAATGGGGCGCGTGCGGTAGGCCTGAAAGTTCTTCTTCGCGTTGCCAGCATTCGGTGCTTGGCCGCTGCCCGGTTCCCTGATAAAATTCTGAAAATCCACTCCCTGGAGCGAGAATGCAGGCTATCCTTGCGCTGGAAGACGGGCGAGTCTTCCGCGGCAAAGGCTACGGCGCCAAAGGCGAATGCTATGGCGAAGTCGTTTTTAATACTTCCATCACCGGCTACCAGGAAATTTTCACCGACCCTTCCTACTCCGGCCAGATCGTCGTTCTGACCAACCCCGAAATCGGCAACTACGGCACCAACACTGACGACAACGAGGCTACGCGTCCCTGGATCGAAGGGCTGATCGTGCGCGAGTTTTCGCGGGTCAGCTCGAACTGGCGTTCGCAGCAGGTGGCGGAAGAATATCTGGAGCAATTCAAAGTTCCGGTGCTCTCGGATATCGACACGCGGGCGCTGGTGCGGCATTTGCGCGACCACGGAGTGATGCGCGGGGTGGTCTCGACCATCGAGTCCGATGCTGAAAAGTTGATCGCCAAAGCGAACTCGATTTCGAAGATGGATGGTCTCGATCTGGCCAAAGAAGTGAGCACGAAACGGTCGTACGTGTGGGAAGTGGGCGAGCGCTCGCACGAGCCGACGGCGGTGGTCGGCGTGAAGGACGAGCCGGCGCGCTTTCATGTGGTCGCCTACGATTTCGGCATCAAGCAAAACATCCTGCGCAAGCTGCGCGGCGAAGGCTGCCGCGTGACGGTAGTTCCGGCGCAGACCACGTCCGAGGATGTGCTGGCCCTGAAGCCGGACGGAGTTTTTCTGTCGAATGGCCCGGGCGATCCTGAGCCGTGCACGTATGCGGTTGATGCGATTCGTAGGCTGATGGGGCGGACGCCGATTTTTGGGATTTGCCTGGGACATCAGCTGACCGGGATCGCGCTGGGCGGGAAAACCTTTAAGCTGAAGTTTGGCCATCATGGCGGGAATCATCCGGTGAAGCAGTTGAAGACCGGAAAGATCGAGATTACGGCGCACAACCACAACTTCGCCGTCGATCCCGATTCGCTGGCGCAGAGTGAAGTCGAGTTCACGCACATGAACCTGAACGACTCGACTCTGGAAGGGCTGCGCCACCGGAACCTGCCGCTGTTCACCGTGCAGTATCACCCGGAAGCCGCGCCTGGCCCGCATGACTCGCATTATCTGTTCAAGGAGTTTACGAAGATGATGGAGGAGTGGAAGGGGTGAACGCTATAGCCATTCCGAAGATCGATTCGAACGGCAATGTTGATTTGCAGAGGTTCGTGCCGGAGGAACTGCACCGTCTCGGAGATCTCCAGAGCGCCATCCCTGAAGTTGCAAAAAATGAAGCTTTCCTAGCTCTTATCGCGCGAGCTGTGAAAGAGATTCCGACCAAGCATGTCCTTGTTCATGGCGACGCGAGGACAATGTCGAAAGAGAAGGTCGGCAGGACACACTTGATCTTAACTTCGCCGCCCTATTGGACACTCAAGAAATATCGTGACAGTTCGGGTCAACTCGGTCACATCGTTGAGTATGACGCCTTCATCGAAGAGTTGGATCGCGTGTGGCAGAGATGTTTCGACTCGCTCGTCGTAGGAGGCCGACTTGTGTGCGTCGTTGGGGATGTTTGCCTCTCGCGGCGCAAGAATGAAGGACGGCATACCGTTGTACCCCTACATGCCACCATTCAAGAGCATTGCCGGAAGATCGGCTTCGACAACTTGTCCCCAATCATCTGGCATAAAATTGCCAACGCCGCGTACGAGGTTGAGAACGGAGGAGGCTTCCTAGGAAAGCCATACGAACCAAATGCCGTTATCAAAAATGACGTTGAGTTTATTCTGATGCAGCGAAAACCCGGTGGCTACCGGATGCCTCAAGAGAGTGCGAGAATTCTTAGCGTCATCTCTGCGAAGGATTATCAGAAATGGTTTCAACAGATATGGCATGGAGTGACAGGAGCCTCAACGAAACACCACCCTGCTCCGTACCCCGTGGAACTGGCAGAGCGCCTCATTCGAATGTTCAGCTTCGTGGGAGATACGGTATTGGACCCTTTCATGGGAACGGGTACGACTGCTCTCGCGGCTTCGAAGTGGGGGAGGAACAGTGTCAATTTTGAAATCGACTCCGACTACTTTAGCTATGCCGCCAAGCGGCTAGAAGGAGAACTCTCGTCGCTGTTTGCGAATCCCGTTCTTGTCATGGAGCAGGAGTAAGAACGTGAAGCCTCAACTCGATCTGAAGCTCAGAAGCGCCGTGACCCAATTCTGGTCAAGCCGGGAGACCCAGATGCAAAAACAGGGAACCAAGACGGGAGTGCGTGACGCTGGCGCGAGAGCGGCCGTCACAGGCGGAAGTCAGATGGACGGCTTTGTTGCGTTGGTCAGAGATCTATTGGAAGAGTCGGGGGTGGATCGGCCCGTCGTCTATTGCGAAAGGCATATCGAGCTTCCGGGATGGTTTCGGCCTGAGAAAAAATGGGATCTTCTCGTGGTGGTCGAGGGCTGTTTGATCGCTGCTATTGAATTCAAGTCGCAGGTTGGTTCTTTCGGAAACAACTTCAACAACAGAACAGAGGAGGCACTGGGAAGCGCAACGGATTTGTGGGCCGCATACCGGGAAGGGGCTTTTAAACCCTCAGCGCGCCCTTGGCTTGGCTATTTAATGTTGCTTGAGGACGCCCCCGCATCCACAAGGCCAGTAAAGGCGCAGGAGCCGCACTTCAAGGTTTTCGAAGAGTTCAAGTCTGCGTCTTACGCTGGACGTTATGAGATTCTTCTCACGAAGTTAGTCCGCGAGAGACTTTACGATGCTACGTGCTTTTTGATGTCCAACAGTGCCGATGGGCTTAACGGACAATACTCAGAACCAGTAGCCGAACTCAACTTTACGAATTTCATTTCATCCCTCACCGCTAAGGCAATCGCCTGCAAGAAGACTCAATAAATGCCAAAACGTACTGACATCTCGAAAATCCTGATTCTCGGCTCCGGTCCCATCGTCATCGGACAGTCGGCGGAGTTTGATTATTCCGGCACGCAAGCCTGCAAGGCGCTGAAGGCCGAGGGTTTTGAAGTGGTGCTGGCCAACTCCAATCCGGCGACCATCATGACCGACCCCGAGTTTGCTGACCGCACTTATATCGAACCACTGACGCTGGAATACCTGGAAGAGATCATTCGCATCGAGCGCGAAATGGCGCCGGGCGCTGGTTTTGCCGTGCTGCCCACTGTCGGGGGTCAGACCGCGCTGAATCTTGCGATCGAACTTTCCGATGGCGGAATTCTGGAAAAATATAACGCGGTCCTGATCGGCGCTAACGTCGAGGCCATCAAGAAGGCGGAAGATCGCCTTTTCTTCAAAGACGCGATGCAGCGTATTGGCCTCGACGTGCCCAAGTCGGCGCTGGTCAACAACGTGAAAGACGGCGTTGAGTTCGCCGGCAAGATCGGGTTCCCGGTGATCATCCGTCCGTCGTTCACGCTGGGCGGTTCCGGTGGCGGCATCGCCTACAACCGCGAGGAGATGGCCGAAGTCCTCGGCCGCGGCTTGGATTTTTCTCCCGTGCACGAGGCGCTGATTGAAGAGTCGGTGCTGGGCTGGAAAGAGTTCGAACTTGAGGTGATGCGCGACACGAAAGACAACGTCATCATCATATGCTCGATCGAGAACTTCGATCCCATGGGCGTGCATACCGGCGATTCGATCACCGTCGCGCCCGCGCAGACGCTCACCGACCGCGAATATCAGGCCATGCGCGATGCCTCGATCGCGGTGATTCGCGAAATCGGCGTCGACACCGGCGGATCGAATATTCAATTCGGAGTGAATCCCGAAACTGGGCGCATGGTGGTGATCGAGATGAACCCGCGCGTCTCGCGCTCGTCGGCGTTGGCCTCGAAAGCCACAGGCTTCCCGATTGCAAAAATCGCGGCAAAGTTGGCCGTCGGCTATACGCTCGATGAGATTCCCAACGACATCACCCGGAAGACTCCGGCGTGTTTTGAGCCTACGCTCGATTACGTGGTCGTTAAGATTCCCAAGTGGCAGTTCGAGAAATTTCCTGGCGCCGACGAAAACCTGGGCCCGCAGATGAAATCTGTCGGCGAAGTGATGGCCATTGGCCGCACATTTAAAGAAGCGCTGATGAAGGGCATCCGTTCGCTCGATACCGGCAAACGTGTAGGAGCGGCCAAGATTGAACCAAAGATTCTGACGCAAAGATTAGTCACGCCGCACCCCGAACGCCTTGCCTACGTGCAATTCGCGCTGCGCCAGGGACACACGGTCAAGCAGATCGCGAAGATGACATCGATGGATCCGTGGTTTCTTTATCAGCTCAAGGAAATCAACGATCAGCAACTTGAGCTGGAAAAGCATCCGATGGAATCGATCCCGACCGACGTGCTTCGCGAATCAAAGCGCATGGGCTTCTCCGACGGCCGCCTGGCCGGCGTCTGGCGACTGGAAGGTCAGGAGAAAGTTCGGCACCTGCGCAAAAAACACGGCGTGATGCCTGTTTACAAGCGCGTCGATACCTGCGCGGCCGAGTTCGAGAGTTACACCCCTTATCTTTATTCGACTTACGAAGATGAGGATGAAGCCGCGCCCACCGACAAGAAAAAAGTGATCATTCTCGGCAGCGGTCCTAACCGCATCGGGCAGGGAATTGAGTTCGATTACTGCTGCTGCCACGCCTCCTTCGCGCTGCACGACGACGGCTTCGAGACGATCATGATCAACTGCAATCCTGAAACTGTCTCGACCGATTACGACACCAGCGACCGCCTCTACTTCGAGCCACTGACGTTTGAAGATGTGTACTCGATCTACCAGCACGAAACGGCGAAAGGTGCGCCCGTAGGCGTGATCGTGCAGTTCGGCGGTCAAACGCCGCTGAACCTGGCGCTGCCGCTGAAAGCTGCGGGCGTCAACATCATCGGTACTTCACCTGAATCGATTGATCTTGCGGAAGACCGCAAGCACTTCAACAAACTGCTGGAAGACCTGCAGATTCCGCAAGCGCCGGGCGTCATGGCTACATCGATCGAAGAAGCCAGCGAAGGGGCGCGACGCATCGGATATCCGGTGCTGCTCCGGCCTTCTTACGTGCTGGGTGGCCGCGCCATGGTGATCGCGTACGACGAAGAATCGGTCGTTCGCTACATGAAAGAGGCGGTCGAATACTCGCACGACCGCCCGGTGCTGATCGATCACTTCCTGGAAAATGCGATCGAAGTCGACGTCGATGCGCTGTCCGACGGGGAAGATGTCGTGATCGGCGGAATTATGCAGCACATCGAAGAAGCCGGCATTCACTCCGGCGATTCTTCGTGCGTGCTGCCTGCAGTGGATATTCCGCCAGTCTTGCTCGACCGCATGCGTGAATACACGTTCAAACTCGCGCGTGCGCTGAAGGTGATCGGCCTGATGAATATCCAGTTCGCCATCCCGCGCGGAGATGGCGGTTCGGGGGGAAATGGCGCGGAGGGCGGAAAGGTCTACGTGCTGGAAGTGAACCCGCGCGCCTCGCGGACGGTGCCTTATGTTTCCAAGGCGACCGGCGTACCCCTGGCGAAGATCGCGGCTCGTCTGATGACGGGCCGCAAGCTGCGCGAGTTTCTGCCCGAAAACATCGACCGCCGCACCGACCTCGACACCGGGAACTACTATTACGTGAAGTCGCCAGTGTTTCCCTGGAATAAATTCCCCGGTGTCGACACGGTGCTCGGGCCGGAGATGAAATCCACCGGCGAAGTGATGGGTGTGGCAGATAATTTCGGCGCAGCCTTCGCCAAAGCGCAACTAGGGGCAGGCCAAAAGCTGCCCACGCAGGGGACGATATTCCTGAGCGTCACGGACCACGATAAGCGTCATGTCGTAACGGTGGCTCGAAAGTTCGCCGATATGGGATTCAAGCTTGTGGCCACGGCAGGCACGGCCGATGTGATCGAGGCCGCGGGCATGAACGTGGAGCGCGTTTACAAAGTGAAAGAAGGACGCCCTAACGTGGTCGACTTCATCAAAGGGCAGCGCATTCAATTGATCGTGAATACTCCCACCGGGCTGGAGCCGTGGTTTGACGAGAAGGCTATCCGCCGGGCTGCGGTGACGGCGCGGATTCCCACGATTACGACGCTCGCAGCGGCGCGGGCTGCGGCGGAGGGGATCGCAGCGCTGCAACGCGGCGAAATCAACGTGAAGGCACTACAACATTTGCACGCCGAACGGGTAGTTTCGAAGCGATAGCGTTGTTGATTATCTGAGGTCCTCATGCTCCTACACGGTATTCTTCCTCCCATCACCACGCCGTTTTATCCCGACGGCAACGTCTATTTCAAAAAGCTCGAATCGAACGTCGAGCACTATTCGCGGACGCCGATCGCCGGCATCGTCGTGCTCGGTTCGACCGGCGAAGCCATCATGCTTTCCGACCAGGAGCGGCGTGATGTGCTGAAGTGCGCGCGCGGAGCCGCCGCGCCCAGCAAAGTTCTAATCGCAGGCACGGGGATCGAGTCAGCCATCGAGACGCTGCGGCTCACCGAATATGCCGCCGAGCTTGGCTACGACGTCGCCATGGTGCGCACGCCGCATTTCTATAGAAAGCAGATGCAGCCGGCCAACCTGCTGGCGTTTTACCGCACCGTGGCCGACCGCTCGCCGCTGCCGGTGCTGCTCTATAACGTGCCAGTGTTCACGGCTTACGATATTCCCGCCGAGGTGGTGATCGAGCTGGCAGACCATCCCAACATCATTGGGATCAAGGAATCAAGCGGCGACGTGGAAAAAGTGCGCAAGATGGTGGCGGGTACGAGTCAGATCAAACGCACCGCCACAGTCACCGAAACCTTTGACGCCGTCACTCCCCGCATGCTCGCAGCGGTGGCAGTCGGGTCAAACGTTGGGGGCGGAGAACTTGTGCCGGTCGCCATGTTGTCTGGAGACTCGAGCCCCAAGCCTTCGTCGGCAGCCGTATCCGTCGTCGGCAATCTGAAGACTCGGCAGAAGGAAGTCGGTTTCCAGGTGCTGGTGGGCGCTGCGCATAAACTGCATCCCTCGCTCGATGCCGGCGCGGTGGGCGCGATCCTGGCGTTCGCCTGTCTGGCGCCGACGGCATGCTATGAAATCTACGCTGCTTGGAAAGAGGGAGACTTCGCATTAGCCCGCCTGAAGCAAGACCGTATCGTCCAGGCGGCGCAGCGGGTGGGCAGCGAGCTGGGCATTCCTGGCCTGAAGCACGGCATCGATTACAACGGATATTTCGGCGGTGCCGCGCGCCTGCCGCTGTTGCCCCTGACTGCGGACGTGAAGGCGGAGATCGAACGGCTTCTGTCCGAGATCCGCAACTAGTCTGCGTTCGAGCGGCTCTGGCAGGAACGGGCGGATCATGAAGGAATCGAAAAAGAAGCGACCCAGCCTGCCTCCTGTTTCTGAACAGATGAAGGCATGGTCGTCGGCATTAGCAGACGAAGTGGGCAGTTGGCCGCTGGTGGAGTGCCGTTCCTTCTTCGGATTTACTGCGCTCTACCGCCGTGACAGGATTTTCGCGGTCCTTCCCCGCACCCGCGCCATGCAAACGCCGGACTCCCTCGCGTTCAAGCTGGAAGCTGCAAGCCCGAAGATTCGTGCCCGGCTCGAGCGGGACCCAAGCATCGGTTTCGCGCTGATGCAAATGCGTGGGAAGCGCTGGTTCACTTTCGAGATTCATCGCGACGAGGACCTGCACGATGCCCTCGACTGGCTCGGCAGAGCATACGCGGCCGTATTGAAGTCCGTGAACAAGCCCAGGAAACCCCGCTAGCCCAATCCACTTGCGATTCCATGATCGGCTGGCGTATACTTTCTTCGAACGAACGTTCGAATTATCCGGATTCAGGGAGCATGGGGAATCCTTCTACGTCAGTTCGTATTTCTGCGCGGCATCGGACTGCGCCCGCTCCAGCCATGCGGGCGCGATCGCGCTATGACCAGCGGCTGGCGGCGATCCTCGTGCACGCCACCGACGTTTTCTGCAAGAAAGGCTACGAGGGCGCATCCATGCGCGACCTTTCGCGCGCCACCGGCATGTCCCTGGCTGGGCTCTACTACTATTTCGAGTCCAAAGAGCGGCTGCTCTTTCTGATTCAGAAGCACACATTTTCGACCATCGTGCAGCGGCTCAAACAACGCCTTGAAGGCGTGAACGACCCCGAAGCGCGCATTCGCATCTTCATCCTTAATCATTTGGAATATTTTCTGGCCAACCATGCAGCCATGAAAGTCCTGTCCCACGAGGCTGACGCGCTGAAGAACGGCTTTGCCTCCGAGCTTGCCGCCATCAAGCGCGAGTACTACCGGATTTGTCTCGGCTTGGTCGAAGACTTGAAGCGCGAGCGCGGTCTGCAGCTTTCGAGCCGAATTGCCGTGCTCAGCCTGTTTGGCATGATGAATTGGATTTACACTTGGCACAACCCTCGGGTAGATGCCGACGCTGAAAACATCGCCCGTGAAATGGGCGACATTTTCTTGTGTGGAGTGCTCCCGGGCAGCAAAAGACGGAAATAGATTCGTAACATCAGACTTGAGGTACAAAGGAGTCACATCCATGGCAACCACAGAGCACCCGGCCACCGGCGAAGCCACCAGGCAACTGATCACCTACCGCAGCGAAGGCGGCGTGGCCGTGATCGAGATGAACGATCCGCCGGCCAACACCTACACCTACGAGATGAACCGCCAGTTCGACGACGCCATCCTCCGGGCACGTATGGCGAATGACGTCTACGTGATCGTGCTGACCGGCGCGGGCGACAAATTCTTTTCCGCGGGCGCGAACATCAAGATGCTGTCGAGCGTTGACCCGACCTTTAAGTATTATTTCTGCCTGCATGCCAACGAAATGCTGCTCCGCCTGGAGCACACGCCCAAGCTGGTGGTCGCGGCCATCAACGGACACTGCGTGGGGGGCGGGCTGGAGATCGCGATGGCGGCCGACATCCGCATCGCGAGAAAAGATGCGGGTAAGATCGGTTTGCCCGAAGTGAATTTGGGCGTGCTCCCCGGAACCGGCGGCACGCAGCGGCTTTCACGCCTGGTCGGGAAGAGCAAGGCGATCGAGTTGATGGTCACGGGTAACACGTTCTCATTCGAAGAAGCGCAGGAACTCGGCATCGTCAACGATATCTACGAGCGCGACGGCTTCATGGAGAACATCATGGAATACGCCAGGCAGTTCTGCCCGCCGAACAAAGCGGCCAAAGCGGTCGGGCGCATCAAGCGCGCCGTGCAGACGGGCTGGGAGATTCCCATGGAATCTGCGCTCGCGGTCGAACGCGAGAACCAGCAACTGCTCTTCCAGAGCGAAGACGCAAAAGAGGGCCTGGCCGCGTACGTGGAGAAGCGGCCCGCGGTGTTCAAAGCGAAATAGAGGTTTCTATGCCTGGCAAAGTAGCAAAAATCGGAACGTTCAGCGACTGGCAAGGAATGTTCAACGACTGGCGCAAAGACATCGGCGTCAACACCGCCGACATCGAGGCCTTCCACTTCGACACGCTCTACGGCGCCATCGATACCGAAGAGATCGAATTCGGATCTTACAAGGGCCGCCGCAAGTGGGAGAACCTGCGCCAGATTCCCACGCAGCAGATGCGCGACGCGCTGATGAACATGATCGTTTACCAGGGCGACACCGAGTTTGCCAGCGTGGAGCAGCAGCGCAATTTGCTGGAGAACGCGCCCACCGACTGGGATCGCCGCGCCATCACTCGCGTCATGATCGAGGAAATGCGCCACGGCTGGCAGATGTGCGCGTTGCTGGTCGACCATTTCGGCTATTCCGGAAAAGTCGAGGCGCAGAAAATGCTGGAGCGCCGTGCCTTCGAAAACAAGCGCCTGCTGGGCGCGTTCAACGTCGATGTCGACAACTGGATGGATTTCTTCACCTATACCGATTTCGTGGACCGCGATGGAAAATTCCAGCTGCAGATGCTGAAGTATTCCGCGTTCGCCCCGCTGGGACGCTCTATGTCGTACATGCTGCGCGAAGAGGCGTTTCACATGGGCACCGGCAACGACGGCCTGCGGCGCATCGTGGAAGCCGGCGTGATTCCGGCGTGGTTGATCCAGAAGTATCTCAACAAGTGGATTTCCAGTTCTTACGACCTGTTCGGCACCGATCATTCTTCGTCAGCACATTGGGCCTACGTCTGGGGCGTGAAAGGCCGTTACGATGAGCCGAAGAACGAGAAGGCGCCTGACCTCGATGACCTCAACGACTACAACCGCAATCTCTATCGCGACGAAGTGGCCGGCTTGATCGAGCGTTTCAATGGCTCGCTGAAGCCGGGCGAGCAGAAGCTTTACGCGCCGGATATCAAGTTCAATCGTTTCATCGGGCGCTGGGCGAATCAGAAATTCCACGCTAAAACCGGCGAACCGATTGAAGACCGTTACTACCAAGAGCATTTAACCGAGTACATGCCCGGTCCGGCCGACAGAAAGCTTTTGCTCGACATTATCGACACGGAAAAAAAGTGGATTGCGGAGAAGACTGGCGCACGCGATCCGCTGGCGTCGATCGGAGAAGTAAGGAAGTCGGCGATTAATTTGTAGGCTAAGGCTTTGACCACAGAGGCACGGAGACACAGAGAAAACACCTATGGGCACTTCTGTGGAATCCAAACTCGCTCGTGTCGAGCTCGGAGTCAATCCTCCGGTCGCACGAATTGTGTTGCGTAATTCGCCGCTCAATATCATCGACATTCCAATGGCGGAGGAGTTAGCGCAGGTTCTGGCGGAAATCGAAGCGCGCCCAGACGTTTCTGCTGTCGTCATTAGCGGCGAAGGCAGAGCATTTTCTGCAGGAGTAGATGTGGCCGCCCATACTCCCGACAAAGTTGAAGGAATGCTCGCGAAGTTTCACGCGGTGATTCGCGCCCTGGTTTCGACGAAGAAAGTTACCATCGCGGCCGTTCACGGTCATTGCCTCGGCGGAGGCGCCGAACTGGCCATGGTGTGCGATGTGGTGTACTCCACCGAATCCGCGCTATGGGGATTTCCAGAAATCAAACTAGGATGCTATCCGCCCGTGGCCTGCACGGCGCTGGCTGCGCTGGTGGGGCAGAAACGCGCTGCGGAACTGATTCTGACCGGACGGACAATTCACGGCCAGGAGGCGGCGGAAATCGGGCTGGCGAATCATGCGGTCCGGGATGAAAAGCTGACGGCTGCCACGGAGGACTGCCTGAGTCATCTGCTGAAACTCAGCCCCGCTGCTTTGGCAGAAACCAAGAAAGCCATGTACGCCTGGGATTCAATGCACTTCGACAAGGGGCTGGCTCGCGCCGAAAAAGTTTATCTGGAAGAGTTGATGAAAACATCAGACGCGCAAGAGGGAATTCGCGCGTTTATGGAAAAACGTGAGCCGAAGTGGGCAGGGAAGTAGTCCAGCAAGGTTGCTGGCGCGAAAGCACTGGTTCGGTGTTGCAGTAGTTAGAAGCTGGCAGCCGCCTCTATGAAAAAAGAACTCATCGAGCTGCGCGTCAACGGCCGCACCCACGAGCTCGCGCTCGAGCCTAGCGTCTTATTGCTCGAGGCGTTGCGGCAAGACTTGGGACTTACGGGCTCGAAGCGGGGATGCGACGATTCGTCCTGCGGTGCGTGCACGGTTCTGATTGACGGAGTTGCCATGATGTCGTGCACGCTGCTCGCCGCGAGTTGCGAGGGCCGGGAAATCACAACTATCGAGGGAGTCAGCGAGCATGGCAGCCTGTCCGCGATTCAAAAAGCCTATGGCGACTGGGGTGGCGCACAATGCGGCTTCTGCACGCCGGGTTTCGTCATGACCGTGAAATCGCTGCTGGCGGAGAATCCAGACCCGTCAGAGGCCGAGGTTCGCGCGGCGCTCAGCAGCAATCTTTGCCGCTGCACCGGCTACAACCAAATGTATGAGGCGATCCGTTCGGCGGTAGCTGCAGAGCGCGCCGGGACACCCCGGTGAGCGATAAGTTCTCCATCATCGGCAAGCCCACCGCCATGATCGACGCGGCGGAGAAGACCACTGGCGCCGGCAAATACACTGACGACCTCAGCCTGCCGGGAATGCTGGTCGGCAAGATTCTGCATTCGCCGTATCCGCACGCGCGCATTAAGCGGATCGACGCCAGCCGCGCCGAAAAAATGGAAGGTATCATCGCTGTCGTGGTCGGCAAAGACGCGCCCAATCCCTATGGGATTCTTCCCGTTGGACACGATGAGCATGCGCTCGCGGTTGACAAAGTCCGCTACGTTGGTGACAACGTGGCCTGCGTGGTTGCAGTTTCCGAAGCGATTGCCGAGCGCGCGCTCGAACTTGTCGACGTCGAATACGAAGTTCTCCCGGCCTACTTCGATCCCGAAGAATCGATGAAGGCGCAAACCAACCTCATCCACGATAACAAGCCGCAGAATCTCGAAAAGGACTATCACCATGTTTTCGGCGACCCCGACAAAGGTTTCGCCGACGCCGACCAGATCGCCGAAGCGCGCTTCATTGCCAACGAAGTGACGCATGCCGCCATGGAGCCGCATTCCACACTGGCCTCGTTCGAACTCGATCCGCACACCGGAAAACAAGGCCGGCTCACGGTGTGGTCGTCAACGCAGGTGCCCTACTACCTGCAACACAAACTTTCCTTGGTACTTGAAATGCCGATGTCTCAAATTCGTGTGATCAAGCCGCTGGTCGGCGGCGGGTTCGGCGGCAAGAGCGAAGTCATCCCACTCGAAATCATTGCCGCAGTCGCCGCGCGCAAGGCGCAAGCGCCGGTGAAAATTACTTACACGCGCGAGGAAGTTTTCTGGGCTCATCGCGGACGCCCACGCACCACCATCGATCTCAAAACCGGCGTGACTAGTGACGGCCGCATCACCGTCGTGAAGGCCCGCGTGGTGCAGGATGGCGGCGCCTACTGCTCTTACGGCGTGGTCACGATTCTCTATTCCGGCGCGCTTCTCGGCGCGCTTTACGACATTCCCAATATTCAGTACGACGGCTACCGCGTGCTCACCAACAAGCCCGCCTGCGGCGCGATGCGCGGCCACGGCACGGTGAATGTGCGCTTTGCTTTTGAAACGCAACTGGACGAACTCGCCGCGAAAATCGGCGTGGACCCGGCAGAGATCCGCCAACGCAATCTCTTGAAGCCTCCTTGCGTTACGGTCAACGGCCTGCGCGTGCAAAGCTATGGCCTGCCCGAATGCATCGAAAAAACGGTTGCGCGCTCCGAGTGGAAGCTGCGTAAAGGCCAGTTGCCCAGAGGCCGCGGTCTGGGCATCGCCTGCAGCCACTATGTGAGCGGCGCGGCCAATTCCATTATTCGCTCCGACATGCCGCACTCCACCGTCAACATCAAAATCGATCGCGACGGCGGAGTCGTGGTGTACACGGGCGCGTCGGAAATCGGGCAGGGTTCGGACACGATGACGGCGCAGATCGCCGCCGAAGTGTTGGGATGCTCGCTATCGCGGGTGCGTGTGATCGCCGCCGATACCGACCTCACTCCGATTGACATCGGGTCGTATTCCAGTCGCGTCACCTTCATGGCCGGCAACGCCACGCTGCGCGCCGCAGAAGATGTCAAAAAGCGACTGACCGCGGCGGCAGCCAAGAAAATGGCATGTGAGCCAGAGGAACTCGAATTTCGGGATGACATGGTTCGCAAGAAGAGTGGCATCGTGTCACGGCCGCTCGACGAATCGCGAGGGGAAGGGCACTCCTGCCCGTCCAGTCCGCTCGCGGGCTCGCCTTTGGCTGCTGCCGAGCAAGCGTCAGTCAGCGGTCACGTCGAAGGCCAGATCCTGCGCGGCTCCCTGCAGCAGAAACGTAAAGACCAGGGCCCAAAAGACAGGATGACGTTCGAGGAAGCTGTCGTGGCCGCCATCGATTTCCACGGCGCCCTCAGCGGAACTGGTTCTTACGCGCCTCCGCAGGAAGCGCGTGGCGGCAAGCACAAGGGCGCCGGTGTGGGACCATCGCCCGCATACTCGTACTCCGCGCAGGTTGCCGAAGTCAGCGTGGATGAAGAGACCGGGGAAGTGACCGTCCACAAAGTTTGGGCCGCGCACGATTGCGGCCGGGCGTTGAATCCGGTCGCGGTCGAAGGACAGATCATTGGCTCCGTTTGGATGGGCATGGGCCAAGCCCTGACCGAAGAAATGGTTTGGAAAGAAGGAATGCTGATGAACCCCGGGCTGCTCGAATACCGCAGCCCGTCTTCCATCGAGTCGCCCGCCGTCGAACCCATCATTGTGGAGAGCGTCGATCCCGAAGGACCTTTTGGAGCCAAGGAATGCAGCGAAGGATCGCTTGCCGCCACGATCCCCGCGATCGCAAACGCAATCTATGACGCGGTGGGCGTGCGCCTGCACGAATCTCCGTTCACCCCAGAGCGCGTGCTGGCCGCCCTGCGCGCGAAGAAAAATGCCAAGGCCCTGAATCTGACGGAAGGGATCGATCCCACGGCTCCAGAGCGTTTCCGCGAGCACGGCGGCGCGTTGTGCTTCAAAGGCAAGGGACCAGAACGTCACGTGCTGGATCCCGCACGCCGTGAGGATTCCGCGAGAGGTGCCGATTGAGCCTTCCGCAGTTCAAACTACTGCGCCCCCGGACGATCACAGAAGCCGTCGGTGATCTGGCAAAGTACAGCGCCCACGTGTCCGCGAGTGCGCCTTCCACTTCGCTCAGAACAGGTCTGCGCGCGCAGTCTCAGCACGTATCCATTCGCATCATCGCCGGCGGCACCGACCTGATCCCGTCGATGCGACAAAAGCTCTTCGAGCCGGAATACGTGCTCGACCTCCGCGGCATTGCCGAGATGCGCGGTATCAATCCGCATCCCGACGGCGGTGTCGAGATCGGAGCTCTCACCACGTTACATGCCATCGATCGCTCCAACTTTTTGCGTCAGCACTATCCCGTTCTCAGCGAAGCAGCCGCTACCGTGGCCTCACCCGTGCTGCGCAACATGGGCACGATCGGCGGCAACATCTGCCTCGATACGCGCTGCCTCTGGTATAACCAGTCGCTCACCTGGCGCAAGGGCTGCGGGTTCTGCATCAAGAAAGATGGCGACCTCTGCCACGTCGCCCCGGGTGGAACCAAATGCTGGGCAGTCTTTTCGGGCGACACCCCTCCGGCCTTGTTGTGCCTGCAGGCGGAAATCGAAATCGCTGGACCCTCGGGTCTGCACCGCATTCCTCTGCGCGAGTTCTACACCGGAGACGGAGAGACCTACCGCAAGCTGCAGGCGAATGAACTGGTGACGCGAGTGTTCCTGCCCGAGAATTCAGCGGGCTACAGCGGCGTCTATCGCAAGCTGCGGGTCCGCGGATCGATTGACTATCCGCTGGCCGGCGTCGCGGTCGTGATGAAGCGTTCCAACGGACACATTGCCGAGGCTCGCGTCGCCATCACCGCGGTGAACCCCGCGCCGTTGCTGGTACAAGGCGCACCTGAAATGCTGGCGGGAAAAATCCTCGATCAAAACCTCGCCGAGGCCGTCGGCGACCTCGCGGCCAGAACCGCGAAGCCGCTTACCACTTCGGCGCTCACGCCCGAGTATCGCCGTGAGATGATTCGCGTGCTCACGAAGCGCGCGGTCCTGGCCGCAGCAGCCAACTGACGCGTCTGTTATCCTTTTCGCGGCTCTTCCTTTAGCCACCGACCACTATCCACTCGATGATCACCGACTGCCACATCCACATCCAGCCCATGGAAATGTTGAAACCCCAGGCGCTGGAACTCATGAAGAAGAAACGGGCGAACTTCGAACAGATCGCCGAATTCTGCCGCTCGCCACACGCTCTCCTCGAGTATCTGGATTCCTGCGGCATCAACCGCGCGGTCCTCATCAATTACGTCGCGCCGGAAGTCATAGGCTTCACCAACGGCGTGAATCAGTTCGTCGCCGACTATGTGAAGGCAGATCCTAAACGCCTGGTTTCATGCGGCAGCTTGCATCCCCGCCATACTACCAACGTGCTTGCCGATGTCGAGCAAATTCTCCGGCTCGGCATCCGCATGATCAAGATTCATCCGCCGCACCAATTGCTTTTTCCCAACGACTATCTCAGCGGCGTGAAAGAACTCGAAATAATCTACCGTGCCGCCGAGGCTAATGGCGTTCCCGTGATGTTTCACACCGGCACGTCAATATTTCCGGGAGCCCGCAACAAATACGGCGACCCCATCTACGTCGATGACGTCGCCGTGGATTTTCCCAGGCTGAAAATTCTGCTGGCGCACGGCGGTCGTCCCCTGTGGATGCAGACGGCATTTTTTCTGGTTCGGCGCCATGCCAACGTCTACCTCGATATCAGCGGGATCCCGCCTAAAACGCTGCTGAAATATTTTCCACGACTTGAAGAGATCGCATCCAAAACATTATTCGGCACAGACTGGCCTGGTCCCGGAGTGCCGGACATCAAAAAGAACCTCGATGAGTTCCGGGCCCTGCCGCTGACCCCGGAGGTTCAACGGCAAATTCTGGGCAAAACTGCGCTCACCATCTGGCCGGAGTGAATTTCCCATGTTTCCGGCTTTATGCGGGGGCAGCTTGGAACTTTCTCTGCAAGTGCGGTATAAGAAAAGATTGCATCTCGAGTGAGACCGCGCGGTCCGGCAGATCAACTTTATTAGTGCACGACAAAGAGTTCAAGCATGTCCAGCGTGACCACCAATCAAGCGCCCAAAGGTCTGGAAGGCATCGTCGCCACAAATTCCAGCATATGCTATATCGACGGCGACCTCGGAGTCCTTGCCTACCGCGGCATCGACATTCACGAACTCGCCGAGCATTCCAATTTTGAAGAGACCTGCTACCTGCTCTGGTTTGGCCGCCTGCCAAGCGCGAGCGAACTGAGGGATTTTCGCCGCCGTCTGGCGCAGGAACGTCATCTCGACCCCGCCATCATCAATCTTCTGCGCACGGCGCCCCGCCAGGCTTCACCCATGGACGTGCTGCGCACGGCAGTCTCCACGCTCGCCTTCTACGATTCCGACAACACGAAAAACGATCACGACGCCAACATCAATAAGGCGATCCGGCTTACTTCTCAGATCGCGATGATCGTTGCTTTTTACGACCGTATCCGCAAGGGCAAGAACCTGGTTGACGCTGATCCGGCGTTGTCGCACGCCGCGAATCTGTTGCTGCAACTCACCGGCGCAAAACCCTCACCGACGGCCGAGCGCGCGCTCGATATCGCACTGGTGCTTCATGCCGATCACGAACTCAACGCTTCCACCTTCGCCGCGCGAGTGGTCGCCGCGACTCTCTCCGACATGCACTCCGCAATCACGGCGGCGATCGGAGCGCTGAAAGGCCCGCTGCACGGCGGCGCAAATGAAGCGGTTTTCCGCATCCTGGAGACCGTGGACCGCGAAAGTGCCGACCCGGTCGCCTATGTCCGCAACCTGCTGGCCCAAAAGAAAAAGATTCCCGGCTTCGGCCATCGCGTGTATCACACCGAGGATCCCCGCGCCACGCACCTCCGCGCGATGTCTCGCGATCTGGGGAAAGCCAGTGGTCAGCCCCAGTGGTACGAGATGTCGGAGAAGATCGAAGCCTTCGTCAAAATCGAAAAGAAGCTGAACGCCAACGTCGATTTCTATTCTGCCTCCACCTACCACACGCTCGGCATCGACGAAGATCTATTCACTCCCATCTTCGCAGTCTCGCGCATCAGCGGATGGGCCGCCCACGTCATCGAGCAACTCGACGACAACCGCCTGATCCGCCCGCGCGCCGAGTACATGGGGCCGGAGTATCCCAACCACTACGTGCCCATCGATCGGCGCTAGCAGGCTGTTGTTCTTTTTTGCGTTTTCTGCGGCCGTTCTCTGCGAACTTTGCGGTTAAGAGCTTTGTACCTCGAACCCCGCGTGGCCCAGGGCTCTTAGCCGCATAGTTTGCCAAGTGAGTCCCGCGAGCTCACAGAAATCGGCGAGCCCGGCGTAAAATAGAAGCGTGAGCATGCGCCGCGTCTACCTCGACAATAACGCCACCACGCCGGTGCTGCCGGAAGTGTTCGAAGCCATGCGCCCGTATTTTTTTGAGCGCTTCGGCAACGCGTCGTCCATTCACCATCACGGCCAGGAAACTCGCGCCGCGGTGGAGGCGGCTCGCGACTCGGTGGCGGCGTTGCTGGGTTGTCGCGCGTCAGAAGTGGTCTTCACCAGCGGAGGCACCGAGGCTGACAATCTCGCGATCGCCGGTCTTACCGCGCACGGCGACCACGTCATCACTTCGAGCATTGAGCACCACGCCGTGCTGCACGCCGTGAGGCACCTGGAGGAGATCGGCTGTGACGTGACCTGCCTGCCAGTCGATGGCCGCGGGCTGGCCGATCCCGACGATGTGAAGAGAGCCCTGCGCTCCAACACGAAGTTGATCTCGATTATGATGGCGAACAACGAAACCGGTGTGCTGCAACCAGTCGAGGAAATCGGAAGGATTGCGGCAGAAGCCGACGTCTTCTTTCACACCGACGCAGTGCAGGCGGCTGGAAAAACTGAGATCGATGTAGAGCGCATCGGATGCGACGTTCTCTCTATTTCCGGCCACAAGATCCACGCCCCGCAGGGCGTAGGCGCCCTCTACGTCCGCAAGGGAACGAAAATTCAGCCGCTGTTCCACGGCGGACGCCACGAACGCTCGCGGCGCGCTGGGACTGAAAACGTCCCCGGCATCGTGGGACTGGGCAAGGCAGCGGATCTCGCTCTGCAAGGCCTCCAGCGCGGTGACGACCAGAAGCTGGCCGCATTGCGCGATCGCCTGCAGCAGGGAATCGTCGCGCAGATCGACGAGGCTGGTATCAATGGCGACGGTGCAGCCCGCGTCCCCAACACGACCAATATTTATTTCGATCATATTGACGCCGAGCCGCTGGTGATCGCGCTCGATCTGAAAGGCCTCGCAGTGTCGACGGGCGCGGCATGTTCGTCGGGAGCGATTGAGCCTTCGCATGTGCTCACCGCAATGGGCCTGCGTCCAGATCGCGCCCGAGCGAGCGTCCGCCTCAGCCTGGGCAAGCAGACCACCGCGGAAGATATCGATTTCGCCTTGGCGCTCGTGCCAGAAACGGTGGCTAGGCTGAGGGATTTGTCACCTGCGTATAGGAAAGCGACTGTTAGCACTTAGCACTTGGCATTTAGCCATGCGGGTTGCCAGGTTCAAGGGGAACAATGTTCCCGAGGGCTGGCTAAAGTGCTGAACAAAGCTGTCTTGGCCAAATGCCGAGTGCCAATTACCAAATGCGTTGAGAGTATGCCGAATTCTGACACCATAGCCGTAGCCATGTCGGGCGGTGTGGATTCCTCCACCGTCGCGGCCATGCTGCGCGCCGGCGGACTCAACGTCATCGGCCTGACCATGCAGCTCTGGAACCAGCGCAGACTCGCCGGTCACGAAGGCATGCCCGAGTCCGTGCAGGGACGCTGCTGCTCGCTCGACGATGTTTACGATGCCCGCCGCGTCGCCGAGCACATCGGCATTCCTTATTACGTGGTCAATCACGAGGAGCGCTTCGAGCGCGAAGTGGTTCGTCCGTTCGTCGCAGAGTATCTTTCCGGACGCACTCCCATCCCCTGCAGCCTCTGCAACAATCATCTGAAGTTCGATCAGCTTCTGGTGGTCGCGCGCCAAATCGGTGCCGAGCGCGTCGCCACCGGCCACTATGCGCGCGTCGCCTACGACGGAGCCCGAGGCCGCTGGCTGCTCAGGCGTCCCGCCGACAAGAGCAAGGATCTAACCTATTTTCTTTTCGGCCTTACCCAGGACCAGCTCAGCCGTACCCTGTTCCCGCTCGGCGACATGACCAAACCAGAAGTCCGCGACCTGGCGCGCAAGCACGGCCTCGCCCTGGCCGAGAAGCCCGACTCGCAGGAAATCTGCTTCGTCCCCGGCGGCGACTACAAGCGCTTCATCGACGCTTATCTCGCAGACCAGGGCGAGTCTCTGCCCGACGCTGCCGGCGAACTCGTTACCACCAACGGAGAAGTCATCGGCGAGCACCACGGCATCCACAATTTCACCGTCGGCCAGCGCAAGGGGCTCGGCGTCGCCACCGGCTCGCCGCTCTACGTAATCCAGATCAGTGGCGCCAACAAGCAGGTAATCGTCGGCGGAGAAGACAATCTTTACTCGCGCACCCTCCGCGCCCGCCGCGCTAATCTAATTTCCGTCGACGATCTCCGCGAGCCTATGCGCGTCACGGTCAAGATTCGCCACCGCCACGAACCCGCCCCGGCGGTGATTGAAAAGATCACGCGCGAAATGATCCCGTCCGAAATAATTGACGCCGAAGCGAGCCCCTCCGCGAATCCAGACGCCGAGATCCTCGTCACCTTCGATCAGCCCCAGCGCGCCATCACCCCCGGCCAGGCAGCCGTCTTCTATGACGGCGACACAGTCGTCGGCGGCGGCTGGATTGTTTAGCTCGTTAGGCGCAGCAGCCTACAGGTCGCAGCCTGCGCTAGATCAGATGTTGCGCGTGATTTTGGGTGGCGTAGCGCTTCCGGCGCTGCGATAACAGCCTTACCTTGAATACTGCCTTAGCCGCTGAGGTCTGGCCCTGCCAGGTTCTCTGCCGCCCGCGAATATAATCCCCCGCATGGCTTCTCCGACTTCTTCGTTCCCGCCTCCCGTATCTCCGGGTCCCGCACTTCCGTCCTTCTGGACCCGCGAGTCCCCCTCGATCAAGCAGGGAATTAAAACCGGACTTGCCGGCACCATCACCTACGCTCTCTACACCGGATTTCACTTGCCGCAAGGCTATTGGGCAGTTTTCGCCGCGCTGGTGGTTACCCAGGCGAATGTGGGCGCATCGTGGAAGGCGGCCATGTATCGTACCATCGGCTCCACCAGCGGAGCCCTCGCCGCCGCGCTGCTCCTCCCGATTCTCGGCAAGGGCCCGGCGGGCGTCCTGGTCGTCCTCTTTTTGCTGTCCGTGTTCTTCGGCTATCTCACGGCTCTGCATCCCAGCTTCACCGCCGCCGGATTCACGGCCGCCCTGATCCTCGTCTTCGGGGGCACGGGAGAGCCCTGGCACATGGCCTGGCTGCGCGTGCTCTACACGATCTTAGGCGCGGTGATCGCTTTTGCCGTCGGCGTCCTGATCTGGCCGGTCCGCGCCCGCGAAATTCTGCGCCAGAAGATCGCCAACATTCTCGATGGAGCAGGTGCGCTTTACCGCGCCGTTACCGCAGCTGCGCTCCACGGAACCGCCAACGCGGAAGATGTGCGCCAACTCGACCGCCAGCTCCACGACCTCCGCCGCGGCATCACCCAGCAAATGGACGAAGCCCGCAGCGAGCTGGCGTTCTCGCATTTCACTTTCTCGCACTTTAACGAGAGCACCTATCAGGCTCTCGTCGATCAGGCGGACCAGATTCGCCGCCGCCTCACGGCCATGGCCGAAGACAGCAGCCTCTACGCCAATGCCCAGGCACTGGTCGAACTGATTCCATCGCTGCCTTCACTAGCCGATAAGACGACTCGCAGTTTCTCGATTGTCGCCGCCGCCGTTCGCACTGGTAGCAAACGGTTAGATCCGGCGGAACTGGACGCCGCCGTTCGCGGTCTGGAAGCAGACGTGTCGAAGTTACGTGAGCAGCGCGTCACATCGCCCTTCGCCCTAGACCGCATGCTCCCCTTCTGGTCGTTCGTCTTCAACTTAAGAGAAGTCGCGCAGGACCTGCGGCAACTGGAATCAATCCTGCCTCTTGCCCGAGGATGACCCTAGCGGCGCTCTCTAAACACGCCAGGGACGAAGATCAATCTGACAGTTAGTGTTTGTCAGGGCTTTTCCGTAGCGAATCCAGAAACGCCGTTCCGGATTCCTTCAGCCTCCGCTCCAGCCGTGCCGTGCAATCGCAATCCCCGCAAGCCCACGGCTCGGTTCCATTCTCGTCGCGGCACTTGCGGCGGTCATGCGCGTCTTGCACCCGGGTCAGATCAAAATATTTTTCCCAGTAAGGGCGCTCCTCCAGGAGCGGCGTCGGGCAATAGCAGACTTCCACCCAGCGCGCAGTCTGATCCGCGCACAACCGAGCTTCCCGCATATTGCGCAGATATTCGCCCTCCGCTACCGATCCCCGGCCGAGAGTTTCGTCATCAATCGCGCGCAGCAGATCGCTTTCGCGCCCAGCCTTCACGCGAGCTCGCACCAGATAACGCATCAGAAGGGAATTACCGCAGAAAAAATTGTTGATTAATGATTGATGATTTCTGATTGTTGACTCAAAAGCCGTCGCCGGCAGCGTGTGCTTCTCAATCAGCAATCAACAATCAAAAATCAACAATGCCTTAAATAAACATCTCATCCTGCGGAACCGGCCGCCGCGACTCGCTGCCGCCGCCGTTGCGCCGCCGCCGGTTCCCGAGCAGAAATTCAATCCCCGCCGTGATCCCCTGCACCAGTCCCGACATTTGCCGCACCGGCGAAATCACCGTGTTATGCACCAGATCAGAGGTCTGTTCTACACGGTCGAGAGTGCGGCTCAGCAGTTCGTCGGCGCGAATTACCTGCAAGCGCGCTCGATCCACCACATCGGTCACGGTCGCATCCACGCGATGTATTTGCGATCGCAGAAGGGTAGTCGTTTCTTCCAGGTTTTCAGCGATCACCTGCAACCGAGGTTGCACATCCGTCAACACGGACTGCACCAGTTCCATGGTCGGGATGGCTTTCACCTTAACTTCCGTCGCCAGCGCCTCGAAGCGTTCGCTGCTCTTGCGCATCGCCAGGTACATAGCCAGCAATACGCCCGCCTGCAAAGCCACAGCCACTCCGGTGAGGGCAATAAAAATTGTGGTTGAGTTTCCCATAGACCAAGCCTCCGCCAACGTTCGCAATCTCAGCTCAGACCAGCGCGGGAGGAGAGCGCGCCGCCAGCTGCCAGCCAACTAACTCTTCGGCGCTCCCGTTTCCGTTGTAGCCTCGCGATACGCCTGCCGGCCCGCCTCATACGCGGAGCGGAACTGTTCCTTCTGCTGATTCACCACATCGCGGCCGCGGTCGGCCCACTCCGCCGCCTGCTCCCGAGCCTCGCGAGCCCGGCTGCGCACGTAGTCCCGGCCTTCCTCGGCACGCGCCCGCAGAACTTCCCGCGTTTCGCTGCCCGAGCGCGGCGCATAAAGCACTCCTGCCAGCGCTCCCAATCCCAGTCCCGCCAAAAACCACACAAAGCTATTACCATCACGGTCCGACATGGATACCTCCCGGCCTTCAACGCATGAACATCAGTGCCTGAATCGGATGTTAGCACCCGATGTGGCGAAATACAATTATGAGGAGGATCGGCGATGGCGAAATTTCAAAGTAGCCACCAAGGGCGCATTGGCGCCGGAGCTCTTGGGGGCGCCGTTGACTGGGTGCCTTTGGGTGGGGCAGCGTTTCGAGCGCCGCGATAGAGATACTTCTTTTTCCGGAGGGGCTTCAGCCCCGAGGTCCGCGTTCGCGCTGGCTTACTCAAAGGGCCCCGTTCGGACTGACCACAGACAGAGAACGCTCTACTTCTGCGTCGGATTCCCCGGCGTTGGCGCCACTGGCTGCGTCTTCACCGGCTGCGACTTAATCCCCTGCAACACTGACGTCGGTCCGCCATGCCGCGAGGCATAAATTGAGAGCGTAATCGACGTAACCATAAATGCGACCGCCGACCACGTAGTCGCCTTTGAAAGCGCGCTGGCCGCACCCCGCGGACCGAACGCCGTTTGGCTCCCCTGTCCGCCGAACGCCGCGGAAATGTCGCCGCTCTTGCCGCTTTGCAGCAGCACCACCACGATGATGAAGAAACATACCAGAATATGAATGCTCGTAATCAGATAAACCATGGTTTGATTTTTCCTAAGTCCCTTGCAAAAGTCATGGTGCGGAAGGGGGGATTTGAACCCCCACGCCTTTCGGCGCCACCCCCTCAAGATGGTGTGTCTGCCAGTTCCACCACTTCCGCACAGGTCTGGAGCAAAGGAGTGCCAGCCATCGATTATAACAAAAGGCTTATCGCAAGCCTGTTCGGTGCCAGCCGCAGACTAATACTTCACAATCCCTGCAAACGATTTCGGATCCAGCGACGCTCCGCCCACCAGCGCGCCATCAATTTCCTCCTGCGCCATCAGCGTCGCAGCGTTGTCCGGCTTCACTGATCCCCCATAAAGAATGCGTAACTTGCCGGCAAATTCTTCGCCAAAAGCCTCCGTAGCCTCGCGCCGAATCACCGCATGCGCCTCCGCCGCCAGTTCTGGAGTCGCCGTCTTGCCCGTGCCAATCGCCCACACCGGCTCGTACGCCACCACCAGCTTCGCCGCTTTCTTCGCCGATATCGCATGAAACGCCCGCACGCACTGTCGCCGCAGCACGTCGTCGGTCAATCCCGCTTCGCGTTCTTCCAGCACTTCGCCCACGCAGCAAATCGGCGTGAGCCCGGATTCCAGCGCCGTCTTCAACCGCAAATTCACCGTATCGTCGGTCTCGCCGAAATACTGTCGCCGCTCCGAATGTCCCACAATCACGTGGGTCACACCCAGGCACAGCAGCATCCCAGCCGAAATCTCTCCCGTGTACGCTCCATCCGCCTTCCAGTGAACATTCTGCACCCCGATGGCGACATTCGTTCCGCGCGCCGCCTCAATCGCCACCGCCACATCAGTGTACGGAGGACAAACCACAATCTCGTCCCGCGTGTGCCCCGCCACCAGCGGCAGAAACTCGCGCAAATATTTCCCCGTTTCATCTGGAGTTTTATTCATCTTCCAGTTAGCGGCAAGCATTTTTGTTCTCATGCTGAGGCCTTTTCGATTCGGAATGAAGATGCAATGTTAGAAAGCTCAAGTTTTTCAGCGGCGCGCGTGTAGGCCCGCAGTGTGGCGACGTCAAAAAGAACAAATCGAACGCTGGTCATGTGTTTGGCGGATGCTAGTTCCTCCACCGTGGCAGAAACCGCGACCGCCGCGGCTTCCGGCACCGGGTATGCATACGCTCCAGTCGAAATCGCAGGAAATGCCAACGACTCGATCGCATATTGATCCGCCAGCCGAATCGATTCGCGATGGCAACTCGCCAGCGTCTCCGCCTCGTTGTTTTCTCCGCCACGGTAAATCGGCCCAACCGTGTGGATCACATATTTCGCCGCGAGTTGCCCGCCGGTGGTGATCACAGCCTTTCCCGCGGCGAGCCGTCCAACCTTGCTAACGATCTGCCCGCACTCGGCAAGGATGGCAGGCCCTCCTGCCCGATGAATGGCACTCCGCCGCCGCCCAGAAGCGACGAGTTCGCCGCATTCACGATCGCGCCAGTAATTTCCTGAGTGATGTCCGCCGGTCCCGCGAACTCCACGCTCTTCCCGTCATCCAGAAGCAATCGAATTGAAAATTCCCCCAAGCCGCCCACCCCACGCGAAACGCAAGAACTAGAAGCTTAAGAGCTACAACCTAGCCACTAGCCACTAGCCACTACTACCCCTTCTTCTCCGTCAGCGCCTCCACCCCCGGCAGCTTCTTTCCTTCCAGAAACTCCAGCGAAGCCCCGCCTCCGGTCGAAATGTGTGTAACCTTGTCGGCCACGCCCGCCGCATGCGCCGCGGCCACCGAGTCGCCGCCTCCCACGATCGAAATCGCGCCAACGTTCTCCGCGATCGCATGCGCAATCTTAAATGTCCCCTTGGAAAATCCCGGAACCTCAAACACTCCCATCGGACCGTTCCACACAATCGTTCGCGCCCGCGAAATTTCCTCCGAGAAAAGTTCCACCGTCTTGGGACCGATATCCAGCGCCATCTTATCCGCCGGAATCGGCTGGCCCTCCCCAATCTGCTGTACCACCGCATTCAACTCCGGTTTGCTCGCCACCACGTGATCCACCGGCAACAGAAACCTCAAATTCCGCTTCTTCGCTTCGTCGAGCAACCTCCGCGCCAGTTCGACCTTATCCGCCTCCAGCAGAGATTTTCCAATCTCCTGCCCCTGCGCCTTCAGAAACGTATACGCCATCCCTCCGCCGATGATCAGCGAGTCCACTTTGTTCATCAGATTCTGAATCACGCCAATTTTGTCGCCCACCTTCGCGCCACCCAGAATGGCCACAAACGGCTCTTCCGGATGCTCCAGCGCCTTGCCCAGGTATTTGAGTTCTTTCTCCATCAGCAGTCCGGCCGCGGATTTCTGCACAAACTTCGTAATTCCCACAGTGGAGGCATGCGCCCGATGCGCCGTGCCAAACGCGTCGTTCACATAGAACGACGCCAGAGCCGCCAGCTGCTTGGCAAACTTCTCGTCGTTCGCTTCTTCCTCCGCGTGGAAGCGCAAATTCTCCAGCAGCAGCGTCTGTCCCATCTCCAGCTGCGTGGCCACTTCTTCCGCTTCCGGCCCCACGCAGTCAGGGCAGAACCCCACGTTCTCTCCGCGCGCTAGCTCCTTGTCGAGCAGCATGCGCAGCCGCTCGGCCACCGGCTTCAAACTCATCTTCGGATTGGGCTTGCCCTTCGGCCGCCCCAAGTGCGACGCCAGAATCAAGCGCGCGCCGTGGCGCAGCGCATACTCAATCGTCGGCAGCGTCTCGCGGATGCGGGTATCGTCCATCACCCGCCCATCTTCGAGCGGCACATTAAAATCCACCCGCATGAAAATGCGGTTCCCGCTCAACGGAAGATCACGAATAGAAAGTTTGGACATTGGCTGGTTGTCCTTTTGCAAGGCAGAATCTCAGATGAGGGTGGCCCATCCTAACGTCGCGCTTTTTGCGACGTTA
>DATGHF010000048.1:0-100028 GCA_035308125.1 Candidatus Sulfotelmatobacter sp.
CGGGATGGTAAATCGCGCAGTCGGACCGACATTGATCTCGACGAACGGACTGCTGCTTAATGAGTGTGATGGCGCGATGTAACGCCAACTGATCCTCTTCGGTGTCGAATACCTCGGGGGTATCGGGCTACTTTGAAATTACTTTGGGGTTCACCGTCAAAAACCCATCCTCGGGCTCCGGTTCAGGAACGGCTATCGCGCCAGAACGGACATGCGGCTTCGGTCTGAGTGGAGCAGGGACAGGGCTAGCTGGTTCACCAAGAGTGGGCGGTTCGCTGCCTGAGAGCGTTGCACGAGCGAGCAAATCGAACATCAACTGGTCGAGCTCTTTGGCATCTAGCTCTTTGGCATCTTTGGTTTTACGTTTTCGCTTATCTCGACTCTTTCCCATTGCGCCTACGCCGCTCTTTCCGACCCTACACTACACTGGTGAATCGTGTCACCCACGGGTGGTTGCAGTATAACTGACGCTATCAGGCAGGCGCTTACATGCATTGACCAGATCTTATCGTCCATCGAGCAGACGATTGGTAATCTGTGCGTAGGCGTCGATTCTGCGGTCGCGCAGGAAGGGCCAGTTGCGGCGGATTTCTTCGAGCGCTTTCAGGTCGACTTCGCCGACCAGGATTTCTTCGCGGTCGTGCGAGGCTTCGGCGAGCACGCGGCCGAAGGGATCGCAGAAGAAGGACGCGCCCCAGAATTCCAGCCCCTGGCCGGGAGCGGATTTGCCGCGCACGTTGCCGGTTTCGAAGCCGACGCGGTTGACCACGGCCACGTAAACTCCGTTGGCTATGGCGTGCGAGCGCTGGATGGTGCGCCAGGCATCGTGCTGGGCGACTCCGAATTCGGCTTTCTCGGCGGGATGCCAGCCGATGGCCGTGGGATAAAACAGCGCAACCGCGCCTTGCAACGCAGTGAGGCGGGCGCCTTCGGGATACCACTGGTCCCAGCAGACGAGAGTGCCAAGGCGTCCGGCGGCGGTGTCGAGGGCGCGGAAGCCGAGGTCGCCGGGAGTGAAATAAAATTTTTCGTAGTAGAGCGGATCGTCGGGGATGTGCATCTTGCGGTAGAGGCCGCGCAGGGAACCGTCGGCATCGAAGATGGCGGCGGTGTTGTGGTAGACGCCGGCGGCGCGCTTCTCGAACAGCGAGGCGATCAGGACGACGCCGTGCTTGCGCGCGGCGGCGGATAATTGTTCTGTGGTGGGGCCGGGTATCGGCTCGGCTAGATCGAAGAGCGAGTGGTCTTCCCGCTGGCAGAAATATTGCGTCTGAAAAAGTTCGGGGAGGCAGACCACCTGGGCGCCGCGTCCGGCGGCGTCGGCGACGCGGTCGAGGGCCTTGGCGAGATTCTGCTCGGGCTCGGGGCCGCACGACATCTGGATGAGCGCGACGCGGAATTTCTCGGGGGGCAAGAGTTTTCGGCCTCGGATTCAAATATAGCATTGGGGAGTGGGCTTCGGGCTTCAGGCGTCGGGCTTCGGCGAAACCGCGTCACGGGCCTCGGACCTCACTTTTCGAACTGCGGCCGTCGCTTGCAGGGATAGTGGGTTGCTGGTTGCCGTCGAAATCGCGCCCGTCATCCTGAGCAAAGCGAAGGACCTCTGCACTCGCTGGCAGCATCGGCACCGAAGGCGAGTTGCATAGGTCCCTCGTCGGGCAAAGAGCGCCCTCCTCAGGATGACAAGCCTTTTTTGCTCGGCTGAGGTCCGAAGTCCAAGGTCCGCGGCTTTCACTTCCGATGCATCGCGAAGGCGCGGGCCAGGCGCGGGTTGCGGGCTGCTAGTTCTTTCAGGCGCAAGTTAACTTCGTCCGAGGGCAGGGAGCGGAGGATGCCTTCGATGGCCGCTTCGGCTTGCAGCGATTCGGTGCGAACCAGGTCGAGCAGAAATTCCGTGGCGGCTTCCTGCCGGGTGAGCGCGATGGCAGAAAGCAGTACCGAAAGAAACCATGGGTCGGCTTCTTCGGCGAAGCGTTCGCGCAGGGCGTTGAAGGCCTGCATAGAATGCGTGCCGGCGATGGCCAGCGCGGCCTCAGCGGCCGGATCGTCGGCGGAGGCCAGGAAGCGGCTGATCCAGGGAATGGCTCTCGCGCCTTCGATGCTCAGGATGCCGCTGTAGCAGGCGCCGAGAACTTCTGGTTCGTCAGTGCCTAGGACGGCTCTTAGGCGAAGCAAGAGCGCGGCGGATGGTGACCCGACCTGCTCGATGGCGCGAGCGCTCTCGGCGCGGACGGATTTGTCTTTGTCGGCGAAGAGATCGACCAGGTGTGTGAGCAAGTCAGGCTCGGTCAGGCTGCGGCATTGCACGAGCGCCAGGGCGCAAGTTGCGCGCAGGGTTCCGGCGGTGTCGGAACTTCCTCCCCAGACGGGTTCGAGCTGGATGTGGCGCATGCCGCGGAGAAAAACAGCAGCGTCCTGATGCTCGAATGCGGCCAGGGCGCGGCTGAGCGCGTTCTTGGCCCAGCATTGCGGATCGGTCTTGACCGGGTCGTCGAAGAAACGGTCGAAGGCGGTGAGCAGTTCAGGA
This sequence comes from Candidatus Sulfotelmatobacter sp., assembly GCA_035308125.1. Lineage (GTDB taxonomy): Bacteria > Acidobacteriota > Terriglobia > Terriglobales > Acidobacteriaceae > Sulfotelmatobacter. The sequence continues at coordinate 2,528 of DATGHF010000048.1, forward strand.
GTCAACCGGGACCCTTCGGATTGGTTGGCGTAGAGCTCGCGAACGAGATCGGCTGCTTTGGCGACGACGAAGTTGTTGCGATGCTCCAGCGCTTTGCACAGGGGTTCGACGCGGCCTTCTGGCGGCTGCTGGCGAAGGCTGTCGAGCGCGGCGAGTTGCTCCTCGAACTTGCGCTTGCCGGGCATGGGGAGAGTGTAACCCGGGAAGGCCGGGGTCGTGATTTTGCCCGGTTCGCCGTATCTTCGGTTGGCTACCCGGGGGAAGCGATCTAGCTATCAGCTGTCAGCTATCCTTGCGGTAGAGGAGCTCGCGCATCGCTTGTCTCCGAGCTTCGTTCGCTTCACTCATGTTCTTTCGCTCGGTCGCGTCCATGCTGTGCTTGGCTACGGGGGCAGAGGCCTCGGGGGTGCTGCATGCCGGGCAGCAATCGGCGAAACCGGGTTTACCCGGCTTGAGCTCGAATTCTTCTTCGCAGAGCCTGCAGGTCTTGATGGGGAAAGGCATACCCCATCTATGATACGACGCTCGTGCCGATCACGGAAACAGTCCTGCCTGCCTCGTGGCCGGCCTCGGTGCTCGAATGAACATCTCTCTGCGTGGCACGACTTCATACCATTCCTGTAAAGTAGGTCCTCGGGAGATTAGCGATTTGGGCTTGGAGGTTTCATCTTGAAACAGGGAAATCATACCGCGGGGCATCCTGCGGGAAGTCATAGTGGCGGCGGAAACGGCGGCGAAGGGAAGGACCGGCACCTGCACAATCCGATCGAGGACCGGCTGATTCCGCTGGAGCCTCTGGATTTGGGGAAAGTGAAGTCGATTGACGGGCTGGTCCGGGCGATGGCGAAGACGGCGTTTACGGGGCGGCAGTTGGGCGAGGCGGCCGACGTGCTGGAAGCGATGGCGCGCGATCGTGATTGCTTTGTGGTGATGACCCTGGCGGGCGCCATGACCGTGGCCAAGCAGGGATTGATCGTCACGGAATTGATTGACCGCGGGATTGTGAATGCCGTGGTTTCAACTGGGGCGCTGATGGCGCACGGACTGGTGGAGGCGACGGGGCGGGCGCATTTTCGACATAATCCCGAGGTTTCGGACGAGGAACTCTACGAGCAAGGGTACAACCGCGTTTACGACACGCTGGAGCCGGAGCAGAATCTGGATGACGTGGAAGAAGTGATGTCGGCGGTGCTGGAATCGTGGGATCACAACGAGGTGATGTGCTCTTACAAGCTAAACCACGCCATCGGCGAGTATTTGGCGAAGCATGCCCAGGGGCGAGGGATCCTGAAATCGGCGTATGACAAGGGTGTGCCGGTGTTCGTGCCGGCCTTTAGTGATTCGGAGTTGGGGCTGGATACGGCGCTCAACAACCGGCTGCGCGAATCGACGGGACGGCACAAGATTCGGTTTGATCCGTTTGAGGATGTGGAGCATTTTGCGGCGACGCTGTTGCGACAGAAGCGGCTGGGGATTTTTACTATTGGCGGCGGAGTGCCCAGGAACTGGTCACAGCAGTTTGGGCCGTTCATCGAATTGCGGCATCGGCGGCTGGGAGAGAATCTGCCCCTAAAGCGGTATCATTACGGATTGCGAATTTGTCCGGAGCCGGTGTATTGGGGCGGGTTGTCGGGGAGTCCGTATAGCGAGGCGGTGTCGTGGGGGAAGTTCGTGCCTCCGGCGGAGGGTGGAAAGTTTGGCGAGGTGTTTTTGGATGCAACCGTGGGGTTGCCGATGATTGTGGCGGCGGTTCTGGAGCGGCTGGACGGGGATAAGAAGAACCACAAGGCGGCCAAGGGAAAGAAGGCAGCTGCGCGGAAGTAGGGGCGGCTGATTTCGCTGGTCAACGCGGCTCAAGCGCGAGGGCGCTGACCGTAAGTACCGCCACTGGGGCCGAGGCCCGCACGTCCTTTTGGGAGCTTTACGCGGCGCTTGAAGCGCCGCTCTTCCACGGTGCTTTACGCGCTCGGGTCCGTGTACGCATTCCGAGGGTTTCCGAAGGGCTATTGGGCGGGGGTTCCGGTGTTCGCCTGGCGGTTGATTTGTGCGGAGGCCGCGCTCTCAACGCGAACTTTGCGATAGACGGGCGCGAGGATGCTACTTCCAAGAACCTCGGATTCGGCTTCGAACCAATCTTTCAATTCTGAGCCTTCCGCCTGGCCGCGGGTGTCGTAGAGCTGGCGGGCGCGGCGGCGGATTTTCCGCTCTACCATTTCTGCCATGAGTGCCTGCTGCTTCTGCCTGCGAGTATTTAAGTCCAATGCTAAATCCCCGATCTGGAATGAATTCGTTATGACTACACATCTATGATAGCGGATCGGGGTTAACGGAATGTGACATTCGGCAGGGGTGGGAGGTTACTAAAGTTCTACCTCCGTCTGGGCGTAATAAGCGAAAGGCTAGCGGCCCGATAAACCTGGGCCGCTGGACAGCCACACATGAGCCTTGCGGAGCCGCGACGGTGGCTAGTCGAAGATCAGGACGGCGGAGGCGATTACGGTGGTCCACAGGCCGCGCTTATCGCCGACGGCGGACTGGGTGACGTTGGCGGTGCGGACGATTTTGTTGGAGAGGCGGTAGATCTGCTTCTTTTCGTCCCAGGAACGGTCGGGATCGAACTCGACGTTCAGAGTAGTGGCCAGCATTTCGGCGGCGAGTTCTTCGGCGTATTCTCCGGCCGCATCTTCGGTCTCACCGAAGGAATGATGTTCGCTGAGATAGCCGTAGGTGTTGCGGTCGGCGGGGATGGCGACACCGATCGACGACGCCAGCAGGCGATGGGCCTCGCGCGTGGAGTTCTCCGCCACAACGGCAAAGACGACTTCGCCGGGGCTCAGGTACTTCACGCCTTCTTTGCGGGCCAGCAGCTTGCAGTTGGGCGGAAAGATGGAAGAAACCCGCACCAGGTTCTGGGCGGCGATGCCGGCGTCGCGCAACGCCAGCTCGAACGAGGTGAGCCGCTCGCGGTGTTTCCCGACTCCCTTGGTAAAGAAAATGCGCTTGGGAACCATGTCTTTGCCCAACGCCTTTGTCCTCCGTCAGCGAAATTTTGAGATGGGGAATGCACAATCTAACATAACGGTTTGTAAACATCGCATGAATTTCGCGGCGCACGCGAAAAAAAGCGGGAACAGAACCAAGTTTGTTCCCGCCGGGACTTTGGAGGACGGCGCCTTGAAATACGATCGGGGGAAAACTGCGTCAGGGAGCGGCTACCACCGAGGTCACGTTGATGGTGTTGTCTTTTTCGGTGCCCGTGACTTTCACTTTGGCTCCGGCCTGCTTGTCGAGAGTGGCTAGAGCGGCCTTGTCGGCAGTATCGAGGATGTAGACCTTGTCGCCGACCACCAGGGCGTACTTGGAGCCCTTGCCGACGCAGTCGCGAGCGCAGGAGGCGTCGTTGCCCGGCATCATATGTTTCGCGCCGCACATGGCGTCGCTGACCGTGCCGGTGAAGGTCTTGCCCTTGGCTGCGGCGAATGCCGGGGAAGCGGCCAACGCCGCGCCGAGGATAAGGACCACCAGGGCACATCCCAGTTTTTGCTTGCGAGAATTCATCCGTTCGTCTCCTTCAGAGAAATGATTTCGTTGCCGACTCCCCAAACCTGAAGGGGAGGCGTCTCCACCAAGGATGCTCCAGCCTATGGAAGGTTACAAGTGGGGTGGCAGGACCGAGTCGAGCTGCGCTCGACGGACAGCCGAGGGCGGCTGTCCCCACACGAGCATTTTGGCAGACTGTCTATGCGCGGCTCACTCGGCTTATTTCGGCGCGCTCACGGTGTACTGGATATCTACATCCACGGTTTTGTCGCGGATGTTGGCGGTGAGGTGGACGGCAGGCTCCCAGTCGAAGTTCGTAGGAAGCAGTTTGTTGGCTTGCGGCAGGAATTGGTCGATGTAGGTCAAGTCATAGACGTCTCCTGGATGGAGTTTCCAGGCGGCGCGAAGCTTGGCCGTAAGGCTGTTGTCGAGCCCGCGGAACTGGAGTTCGCCCATGTGATAAACGGATTCTTCCTTCACCTCCGCGTGCAGCACCACCGTGCTGGCGGCATCATCGAAAGTGGCTTCGGTGCGGAGCGTGGCGGTGATGTAGCCGCGCGATCCATAAAGCTTCTTGATTTCCATCATGTCTGCGGAAAGTTGCACCGTATTGGCCACCTGGCCCGGACGCGCGTGGACCAACGATTCGAGCTTGTCGGAAGGGAACTCGTGATTGCCCGACCACTCCAGTGCGCTGATTTTGTACTGCAGGCCGGGCGTAACGGGGAACGTGACGTCGACAAAAGTCTGGTTCGGGATGTCAGCGTGAGTGTCGGCAGCAGACTCGCCGGGCGCGAGCTTGACGACTTTTGGCACGGGCAAGCCGAATGCAGCTTTCAAATAGCCGCGAGCGTGGTAAACGGGCAGAAGCTCGCGTTGCGCGAAGGCAGTGAGGGCGGTGTGAGCGTACTCGCGGTCGGGCAGCTTTTGCGCGGCCGCTTCGAGCAACGGCAGTTCGGCGGCGTCCGCTCCCGAAAACTCGATCTTGCGAACGCGGATCAGAATGCCGGAAACGCTGTAGATGATCGCATTCGTCGGCCCGCCCTGGGCGCTGGGACGCAGGTATTGGACGATCCCGGGAACACTGTTTTCGACCAGCAGGGCCTGCAAAACGTCGGAAACCAGATCGGGGAGACGTCCGCCGACGGGGAGTTCGCCGTGGTAGAGCGGAAGGCGTTCGTGGAGGCGTTTCTGCAGATCGTCGTCGGAGAACCAGACAAAATCTTCGAAGTGCGCGGGAAGAAACTTGGCCGCGTCGATGACCTGAAACTCAAGCTTGGTTCCGGCGGAAGAATAAGTGAACGTGTAGGCAACGTCGGTGAAAGCGCCGGTTTCGGCGAGGCGGCGGGCAGCTTTTTTGAAATCGTCGTCTACGGCGATGGTGCCAATTCGCAACCCGCTGGCGGCGGCGATATCGTCCGAAGCGAAGCGCTTGCTGCCCGTGGCTTTGATAGCAATCACTTTGCGTTCGTCACCGGAAGCCTGGGGCGAGCCGGCTCGCAAGAGTGGCGCAGCTGGAAGATCGCTGCAAACGCATAGCGTGAGCGCCAGTGCGATCAGGGATGAAACCAAAGGCTGCCGGAGCTGGACCTGCGCACGCTTGCTCATCTACTTCAGGCCCGGAACCAGTTCGTCGGTGGATTTGTGCTTCACGGCAATATCGATAAAGGCCAGAGCAGCGCGGCTGAGAGCCTTATCCTTGCGAAAGACCAGGGCCAGGTCGCGGCGGATCTGGGCGTCGGCGATCGCGATGGCGGAGAGCGAGCGGGCGCGAACATCTTCGACCACGTTGGAGCGGGCGATAAAGCCGACGCCCACGCCGGCGGCCACGAAGCGTTTCAGCAGCTCGCTGGAATCGAGTTCCATGGTGTAGTTGGGCTTGAGCCGCCGCTCGTGGAAAAGTTCCTCGAGCGAGTCGCGGGTATGGCCAACTTTGGGCACGACCAGCGGAAACTTGGCGGCCTCGGCGATGGGAGCGGACTTCATCTTGCCCAGCGGATGCGACGGCGGCACGATGATCACCAGTTCATCTCGATGGATGAGGACCACGGTGAGGCGGTTGTCTGTCACAGGCAGGGAGACGACGCCGAAGTCCACGGAGTTGTCGATGACGGATTCGAGAATGCCGGCGTAGTCCGAGCGCTTGATGTTGACCGAAACGTCGGGATACTGCTTCTTGAAGTCGGCAAAGACCTCGGGAAGAATGTGCAGGCAGGTGCCTTCGTTGGCGCCGACAATGATTTCGCCGCGCGGCACACGCTCCATTTCGGCAATGTTCACCAGCATGGTCTTGCGGGCATCGAGGGTTTCTTCGACATATTTTTGAAAAGCCTTGCCGCCTGCGGTCAGAGAGACTTTGCCGCCGGAGCGGTCGAACAGCTTGGCTCCGACCTCTTCTTCAAGGGCTCGAATCTGCGACGAAATGGCTGGCTGGGTGCGGAAACGTTTTTCCGCCGCCCGCGAAAACGAGGCGTGCCGCGCCACTTCGAGGAAGGTTTCGAGCTGGTCAAAGTCCATAAGGCAGTTGTTAGTGGCGAGTGGTTAGTTGCCAGTTGACGGCCATTCGATAATCCCAGTCTATAGCCTCGATAAAAACAATCGAATTGCGAGTGTCCACGCCAGGGCTTACACTCCTTCGTTTGCGCGTTGCGACCGATTGTAGCAGTCGAGCATGCGGAAAATGTGTGATCCGGCCCGCTGCGAGTTCCGCAAGTGGCGCGCTGATGAGGAGTTCTTATGGCTGACGCGAAGTCCGTGCTTGAGTTCGCCAGGAAGCACGACGCGAAGATTCTCGATCTGCGGTTTACCGATCTGCTGGGGCTGTGGCATCACATTTCATATCCCATTGAGCAACTGACCGAGGCATCGTTCGCGGAGGGTTTTGGCATCGACGGCTCATCGATTCGCGGCTGGGCGGCGATTCATGAGAGCGACATGCTGCTGATTCCGGACCCGGCGTTTCATCTGATCGATCCTTTTACGGACGCGCCGACACTAGTGCTGGTGTGCGACGTGGTCGACCCGGTCACCAAGCAGCGCTACGACCGCGATCCGCGCTATATTGCGCGTAAAGCCGAGCTACACTTGAGCGCCACGGGGATCGCCGATACGGCGTACTTCGGGGCGGAAGCCGAATTCTTCATCTTTAACAACGTGCGCTTCGATCAGCGCGAGCAGTACGGTTTTTACTACATCGACGCCGAAGAAGGGCGCTGGAATTCAGGCCGCGAAGAAAACAATCTGGGATACCGTCCGCGCTATAGGGAAGGCTATTTTCCGGTGCCTCCAACCGACCACTATCAGAACCTGCGGTCGGAGATGGTTCTGACCATGCAGAGCTGCGGCCTGGAAGTGGAATGCCATCACCACGAAGTGGCGACGGGTGGGCAGACGGAAATTGATTTGAAATTCGATTCGCTGGTGCGCTCGGCGGACAAGATGCTGCTTTACAAGTACATCGTGAAGAATGTCGCCAACCAGCACGGAAAGACTGTCACGTTCATGCCCAAGCCGATTTTTGGCGACAACGGTAGCGGCATGCACACGCACCAGTCACTGTGGAAAGACGGCAAGCCGCTGTTTGCCGGCGATGGCTATGCGGGTGTTTCACAACTCGCGCTGTGGTATATCGGCGGGCTGATCAAGCACGGGCCGGCGCTGTCGGCGATCATCGCCCCGACTACTAACTCCTATAAGCGGCTGGTTCCCAGTTTTGAGGCGCCGGTGAATCTCGCCTACTCGCGGCGCAACCGGTCGGCGGCGTGCCGCATTCCCATGTATTCGGTTGCGCCCGAAGCCAAGCGCGTGGAGTTCCGCCCACCCGACTCGAGCTGCAATCCGTATATGGCATTTGCCGCCATGTTGATGGCTGGACTCGACGGCATCGAGCAGAAAATGGACCCGGGCCAACCCATGGACAAAGATATCTATGACCTGGGTTCCGACGAACTGGCGAGCGTGCCTTCGATGCCGGGCTCGCTGGAAGACGCGCTGGACACGCTGCAGCGCGATAACGCGTTCCTTCTCAAAGGAGACGTCTTCACCGAGGAACTGCTGCGGACTTACGTGGAATACAAGCGCTCGAAGGAGGTGGACGCGGTGCGGCAGCGCCCGCATCCACATGAGTTCGCGCTGTATTACGACGTCTAGCTGTCAGCCATCAGCTCAGACCAAAAACCGCAGAGACATAGCTTCCTACGTCTCTGCGGCCAAGACTGCGGATTCCGCTTCCAGATTACGGCTTCAGCTGGCTTTCAATCGCCGCGACCATTTCCTTGGAGTCAGGCGTAACTGCCGGTTCAAAGCGCTGCACGACTTTTCCGTTACGATCGATCAGGAACTTGGTGAAATTCCACTTGATGTCGCCGGTCAGGCCCGGTCCGGTCTCTTTGGTCAGGTAGGCATAGAGCGGCGCCTGGTCGGCTCCCTTGACGGAAATCTTGGCGTACATGGGGAACGTGACGCTGTATTTGCGGGTGCAGAAGGTCTTGATCTCTTCGTTGGTGCCGGGTTCCTGGGCGCCGAAATTGTTGGCCGGGAAGCCCAGAATGACAAATCCCTGGTCTTTGTACTTCTCGTAAGTAGCCTCCAGCGCGCTGTATTGCGGAGTGTAGCCGCATTGGCTGGCCACGTTCACCACCAGCACCACTTTGCCTTTGTAGTCGGCCAGAGGCGCGGGCTTGCCATCAATCGAGTTGAGCGTGAAGCTGTAAATTCCAGATGCGGCGAAAAGCGTAGTGGCCATGATGAGCAGTGCTCCAAAAGGAAAATAGCCAAGGATTCGGCGGTGCAGTCTGGCGTGAATATTCATTTGTGCTCCTGAAGAAGGTTCGTCGGGCAAGGATACCAAGGCTTCGAACCGGCTGGAAACTACACTAAGTCGTCGGCCCGGAGACGGCGTGCGCTGGCTACGCCAGAAACATACGAGACTCAGGCGCTACCCGGCAACTATGCAATTGTAAAATCTTTGTCTCCCAGACTCTGGGACTTGGGGCGAGAGCGCCGAGACGGCCGCTAAACCGCGGTGCGAACTCCGGCGTCCTTGATCATTCTTTCCATCACCTTCAGCTGCTTGGCAGGAAGCTGAGAGTACGGATGATCGGGGCCGGCGACCGAGCCCAGACTATCGGAGATAGCGTCCAGGGCGGAGCCCGAGCGCAGCAGCACCATCATGAGATACTTTTGGGCGATGGGGCGGTCCGCGGGATGGATAAGGTCCCACCAGCGTCGAATCGAATCCTGGACTTCCGCTTCGGTTTTTTCACCCACCACGAGCGAATCGATCAAACGATAGACTTTGCTCTTGATGGCCTGATACGAGACGGATATTTCCTGCGGCATCGGTTTCTGGCCCTCGGTGTGTGAATGGTGGTGCAATCCGTCCGCCAAACGCTTAATACCTTAACTTACAGTGTGTTACAGGCGATTTCCATTCCACGAATTGGATAAATCCACATTCCAATATGAATTCTGGAAGTTGCTGAGGCGTCAGGAGGCGAATTGCGAGAGCGCGATCGCTCTACTCGGAGGTCTGGAATTCCATGTTCTCGTCAACTGAAAGCTGCGCCGGAGTTCCAGAGGCGTTGTCACCGGAACGGGTAGCGACCACGCGGAAGCCGCTGGAACTAATCTGGACATCGTAAGAGTAAGGCGGGCGCTGATGGGCAACGGTGATGTAGTTGGAGGAGATCAGTTCGTCGAAAGAAGCATATTTCCCCTCGCTGGCGTAGTACCGCCGCTCGGCTGATGCGATGCTGATCAGATCGGCCTTTACCCCCGTAATGTTGATGGCCGCCTTCGGGTTGTTCGCTCCGGCAGGAGCGGAGGAATTCTGCACCTGCTTGGAATAGATGTACATTCCCACGCCCAGTACGATGACGATGCTGAGAAAGCCAAACACGCGGCCCATGCGTTCCTCCCCTACAACCCTATAACGACCTTGGCCTATAACGACCTGGAATGATCAATTGCACCGCGGAACCGCTTCCCAGACAAGTAACCAGAGGGCAACACCCTTGCTTGGCCGAGGGCGGGTTACAATGTTCCGCTCTTGCAACTGGATGTAGCAGGTCACGGAACTAGGCCAGCGCAACGCGGGCCTGGCGTAATCGTTTACGGTGAATGATTGCTCGGATCAGAAAGGCCCGAGCCTGATAATGCGGGCTCATAATTCCGGAGGGGTAATGAAGAAACTGGTGTGGATTCTGGCATTTCCCGTACTGATGGCAGTTTTGGGGAGGGCGCAGACTTCACCGCCGCCCGCAAGCGAAACGCGCCTGGACGCGGGCGGCGATCGCATGTTCTTTCCCCGCGACATGCTTTGGGGCTGGGCGCAATTCGACCTGGCGCCGCCCCACAACGAGATTGATCCCAACCTGTGCGCCGCCACGGCGGGAAAATATGGCGGCGTGAACGCGCCGTGCAGCATGTTCGCGCGCTACATGCTCTCTGGAACGCTGGAGGTGCGTCCGTTCGGGCGCGGGCAACTGCGGCGGTTCATGTTGTTTGGATCGCCGGCGTTCCTGTTTGGCAAGAATCTTCCGCAAACACTCTACACGTGGTCGTTCGACGCCATCGGCATCGAGCATTCGTGGGGAGCGGCGATCTACGCCGGGAAGGGATTCGAATTCCGCGTGACCCAGCACTTTCTGTTCGACCGCCTGGGCGCACGCGACACCAATCTGGGCGTGGCCGATCTGGGCAACAACGGCCCCTGGGGACGCTATGCAACCGTCGGGGTACGCAAGACATTTGGCACGCGGCGATGGTGAGCGCTAGGGAGCGTACTCGCGCACAACGCGGGGCCTCAACACTTCATGGTTTCGCGTGTGACACACTCAGGGGATAGGAAGAAATAAAGTACATGGCCTGGTCACTATCGATTGGATCAAGGTCGAAAAATATTTGATTCTCGGCCATAAAGCCTCGCGTTCGGAAATAGTAGACCTTCCCCGCTTCCGCCGTGAAATGCGCCAGAGCCACTCGTCGACTTATCCACCCCACGTGGGATTGCGGGTTCGCACACACATGATGCTCACCCGGCACTACGGACAGGGAAAAATAGGAGTTGCGCTGGTTGGCTCCCACCCATGCTCCGTCCAGCCCCATCTTCGTTGTCAGGCAGCTTCCGAAGCAGTTTACCTCGCCGATGTCCTGGACGAAGTAAACCAGCGCCTTGCCGGGCTCAAGTTGCGCGAGCGTGTGTTGGGATTCGTCGAGCTTCACGGTGAAGCTGGTACTCTTCGGACCGCAGGCTGCGGCCCGAGCACCCGAGGCTTGCTGACCAAATGCGGATACTGCCAGGATCATCACGATAAGCGCGGATCTCATGGGTCCCCAACCGACCGATTGGCTTGCTACAACTGACTATAGTCCCGCTTCCAGATTCTCGTCGCAGCCAGTTCCAGCGCATCCGAATCTGAGCGCAAAACGCCTCCCGAGGGGCTTAGGAGCTCTGAGTCTCAGAGTGCTGTTTCCCTAATCGACACTCGGCTCCCGACAAGTCAGGAATGTCGCTATCGGCTTCCCGGCGAATTCTCTATAATTAGGAGTTTTCCCACAGATATCATTGGCGACCGTATTGGAGGAGAAAGATGGCGGGCACTTATAACGGAGTGGCAGTACCGGCAGACGGAAAGAAGATCGGTTATGCGGCAGGGAAGTACGATGTTCCGGCTAATCCGGTGATCCCTTTTATCGAGGGCGACGGGACCGGTCGCGACATCTGGAAGGCGTCGCTGCGCGTGTTCAACGCCGCGGTGGAGAAAGCCTACAAAGGCAAGCGGCGCGTGGCGTGGTATGAAGTTTTCGCGGGAGAGAAAGCGAAGGCCAAGTTCGACAACTGGCTGCCGGACGATACAGTCGACGCAATTCGCGAATTTCGCGTTGCCATCAAGGGCCCGCTGACCACGCCGGTGGGCGGTGGGATTCGTTCGCTGAACGTGGCTCTGCGTCAGATTCTTGATCTCTATTGTTGCGTGCGCCCGGTTAAGTATTACAAGGGCGTGCCCTCGCCGGTGAAGCATCCTGAACGCATGGATATCGTCATCTTCCGCGAAAATACCGAAGACGTCTACGCCGGCATCGAGTGGGAGCAGGGAACTCCCGACTGCGCCCGGCTGATCGAATTCCTCAACAAGGACATGCTCAAGGGCGGCAAGAAGCAGGTTCGGCTGGATTCCGGCGTGGGCATCAAACCGATTTCGGTGACGGGAACCAAGCGACTGGTGCGAATGGCCATCAAGCATGCGCTGGAGTCGGGGCGCAAGAGCGTGACGCTGGTGCACAAGGGAAACATCCAGAAGTTTACCGAGGGCGCTTTCCGCAAATGGGGATATGAACTGGCGACCGAAGAATTTCGCGGGCAGGTGGTGACCGAGCGCGAGAGCTGGATTGTCGACAATAAAGACAAGAACGCAAATCTGACGGTCGCGAAGAATGCGGCACTGGTCGAGCCCGGCATGGAATTCGCTCCACCGGTATTTCGTCAAGCCGTGGAGAAGGAAGTCCAGCAGGTGCTCGACAGCATCTATGCCACGCATGGCAAGGGCGCATGGAAAAAGAAAGTCATGATTAACGACCGCATCGCTGATTCGATCTTCCAGCAGGTGGTGACGCGGGCGGACGAATATTCGGTGTTGGCTTGCCCCAATCTGAACGGCGACTACATTTCCGATGCCTGCGCGGCGCAGGTGGGCGGATTGGGAATCGCTCCCGGGGCAAATATCGGAGACGGCTATGCCATCTTCGAGGCAACCCACGGAACAGCTCCCAAGTACGCCGACAAAGATGTGATCAATCCCGGCTCGGTGATTTTGTCGGGCGTGATGATGTTCCGCCACCTGGGCTGGAACGAGGCTGCCGATTTGATCGAGCGCGGGTTGGAGAGCACCATCGAACAGAAGAAAGTCACATACGACTTCGAGCGCCTGATGCCGGGTGCGACCAAAGTCAAAACCAGCGAGTTTGCGGGACATATTATCGAGAACATGGGCGCGGCGGTGCTGGTGTGAGGCCGCACTTGGCGGACAGGAATTAGCTCTTGGCATTTAGCACTTGGCACTTGGCGCTTGACACTCCGCAATCAGCATTCGGCATTCAGCCTGCAGGCGTTTGTCATTCCGAGCGAAGCGAGGAATCTGTCTCGCCGGCGGCGCCGATCTGCTGCGGTTGCTGAACGCCGACTGCTAATTGCTGATTACTTCATACGAAAGGACTCATTATGCGTAAGAAAGTAACGATCGTAGGTTCCGGCAACGTGGGCGCGACGGCGGCTCATTGGATCGCCTCGAAAGAATTGGCCGACGTCGTACTCATCGACATCATCGAAGGCGTGCCGCAGGGCAAAGGACTCGACTTGCTTGAAGCCATGCCTATCGAGAAGCGCGATTCCTACATTACTGGCACCAACGATTATAAAGACACCTCGAACTCCGACATCGTTGTCATCACGGCCGGCATCCCACGCAAGCCGGGCATGAGCCGCGACGACCTGCTCAACACCAACTACAACATTATGAAGGCAGTCGTCGGCGAGGTCGTGAAACATTCGCCTAAGTGCATTCTCATTATCGTTTCCAACCCGCTGGACGCCATGGCGCAGGCGGCCTACAAGCTGAGCGGATTTCCGCGTGAGCGCGTAATTGGCATGGCTGGAGTGCTCGACTCAGCTCGCTTCCGCGCCTTCATCGCCGACGAGTTAAAAGTGAGCGTCGAGAACGTGACCGCGTTCGTGCTCGGGGGCCACGGCGACACCATGGTTCCTCTGCCGCGCTATTCGACAGTGGCCGGCATTCCGATCACGGAGTTGATCGAGAGGTCGAAGCTCGAAGCTTTGGTGCAGCGCACCCGCGACGGCGGCGCCGAGATCGTGAAGTATTTGAAGACCGGCTCGGCCTACTACGCGCCGTCGGCCGCCGTCACCGAAATGGTGGAGGCGATCCTCAAAGACAAAAAGAAAATCCTGCCCTGCGCCGCGTATTTGCAGGGCGAATACGGAATTAACGGCCTCTACGTGGGCGTGCCGGTAAAGCTGGGCGCGAAGGGAATCGAGCAGATCATCGAGATCAAACTGACTGCTGAAGAGAAGGCTGGGCTGGATAAGAGCGCTGCGGCGGTGAAGGAGTTGTGCGGCGTGATTGGAGCGTAGCGCTCACGGTCGACCTAAGGACGTCGATCGCGAGACCGCAAACAGTCGCCGAGCTGACCCCTACACCTTCTCGATCGTCACCTTCTTCAGCACCACATCCTTGTTCGGTTTGTTTTGGCGATTCTGCGGAACTCGCGTGATCTTTTCCGCGACATCCTGACCCTCGACCACCTCGCCAAAAATCGTGTGCTTCCCGGTGAGCCACGTGGTCGGGACCGTCGTGATGAAAAACTGCGAGCCGTTCGTGTTAGGGCCGGCGTTCGCCATGGCCAGTTTGCCGGGCTTGTCGAATTTGTGCGGCGAGCCTTTGGTTTCGTCTTCGAACTGGTAGCCGGGACCGCCCATGCCGGTGCCTTGCGGATCGCCGCCCTGCACCATGAAGTCGGGGATCACGCGATGAAAAATCGTTCCGTCGTAGAGGCGGTCTTTGGATTTCTTGCGAGTCGAAGGATGCGTCCACTCGCGCTTGCCTTCGGCGAGTTCGGTGAAGTTGGCGACGGTCTTCGGTGCATCCTTTTCGAAGAGGCGGCAGACGATGTTGCCTTCGCTGGTTTCAAAAGTGGCGTAGAGTCCGGGTTGGCGGGTCATAAGGTCCTTTCAAGTGCGGTCGTAATCGGGCTTCGGGCTTCGGCTTTCGGGCTTCAGTTCGGGCTTGTGGTTTTAACTCCCTGCGCCCGGTTTGGCGGTTGAGTCGGGCTTCGGGGCCGGCGTTGCTGCTGGCTTCTTTGCTGGCGCGGTAGCGGGCTTGGCCGCGCCGGGCGTGGCTCCGGGGCGGCTAATGCTAATGTGCACAATTCTCACCGGGCGGAATGGCTTATCGTCGGTGGGATCGCGAGCCATGCGCGCAATCTGTTTCACCAGGGTGACGGCGGCCTCGTCGCACTGGCCGAAGATGGTGTAGTTGCCGTTGAGATGCGGCGTGGCAACTTCCGTGATGAAAAACTGCGAGCCGTTGGTGTCGGGGCCGGAGTTGGCGTACGCCAGGCGGCCCGGCTTGTCGAACAGAAGATCGGAGGAAACTTCGTTCTTGAATTTGTAGCCCGGATCGCCGCTACCGTTGCCTGCGGGATCGCCGCCCTGAATCATGAAGCCGGGAATCACGCGGTGAAAAATGGTGCCATCATAGAGCGGTACGCCGTGTTTGGTGGCGCCACTGACGGGATTTTTCCAGTCGCGCGTGCCGTTGGCCAGGCCGATGAAGTTCGCAACGCCGATGGGAGCTTTGTCGGGGAACAGAGTGCAATTCAGCTTACCCACGGTGGTATCAATCACGGCGCCGGTACCGGCAGCAGTGGGGTGATGAACCACAGGCTTCGTCGCCGCGGCGGGCTTGGCTGCGGTGCTGGGCTTTGCCGCCGGCGTGGCCTGGGTTCCCGAACTGGCTTGCACCGGGGCAAGAGCCACCAACGCAATCGAAATCAGAACGGCGAACATCGTACGCAAGGAACTCCTTCGCATGGAAACTCCTTCAATCGGGAGGTTGTGCATGGTACTGAGGGCAACGTTGCATTGTACGACAGTGGACGTGGATGTTGGTTGCCGATGGCGTTTCGCGGTTCATTTCGCAACGCGGTCGGCGGTCGGATTGTCCGCCTGCATTTCGCGGCTTATGCGTTCCACCTCACCGAACACGCGCAGCAAATTCTCGCCGAGAATCTTCTTGATATCGGCGGCGCTGTAGCCGCGGTCTAGCAGGGCCTGCGTGATCTTGGGCAGGTCCGCCGCGGAATCGATGCCCTGCGGCGTGGCCCCGCTCACTCCGTCGAAATCAGATCCCAGGCCCACGTGGTCGACTCCGGCAACTTTCGCGATGTGGTCAATGTGATCAATGAGCGACTTCAGAGGCGGGCGCGGAATCTTGGCCATCCACTCGCGCTCAATGCGGTCGACTTCGATGTAGTTGACCGGCTTGCCTTCAGCCTTGCGCTGAGCGAGGTAGGCAGCGACAGCGGCGGCCTGGGCCTCTGACTGGTCTTTGGCGGCGTTGAGAAAGCTCTCGTCAATGAAGCCGTTAAAGAAGTTGACTTGCACCACTCCGTCGTTCTTGGCGACGGCCTGCAGCATTTCGTCGGTCATGTTGCGGGGTGCGCTGGTGAGCGCCCGCGCCGATGAGTGCGAAGCGATCACCGGAGCCTTGGTGGTGGCAATGGCATCCCAGAAAGTTTTGTCAGCGACGTGAGAAATGTCGACCATCATCCCGAGGCGGTTCATCTCCAGCACGACCTGTTTGCCGAAGTCGGTGAGCCCGTTGTGATGTTGCACCTTGGAATCGTTGATGTCGCCCGAGGAGTCCGCCCACTCGTTGGTGTTGGACCAGCTCAGGGTCATGTAACGCACGCCGAGGCGGTAGTAGTCGCGCAGCAAATGCATGTCGTTCTCGATGGAGTGGCCGCCTTCAATGCCCATGAGCGCGCCGAGCTTGTGCTCTTTGTGCGCGCGCTCGATGTCGGCCACGGAGAACGCCATCATCATGCGGTCGGGATGGCGCGCTGCCTGCTCGTAAACCGAGTCGATCAGGTCGAAGGTGTGGCGCGCGAAATGGCCCTGGTTGGTTTCAGGATCGACCCAGATGGAAAAGAATTCAGCGCCCAGGTTGCCGCGCCGGGCCTTGTCAAGGCTGATGTGGCCAATGTCATTGGGGTCGGTCGAGCCGAGATCGAAATTCTCATCGAGGAAACGCTGCGGCGTGTCGGCGTGAGTGTCGATAACGAGGGCGGAATCCTGAATGGCATGAGCCTTCGGGCTGACCGGCGCCTCGGGTGCGCTTTGGCCGCGGAGCAGCGAAGCAGGAATAAGTACGATGCAAAACAGCAGAGCTCGGAGTCGAATCATAAGGTTTCGTTGCTTGTAAACGGACAAGTTCATCGATTGTATAGGCAGCGGCGACTCGATAGGAAGGTTCAGCGCAGGGCGTCGAGCGCCCGCACGACGCACTCTTCCAGCGGCCGGTCCGTGTCGATAAGGGTTTTCGGCAGAGTGATAGCTTCGAAGCGGGATTGCACATCGAGATAAAGCTGGAAATCGCGGTTGGCCGCCGGATGTTCTCCAACGGCGACTTGCTCCTCCAGGCGGTGCCGCACAGTCACTTCTGAACATCTGCATTCTAGGATCCGCCAGGGCTGGTGGAGGGAAGCGGCCGCAGCGAGAACATTGTCGATTTGATAGCGGCGCGAGAACGGACGGCCGTCGAGAAAAATAATGCGCGTGCGGTCCCGCCGCAAAAGGTAGTCCGCGATCTGTAGCATCAGTTCAAGGCAGAAATCGTCCTGCCGCGAAGAGTACTCGATCTCTTCCGCGGAAAAGATGGCAGGGCGCACTTCGTCTTTGTTAAGCACGCGGCCGGAGGTTCGCGCGGCCAGTTCTCGCGCCAGCGTGGTCTTGCCCGTGCCGGGAAGGCCGGCCATCAGGACGATCATCCGTCCATTAGAGCACGCCGAAAGCTCGCGGGAATCGTGGCCGATATGCCTTGGGATTGATTATGTGATGGATTACTGGGGAAGCGAGAGCGCCGTGATCTGCAGATCCAGAAGCGGGTTCTCGTCGCTCTCGGTCGCAGGATAGTTCCTGTCGAGGCGGCCGTTCTCGGGACGGTCCACCCGTTCCAGCGGCACAATACTTTGGGTCTCGCGCCATTCCGAATAGTGGCCCGAAACCATGATGTGGAACACCCACTGGTGGCGCTCTTCTTCGGGTTCCACCAGGCCCAGGGCCTTCATGTAGAACAGGTAGTGTTCCATCCAGCGGATTTGTTCCTTGCTCATGCCACGGCGTTGCAGGTCCACGGTGACGCCTGCCAGATGCGAAGAAGCCGTATCGCCGTCGGCGGGAGCGGCGTTGCGATTGTGGCGCCGCAGTTTTTTCTGCACCTTCACCGTACGCACGGCCGAATTGACCTGAATCTGTTGATGAAAGCGGTGGTAATAAGCCTGTGCGATGTCTTCGGTAAAGTCGCGCGTCCAGGGACGGCTAAAGCGCCGCGTAGGATCCAGCCGCGGATCGAAGCGCAGCGACTCGCTGGTGCGGATTGGCACCAGAGCCTCAATTGCTTTCAGTTGTTCAAGTTCTCTGTCGTCCTGGATGCGGGGCAGTTCCAGCCGGTCGATTTCTGCATTCTGCACCAGCAGTGACTGATGAGACGGCCGGAACATCGGGTTCCAGCGCAACGAACGAACCTGCCGCCGTCGATGCACGCTGCGATGCAGGTTGGTGGGACTGGCAGCAAACAGCGGGCTGCACAGGCCTGCCAAACAGGCAACACCCAGCCAGAATTGTGTTTTTCGTCTCAACGAAGTGGTCTCAAGTTTCCGGTACAGCTGGCGCACGACTGGCGGACATTCTACCTTACCGTGTCAAGCCGTCAAACCAGATACTGCCTTCGAGCCGTTACCGCCGTACCAAAATCCATACCCCAAAATCTGGTTACTACTGGTTACTAGCCCACTCGTAACGCCGTGGGACACACCCTACAAGTGGCATGCGGAGGGCCATCCCGCGAGTTGGGTTAGATGCAGGTTATGTGCTGTGCGGACAGTAGTTTGGCGTCATTGTGATCGAAAAAACAGGTCCCGGAACGCATAAAGTGACGCAAATCAGCGCCGGAAAAGGTCACCGATGGCCTGTTTCATCACTTCGCCGCTCACTTCGGAAATGGCCCTGGTCAGCGGGATGTCCTTGGGGCAAACCTCGATGCAGTTCTGCGCGTAACCGCATTCCTGGATGCCGCCATCGCCCATCAGGGCCGCCAGTCGTTCGCGTTTCAGCGCCTGGCCCGTAGGATGCGTGTTAAACAGCCGCACCTGCGCGATGGTGGCCGCACCCACGAACCCGGTGTCTTCGTTGAACTGCGGGCAGGCTTCCATACAGCAGCAGCAGGAAATACAGCGGGAAATCGGATACGCCACTTCCTGCTCTTCCGCCGACATGCGTGGGCCGGGGCCAAGGTCGTAAGTGCCGTCGATCGGAACCCAGGCTTTGACGGCTTTGAGATTTTCGAAGATCACGCTGCGGTCGGTAGCCAGGTCGCGAACCACAGGAAACTTGGAAAACGGTTCGAGCCGAACCGGCTGTTCGAGATTGTCAATCAAGGCAGAACAGGCCATGCGGGCGCGTCCGTTGATCAGCATGGCGCAGGAGCCGCAGACTTCTTCCAGGCAATTCGAATCGTAAGTGATGGGCGTGGTCGCTTTCCCGTCGCGGGTGACCGGGTTGGCGGCGATCTCCATCAGGCAGGAGATCACGTTCATGCCCGGATGGTAGACAAGCTCGAACTCCTCCCAGTGCGACTTGGAAGTGGGAGTCGCTTGACGCTTGATTTTGATGATGACGGATCGATCAGCCATTAGCCTTCAGCCCCTAATCAACCCCAAGTAGGTATATTCAGTATCGATTTGATGGCGCTCATATAAGTTCCAACGACAATCCAGTAACGCTGCTCCGAAGCGATAACAAGGCATACGCCGACCGCGAAGCGATGAGGTTGTTCATACTGCTGTCCTGGTCCTTTTGCCCAATCCAGCAGTTCCGGTGGCGGCTGATCAGGGTCGAGAGTCGAATACCAAATTGCCGATAGCATGCCGACTTTCTCGGGAGGACCTATTCCGGTGCTATTCCCGACAGATTTGTCGCCATGCTTTGCTCGGCGGCATGCCTCTGCTTGCAAATGACCATCCTTGATCCTCCGCAGTTTTGGAAGTTCGTTCTGCGCACGGGATCTTGCTATCAACTGCGCAACAGCATCGGCGGCAGCTCTCTCCTTAGTCCCTAGAGACTGCTGCGCCAGCGCAACGTGCGAGGAAAGGACGACCGCCAGGCTCATCGCGATGAATGTGCGAACAGCGACCATCCTATAAGACCTCTGTGTCAGTATTTCCTCGCCCGCGGCGGAATCAGCGACGTGTCCACCGGCTCGAACTCAAATTTCGGCTCATCCGCATCCGGCGCGAAATATGCTTTCGTCGTCTTCAGGAAATTCTTGTCGTCGCGCTCGGGGAAGTCCGGCTTGTAGTGCGCCCCGCGCGATTCATCGCGCAACCGCGCGCCCTGCGCGATCACGCGCGACAACTGCAGCATGTTGTAAAGCTGGCGAGTAAAGACCACGCTCGTATTCGCCCACTGGGTACGGTCGCTCAGGTTCACCTTGCGGAAGCGTTCCAGCATCTCCACCAGCTTCGCATCTGTCTGCTGCAAATTCTTGTTGTAGCGAATGACGGTGCAATCTTTGGTCATCAGTTCG
Organism: Candidatus Sulfotelmatobacter sp.; assembly: GCA_035308125.1. GTDB lineage: Bacteria > Acidobacteriota > Terriglobia > Terriglobales > Acidobacteriaceae > Sulfotelmatobacter. The sequence continues at coordinate 22,447 of DATGHF010000048.1, forward strand.
CCCAGTTCGCGCCACAGCCGGAACGGATTCTCCGTGCCCTGGTTATTCATCAGCAGGGCATTGCTCTCTTCCTGTTTTTTCTTCTCGGCTGCAAAGCAGCCGTTGCCATCAGCCAGGGCCTGCAGCCCCCGCGCGTACTTCACGGCGTTCGGCCCTGCAATGCCTCCGCCATAGATGCAGGAGACCAGCGAATTCGCGCCCAGCCGGTTCGCCCCGTGATATTGATATTCGCACTCGCCCGCCGCGAAGATGCCAGGAATGTTCGTAGCCTGCTTGAAGTCCACCCACAGACCGCCCATCGTATAGTGCATGCCGGGGAAAATCTTCATCGGCGTGTCGCGCGGATCATCGCCCACAAACTTTTCGTAGATTTCGAGAATGCCTTCCAGTTTGCGGTCGAGAATCTTGCGGTCGATGTGGGTAAGGTCGAGATAGACCATCGGCTTGCCGTCGATGCCGAGGTTGTGCTCGAACACTACCTTGAAAATAGCCCGCGTGGCGATGTCGCGCGGCACCAGGTTGCCGTACTTGGGATACCACTCTTCGAGAAAATACCAGCGCTCAACCTCGGGAATCGACTTCGGATCACGTTTATCCCCAGCCGTTTTCGGCACCCACACGCGCCCGCCTTCGCCGCGCGCCGATTCCGACATCAACCGAAGCTTGTCTTCGCCCGGTATGCAGGTGGGATGCACCTGAATGAATTCGCCGTTGGCGTAGTGACAGCCTTGCTGGTAAAGCGCCGATTGGGCCGAACCCGTACACACCACCGAATTCGTCGACTTGCCGAAGATGGCGCCGTTACCGCCGGTCGCGATGACAATGGCGTCGGCCGGGAAGGTTCGCACTTCCATCGAACGCAGGTCCATGGCGCAGATGCCGCGGCAAACTTTGTTCCCGTCGAGCACAGCGGAGAGAAACTCCCAGTGCTCGTATTTCTTTACTTTGCCTTCAGACTCGTAACGCCGGACTTGTTCGTCAAGAGCGTAGAGCAACTGCTGGCCCGTGGTCGCGCCGGCGAACGCGGTACGGTTATACAAAGTTCCGCCAAAACGGCGAAAATCGAGCAGACCTTCCGGCGTGCGATTGAAGGGGACGCCCATGCGGTCGAGCAGATCGATAATGCCGGGCGCAGCCTCGCACATGTCTTTGATCGGAGGCTGGTTGCCGAGAAAGTCGCCGCCGTAAACCGTGTCGTCAAAATGCTGCCAGGTCGAATCACCCTCGCCTTTCAGATTTTTGGCCGCGTTGATTCCGCCCTGCGCGCATACCGAGTGCGACCGCTTCACCGGAACGATGGAGAACAGATCAACCGCTCCTCCCATCTCGGCGATCTTGATCACCGCCGACAATCCCGCCAGTCCGCCGCCCACCACAATAATTTTAGGAGCTGCCATCTTGTTTCGATTCCGTGTTCACTCGGTCTTCAGATCGCCACCGTGGTTCAGAGTGGTTATGCCCGGCTCGGTTAGTTGCTGCGGACGTGACCGGAACGTAGCCAGGCTGGCCAGTCCCACGCCGCTCAACAGAAAAAACAATCCCACACACACTGCCAGAAAGCGCTTCTGCGCCTTATCTCCGGACACGATGCCCCACTTCGCGCAGAACAGCCAGATGCCATAGGCGAAGTGCCACGAAGCCGCGACCAGTCCCACCACGTAAAAAATGAATAGGGCGGGCTGCAGCACTTCCGCCTGCACTTTGCCGAACGATGCGCTGGGAACGTCGTGCAGGTCGACGCCAGTAAATCGCATCGTGTAGGTGTGCCACAGGATGTAGACGAACGCGATGCCGCCGGTCCAGCGCTGCGCGGTGTACATCCAGTTGCCCGTCCAGGGATATTCGCCCACATTTCCATCCCCGCGATACCAGATGTAAAACCCGTAGAGCGCGTGAAATGCAATCGGCAGCCAGATGCCAAACAATTCCAGGAAGAAGACCAGCGGAAGGTTCGCCAGAAAACTCACCTGGCGGGCGTAGGCGTCAGGCCCGGTGATGGCGGTGGAGTTGGAAATCAGAATGTGCTCGAACAGAAACGCGCCCACCGGAACAATCCCCGATAGGGAATGCAGTCGTCGCAATACAAACGAAAAGCCCTGACCGGCGCGCAAGGGCGCCACGCCGTGCTTCACAGCTTGGCTTACCGCTTGACCTGGAGCAGTAGAACTGGCTGACGCCACGCATCGCTCCTTATGAGTTTCTACTGATATTGATGACGAATCGGTGTCGCTTCCGCTTATTCGTTCGACAGCGGCAAAATAACTTTTCATTATCCGGCGGCGAGAGAAGCGAAGTCAAGGAAGCTCGTCGTGGTAGTTCTGACCTTGCGCGGTTGTATTCGACACATTTCCTCTGCAGCCCTGGGATTGTCGAGCCCGATGCTCCAAGCCCGATGACGGCAGCCCTTCTATTTTTTCTTGCCATCCAGATCGTCGACCCGTTTCTCAAGCTCCGCGATCCTCTGGAATGCGTTGGCAAGATACCACGCGAGAATGATGATCCAGGCACAACTGAATAAGGTCCAGCCCATACGGACAATTGTATCGCCTCAATCGATAACCCAACTCAGTTTGAGTTCACCGCGAAGACCTCTCGCACCACTCCAAAAACCGCCGGAGCGCCGCGCCGCGATGGCTGTACTCGGATTTCTCTTCGGCACTAAGTTCCGCGAACGTCTTCTGAATCTGTGGAAAATAAAACAGCGGATCGTATCCGAAACCATTCGCGCCCCGGGGAACGTCAAGAATAATTCCTTCAACCGAGCCGCGAAAGGTCGCTAGAGTTTTACCGTCGCGCGCCGCGGCGAGAACACAGACGAATCTTGCCGTTCGTCTTTCCCGAGGAATGCCCTTGAGTTCCCGCAACACGCGCGCGTTATTGGCATCGTCATCAGTGTTAACTTCAGCCTCGTGCGGCTCGGCTCCAAGCAGTTCGGGCGCGGCGTAGCGGGCAGAATGCACACCGGGAGCGCCGTTCAGCGCATCCACCTCCAGGCCAGAATCGTCCGCCACCACAATTTCTCCGGGGACGTGGCGACTATAGCCTTCGGCTTTCTTCCGCGCGTTGGCCTCGAAACTGTCTCCGTCCTCGACGACTGCGGCCAAGGAAGCGAAGCCCGGAACCCCCGCGATTTCAACTCCATGCCGCGCCGCCGCGCCCGCAAAGTCGCGCAGCTTGCCCGGGTTCGAAGTCGCAATCAGAATTCGCCGCATGACGTATAGGACCAAAAAGTGAACGCGACCTCGGACCTCAGACCTCAAACACGACGGGCTGAGGGCAGAGATCTGAGGTCCGACGTCGTGCTTTTGCCGCAGCAATCCAGAACATCGTCGACAATGCAGTGATCAGAGAAATCCAACCGCCCACCTTGCGATCCCGGGTTCTCGCGAAGGTAATTTGCACTTCATTCGCCCCAGCCTCGACCGGGACCAGCATCTGCCCCGTCCCCTCCCGCGTGCCGGCCTGAACCACGCGCCCGTTCACCTCAACCTTCCACGCCGGGTAGTTGAATAAATGCAAGGCCAGGCGCGCCGGAGCGGACATCTCCGCCGTGAACCGCTTCGATTCGGCATCCCACTGCAACACGTGAATCGCCGCGTGCTCGAGCCCGTCGACAGTCACGCGCCGCGCCTGTTTATCTTTATTTGCGGCCGAAGGGTCTGCCCCGGCAGGCGCATATTCGTCGGTGCCCTCGTAGCCGGCCGCGGCACCCATGTTGTCCGGCAACATGTTGTCCTGCATTTCGCGGAGATCGCTGGACGTGTCCCACCACGGCGGCTGAAAATGATGCCAGCTGAAAACGATGAGCAATAGCATCGCAACACAAACCAGCGCGCGCGTCGTCCAACGCCGCAGCCCGAACGCCACGAACAACGAAAGAATGAAGCTCAGGCACAGCAGCCAGCGCCAGGGAAACTGCATGAACCGCAGTTTCGGCGCGAAGTTCCACAACAGAGCTGACACCGGAAATAACAGAACCCCGCACACCCCTGCCCAGACTGCGAGAGTATTCCAGAGTTCGCGATTATTCTTCCGCAGCGTCTTGGCGGTCCAGGCCGCGATCAACACCAAACCAATTTCCGCGACCGCCAGCCAAGAGATGAGATGGTTGAAGGCATCGTGCTCGGCATCGGTGGTGTGAATAAAAAGAAAATTGTCGAGTGGCCGCGAGCCGGCAGAAATTGCTTCCGCAATGTTCACCCATCGTTGTTCGTACATTGCCGGCATCAAATAAAAAGCTGCCAGGCCGGCGCCGAGCGCGACGGCCGCGCCGCCCACGAGCAAAAGCTGTGGCCTTCGCCGCTGCCAGGCCAGCACCGCGATCAGCAGGAAAAACGAATAATGAATCATCACCGCCGCAGGCGCGTTGATCAGCCAGGCCGCTGCCAGCAACAATGCGAGAGGAACGATCACGCGCCCTTTGCCGTCCGCAGCTTTAAGCAATACCAGCAAAAAGAGCGGCAACACGCAACTGGCCAGCAACTCGGCAAAAGCGCTGCGCCAATAAACGATGACCAGATGGTAGGGATTGACCGCGTAAAACGCTGCCGCGAAGATGGCGTTGCGCTGCGGCAGCCACTGCCTCACCAGCAGGAACATCGAAATCCCCGCGGCCACCAGCACCATCCAGATGTAAATGCAGGAAACCAGCGTCCAGGGAAAAATCGCACTCAGCGCCGCGCCGATCGCCCACGAAGCCGGAGGATAAAAAATAAACCGCGGCTCACCATAGCCAAAGTGCGCCAACGCAGCCCAACGCGGATACACGATGCCTTGCTTCCACTGCGCAAGCACTTCGAGCCACGAATACAGATGAAACTCCACGTCGTGGCCGGAAGGCGTGCCCAAAAAAAAGAAAGGAACCTCGGCTGCGAAGGCCGCCGCGGAAATTGCGAGCAGAGGCAACCACAAAAGATGCAGCTTCTCGCCGCCAGGCTTCATCCCTGAAGGTAAAATCTTTGCTGGCGCATGAATTGTCTGGTTCGTTGCCAGAATTTCACCTTAAATTGCGATCGCTTTGCCGGGAAAGTTTCCCACCGCTTCGAGTCTATATTTAACCGAGATTTAACATGGCTGAAATCATCGCGCAACGCAGATGGAATACTTTTCTCGCACTGGGGTGGTACAGACCACGAAGGTCGAAGAGCCCGCGCCTGAGACGGGGTTCGGGTTCTTCGGCGCTTCGCAACTGCATCGCTGCCGAAGCCTCTCGCTCCCGCGCACCCTCTCGCTGCCTCCATCTGCCCAAAGCGATTCTTGCCTGCAAAGTTCCGCCAGCAAACTTCCGCGGGAGGCTTCTGTCCGCTAGAGGCCTTACCGTAGAGACGTTGCTGGCAACGTCTGGGAATTAAAAGAGAACTTGCAAGCGAGGGTAAACAATATCAGAAGGCGATTGGAATTCTGAGTGAGCGCTTAAACCGAAGCTTCTTCCGGCGACCGCTGGCGGCGCAGTTCGGTCACAAACTCATCCTGCTGCAGAGTCGTTCCGCGGCGAACCAGTTCGAGCAGGGGGTCTTCCATTTCCTCGGAGGACTCTCCGAGGACTTCAGAATGTTCAAACTGCGTGAGATCCGCGACCAGAGCGCGCGGCGAGACATAAAGTTCCGGCGCACGATCGGCGGAGCTGCGCAGAAAATTGATCAGGTTCTCCACCTGCGCGCGCTGCTCGGGTGTGCGCGAGGGGAACTCCAGGCCCATGCCGTGTCCGGGATGCGCCACCCGCACCATGCCTTCGGTGTGCACTTCCATCTCGCCGGTCTTGAAGCACAGGTCCACCATGGAGCGTTCCGGGAACGGCGCATCGCTTTCCACATAGCATCCGCCCAGGCTGAGATCGCTGAGTTTGCAATGCGGTACCGCCTCGTCGGGCTCGCCGCCGCTGCTGGTGACTGCGTTTTGCAGCCATGTCTTCAGCTCGGCCCGTACCGATTCTTCGACATCGATGAAATGCACTCCCGTTTGGCCGTTCGGGTTTGCCCACGCCACTTGACCGTGAGCTTTCACTTCCAGATCGCCGGCGGGCAAAACGAATCGGAACCCGAGCAAGGCTCCCGGAAATTGCGGCTCGGCGGTCAGCACGTCCATTCCAGTTTCGCTGAGATCGAGCAGAATGCCTTCCATTTTGCGTTCGTCAGGCAGCGTGAGTTCGACGGGCGCCTGCACCGGAACCCGCACTGCACGCCGCCGCTCGCGATTCAACAGCGCAGCGGCCGCACGCAACCCGGCGCGGGCCTGGCCTTCCGCAAGAGGTTTGTAAAGTACGAAATGCGAACCCGCGCTCAGAATCGCGCGAACTTTCGAGGGGTCGGCCACCAGCGCCACGGTCAGAGGCGAACTCCCGGAGCCGAGGGTTCGAGCCTGCTCGTGCACCTGGCGCGCCAGTTCGGGATCGTCAAAATCCAGCACTAGAGCGTCAAATTTCTGCTGGTGAAGTCGCGCCAGAGCAGTTTCAGGGTCGCTGAAGCGCTCCACCGCGATGCCAAAATTGGGCAGCACCCGGCCCAGCAGCTCGGAAGCGGCATCGTCGGTCGAGACCATTAACGCCTGAAGATTCATGACTGCGTGTCACCATTCTGCGGGCCTGGCTTTACCCTGCCAGGTAAACCGGACGTGGGCCAACCGGACTGGTTTAACCGGAGTTGGGTTCGCCAGGCGTTGGATGTAGCGGGCTTGAGTGAACCCAAACGGAAATCGCGGTCTACGGCCAGCGCGGAGCGGCCGGGCGCGCGGACTTGCCGCCGCCACTCGAAGCTGCACCCGCCTTCGCGGCCATCGCATCACCACCCGTAAGATCGTCCACTTCCGCCAGAACCGCGTTATCCTCGTCGTCGTTCTCGGCGAGCAGGGGAGCTACTTCGCGCAGCTTTTCGGCAGCCTGCTGCAACATCTCAATCTGCTTGCCCAGCGCTGCGTATTTCGCCTGCTTGGCCCGGAGCACCTCATGGATATCCTTCATCGAAACCCCCTGCAGGCAAATTTAAGGTTGGGGTGGCGGCAGGGTCAACGGTAATCCCCCCCGCTGCGTTACCGGGGTAATCTGTGGGGTCCGAAAGGGTCGAGCACAACGGCTGGAATGAAAAAGCCCCGCATTTAGCGGGGCTTTTGGATTAACCAAATCTCAGAAGTCTCAGCCTTTGATTCTGCGCCGCACCAGCGCGCCCAGACCCAGCAGGCCAGTCCCCAGCAGGCCAAGAGTCGAAGGCTCAGGCACAACCCCGGTTTGCAGCGACACATACCCAACCAGCACACCGCCTTTGCTGTTCATGAGTAGGTTGATGCCACCGGTCGCTGTTTGGCCGGTATACCATTTTCCGGTTAGACTGCAACCCTCAAACGATTCGCACACCAACTCTTCACCGTAGCGACCCATATTGATCAACTCGACCGGCCCCTTAAACATGCCGCTGAAGATAACCCCATCGGGCATTCCGCCCTGGCCATTTCCGGAGATCGTGAAGCTGCCCCCCCCAGCGAATTTTTCAATGTTCCCAGAGGTACTCAGCAGTGAGCCCGTGGAGAAGCTGAGGGTGCCCAGATTGCTGCCTTGGACGAGTCCGCCACCGTTAAACCCAGCCACGTCGGTAATGTTAGAAATCAGCGCGAGATTGCCGTCACCGCCGAGCGTCCCGTTCAAACTAACCACGAAGTCCACCTGGTCATTCGCAAGCGCCGCCATCGGCAGCGCCAAAGTCAGTAGTGCCAAGAAAAGAACCCGTTTCATACTTCCTCCCTGAACCTGTGGCGAAAACACTCTTGAGTCTTCGAGGGCTAGTTTTGCCCCACTAGGTGGCGCGCAATCCACACAACAACCCGGCCCTGTGTGTGCAACTGGAGTTCCAAAATGATACAACTCGTAAAATATTGATATCGCACATGTTAGTCAACAATTGTCAACCGCAGCCAGGGCAGAAGCTGCAAAGGTATGCACACAAGCTACATCTCATTGCGTCCATCAGGTTCCTTGCCGCTCTCGATTCCTGCCCCTTAACAAACAAGCCGCAGCGTGAAGCCACTGGGGGGGTGGGCGACTCGAACGTCGGTCCGAGACAAGAATCGATCCAGTTCAAGCCATCCTAGTTCTTGGCTGACGACGGCCTGACTGCAGGAGCGATCAGATCTCGAAGCCGCCGCGACAGATTCGCCGCCAGCGACCGATAAAAGCGCGAAGCCAGGTGGGGAAACAATTCAAACAAACTCTGCAATGTAGGCCGGTCGAGGAAATACGCTTCCACCGGTTCCAGCGCGACCACACTCGCGGTCGCGGGGAGTTCATCGAGAAACGAGACCTCGCCGCAAACTTCCCCCGGACCAATCGCGGGAAACGTAACTCGCCGGGGCAGTTCGACTCGCGCGCTTCCTTTCAACAGCAGGTAGACGCCGTTGCTGAGTTTGCCTTCCTCCACCACAGTGGCGCCCTTTTTGAAATTCACGCGCGCGGCCTTGTCCGCGACGAGCGCCCAGTCGTTCGCGGTGAGATAGACCAAACCGTGTTTGGCCGCCGACAATACGGACACATCCTGCTGAAAGTCCTTGGACATGGCTCCACGGATATAGCTGGCTAAGTTTTATGTCGGAGAGCAACGTTCCGGCAGACTGCAACCATCAGAAAACCACAGGGAACAACAGGGTCGAGGGAAGCTTACCAGAAAAATCCGCGCCCAGAGTTTACCAATCCGTAACCCGAGAATTTCGGCGCAAGTCGTGCAAGAAAATCATACATGCATTCAGTTCGGTGTTCCGAATGTAGTTAACACTCTGTCACGAGAGTATGCAGTAACATGCCGCGAAGGTACGCACTTCCGAAGATACTCAGTCTCGTGGAAGAGCGGCGCTTCAGCGCCCACGCCATACTCAATGCGGGCTTCAGCCCGCGCCACAGCACTTATACAATCTCACTGTCTCACGAACCGGAAAGCACTCCGAAGATGAATCTCGGCACGATCTCCGCGTTCCATGGCGATCATCCGGCTAAAACTGAAACTTGGTCTGCTGGACGGCGCTTTCCGGAACCCGCAAGTTTCGCTATAATCAACTACGGTTTTCCCCGCCACTACCATCCGCGCCCTTAGCTCAGTTGGATAGAGCGTCTGGCTACGAACCAGAAGGTCGGGAGTTCGAATCTCTCAGGGCGCACCATTTCTCCATAAAGACCCCAAGGCTGACTCCCCGCGCGCCTTCAACTAGTCCGCGCAGACCGCTCTTCTGTTGACCAAACCCCACATCCAACGGCCAGGTACCACCACCAAACCTCGGTAATGACGGAAGTTACCTTGGCAAGCCCCCTTGTTATCAGCAAAATGCCAGCGTAGAGGATTTCATGCGCACCGGGCACGCCTGGCATGAGTCCTGCAGCAGAAAACGCACCAAGAATTCACAACAAGATTGGCGAATTATGCGAAAAATCTGCGCTTGCATTTTCTTGCTGGTGGCGCCACTGCTGGCGCAAAGAGCTGTGCACGAACCGCCCGCCAGCGCAACCGGCCCGGCGTTTGAAGCCAGTGTTGGCTACGTCTATCTCAGCATGGCGATGCCGTCGCAGCGGGTTGCGCTCGGAGGCCTGGACGCCAACGGCCTGGTCAAATTCAGCACCCACTGGGCGGTATCCGCCGACGCCACCTATGCTCATACCAGCAACGTGCTCGGGACGGGATACAACGGCAATTTCCTGAGCTTCCTGGCGGGCCCGGCTTTCTACCCGGTCGTGCGACCGAGGCTTTCGGTCTTTGTTCGTGCTATGGCTGGCGCAGGCTGGGTCGACAGCGCAGTTCCTGTGAGTGGCGCAAACTATCTCGGCGGATGGGTGGCGCGTCCCTCGTTGGCGGCGGGCGGAGGTTTCGAGCATTCTCTTTTTGGGCCGTTCTCGATCCGGGCCGTCGGCGACTGGCAGCGCACCACCTTCGCCAATTCCACCGGTGCGTTGCAGGTGCAAAACAATCTGCGCTTGACCACCGGCTTCGCATATCGTTTTGGAAACCGCTAAACTGCAGTCCGTGAGAGCGCCCGCTTACAGCAAAAAACGCGTTTCCATTGTTGCGAGCCTCGATCCGCGAGTCTCGATACGAAAGTAAATCTTGCCCGGTGCAGAGCAAATCCTACCCTGCAAAAACTCCGCGGGGCCTTTAGTATGAATGACTTGCGGACGGCACAATAGGTGCAATATAGAACGCCAGACGAAGTGGCGCGCAACGGGGCGCTCCGGAGAATAACTTCGGCCAGAGGTTTTCTTGGGCGCCCCTTGCATTCTGTTTCGGACAGCCCTCCCCGGGTTTAGCGTGAGCGCATATCCTCTGTGTCCACTGAGGTTTAAGACTTTTCCCTGCAAACGAATCGGAACTGCTCAAATCAAGCCAGCGCCAGCGGTTCGCTCACATCAATGCCGGCCTGCCGCAACAGCCGCGCCACAACCTCGGTTGTGAGCCGCGAAGCATCGAACCCCACCCGCACCGTGCGATCCTTTTCATTGAACCAAATCTGGCGCACCCCGTAGACTTCGCGGATTCCATCAATGGCTCGCAACTCGTTCTCGCCGGGCGTCGAGCCGTAGCGGAATACGACATCCAAATAAGTCATGGCAGTAAGCCTTTCGGTATGATGAAGTTGTCTCGCCCAGCGTCCGCTAGGGTGAATCCAATATAGAGCATCCGCAATCAAAAGGGCACGCGAAAGCGGGCTTCGGGCTTCAGCTTTCGGGCTTCAGCGAGCTGCGTTCAATCTGCCAGGGCCGTGAAGACGGGCTGTAGGTTCCGATTTAGCCGAAGCGCCGATTGCCGCATTCCTAAGCCGACACACATGACAGCCTCCACAACCACCACATCCGGCCCCGCGCCAGCACTGGAGAGAGATCCCGTCTGCGGCATGAATGTGAACCCCGCCACGGCGAAACACGTTCATGAGCATGCAGGGAAGAGGTTTTATTTCTGCTGCGCCGCCTGCGTGGAAAAATTCAAAGCCGATCCCGACGGATATCTGAGCAAGCCCGCCGCTCCGGCCGCCAGCGTGAAATCCGGATTGGTGATCCTGGGGACGCCGGCGCCTACGAAAACCGCATCCGCACACGCGCCCCTCGCCGAACTGCAGTCCGCGCCAAAACCGGCAGCATCTTCTCCGGCGGCAGCGCCCACCTACGTGTGTCCCATGTGCCCAGAGGTTCGCGAAGAGAAGGCCGGAGCCTGCCCGTCGTGTGGCATGGCGCTGGAGCCGGAGTTTCCGGTTGCCGCCAAGCGCACCGAATACACCTGCCCCATGCATCCGGAAATCGTGCGCTCCGAACCCGGCTCCTGCCCCATCTGCGGCATGGCTCTCGAGCCACGCACGGTCACCACGGCCGAACAAGAGAATCCCGAACTGCGCGACATGACCCGCAGATTCTGGGCGAGCGCAGGGCTGACCGCCCCGCTGCTCGTGATCGCAATGGGAGGAATGTTCTGGAAAATGGGCTTGCCGGCGACCCTGCCCGGACTACCTCTGCCTCTGCTGGAGTTAGCCCTGGCCACGCCGGTTGTGCTGTGGGGCGGCCTGCCATTTTTCCAGCGCTTCTGGACGTCGCTGGTCAACCGCAGCCCGAACATGTTCACGCTGATCGGCCTGGGCACAGGAGTCGCCTACGTCTACAGCCTGGTGGCCGCGCTCATTCCGCAGATTTTTCCTTTATCTCTGCGCGGCATGGACGGCTATCCCGACGTTTATTTCGAAGCGGCTGCCGCGATCACCACGCTCGTCCTGCTGGGCCAAGTCATGGAACTCCGCGCCCGCAGCCGCACCAGCGCCGCCATTCGCGCACTCTTGGATCTCAGCCCCAAGATCGCGCGACTCATCGCCGAGGGTCCCAGCGGCGAGGTTACAGAAAAAGACGTTCCGCTGGAGCACGTGCAGCCCGGCGACCGCCTGCGGGTCCGCCCCGGCGAAAAGATCCCGGTCGACGGCGTGGTCCTCGAAGGCAGCAGCTCCGTAGACGAATCCATGGTTACCGGCGAATCCATGCCCGTGGAAAAAACTGCCAGTAGCAAAGTGACCGGAGCCACCATCAATGGCACTGGCTCGTTCGTGATGAGAGCCGAGCGCGTCGGTTCCGAGACTTTGCTGGCGCGCATCGTGCAAATGGTAAGCCAGGCGCAACGCAGCCGCGCCCCCATCCAGACGCTGGCCGATCGCGTGGCAGCCTGGTTTGTGCCCGCGGTCGTAGCCGTCGCGGCAATCACATTTGCAGCGTGGTTCACGCTGGGCCCGCAGCCGCGCCTGGCGCACGCACTGGTGAACGCGGTTGCCGTGCTGATCATCGCCTGTCCTTGCGCCCTGGGATTGGCCACTCCCATGGCCATCATGGTCGGCACCGGCCGTGGCGCTCACGCCGGCGTTCTGATCAAGAATGCCGAAGCGCTGGAGATTCTGGAAAAGGTCGACACGTTAGTCGTTGACAAGACCGGCACGCTCACCGAAGGCAAGCCGAAGTTTTACGGAATCTCTCAGCCGGAGCAGGGAAGCGCCGACGAACTGCTGCGCCTAGCTGCGAGCCTGGAGCGCGCCAGCGAACATCCCCTCGGCGCCGCCGTGGTCGATGCCGCGAAAGAGCGCAAACTGAAGCTGTCAGAACCGTCAGAGTTCTCTTACTTAGTCGGCAAAGGCATTCGCGGAGTGGTCGACGGCAGACAGGTTGGCGTCGGCAACGTTTCCCTGATGGTAGAAGTAGGCGCTTTCGCCCGCCCCGATGCTGTGGTGCTACACGCCGCGATACCGGGCGGGACCAATCTTCTGATCGCGATCGACGGCAAGTGTGCCGGGAACCTCGCGCTCGCCGATCCCATTAAACCCTCGACTCCCGACGCGGTGCGCGAGCTCAAGAAACAAGGCCTGCGCATCGTCATGCTGACTGGAGACAATCGTTTCGCCGCCGCAACCATCGCGCAGCAGTTGGGCATCGACGAATTCGAAGCCGAAGTCCTGCCCGAGGGAAAATTAGACGTCATCCGCAAACTGCAGCAGCAGGGAAGAGTGGTGGCCATGGCCGGCGACGGCATCAACGACGCTCCCGCCCTGGCCCAGGCCGACGTCGGCATCGCCATGGGCACCGGTACTGACGTCGCCATGGAGAGCGGCGGGGTCACGCTGGTGAAAGGCAATCTCATCGGAATTCTGCGCGCCCGCAAACTGAGTCAGGCCACGATGCGCAACATCCGCCAGAATCTTTTTTTCGCTTTCGTTTACAACGCGATTGGAGTGCCCATCGCGGCCGGCGTTCTCTATCCTTTTTTCGGATGGCTGCTCAGCCCCATCCTGGCCGCCGCCGCCATGAGCTTCAGTTCGGTCTCGGTGATCACCAACGCCCTGCGGCTGCGCCATTTGAAACTATAAGTCTCACCACGCAAACACTGGGGCACGGAGAGAAGAAAACCAAAAGTAGTTGGTTTTCTCCGTGCCATGTGACACCGCGGTGAAATCGCCGTGCCCTACAGTTTGCTCAGGAAGTCCGTGATCTCCGGTTGCGTCCAATCCACCGCGCCAATGAATTTCCGCCGCATTACGCCGTTGCGGTCAATCACGTAAGTCTCGGGAAACTTGAACGTGCCGTAGAGGCCGGCACTCTTCTGTTCGGGATCCCGCACCGTCAGCAGGTTCACTCCGTGCTCCTTCAGGAACCGCCGGTACGCGTTTTCGTCAACGTCCACGCTGACCGCGAGTACTGTGATGCCTTTGTCCTTCATGCGCTGCTGCATCACCACCAGAGACGGAGTTTCTTCGATGCACGGCGGACACCATGTCGCCCAGAAATTCAGCACCAGCACCTGCCCGCGAAACTGGCTGAGCGTAACCTTGCGCTCGTCGTCTTGCACGGTGAAGTCGGGGGCAGTGGAACCAATGTGAAGGGGTCGCGAACCGCTATAGCAGGCCGTAAGCCCAGAGAGCACAATCGCGCCAAGAATCAGGCAAGATGGGAGAGCAATGCGTCGCACACCGTTATAATAATAGATTCCACCTATGGCGGCGTCGGAAACCATCACGAGCCAAACTGGCGCAGGCCAGGCCAACGGCGCAGTCCCGGTCGTGAGCGTGATCATTCCCGCGCGCAACGAAGAAGCCAGCCTCGGCTCCTGCCTGGAATCGATTGTCGGCCAAACCGGAATCGCGTTCGAAGTCATCGTGGTCGATGACCATTCCACCGACCGCACTCGCGAAATTGCCACATCGTTCTCCAATGTGCGAGTGATCGAAGCCGGCGCGCTGCCCGAGGGCTGGACCGGCAAGAACAGCGCCGTCGTCACCGGCGCGCGCCAGGCCGGCGGCCAGTGGCTGCTGTTCACTGACGCGGACACGGTTCACCAGCCAGGCTCAATCGCGCGGGCGTTGGCGGAAGCCGTACAGAACGGTGCAGAGTTGCTCTCTTATTCGCCCGAGCAGATTGCTGTTACTTTCTGGGAAATGGCCACGCTGCCCGTCGTCTTCGCCGAACTGGCGCGGCAATATCCTCCTTCGAAAGTGAGCGATCCGCTCTCTTCCGCCGCTGCAGCCAACGGTCAATTCATCCTGATCCGCCGCGACACTTATGATGCAGTGGGCGGTCATGCCGCCATCGCCGCGGACATTCTCGAAGACGTCGCGCTCGCCAGTGCCGTGAAACGCTCAGGCCGGAAGATTCGTTTCCGCTACGCCGCCGACGCCGTCCGCACCCGCATGTATCGCAACTACCCGCAGCTTCGCGATGGCTGGACCAAGAACCTGGCGCTGCTGTTCCCCAAGCCCGGCGAACTCGCGGCACAACAGCTGGGCGTTTTCGTGGCTTTCGTCACTATCGGCTGGACGGTGCTCCGCGTGTTGCTGACAGGGCATGCTCATCTCTTTTTCACTATGTCTCCCGTTGTACTTAGCGGACTAAGCTTTCTCGTCATCATCTGGCATCTGTACTCTAGTTTGCGCAAAGCTCATTTTCCTTTTAGCGCAAATCTGTTAGTGATATTCGGCATGCCCATGTTTGCCTATTTGCTGCTGCGCTCCAAGCGAGCCCACGCCAAGGGCAACCTTACATGGAAGGGCCGCAGGTATTCTGACAAAGGCTCCGCACCGGCGATTGGGCACTGACAACTGGCAACTGCTCTCATATGGTCTACCTCACCCGCAAAGCCGAGTTCTCCGCCTCGCACTACTATCACAATCCCGACTTCACGCCCGAGGAAAATCGCCGCATCTTCGGCAAGTGCAACAATCCCAACGGCCACGGCCACAACTACACACTCGAAGTCACGGTGAAGGGCGAAGTCGATCCCCGCTCCGGTTTCGTAGTCGATCTCAAACAGCTTAAGGAAGTAATGCACCGCGAAGTGCTCGACGCCATGGACCACCGATTCCTGAACAAGGAAGTCCCCGAGTTCCTCACCCAAATTCCGACAACGGAGAATCTTGCCATCGCCATCTGGCAGCGGCTCGAAACCAAGCTGCAGCAGGCCAAACTGCACCGCATTCGTGTTTATGAAACGCCAGACCTGTTCGTCGATGTCTATGGAGAACATTCGGAGGGTTAAGCCAAGAGCTAAGAGCCAAAAGCCAAGAGCCGACTCATGAAAGCCCACCTCACTCGCCGGTATCTCTTCTCCGCCTCGCACCGGCTGCACAGCGAAGCGATGTCCGCTGAAGAGAACCGCACCACTTACGGCAAATGCAACAATCCTTACGGACACGGCCACAACTACCGCCTGGAAGTCACGGTCAGCGGACCGGTCGACGATCGCACCGGCATGGTCTGCAATCTCGTCGATCTCGACGGCTTTGTCGAAAGGGAAGTGCTCTCCCGCTACGATCTGGAGAATTTGAATACGCTGCAGGAATTCGCCAGAAATGTGCCGACCACGGAAAATCTGTGCGTTGAAATCTTCGAAATATTGCAGCGAGGCTTCCTCCAGGCGCATCTGGAAAGAGTGAGAATCGAAGAAACCATGATGAATTCCTTCGAGTACTCGGGAGCGGCAGAGTTGCGAAAATAACCGAGGCCCGCAGCCGAAGCTAGCTCGCAGGATCGAGACCAAAACACAATGACCAAGCCAGCCACCGAACCAACCACCCTCACCAGCGCCAGCTACGAAGAACTCGTCCGCGAAACGCTCATACGCCTGGGCGAAGACCCCGACCGCGAGGGCCTCGCCAGCACCCCCGAGCGCGTGCACAAGGCCATGCAGTTTCTCACCAAGGGCTACCACGAAGATCCCGAAGCCATGCTCAAAGGCGCGCTGTTTACAGTGAGTTACGACGAAATGGTGATCGTGAAAGACGTCGAAGTCTTCAGCCTCTGCGAACATCACCTGCTGCCGTTCTTCGGCAAAGTGCACGTCGCCTACGTCCCCAACGGGCGAGTGATTGGGCTGAGCAAGATTCCGCGCCTGATCGAGATTTTTTCCCGCCGCTTTCAAATTCAGGAGCGCCTCACCACTCAGATTGCCGAAACCATCCAGAAAGTAATCGAGCCGCAAGGCGTCGGCGTGGTCATCGAAGCGCGCCACTTATGCATGATGATGCGGGGCGTCGAGAAGCAGCACTCGGCGGCGGTCACGTCATCGATGCTGGGCTGTTTCCGCAGCGAAGAGGAAACCCGCTCCGAGTTCCTCTCGCTCATTCGCCAGCGCCCCAACGGCACCTAGGTCGCCCAACTCGCGCCCTCCGCGATTTCAGGTTTACCCGGTATTCTCGTGCCCTCTGTAGTTGATGAACTTAGGCCGCCGCCTTCGGCTCACCTTTCCAACGCTCGCCCGTCCGATTAGAATGGCCGCGCCAACTCAAAATCAAAGCTGAGAGGAACTATCGATGAAGATCGCATCGTCTTTAGCCGCAATCGCCCTGGCCGGAATTTTCGTCTCTGCCGCCCACGCGCAAGACGCCATGAAGAAAGACGCCGTCAAGCCCGCGGTCGGCCCGTCTCAAGCTGTCCTTGAAACCTGGAACGACGTCGGCCGCAAGATGATCGCCATGGCCGAAGATTTTCCAGAGGACAAATATGATTTCAAGCCCACTCCCGCCCAGCGCAGTTTCGCCGAGCAACTGCTCCATGCCGCCAATGCGAATTATTTTTTCACCAATCCTGCCATGGGGAAAGCGATGCCTCCGGAAGAAGATCCCAAGCGCGATCAATTCAAGACCAAGGCTGACATTGTCGCATTTGTGAAGAAAGCCTTCGCCGATGGCGCCGCCGCCATCAAGGCCAAAGGCGACAAAGGAATGGCCGATCTGCTGGTCGACCCCTTCGCGCACCAGCAAGTCCGCGTCTACGACATGGCCTACGGATTCATCGAGCATTCCGGCGAGCACTACGGCCAGCTCGTGGTTTATTACCGCATAGCCGGCCTGGTCCCCCCAGAATCCCGGCCCAAGAAATAGTGATGTCTGATTGTGCCGGATGCCCCATCCTTCTTTCGCGGTGCTTGCGAAAGAGGGTGGGGCCTTTGATTTATGACTTTGACTTTTATTTTCACTCTGGCTGTAGGTCCCAGACCCGATCCGCAAATCTACCGGTAAGCGTACGGCGATCTCTGTCGCCGCTCGGGAAGAATCTTGATCATCATCGCCCCCGCCACGAATCCGCCCACGTGCGCCCAGAAGGCCACGCCCCCGAGATCACGCCCCGCTCGCGTCATCGAAAGAGTGGCAGCGCCAGAGAGAAACTGCATCACGAACCACTCGCCCAGCACGAACCACGCGGGTATGTATATGATGAAAACAAAGAACCACGTCAACACGCGCGCCCGGGGATACAGAACGAAATACGCCCCCAGGACCCCTGCTATGGCTCCACTGGCCCCAATCGTCGGCACATTCGAATGCGGACCAATCGCAACCTGCGCCGCCATCGCAATCAAGCCAGACATCAGGTAAAAGACGAGATATTTGAAATGCCCCAGGTAGTCCTCCACATTGTCGCCGAAGATGTAGAGGAACCACATGTTGCCGATCACGTGCATCCACGAACCGTGCAGAAACATCGACGTGAAGAAGGGAAGCACCACCTGCGGCAGCGTGTAGCGGTGCGAACCCTCCAAAAACGCCGCGAGGTGAGCCGGCACTTCGCCGAACTGCATCGCAAACACTTCACCACTCTTCGGATCCAGCGTGGCCTGAAAGAAATAAATAAGAAGATTCAGCCCGATCAGGAACCAGGTGATATACGGAGTGCTATACCGCGGCTGGTCGTCCTTGAGAGGGAGCATGGGGAGTCTGGTAAGTTAGTAAGGAATTGAGTAATTTGGTAATTGAGTAATTGGGGAACTGAAAGGCCATTCATCGGACCGTTGAAAACTCAATACCGGATCGCGGCTGCCCTGCAAATTACACAATTGCTCAATTCCACAACTACTCAGTTACCAAATTACCAAATCCCTCTCATGAATGGCGTTCTAATTATCGATAAGCCTGCCGGCCTCACCTCCCACGACGTGGTCAACCGCGTGCGCCGCATCCTGCAGCAGCGGTCCGTCGGACATCTCGGCACGCTCGATCCCCTGGCCACCGGCGTTCTCCCGCTCGTCCTCGGCAATCTCACGCGCCTGGCGCAGTTCTATACCGCGTCAGAAAAATCTTACGAAGGCGTGATCCGCTTCGGCTTCGCCACCGACACCTACGATGCCGAAGGCGAACCCGCCACTCCCGCGCAGGCCGTCGCTCTGAGTCTGGAGCAGGTCGTTGCCCTGGCTGCCGCCTTCCACGGCGTAATCGAGCAGATGCCTCCGCCCTTTTCCGCGAAGAAAATTCATGGAGTGCCCGCCTACAAGCTGGCGCGCAAGAAGAAAGAAGTTGTGCTGCAACCGGTGCAGGTAGAAATCAAGGAATTTGAAATTCTCGGCGTGGAAGGCGAGCGCGCCCGCTTCCGCGCCCGCGTGGCGTCAGGCACCTACATGCGGTCAGTAGCCCACGAAATGGGCCAGAAACTCGGCTGCGGCGCTCATCTGGAGTCGCTGCGCCGCACCGCAGTCGCCGAATTCACCATCGAATCCGCACATTCTCTGGAACAGTTAGAAGAAGCCGCGAAGACAGTCCACCTCGAGAATCTACTGGTCCATCCCCGGCTGCTGCTCCCGCAATTCCCCTCCGTCACAGCCGACGAAGCCAACGCTGCCCGCATCCGCGCCGGACGCCCCGTCAACCTGCCCGAATTCTCGCGCGCCCGGCAAGTGAAAATCTTCTCCAGCCAGAAGGATCTCGTCGCCATCGCCACCCGCGTAGCCGGCACCCTCTTCCATCCCAAGATCGTCCTGTCAGCGGATTAGTTCTGCCCGTGTAGAACGGACGCCCATGTCGAGCGGGCACTCTTGCCCGCCGCTTTTGATCTTGCTCTCATTCTTGATTTTGACCCTGCTTTTTGACCTTGCCCCTGCTTTTGGGTGGCGCAGCGCTAGGACTGCGATCAGATTGACGCCGCAGGAAACCGGGCTTTAGCCCCCCTCACGATATCCCACCCTGGCCTTCCCTCCGCCCTCCCGGACCGGCAACTTCACCACCGTGAACCAGAAGCTCTCCACCGCCCTCACAATCTTCTGGAACGTCTTGAAGTCAATCGGTTTCACCACATAGGAATTCGCCCCCAGGTTGTAGCTTTCCAGCACATCAATCTCCGCCGACGACGACGTCAGGACGCACACCGGAATATGTTTCAGGCCGTCATCCTGCTTGATGTCCGACAACACCGCCCGCCCATCCAGCCCCGGCAAATTCAGGTCGAGCAGAATCAAATCCGGTGTCGGCTGCCCCACGAACGGGCCCCGCTTGTGCAACATGTCGACCGCCTGGCTGCCGTTCACCGCTACTGTTAAATCGAGCTTCAGCTTGCTCGTCTCCAGGCCCTCCCGCGTCAGGTCTGCGTCTCCCGGATTGTCCTCCACCAGCAACACATGAATCGGATCCGTCATTTCTCTCCTCTCGGCGATTGCCAGGCCCGGCGTGGGCGCAGCCACTTCATTCATCGGCAATCCCCGCGCTTTTTAGTAGTCAGACCCAGAGTGGAACCGCCTCCCTCAACGGGAATTCTGTTTCGCCCACGGCTAACAGCGACCGGCACTGGTCCGACCTGCAAATTCCGCCGATAAGAACTCATGAGACCTGCTGCAAGGAGAATTGGGTTGGCAGCCATGACAAAGACAAAGATTCTGTTAGTCGAGGACAGTAAGTTTCTGCGAATCGCCACCGAGCGAGCTCTGGCACGGGCGGGCTACGTCGTCAGCAGTGCGGAAGACGGCGAGCAGGCCATCAGGATGGCCCAGGAGAGGCGGCCGGACCTGATCCTGCTCGACATGCTCCTCCCTAAGACCTCCGGCCACGACGTGCTGCTTGCCCTTAAAAAAGAAGTTGTCACCGCCGACATTCCCGTCGTCGTGCTCACCGGGCTTTCGGTCAAGAATGCCGACCGGTTGCATGCCGACGGGGCTTTCGCTTTCCTGGAAAAATCCAGTCTTGAAATGGATAAAGGCGCGCGCGTGCTGCTGGCAGTGCTGGCGGAGATCATCAAGAAACTGCCCAAGCCCGAAGCTCGAAACTCCGCTTAGTGGACGGGGCCGGATTATCCCGCTGCGGCCGCGCTTGAGCGACCCTCATTGGCTTCCGCCGGTGCAGCCGCCAGCATGGTGAAATAAAACGTCGTGCCCTCGCCCGGAACCGACTCAAACCAGATCGTCCCGCCGTGGCGTTCCACGATCTTTTTCGCGATCGCCAGTCCAATTCCAGATCCTTCATACTCTTCCCGGCTGTGCAGCCGTTGAAACATCTGGAAAATGCGGCCGCTACTCTCCTTTTCCATGCCGATTCCGTTATCGGACACGGCGAAGCGCACCATTTTTTCCACTACTTCCGCGCTCACCTGAATCCGCGGCGCCCGCTCGCCATGGAACTTCAGCGCATTGCCGATCAGGTTCTGAAACACCTGCCCCAGCTGCACCTCGTCGGCCTGAATGCTTGGCAGATGCCTACGTACGATTACCGCCTGGTTCGCCTCCACCGCTTTCTGCAATCCTCGAAGCACCACTGTCAGAACCGCCTCCGCGTCGGTCGGCTGCAGCGGCTTGGCCCGCGTGCCCACCCGCGAGTACTCCAACAGATCGTTGAGCAGCAGCTGCATGCGCTTGGCTCCGTCGATGGCGTAGCCAATGAATTTTTCGCCCTTCTCGTCCAGCTTGTCGCGGTAGCGTTCCCCCAGAAGCTCGCAATAACTGGCCACCATGCGCAGCGGCTCTTGCAAATCGTGCGCCGCGATGTAGGCGAACTGCTCCAGTTCCGCGTTGGAGCGCTGCAATTCGCGGGTGTATGCCGCCGCGGCTCGTTCCGCTTCTTTGCGGGCCGTGATGTCCATCACTGAGACCAGGGTCTCGGTGCCGCGTGCAGTCTGCACCGGATTCAGCCCGATCTCGGCGGGAAACTCGGTGCCGTCTTGGCGCAGCCCGCAAAGATCCCGTCCGTGACCAAGCCTGCGCTCCGCCGGAGCCTGACTGTAAACGGCGCGATGCTCACGATGTGGTCCCCGGAAACGCTCCGGCACCAGCATTTCGATGGACTGGCCTGCCATCTCCTCACTCTGGTAGCCGAACAGTTTCGCCGCTTGCGCGTTCGCCAGAACAATCTTGCCGGACTCGTCCGCCATCAAGATTCCGCTGGGCGCGGCCTCCACCGCCCGCCGGAAAAGCTCCTCCGCCAGCTTGCGCTGTTCACCCGACTCGGCTTCCCGCAAGGCGCGGCGAATCGCCACCGGCAGCCGGGCCAGCGCCCTCTTAAGCACATAGTCGGTCGCGCCCTGCTTGATGCACTCGACCGCGGTCTCCTCGCCCAGCATTCCGGAAACCAGGATCAGCGGCACATTCAGCCCCTCCCGCGCCAGAATCTCGAGCCCCTCCATGCCGCTCCATTGCGGCAAACTATAGTCGGCCAGCACAACATCCGGGCGCCGGCTCCGGACTTCCCGCGTGAAGTCCTCAGGCGTCTGCACTACGGCTGAGGTGAAGTCGAACTCGGCCCGGCGCAGCGTTCGCTGAACCAACTCCACATCCAAAGGGTTGTCCTCCACCAAAAGAAAGTGGAGTTGCCCCGGCTGCCCTGCGCTCTCGCTGCCTTCAACGACCATTGGCCGATCCTGCATTGGCCGCTCCTTCCGCGGCCGCAATTTCAATCTGGGTCAGCGGTTGATTCACTACCAGCCAGTACATGCCCAGCGTCTTCACCGTGGTGCGGAACTGCTCGAAGTCCACCGGTTTCTGGATAAAGCTGTTGGCCCCCGCGTTGTACCCCTCGACTAAGTCCCGCTCTTCCCTTGAAGAAGTCATGATGACCACAGGGATCGCCTTGGTCCGGGGATCGCCCTTCACTTGCTTGAGCACTTGCATGCCGTCGACCTTCGGCATCTTCAAGTCCAGCAGCACCAGCTTGGGAGGCTGATCAAAGCGCCGTTCCAAGTAAGGTCCGCGGCAAAAAAGGAAGTCCAAAGCCTCCTCGCCGTCCCGCAACACGAAAATGCTGTTGGCCAGCTTCCCCTGGCGCAGGGCATGCAAAGTCAGATCGATGTCGTCCTGGCTGTCGTCCACTAAAAGTATTTCAACGGTTGCAGTCATGTTTGGCCTCCGGCTGCGGCGGCTGCGTCCTTCGACGCGGCATGTTCGAAGTCGCCCAAGGTGAAATAAAATGTCGCGCCCCGATCAATCTCCGCTTCCGCCCACACCCGGCCGCCGTGTTTGTGGACGATGCGCTGCACCGTGGCCAGCCCCACCCCGGTGCCTTCGAAGTCTTCCGGTCGATGCAGCCGCTGGAACACGCCAAATAACTTATCGGCATATTTCATGTTGAACCCCACTCCGTTGTCCCTTACGAAGATCACCGTCTGCCCCCTTTTTTCGCAGTGTCCGATCTCGATTACTGCCGGAGTCCGCGGTCGGGAATATTTCAGGGCATTGTGGATCAGGTTTTGAAACACCAGCCGGACCAAAGTGGGATCGCATTCCACAAATGGCAACTCCCCAACCTTCCATTCCACCCGCCGGCCTTCGCTTTCCGGTTCCAGCATGGTCATGACGTCCTTCACCAACGGACTCAGCCCGGTGATGCGAGTCATCAGTGCCTGCCGCCCCACCCGCGCCAGGCTCAACAATTCATCTACCAGTTGGCCCATGTGCTGTGCCCCCTGTTCGATGCGGTGCAGGTGGCGCTGCGCCTCCTCGGGAAGGGAAGGACCGAAGTCCTCGACCACGATTCTGGCGAACCCGCTGATATGCCGCAGGGGTGCTCGCAGATCGTGAGACACCGAGTAGCCAAACGCCTCCAGTTCCTTGTTGGCGGCTTCCAGTTGTGCCGTGCGTTCTACTACTCGCGCTTCCAAACCCTGATTGAGTGCTCGGATTTCCCGTTCCGCAGCCTTGCGCTGGGTGACGTCGCGCATCGCGGCGACCCCGCCGCACAGGTTGCCCTGATCGTCCTTCAAGGGCCGGGCCGTAACTTCCAGGAACATGCTGCCTTCGATTTCCGGATTCTGAACTACCAGCTCCTGCTGCACCGATTCTCCACGCAACGCTCGCACCAGCGGAAGGCTGTCCGCCGGATGCGGCGTGATCCCATCCGCCAGATAGACCTTGTAATGCGGCGCCCACTGATCGGGAGGCAAGTCGGCTGCGCCGCGGCCCATCAGCTTCTTCGCGGCCTCGTTCCAGATCAGGAAATGTCCCTCCCGGTCGGCCGCCACCAGTCCCTCGCCCATGCTGTCCAACACCAGCTTGAGCATCCGGGCCTGCGCTTCCATCGCCTCCCGCGATCGCGCCAGCTCCTCTGCTTGTCGGGACAATTCTTCTGCTTGCCCCGCCAGTCGCTCCTCCGCCTGTTTGCGTTCGCTGATGTCCGTATTCGTGCCAAACCAGCGAACCACCCGGCCCCCCGCGTCTTTTACGGGCATGACCCGCGTCAGGAACATGCGAAAACGCCCGTCGGCTCCGCGGAGAGGAAATTCCATGTCGAGGGGCTTGCCGCGCGCAAGCGAGTCCTTCCAGTTCTCGAGCACCTTGGGCAGGATCGCGGGATCGTGCACCGTCTGCCAGCCCCACCCCTGCATCTGCTCCGAAGTCGTGCCCGTGTATTCGTACCAGCGCTGGTTGTACCAGAAGATATTTCCGTCCGCCTCGGCCATCCAGGCCAGTTGGGGAATGCCGTTGGCCATCGCCTGGAACCGTTCCTGACTCTCGTGCAGCGCCTGTTCAGCTCGTCTGCGCTCCGTGATATCGGTACTCGATACCAGGACGCGCAGCGGCCTTCCTGCGGTATCGCGATGCAATACCCACACGCTGACCACGATCACCGGGCTGCCGTCCCGCCGGCGATGTACCAGTTCTCCCTCCCAGGTTCCAGCGCTCTCCAGCTTCGCGTCGATCTGTTCCAATGGTTCGGGAAATTGGGTTTGAAGAAACTCGTGAGCCGGTCGACCCATGGCCTCTTCCCGGCTGTAGCCATAAAGCTTTTCCGCGCCCAGATTCCACATGACGATTTTGCCTTCGGCATCGCGGACCATCACCTGCGCCAAGTCCAGCACGCGCGCCTGTTCGCGCAAAGTTTCTTCCGCCACCTTACGCTCGGTGATCTCGGCGCGAATCGCCATGTACTGCCTCGGCTTGCCCTCGACGTCGAGCAATGGCACGACGGTTGTGTCCACCCAGTAAATCGAACCGCCCTTTGCCCGATTGCAGATCTCACCCCGCCACACTTGCCCGTTCGCGATCGCGTGGTACATCTCGCGGAAGAACTCCTTGGCATGGTGGCCGGAATTGAGGATACGATGGTTCTGCCCCAGCAGTTCGTCCCGCGAATACCTGCTGATGGCGCAGAACTTGTCGTTCACGTAGGTGATGGTCCCCTGCACGTCGGTGGTGGCCACGATCGCGTGCTGATCCAGGGCATACTTCTGCTCCTGCAGCGCATCCTCGGCCCGCTTACGCTCGGTGATCTCGGCGCGAATCGCCATGTACTGCCTGGGCTTGCCCTCGGCGTCAAGCAATGGCACGACGGTTGTGTCCACCCAGTAAATCGAACCGTCCTTTGCCCGATTGCAGATCTCACCCCGCCACACTTGCCCGTTCGCGATGGCGTGATACATCTCGCGGAAGAACTCTTTGGGATGGTGGCCGGAATTGAGGATACGATGGTTCTGCCCCAGCAGTTCGTCCCGCGAATACCTGCTGATGTCGCAGAATTTGTCGTTCACGTACGTGATGCTCCCCTGCACGTCGGTGGTGGCCACGATCGCGTGCTGATCCAGGGCGAATTTCTGGTCGGCCAGCTCCTTGAGCGCCCGCTCACGCGCCGCTAGACTTTCCCTGAGCACTTCTACCGCCCGCCTGCGCTCCGTGATATCGCGCAGAATCACGGTGAAGAGTCTCTTGCCCCCGCTTTCCACCT
Organism: Candidatus Sulfotelmatobacter sp.; assembly: GCA_035308125.1. Taxonomy (GTDB): domain Bacteria; phylum Acidobacteriota; class Terriglobia; order Terriglobales; family Acidobacteriaceae; genus Sulfotelmatobacter. The sequence goes on from DATGHF010000048.1 coordinate 47,824, forward strand.
GCGAAATAGAAGCTTCGACAGGGAACTCCTCTCCGTTCGCGCGTACCCCCCAGATCGCGCCCAGCGTGCCCATCGCTCGGCTGCTGACTCCGGTCTGGCCGAAGCGGCGGATATGCGCGGCGTGTCCCTCCCGGAAGCGTTGTGGAATAAACCGCTCCATGGGCTGCCCCACCGCCTCGGCCCGGGTACAGCCGAACATTTTCTCGGCCGCCGTGTTGAAAATCACCACCCGCTGCCCCTCGTCCACGGTGATTATGGCGTCCATCGCCGACTGAATGATGGCGGTCAGCTGGCTCTGGCTCTGATGCAGCGCGTTCTGCGCTAACTGCAGGTCCTCGATCGCGCACTGGTGCTCGGCCAGATCCGCCTGTGCCTGTTCCCGCTCCCCCAGCGTGCTTCTGAGTTTTTGTTCCGTCCGCTCGCGCTCCACCACCTGCAAGCGCAATTCGTAGTTGATGGCCCGCAACTGCTCCCCGCTCGGCAACGCGATTGCCTTCGGAATCAGCGGCACCAGCATGATGGCCGTTGCCGCCGAGGCCACCGCCGTGATCGCCTTGACCACTCCCGACAGCAGATAAGACGGGTGCCAGATCGTCCATATATCCAGCAGATGGGTGGTGCCGCAGCCCACGATGAACAATCCGAACATCCAGAAAATCCAGTTGAAAGGCAGGTCCCGCCGCTTCCGCACGAGGTAAACCAAAGCCACGGGAATGCAAAAGTAGGCCAGAACAATCACACTGTCAGAAACCACATGCAGCCACAACACCAGCGGGTCCCACTGAAAACAGTACCCGTGCGGCATGAAATCGGGAGTCATGTGCCTTTGATCGGCCCTTAATCCCGTAAACTTTAGACCCGCCCTTTGTTGCCGTGTGGAACGGGCACTCTTGCCCGCAGCTTTTGACTTTGTTCTCGCCTTTGTCCTCTCTTCTTGAATTACACTACTTCTGGCCTTTGTTCTTGCCCTTGGTCTTGCTTTTGGGTGTCTCAGGCGCCTTAAGCGCTGCGACACCCCGGCCAACGACCAGAGGCGTATTTAGGCGCTGAGGCTCCTTGACGCTCGCCACTCCCGCCCCTTAACTTGGAACCCACTCCATGAAGCTCTCCGTCGTCATGCCCGTCTACAACGAGCAGTCCACGCTGCGTGAAGTCATCGCCCGCGTCCTGGCTGTCCCCGCTGATTTAAACCGGATCGACCTCGAAATCCTCTGCGTCGACGACGGTTCCCGCGACGGCTCCCGCGAAATCCTCGCTGAACTGGCCGCCGCCCACCCCCAGGTCCACGTCCTCCTGCAGCCCAAAAACATGGGCAAGGGCGCCGCCCTGCGCCGCGGCATCCAGGAAGCCACTGGAGACTTCGTCCTCATTCAGGACGCTGACCTTGAATACGACCCGGCCGACTACCCCGCGCTGCTCGGCCCACTGATTCAGGGCAAAGCCGACGTCGTTTACGGCTCGCGCTTTCTCGGCAGCGGCCCGCATCGAGTTCTTTACTACTGGCATTCGGTAGGGAACTGGCTTCTTACGATTCTCTCCAATGCCCTCACCAACATGAACATGAGCGACATGGAAACCTGCTACAAGGTCTTCCGCCGCGAGATCATTCAGTCGATTCCAATCGAAGAAGACCGCTTCGGCTTCGAGCCCGAAATCACGGTCAAGATCGCCAAACGCGGCCTGCGCGTCTACGAAGTCGGCATCAGCTATTGGGGACGCACCTACGAGGAAGGCAAGAAAATCGGCTGGAAAGACGGCGTCCGCGCCCTCTGGTGCCTCTTAAAGTACACCTTGAAAGAATCCACTCAACGGAAGCATTGATTTCGATTATGTGGAGCGGGCAGTCTTGCCCGCTGCCTTGGATCTTGGTGTCGGGGCTGCGGCAATGGTGTTGGGGTTCCGGTAATGCCTAGGGTGACGCGGAGGAGGGGCGCTTTCAGCGCCGCGTAAGACGGTTAAGGAATCAGCGGCTTCAGCCCCCAGTGCCGCCAGGTTGTCCAATGTCCGATAACAGGTATTATGTAAAATTATAGAGGTGCTGGCTACCGAATCACCTCAACCTGCGATCTCTCACCAATGAGTCCCCCGAGTCGCCTGTCCAGGGTCGCTAATCTGCCCCGCCGACGTTTTGCTAACGCCAGCAGATACGCGTCTGTGACCTGTTGGTGCCCCACGATCCGATCCCCGAATTCCTCCAGGACGCCGGCAACCGGAATATCGTCAGCCCAGAACTCATGCCTGGGATGACGCACAGTCACCATCAGCGCCTCGATTGCCTCCTTCGGAGAAACCGCGCGGGCGGAGAAATTAGGATTCGACAGGATTCGAACGAACCCCGCCTGCACAAACGGACACGTAGCCCATCCTCGCTCGGCATTCCTCCCGAACCACCGTTGTACGTTGTTGTGGAATTGATGTTCCGGCCAAGACAAAGCCACCAGAACATTCACATCCAGAAGAAAGCAGGACATACCAGCTTCTACTCCAGCAAAGACCTACCCCAGCCATGGCCTACTCTAGTTCCGACTCAAGCTCCCGCACTCGCTCTGGAGTGATCTTTGGCCCATCGGCAGGCACCTCAAAAACGACGACTCCATTGACGATTCGCGTGGGTGTGCGGCTCGCCGCCCCCTTCCGCACAAGCTCCGAGGCCGCTTTCCCGAGAGCTACAGACCGGCTCGCCGCATATTGATGCAGCAACTCGAAAACGTCATCGTCGAGGTTCAACGTGGTGCGCATAAAACCAAATGATGTCACTATTTGATATTGATGTCAATATGCAAAGCAGGCATCATCGCCGATCACCGACAGCCAAGCCCCTACATCTTGTACTTTCCAAGATCCTCGTCGTTCAGCCCTTCCAGATACTTCCGCAGTTCCTCGCCGCTGAGCCGTTCATTGGCGCTGGCCGCCAGCTTCGAGTTCTTCAGCACCACTTCGTCGACAAAGATAGGACAATCCACGCGCAGCGCCAGGGCCAGTGCGTCCGACGGACGCGAATCAACGCTCACGACTTCGCCCCCGCGCTCCAGCCAAATCACCGCGTAAAACGTATCTTCGCGCAGTTCCGTCACCACAACTTTGTGGACCTGCGTCTCCAGTCCGGTCAGCACGTTCTTTATCAGGTCGTGGGTCATGGGACGCGGCGGGCTCACCTTTTCGATTTCCATCTGAATCGCCGTCGCCTCGAAATGCCCCACCCAAATCGGCAGTACCTGCTCGCCTTCCACCCCCTTCAGGATGATGATCGGCATCTGCGTCACCGGGTCCAGCATTAGCCCGCGAATTGTCATTTCGACTTCACTCATTGCCGACCTCCACGGAGTTCCGCCCGAATCCCGGAATCCCCCCCACGTTATATCATTTCGCCCACCAGCGAGTTCGGAAAACTAGCCGTCACCCGGACCTCTGAGTAGGTCCCCACCCGCACCCCCCAGTCCAGTGACGTCGCGACCTGCGCTGTGAAATTCAACGTCTTGTTCTGCGACGTCCTGCCCACCCACTGCCCGCGCGCTACGTTAAATCCTTCAACCATGACTTCAACAGTGACACCTACGTATTTCTTGTAGCGCACGATCTGTATCTCCCGCTGTAGAGCCATCACCACCTCGAGTCGGCGCGCCTTCTCCGCATCTGGAATCGCATCCTCCAGACTCAGCGACGGAGTATTCGGACGCGGCGAATACTTGAACGTAAACACGCAGTCGTATCCCACGTCCTCCAGCAAACTCAGAGTCTGCTCGAAGTCGGCCTCCGTCTCTCCCGGAAAACCGACAATCACATCCGTGGTGATGCTGATGTCCCGCTTCGCCGCCTTGATCCAGGCAATGCGCTCGAGATACTGCTCGCGGTTGTAAAGCCGCTGCATGGCGTCGAGCACGCGCGTGGACCCGCTCTGCACCGGCAAATGAACGTGATCGCAAAGCGTGGGCACGGCGTCGATCGCTTCCACAATATCGCGTCCGAAATCTCGCGGATGCGACGTAGTAAAGCGCACCCGCCGAATCCCGGGCACCTCGCCCACCGCCGCCAGCAATTCGGCGAACGACTTCTTTTTTCTGAGATCGCTGGTCGGATCCTTGTACGAATTCACGTTCTGCCCCAGCAGATGAATCTCGCTGTAGCCCAGGTCGGCCATCTGCCGCGCCTCCGCCAGCACGGACTCCGCCGTCCGGCTGCGTTCCTTGCCGCGCGTGAACGGCACCACGCAATACGAACAGAACTTGTCGCAGCCTTCGATGATGGTGATGTAGCCGCGATAGGGATTGGTACGAGCGGTGAATTCCGTCTCGAAACACTCGTCAGTCTGGCGATCATCAAGCCCGGTGATGCGGATCAGGCTTCCGGCTTCGGGCTTCCGGCCGCCGGACTTCCCTGCTTCGAGGATCTCGGCTTCACGCTGCGCTGCCGCAAGCCGCTCGGCCTCAAGCTGCCCTGCTTCCAGCTGCGCCAGCATCTCCGGCAGCTTCCGGTACGATGCCGATCCGCACACCAGCGAAACATGCGGCGCGCGCTCAAAGATCTTTTCGCCTTCCTGCTGCGCCACGCATCCCAGCACGCCAAACTTCTTGCCCTGCGCCTGCAGCTTCTTGTAGTCGGCCAGCCGATGGAAGACTTTCTGCTCCGCCTTGTCGCGAATCGAGCAGGTGTTGTACAGGATCAGGTCCGCCTCCTCGACGGTCTCCACCTGCCGGTACCCATCATGCAACAGCGTGCCAATGACTTTTTCCGAGTCATGCACATTCATCTGGCACCCGAAGGTTTCCAGATAGAACGTCCTCTGCGAATCGCGATGTGGAGCCCCTGCCATATAGGAAAGTATAGCGCGGTCGGGACGGCAATCATGGGGCCGCGGCCTCTCACGATGCCAGGGCTCGATTCGACTGAGGCCCTGCGGCGACTATCGCTGCGGAACCGGAGGACGAAAATAACGATCCCGAATCTGCGCCAGCAGGAAGGCTTCGTTTTCAATTGCCCGGTCCAACATCTCGGCGTCCGGCCCGGGAGCCATGACAAGGCGCCGGCTACGTAATTCACGGACGTCTCTCAGTACTTGCTTGAACCTTGAGTTCAGTTGGCGCCTGAGATTCCGCATCTTGATGAGGTCGGGTCGGTTAAGCCTGACCGACTTCCATGTGTACTCTCCGCACGGGGTGAGGCCTCTTAAGGTCCCAAAACCTTCGTCGACGAAGTGGTCCGACGAGAAATCGCTGCAGGCGTCAAAGAAGCGTCGCCCCGCGGCGAGATCACCGTCGCTTGGCCACTTGTCCCACTTGTAGGAGTTGCAAAGGTTGCACGCGTAGTAGAGGTTCGTATACGTCGTCTTCAGCTCGCTGAACTTCTCCTTAGGCCTAAAATGCTCGACCGCGAAGTGCCCGTCATTCCCCCAGTTCTGCTCGTGAATTGTGCAGTAACAGCAGCGCCATCTGAAGTCAATCCGCAGGAACCTCTTGTAACTTCTGTAGTCGGCGTATTGCGGCGGGGTCGCCCTACGGACAATGCGTGCCATTCGGAGAAGTTACAGCAATTCACGGATTCGGGAATTCAGACGCAGGAGCTCGTCCAACCTGGCGATGTCGTCGCGGTAGCCTTTCAGCGCCTGAGCTTTCTCGGCAGCCTCTTCGTCGTATCGATCAAGCTCTCTTTCGATCATCTGGAGCTTGCCCTTTTCGTGGTCGCCCAAGCTGCCGCGCAATTCCTTGTCTATCAGGACCTGGTACTCCGCGACGAGTTGCCGCCGCAGCCCCTCCACTCGCGACTCCTGCGCCCTTCCGACCGGCCCTTGGAGCGGAATGGTCCGACCCCTTGAGATTGCGCCGGAAATCAAAAGAGCGTACTTCGAGGAGTGGTTTACGGACCAACGCGCCCCAAGCGGCAGGCCCTTGGGCCCCGGAAAAAAAACTCCCTTCGCCAGGCAATCCTTCCATCCCCGAGCTTCCATCCGGAATTCGATCCCGCGAGCGAGGCTAATTGCTCGCACTGGCGCGCGCGGGTCGAGAACCGTGGCGCGCGCCGAGCCCACTCCCACACGCGAACTCGAGAAGACTCCCAAGATCGATCGGCCGCCCTGACCCGTAAGCCTTTGGAATGACGCACTCGGAGCCGGTTCCCCGGGCCGCGAGGGCCAGTTTAGGCCCTTGGACATTGTGTATGGCCTTGTGGATCTCCGCGGGTTTGAATCCGCGCTGCCAACTCGACCAATACCCTTCGGTAGTTGGTGGCCAACCAGCGGTTGCTTGTACATAGGTATTTAGATGAGCAATTTCTTCTTAAAGACTTCAAGCTGGCGCTTCGAATTTGTGAGCGCAGTCAACAAACGGTCGCACTCATCCTCGCTCAATTGATAAGTCTGGGATTCCCGCTTGCCATCCTTGCGCGACGCAGAAATCTCAAGCAACATAACGAAAGTCTGTGTCACTAGATTCTCGAGGGCGCCGATGTCCGTCTCCGGCGAAAAGGCGGGCTCCTGGAATACGGGCCTCAAATCCCAAACTATGCTGAGATCGTCGATCGTCGGGAGCCCAGCTAGTTCATACGACCTTCTCATCGCAGCGCGATAGACTCTCTCGCGCAGCCGCTCGGATCTCGAAAGGAAGTCGGTGAATCTTGCGACCTGCTCTTCCGGATATTTGAGGGATTCCAACTCATGTCGTACGTCGCTCGCCGTGAGCGAGCTAGTGTGCCAATTTGTGAATATCATGCGCAGCAGGCCGAGAAGGTTGTTCGTAGTCTCGCCGTCGAGCCCCGCGCTGCCACGCAGATCTTCTATCTCTGACCATGCGACGGGGATCGGGTTCGCCCGATCGGCCAGCCACGCCCCGAAACTGTTCAACTGCTGCTCAGATAACCCCATCAGAGTGTCCAAGTCGCGCTTGACCTGGTCTGATATTCCTTCCGGGCCGAACACTTTAGATTCCAAGATTCCCTCCTCGGCGCAAGGCCGAGAACTAGACCGAGTCCCAATCGGCAAAGGCGAACTCCGTCGTGCTCAATCGGCACGCGTACAGAATTGTACCCTACTCCGACAGCGTCGCCCGGTATCGTCGGTGGGCACCATCAATCCCGCACCGGGCAGACCGCGCAGCGCACTGACAGCTGCGGGCAGCGGCATACTGGCGGGATGTCTTCGCATCCTCGCGCCTGGGGAGTGCAATCCAGCAGGCACCAGGCTTCGCGGTATCTTTCGTACTTGGCCTTGCCCCGGCTCTTGGGGCAGAGGTGCATCCCGCTCTTCCCGGCGCAGGCCTCGATGGGAACGATGTACCACATGTCTAGCGGGACGATGTAGGCCACCACGAAATCGACTTGAGCTTTCGTGTAGGTTACGCCGCAGCCGGTGAGAGTCAGTCGATACTCTGAGCGGCGATAGCAGTCGGTATACTTTACTTGCGCCCGCCAAAAGCCGCTCCCGTGGTCGATAACGACATCGTAGCGATCACTGTCTCCCCAGGGCTTGAGCACGGAGAAGCCCAAGCTGATGGCCCTGGAGATGAACTCCGCCTCGGCTGATTCGCAGCGCCGTTTGGTAGTGGTCCCGGCGACCGCTTGAATTTCGATCGGCCCTCTTGATTGTTGCTGTTTGCCCGAATTGTCGTTCGCTTCGCACATAGCAAAAAAAAGGCGCAACCGGTAAGCTGCACCCTGTGGACTTCCCTTCTGTTCGGCCCCGTAATTTCGCCCGAAAACACGAACGGCGCAGACCCGGAAGGCCTGCGCCGTTGTTTTTACTCTATATATCCAGAATAGCAAACTTGAGGGGGAAATGTGACATGGTTTTCGGATTTATATCTGCCACCGAATCAGCAACTTAATCCAAAAAGCTCACGTTTATGGTCTTGACAAGGTTTTCCACAGGGAGTGCGTTCGGGGCAAAGGGGGAGCAGATTCCTCACCCAAAGGACGGGTTCGGAATGACAACGCTGCAGGTGGCCCTTGGCGGCGCGAATCCTTCAAGCGGAGGGACGACTGTCCACGGTTTCGCCGTTCTCGACAAAGCCCTCCAGCCATCCCAGGACGCGCTTCCAGCCTTCGGTGTGGCTGGCCGCCTGGGCGGGAGCGGCTGCGAATCCTTCCTGGCGCACTCTGACCAACGTGCCCGTGCCAGCTTTCTTCGGACCGCTCGAATGCAGGCCGTGGATGTCGGTGGGCTCGAGCTCCCAATGCACCACCGTTTTGAGCCCGGCGCTGTAGCTGCCCATCCAGGTATGAACGAGGCGGCGTGGCGGATCGATCTCCAGATATTCGCCCTCGACGTGAAAAGGCTTGCCATCGGCGCCGACGCCCGCGCTTCGCCACTTGCCGCCGGGGCGCAGATCGGCGGTGGTCTCGGTGAGGCGGTACAGGTCCGCCTTTCCCCACCAGCGGGCGGTTTGCTCGGGATCGCTGATGGCTTCGAAAACGCGTGCCGGCGGCGCAGCGATGAAGATCTCTGCGACGACAGTGTTTTGATCGGGAGTGATGGCGGCGGTTGCCATAAGTTCTCCTTGAAAGTCGGACCTCAGACGTCAGACCTTGGACCGCGGACCCTTAGGCCTCAGACCAAGACGTCAGAATCATGCCTCCGTAGATTGTTGGGAGGCGACCGATGTCATCCACCCGGTCGCGGTCCGACGTCGTTTTTCATTTCTCTGCAAACTTCTTCAGCATTTGGAGCACGCCCGGCCATCCGCCGCTGTAATCCTTGCGGGCCGATGCTTCCTGCGCCAGGCCGCTGTGCGTGACTTTAACATGCGTTCCAGTTTTCGTCGGCGTCAGTTCCCAGCGGACGACCGTGCCGCGGGACTTGTCGTCATGCCAGTTCGCGATCCAGGTGTAAGCCAGAAGTCGGGGAGGGTCGTACTCCAGGATTTCGCCGCGGCACTGGAACTCGCTGACTTTGTTGACCACGACAGTTCCCTTCTCGGTTGCGTATTCGTAGCGGCCGCCGAGGCGCGCCTCCATCTTCCAGAACTTGACTGGACATTTCGGCGAGGTGAACCAGCGCGCGAGTTGGTCCCCAGTAGTTAGGGCCTGGAAGACGCGCTCGGCGGGCGCGGCGATTTCAATCTCGCTGATGATGGCATCTTGATCGCGAGTGATGATTGCTTTGGTCATGATTGCTCCGAAACTTGGTTGTCGGGCCGATGGGCTGATGCCGTCCCAAGGAACTTACGCCGCGCCCGCATGCTGCCCCGGGGCTTAGCACCCCGGGCTATTGGATGCCGTCGCTTCGCGACTGCGGACTTCGAAGCAAGCAGCGAAGTCAAGAGCTAAGGTCAAAAGCGGCGGACAGGAGTGTCCGCCCCACACGTGCTCACATCTTGCGGCGCAGGTCGAAGAACTCTTTCGTCTCTTTGCCGTGGTCAAGAAACGTCCAGTCTTCGGTGTGGTGATTGGCGTCGGGCAGGGCAATCACGAGTTGCTGCATGCGGCCTGCGTCGGGCTGGCGAGATTGGTGGCGTCGAAAAAAGTGAAGGTGATGGTCTTGCCGTCTGCCGAAGTGCTGGCCCGCATGCGCGGCTGCTTGCCCGCGCCACAATAATGCGTGATCACAAGCGGTTGGGCCCATCCATGTTGAACATCGAAATCATGTTTTCGGGACCGTGGCCGTGGATCTCGCTCAGGACGGCGGAGCCGCCGGCGGTTTCACGGAAGGAGACTTCGAGAGCTTCGCCGTTGCTGGCCTTCCCTTCCCAGGTGCCGGTCAGAGATTTGAGTTCAGCGAAGGATTTCTGGGCCTCGGTTTGGGCGAGGGCAGCGGTAGCCGCCAGGGTTACGAAGAGGGCGAGGGTAATGCGGATCGATTTGGTCATGGCTTTTTCCTTTCGTGTAGAGATTGAAAATCGACTAATCTTTGTGGCCTTTCGGTTTGCCGGCTGCGTGAGTCTCGCGAGCGTGCTCCGCCTCGACGAATGCCTTCAAGTTGGCCAGGCTGGCGGTCCAGAAGCTGCGGTAGTGTTCGAGCCAGGTGTCGACGGCGCGCAGCGGTTCGGGGTTGAGTTGATACACACGGTTGCGGCCTTCGCGGTGCTCGCGGACCAGATGGGCGCGGCGCAGCAGGCGCAGGTGCTTGGAGATGGCAGGCCGGGAAACCGGGAAAGCTCCGGCAATGTATCCGGCGGGCTGGCTGCCGCGGCGCAGCATATCGAGGACGGCGCGGCGGGTGGGATCGGCGAGAGCCTGGAAGGTGGCTTCGGCGTCCCGGACCGGGGAATACGTAACCGAACGGTTCCGCATAATGCGTAACCTTAAAGTTACGCACTCAGTCTGTCAAGAGAATAATTTCGGCGAAGTAAAGAAATCAGAAGCAAGGTCAAAAGCGACGGACAAGAGAGTGTCCGCTCTCAGGAAAATCAAAATCAAAACCGCGAAGGGCGCCAAGGGCCACAAAGAACGCGAAGGAAGATCGGCCGAGTTACTTGACCGCGGCGATCAGGTCCAGGAAGGACTGGTGGATGCGGGTGTCGTCGGAGAGTTCGGGATGGAAGGTGGCGGCCATGACGGTTCCCTGGCGCACGGCGACGGGGGCATCATCTTGGCCCTCGGTGGCGATCACTTCGACGGCGGGGCCGACGCGCTCGATTTTGGGGGCGCGGATGAAGACCATCTCTAGCGGGGATGGGCCGGCCTGGCCGTTGCCCGGGTTCGCGTGCGGCGTGGCGTTGAGGGCGTTCGGCAGGAGCTTGCCTTCGCGGATGGAGCTGTCGATCTGACGTCCGTAGGCGTTGCGGCGGATGCGGATGTCGAGGACGCCGAGGCCGGCCTGTTGCGGATTCTCTACTTCCGTGGCCAGCAGGATGGCGCCGGCGCAGGTGCCGAAAGTTGGTTTGGTGCGGGCGAATGCTTTTAGCTTTTCGAAACCTTCTTCTCCTAACAATTTCAGAAACGTGCCGGACTCTCCGCCAGGGATGACCAGGCCGTCGATGGCGTCGAGTTGTTGGAGCTTTTTGACGAGCACAACTTCGGCGCCGAGTTCTTCGAGCCGGCGTCGGTGGGCGTCGAAATCGCCTTGCAGGGCCAGGACACCGATTTTCATGATGGTATTAGATCGTCCCGCCATTGTTCGCCGTTCATTGACGGCTATGCGTGGCTTGTCGTCCTATTCAATTTTAATGGATGCGGGCCAAAAGGGGTTCGGAGCAGAAAACCCCAGTGCTCGCAAAGGACGCGAGAGATTAGGGCGCCGCTTCAGTTCCCTCTTGACAGGCGATGCCGATTTTTGTATATTTCCACTCGGTTATGGAACTATACGGTTATATAGACTCATCAGCCCGGCTGGATGTTACGTTTGCGGCGCTGGCGGATCCTACGCGGCGAGCCATTCTGGCCCGGCTGGCCAAGGGCGAGGCTTCAGTGCTCGAACTGGCTGAGCCGTTTGCGCTGAGCCAGCCGGCGATTTCCAAGCATCTTAAAGTGCTCGAACGGGCGGGATTGATCTCGCGCGGACAAGATGCGCAACGGCGTCCACGGCGACTGGAAGCAAGTGGTCTTCGTGACGCGACGCAGTGGCTGGAGAAATACCGCCAGTTCTGGGAAGGCAGCTTCCGTCGTCTCGATGCCCTGCTGCAGGAAATGCAAAGCGGTGGGCCGAAGGCCAAGAGTAAGACTAGGAAGCGGGTTTGTTCAACGAGAAAAGGAGATGACCAATGAAAAACAGGGCAACGTTCAACATCACGGCGCATGGCGACCGCGAGATTGTGGTGACACGGGTCTTCGATGTCCCGCGCAGGCTGGTGTTCGAGGCTTACACGAAGCCGGAACTGGTGAAGAGATGGCTGCTGGGACCGGACGGTTGGTCGATGCCGGTGTGCGAGATTGATTTGCGGGCGGGCGGCAAGTATCGATACGTCTGGAAAAATGACAGCGACGGAAAAGAAATGGGGATGGGCGGAGTTTTTCGTGAAGTGATGCCGCCGGAGCGGATTGTGGCCACGGAGAAGTTCGATGAGGCCTGGTATCCGGGCGAGGCCGTGGACACGATCGTCCTGGCGGAGCGCGACGGCAAGACTACGCTGACGCAGACCATTGTTTATGACTCCCATGAGACGCGCGACGCGGTGCTGAAGTCACCGATGCAGTACGGCATGGCTGCGAGTTACGAGCGGCTGGAGAAATTCCTGGGCGCAGTGGAGCGCGAGACTTTGAGCGCGTAGGTGCCCCGGTCGCGGAGCGCGGGCCGGTTAGGCGGGCGAGGTCAGAAGCCCCACCCTTCGACTCCGCTCAGGGCAGCCTATCTCGCAAAAAACGCGAGAAATGGGGCACCCGGCGCGTAACTAAGAATGGCATTCAAGGAGAACGAAGATGCAGAAGATCAGGCCGTTTTTGTGGTTCGACAACAACGCGGAAGAGGCGATGAAGTTTTACACCTCGATCTTCAAGAACTCGAAGATTGGGGGGATTCAACGGTATGGAGAGGGCGGACCGGGTCCGACGGGGTCGGTGATTAGCGGGACGTTCACGATTGAGGGACAGGAATTCATGGCGCTGAATGGAGGTCCGACCTACAAGTTTTCGCCTGCGATTTCATTCTTCGTGAGTTGCGAAACGCAGGCAGAAGTGGACGAGTTGTGGGAGAAGCTGTCGGCCGGCGGAGCAGAAGTGCAGTGTGGCTGGATCAGAGACAAGTTTGGCGTGTCGTGGCAGATCATTCCCAAGGCGTTGGTTGAGTTGCTGGGCGACAAGGATCCGCAGAAATCGCAGCGCGTGATGAAGGCGATGCTGAAGATGGTGAAGATTGACGTGGAGGGCTTGCGGCGGGCGCACGAGGGGAAAGATTAGTTTGGAATTCTCTCTTGGAGATCAATAAGCGAAAGAAATACAAATCGCTCCGAGTCCGGAGCTCTGCGTTTTCTCCCAAGCGAACGGTTGAAATTAATTTGCCCGGCTGGCGGGCGGGACGATTCCGTTCATGCGCAGATACTCCACCATCTGTCCGTAGTGATCGAAGGCATGAGCCACGGCGAATGTGGCCCGGTGCAGGCGTGGCGATTTGCTGCTTCCCACTGGCTGCAACATATTTTCCGTGGTCAACGTGGCCGCAGCCTTGTGACCGAGCGCGAAGGAGTCTTTAAGGAACTTGATGATGTCAGCTTTAGTTCTCACCCTCTCCGGACCGTTGCCGCCCATGAAGTCGTCGGGGAAATTATCGCCGGTAAGCGGCGACCACAATGCATAGTTGGAGGCGGCCACGTGCTTGACCTGCTGGGCAAACGTCCGCACACCCTTGTATGAGTTGCCAGGAAGGTTGAGGCATTCAGGCGAGAAGTTGAATCTATCTTCTGGCATGGCTTCGGCGGCGTCCACAATTTCCTTTTCGATGGTGCTGATTTCGTGGTCCACGGTCGAGGCCAGGGTCGGCGCGCTTGTGCTCTGTCCCACAGCGGTAAGGGCTACGATGAGGATGAATACTGCCGGCAGCCAGATTCGTATTCGCTTCATTGGAGTAATTTTCCTTGGCTGATTTAAAGGTGGCACCGCGGTCGGAAACTTTTCAACTGCGTTATTGCCGGCGCGAATCCGGCGGCACCATGTTGTTGGCGCGATAGTACACCACAAGCTGGCCGTAGTGTTCGGCGCTGTGCTCGATAGCGAACACCCAGAGGTCGGAACTGTGGTGCATTGTTTTCCCCCAGGGAATGGTTCTGTCCAGGCCTGCGTCGCCGTGCTGTTTGATCACATCCGCGCCGTCGGCGACGGCCTGCTGAACGAACTTCACCACATCGGCCCTCGTCTTGAAAAGGTCCCGGGACGGGTTGTCGCCTGGGCCGAAGTCGGGCCCGACGTTGGAACCGGAAACCGCGCGGATCACGACGTACTCGAATGCGGCGGCGTGCAGAAGATTTAGGGCGAACGTGCGCTCATCTTTCTGCAACTTGTAGTCGTATTTGTCTTCGGGGAAATCCTGGGCCATGGCGATGAGTTTGTTTCCGATGGCGTTCCACCGGTCCAGGGTCTCGTCGGCTCGGGAGCGCGCTGGCAGCGGAGCTGGATTCTGTGGTTGGGTCTGGCTAAGCAGGGTGGCCACGACGACGGCTAGTAGGGGGAGGGCAAGTAGGGCGAGCGAGGAGCGCTTCATAAGTAACTCTCCTTTGGATTATCGGTTAGACGGAGGGCGGGGCCGGTAGTTACAAGGAAAAGTTCAGGCCCAGAAGTAGCAGCCTTCGAAAGCGCGAAGGGTGGCGCGGCCCGCGGTTGTACTTACTTCCCCTTCGGAGCGTAGAACAACGGAACCTCCTGGAGCTTTCCCTCTTTCTCCAGCTCCTCCAAAGCAGCGTCGATCTCTTTGCGGTTTAATCCGTGATTGTGTTCCAATTCGCCGACGGTAACGCCTTCATATTTCGGCTTAGATTGTGCGATGGCAAAAATCTTGTCTTTAGCCTCTTGTCTCATGCACGCAATTATCTCACCAGCGGTCAAATATCCCATGATGTGCGGAGTGAGAGTAATCATTGGCTCTAATAACGTGGTGTGTCACTTCTTGCGCAGTTCATTCTTTTCCTTAAGAACGGCCTCGGCTTCTTCCTTTGGAAAAGGGCCGTAAAGGCTGCCGTACGGCGCTCGCTGGTAGGTTTGCCCGTCACGACTAGTTACGATGGGCATTTGGCTGTCATGAACGATGTGCCCTCCGAATATGTCGAACAGGACGTAATATTCGAGCTTCCCCCAGCATTCCTGACAATGCCACTCGTCGTCGGGTTGTAGAACCTTGCCACAGGAACATCGTTCTCGGCCGCGTTTACCCCAATTCTCTTCCTCTTTCGCGTGGCCATCTGCGTCTCGTTGTTCCGCTTCAGGTTTGAATCCACCCAGCATCCAATCGTCATATTTCCGCCGCTTTTCTGGGTCTGTCAGAGCGCGGTATGCAGCCTCGGTAAGACTCGTTTTCGTTGCGAGAAGGCGGTAGGAAGCCTTGATGTGGTCAATGCCTGCTCCCTTTGGAATGCCGAGGATATCGTAATAGGTTTGTTTGCGAATGGTGCTCGACAATTCGTCGCCCCTGCGCTAGCGCTTCACCCATCTACTGGCACTCATCGAAATTCGCGGATGTGAGTGCTCAGATCAGCCTGTAGGTGCTGGTACGGATCGCCGTGTCCTCGTTTCAGCAATTCTGGGCGATTTTGTTCTAGCCAACCATAAAACTCTAAGACGTGATCGCGGGTGCGCTTTTCAAGCGGACGTTGTAGCCATAGCTGGATCAGGCTCAAGCGGCGTTCTAATTGTTCTCGTTTCGCCATCAAAATTTCGTTTAGTCACCAGCCTCTGGTCTGGAGCATGTGCGCTTCGTCTAAGCCGGAGACAGCGAGGCCCTTCATGGCTCCCTGCAGGTCTTCGCTGACTTCAAGTAATACTTTAGGGTCGTTAAAGTGGGTGGCGGCTTTGACGATCGCTCGCGCGCGCTTCTCTGCTTCGACTGGATCGGCGAAGGTGGTGGAATCCTTCATGAAGATGCCGCTGCCTACGAAAACGGCTTCGGCACCTAGCTGCATTACCAGGCTCGCGTCGGCGGGGGTGGCGATGCCTCCGGCGGAGAAATTTGGGACGGGGAGCTTCCCTGCTTTGGCAACGATCTTTACGAGTTCATACGGCGCGCCGTGTTCTTTGGCTTTGGCGTAGAGTTCTTCTTCGCCGAGGACGGTGAGAATTTTCATCTCCTGCACAATCTGGCGGATGTGCTTGACGGCGTGGACTACGTCTCCGGTGCCGGCCTCCCCCTTGGTGCGGATCATGCATGCGCCTTCGGCGATGCGGCGCAGGGCTTCGCCCAGATTGCGCGCACCGCAGACGAAGGGGACGGTGAAGGCGTGCTTATCGACGTGGTGAGCTTCGTCGGCGGGGGTGAGGACTTCGGATTCGTCGATGTAGTCCACACCTAACTCTTGAAGTATTTGGGCTTCCGCGAAATGTCCGATGCGGCACTTGGCCATGACCGGAATAGAGACGGCGGCCATGATCTCGCGAATCTTCTTGGGCGAGGCCATGCGGGCGACGCCGCCTTCAGCGCGGATTTGCGCGGGGACGCGTTCTAAGGCCATGACGGCGACGGCGCCGGATTTTTCCGCGATGGTGGCCTGGTCGGCGTTGGTGACGTCCATAATGACGCCGCCCTTGAGCATTTCGGCGAGGCCCGTCTTGAGGCGGAGGCTGGTGGAGTTACCGTTGGATTGAGACATAATGTTGAACCTGTGGATACCTTTTCGCAACCGCGAAGGATGGGCGCCGGGACGCCTCTGACCTCCCTATTTTACATCGCGAGGTGTCGTTCCATTGCGCGAATACACCCTTCGAGGGTTTACAGCACTCTCTCCGCTCTTCCGTGCAGTTCGAGTTGGCGGCGGATATCGTGGTATTCCTGTCCACAGAAACCGTATTCCGCGAGTCCGGCCTCAAGCCACTTTTCCGGGATAGAAGTCTTGAGAAGATTGCCCTTGTGGAATATCTCGAAGGTGCCATCGTCCTTCCTAACGATTTTCCAGACATGCAATTTCATAACACGCCTCCAAGATTCGAGCCTGGTACGAATTCTCCCAAATGAAGCAGCAGTTTCGCCGACGGCTGACAGCTGACAGCTATCTTTCTACGAACTTTCCGAACATTTTTTCGGGGTCGATGGCGACGAAGGTGCCCCGGCTTCGGGCCAGGACTTCGTTATTTTCGTCGAGAATTTCGGCCATGTTGATGTGCTGGCGGCCTTGCACGCTGACTTCCCTGCCTTCGACGTGCAAAGGCTTGTGCAGCGGGACTGGCTTGAGATATTCGACTGTCATCTCTTTGGTCAGGGCCACGACGTGGTGCAACTTGTTGACCTTGCCCATGGCGTCGTCGAGGATGGTGGCGATGATGCCGCCGTGGCAGTGGCCGGGCGGTCCGGTGTAGCGCTTGCTCAGGCGGAATTTGCAGACGAAGGTTTGGCGGGCTTCGTCGAGGGTGAACTTCAGGCGCATGCCGTGGAGATTGTTCTGGCCGCAGGCGAAGCAGTAGTTTCTCTGCATCTGGACGTAACGGGTGTCGTGGCCGTGGATCTTCGGCTTGGCGGGCGGCTTACGGGGCATGAGTGATTCTAACGTGCCAGAAGAAAACGTGTTCGCCGCAGATCTTCGCATATCCACGCGGATCAGAGTTAACTCCCGATTCCGTTTGTCGGGGATCCGGAATGTCTTTTGCCTATGAAGCTATTCCGCGGCTCCGCTTGATTGCATAACAACATTGGTCCGTGTTGGTCCGTCGCGAGTAGATTGGTTGCGATGAACAAGACCAACGCTCGTGTGAGGGGCCAACGTCATGCTGATTTTAAGCTGTGATTTTCATCCTTGGTTCCAGCAGATCGCGATCTTTGACGATCGAACGGGAGAGATCGAAGAAAACCGATCGCAGCACCGCGCGGAGGCGGAGCGGTTTTATCGTTCGCTGGCGGGCCAGGAAGTGGCGGTAACCAGGAAGTTGGCTACGCGGTTGTACCTGATGCACGCCCGAGGTCGCAAAATTCAGCCCGCCTCATCCGCAGCCGCCGAGGATCCGTTCGCCTATTTTGCCGCCCGCTTCGGCGCGAAGTGCCAGCAATAGAACCCGCCCAGCACGGCCAGCAGCGCTCCCCACCACACGCCCGCGTGATATTGAAACAGCACCACCTGCGCGTCCGCCGGAGGCGGTTGCACCACTTCGTACACACCCGCGCCCAGAATGAGCAGCCCATTCACCAACAGCGACAGGCCGATGAAAAACCAGATCGAAATAACAGTATGAGAATGCGCCGCTTCCGTACTCATGCCGCTCCACCTCACCAGAAAATAATCTGCAGGATCACGAACACCACGCCCACCACCACTGCCCAGAACACTGGATGCTGCCAGAACGCAACCTTGTCTACGTGCGGAATCTCAGTCGCTCCGTACACCAGTCCCTGCAATTCAGCTTCCGATTTTGGCTCCGTGACCAGGCTCACCACAATCGTGACAATCACGCACACCAGCCAGCACCACAGCGCCCGGAACATGTTCTGCGCCTGATCCTGCGCATGCGGCGACAAGGCCACATATTTGACCGCACTCGGATCGACCTTCGTCCAGACCCACATCCCGATCGACGACACGATCCCCGCCAGCAGCCCCCAGAATCCTCCCGCCTTGGTGGCCCGCTTCCAAAGCATGCCCAGGATCACGGTCCCAAACAGCGGCGCAATAAAAAAGCTGAACAGCGCCTGCACATAGTCCATGATGCTTTGCGCCTGCATCACCAGATACGCGGTTCCGATGCTGACTCCGACCCCCACGATGGTGCACCACCGCCCCATCGTGACCTTGGATTCATCCGTCGCATTCTTATTGATCAGCGCGCCGTAAATGTCATAAGTCCATACCGTGGCAAACGCGCTCACGTTGCCCGCCATCCCAGACATGAATCCCGCAATCAGCGCAGTAATTCCCAAGCCCAGCAATCCAGGTCCGCAGTAGCGCGCCAGCATGAGCGGCAGAACTTCGTCGTAGCCGTGCAACCCCTGCGCCCGTCCCGCGTCCGACCACGCCAAATCGCCCGGAACCAGCCTCAGGAGATTGCCCGTATGGGGATCGCGCAACAGCGCCAATCCCAGCAGCCCGGGAAGAATCACGATGAACGGAACCATCATTTTGAAAGCCGCGCCGATGATCGGAGCCAGTTCGGCCGACCGCAGATCTTTCGCCGCCAGTACCCGCTGAATCACCAGAAAGTCGGTGGTCCAGTAGCCCATCGCAATCACCGCGCCTAATCCAAACACAATCCCCACCCAGTTAATTCCCATGGGATTGTTCCCAAAGTTGCCCAGCGTCGACCACAGGTGGGTATACGCTCCGGGGTTGGCTACATGCTGCTCGGTGAGGTTCCGCAGAATCTGTACCTTCAACCCGCTCCAGCCGCCCGCTTCCACCAGGCCCAGAATCGGAATCAGCAGAGCTCCCGCCCAGATCAAAAAGAACTGCAACACTTCATTGAAAATCGCCGAGCGCAGTCCGCCCAGGGCAACATAAATCGCCACCGTAATCGAAGAAACCCAGATGCTGAAATGAATGTCCCATCCCAGAACCACCCGCATCACCACGGCCATGGCGTACATATTGATGCCGCTCATCAGCACTGTCATGAAGGCGAACGAAATCGAAGACAGCGCTTGGCTGCCTTGCCCAAAGCGCAGCTTGAGATATCCCGGCACCGAGTGCGTCTTGCAGATGTGGTAGAAGGGCATCATCACCAGCGCCAGAAACAACATTGCCGGTATCGCGCCGATCCAGTACCAGTGCGCCGCCAGGATGCCGTACTTATAAGTGTTGCCGGCCCACCCCATCAGTTCCAGCGACCCTAGGTTCGCCGACAAAAACGCCAGCCCCGCCACCCACGCAGTCATCTCCCGCCCGGCCATGAAAAAATCTTCGCCGGTATTGGCCTGCCCCTTCAGATACACGCCGATGGCCAGCACCAACGCAAAATAGAAAGCGATGATGACCAGGTCGACCGGCGAAAGATGAACCAGCGTCGAGGAACTCAACACCAGCGTTGCAACATTCATGCGTCTTCACCTGTCCACAAAATGCTAAGCGGTCGGATAAGTATTCGGAAAACTGGCAGTCGGGAGCATTTGCTGAAACCCGAAGCCCGAAAGCCAAAGCTCGCAAGGTAAACGTTTACGCAGGCCAGCCTCCGCCCGCTTACAACGCCACTCTGCAGGGAATCGCCAGATTCTAGCACAGCCGAGTCGTGACCTTATTTACCACGCAGCACACCAGTCTAAAGTTTGTCATTCCGACCCTGAGCGGAGCGAAGGTGGAGGAATCCGCTGTCCGTCGGCGCCGCCCATGAATCGCGCCTCGCGAAACCGCCTCATTCCGAATCACCAGTAATCAAGAATTAAGGTTTTGCTCTATCCGTTTTAAATCCGCGCAGATCCGCGGCGAAAACGATCTTCACCCCGCCCCTTCCGCCTGATGACTCTCCTCCGACAACTTCCGCAGCGACAATCGTTCGTGATGCGCCAGCAACAATCCCACCGGAACCACCGCTGCAAATGTCACCAGCCACAACAGAATCCCGCAACTCGCCGCCATCTCCGGAGGCACGTCGAACACGCTCGACAGGATTGCAATCGTCGCCATCTGCGACCCGCCACCCACTGCCGGCAACTGCAGGACCGAGCCCACCATGCTGGCCAAAATCAGGATCAATAGCTGCGAAACCGGAATCTCCAGCGCGTCCGTTCCATACGAGTGCGTCACCTCGTGATAGGCCAGGGCAATCATGTACCACATGCCCACCGACACCAATGTAAGCCACAGCATTGACCACGGCCCGTGAATCGTATTCAGCCCGGAACCGAACTCGCGCACCTTCTCTCCCAGCCTGTGCCCGATATTCGAGGAGAGGTGTGCCAGTCGCTGTTCCACCCATTCCGCCGCCCGGGCGACGTTGCGCCGAATTACGGCAGCCACAATCGCAGCGGCCGCCACGAGCGCGGTCAGCAGGAAACCCGCCTCGCGAAACCACTTGTAGTATTCCGGATGTGGAATCGACTGCAACGCGCTGGGCAGGAAAATCGCCAGGATGGTCAAGATGGCGAACGCCCCGAGATCGAAGATCCTTTCTACAGCCCAGACCGCCAGTTGCGACGAGACCGGCAGTCCAGTGCGGCGCGCAATCAGGTAGGGCCGGATAAACTCCCCCACCCGCCCCAGTAACGCGACGCCGGTAAACCCCACCAGGGTGGGCGACACCATCTCCGCGACCGTTGTTTTCGGCCGCACCGGGCGCAAAAAAATCTTCCAGCGCAGAGCCCGCACGATGTAGGCGGCATAGATCAGCAGAATTCCGTGCAGCACGTGCCATTTCTTGATCCGGTGGGTTTGGCTCCAGAACGTGCCCCAGTCAAAGCTCTGCCAATGCCGGTATTGCAGGTAAACGAGAACCGCCAGGATGAGGAACACCACTGCACTGGCCAGAATGCGCTTCTTATCCATGAGGGAGGCAAGCGCCGCGCGTCCTTCGCAACCCGAAGTGCAAACGGCAGCCCCCAAGGTATATGACGCTACGGTACCGGTCAAACCGTGAGAGGCGCTACCTGAGCCGCAAAGGGCAGTTATACTCGCAAACTTCGAACTCCTGTTCAGGGAGGCAGGCTGCCACTCAAGCGCTCGGCTCTAACTCGCCGGCCACGGAATGACTCGGGCTCACTTGCGTGACGGCCTGACATAGCTGCGCGTACGCCCTGTCGTCGCGCAGATCCGGCTTTTCAGAACCGACGGCCGATACGCACGCCATGGCGATCACGCCCTGGTATTATTTCGGGCCTGGTTGCGCTCCTGTGGCGAGCGGATCGAGAGCAGGAGGCGCAGCCAGAAGATCGCGAGCGGACTGTGGCAGCTTGTCTGCATGGGCAACCAGTAGACTCACCTGCCAGATTTGAGCTTCCGACAACGCGGGCCGAAAGCCGGGCATGCCGGTGAGGCGAATGCCGTTCGCAACCTTCCAGTAACTCTCCCCCGGTTCGTCGTCCGTGACGCCTTTTCCTTCCATCAACTTCGGAGGAAGAGGATACATGCCGGTGGCAATCAGAGTTTGCTTCTGCCCGGGCAATCCGTGGCACACGGCGCAATGCTCGCGATAGATCCTGGCGCCAGCAGCTAGATTGGACTCGTCGGATGGGATCGGGACAGTCTTCGGCATCTCGCGGTCAATTCTTGCATTGAGGGCCATCTTCGCCAGCTGTTTTTCGAACGGCATGGGAGGTGCTGTGGTCGCCGCCGGAGCCCGGCCCGAAACGAAATAGAAGAAAACGCTGAGCGTAAGCACAGCTGCGCCCAGGAAGATGCCAAAGAAAAGCGTTGCAATCGTTCTCATTCTAGAAACTCTCCTTAAGTAGCCTGAATGGTTTGCATGGTGAATTCTCGAAGTCGAGGCCGCTAGCCGCCATCCAACGTAGAGCGGACTTTTTGAGCGAGGTCGAGCTTGGTGAACGGCTTCTGCAGGAGTTCGACGCCGGGCTCGAGCACGCGGTGTTGCACTACCATGTCATCAGTGTACCCGGTCATGTAAACGACCTTGGTACCGGGACGGCTGGCGACGATCTTGTCGGCAAGCTGAGGACCGCTCATGCCGGGCATGATGACGTCGGTAAGGAGAAGGTGAATGGGCCCGGAAAAGATTTCGGCCGCCTGGATGGCTTGATGCGCGCTGGCGGCTTCGAGAACTTTGTATCCGTAGCTTTCGAGAAAGATGCGGGCGAGTTCGCGGAGGCCCGGTTCGTCTTCGGCGAGCAGGATGGTTTCTCTGCCGCCTGCAATTGGATCATGCGGGGACGCTAGCGGCCTCGGAGCCTCGCGCTCGGCTGCGGGCAGATAAATGCGGAAGCAAGTTCCCTTGCGCACCGTACTCTCCACAAAAATTCCTCCGCCACTCTGTTTGACGATGCCATACACAGTCGCCAGGCCCAGGCCAGTTCCCTTCCCCATCGGTTTCGTGGTGAAAAATGGCTCGAAGATGTGAGCCAACGTGCCGGAGTCCATGCCGTGTCCGGTGTCGCTAACCGCCAGAGTGACGTAATCGCCGGGGGCAAGATCGAGCGCGAACGCCGGCTCCGGAGTGAGGCTGACGTTGGCGGTCTCCATAACGAGTTTGCCACCGCTCGGCATGGCGTCGCGGGCGTTTACGGCGAGATTCATGAGGACCTGTTCGATTTGGCCGGGATCAGCTCTGACCCAGGAAAGTGAGGGATGGAGGCTGGCGACGAGTTCGATATCTTCGCCGATGACGCGGGTCAGCATTTTCTGCACGTCAGAAACGCAGGTATTCAGGTCGAGGGCTTTGGGCTGCAGGACCTGCTTGCGGCTGAACGCGAGCAGTTGCTGAGTGAGTGAGGCGGCGCGGTCGGCGGCGCGGCGAATCTGTTCGACACCGTTGCGGGCGCGGTCGCCGAGGCCGGGACTGCCGAGCAAGAGTTCCCCGTGGCCCATGATGATGCTGAGAATGTTGTTGAAGTCGTGAGCCACGCCGCCGGCCAAGCGGCCGATGGCTTCCATTTGCTGGGCGTTGCGGAGTTGCTCCTCAAGGCGACGGCTCTCGGTGATTTCGCGCTGAATGCCCCAGGCCCGGACCAGGTGGCCATGCTCGATGATGCCGACCACGGTGTTGCGAAAGATTTTGTTGCGCCGCTCCGCATCCAACTCATGCGACTCGCGGTCGTTGAGGCGATATCCGGAGCCGATGAAGTCGGCGATGAAGTCGCGGTTCACGGGGTCACCGCCGATGAGCAATTCAGAGAGACGCTTGCCCTGGAGTTCACCGGCGGAGCCCAGGCTATACATGCGAGCCATGGCGTCATTGCATTCCGCGATGCGGCCGTTGGCCAGGCTCAGTGCGATTTGCTCCTCGATGGGAAGATGAACCGGAACCGGGGGCTCGTACTCGACCCGGAAAATGCCTTCCGAACTCTGGGTAACGAACATGCGGTAATTCTCTTCGCTGCGCTGCAGGGCATGTTCGGCCTGTTTGCGTTCGGTGACGTCGACCATCAAACCGCGCATGATGCGCTCGCTGGTTTGAGGATCGCGAACGATGACGGCCTCGTCGCGGAGCCAGACGTCGCGTCCATCGCGGGCACGCATGCGGTACTCGACGCAATAGAGCTTGCCTTCGTCCCAGTGATCTTCCGCTAGCGCCGTGGCGTGGTCTTCCGGGTTCAGGTGATTCCACCAAAAAGTGTTGTCGACGAGGCACTCCTGCGGCTCGTAGCCGAGGATGGTTTTTACTTGCGGGCTGATGTAGAGAAACGGGCCGAGAGCACCGACGATCGAGACGTAGGAAATGGCGGGGACCATTTCGACTAGTTGCCGGTATTTGGCCTCAGCCTCGCGCAGGGCGGCAGCGGCGCGTCGGCTTTCTTCCTGAGCGCGAATCGAGGTGATGCCGAATTCCAGGTTGCTGGCCATTTCGCTGAGCAGATCCACTTCCTTACTCTCGAAGGAATCGGGCTGTCCGGAATAAATCGCGAGTGCGCCAAACGGCACGCCGGCTACACGCAATGGCAGAGCGATCAATGCGGCATAACCGCGTTGTAGAGCGGGCTCGCGCCACGGGACGAACGTGGGATCGTGCGCGGCGTTCGCGACGACGCAGGTTTTGTTTTCGCGGATAGCCAGACCTACGGGCCCGCGGCCAGCAGGAGAGTCCGACCAGACGACGGAAATGTCCGTGAGGTATCCATCCTCGTGTCCGGCGTGTGCCATGGGACGAACCGCGCGGGACTCGCCGGGTTCGGCGTATCCGATCCAGGCAAAACGATACGCGCCGAGGCGGACAATCACGTCGCAGATCTCATCGAGCAGTTGCTGCTCGCTGGTGGCCTGCGCCAGTGCCTGATTGCAGGCGCTGAGCGCCCGCAGCGCACGGTTTAAGCGGCGCAACTCCTTGGTGGTTGAGCTTTCCTGGCTAGAGACGGTGGGAGACTCGGGAGATGAAATTTCGGATGGGCCGGCGGTCGCGTCTGCGGCCGATCGGGTAGTGTCTCCGGACTTGGGTTCTTCTTTGGACGTCTCTCGCTTCGACATGGAGTTCCCCGGCTTATCGCCGGTGAGCTTTCATCAAAGGTTCGATTTGATGGGTAAGATCATATTCTAATTGGGGAACTTGGACTATGAAGGCAGGGCGGTGGGTACGAGTGTAACGTCGCAGGTTCGTTCCCGCTGCGATGCACAATTACGAGAAGCGTGTGGGTGGAGGCCCCGGGCGGAGTCGAACCGCCGACCAACGGTTTAGGAAACCGCTGCTCTATCCAACTGAGCTACGGGGCCCGTGCTTCGGGCTTTGGGCTTCGGCTTGCGGCTTCGGCGAACCACTACTGCGGGCCGAATTCCGGCATGCTTTCAGTCTACAATGCCGCGGTTCGAGGCGCGAATGCCCCTCCGTATATTCGGTGTTCATCGGCCTGTTAGAATGCTGGCCATCGAGCCTGACTGCCCGGCGCAGACGGCGTCTTGACGCCGCTTTCAGCCATGGGCAGGGGGTGCGCGAGCCGCCGGCATGGCCACTACCACGCAACGCAATGCGGAGAATGACCTCGGATTCGCCGAGCGGGCGGCGGGGCCTTGTGTGTTCGTGCTGTTTGGCGCCGCTGGGGATTTGACCAAGCGCAAACTGGTGCCCGCACTTTTCAATCTGGGGAAAGCCAAGCTCCTGCCCGAGAACTTTGCGGTGATGGGCGTTTCGGTTGACGACCTGAGCCTGGAAGATTTTCGCAGCCAGGTGACTAGTTTCCTGCCGACGGGGCCGGACTCCGCGCAGGCCTTGGAGTGGTTCCGGAAGCGGCTGTTCTACGAGCGCGGCGATTTTGCGGATGCGAATACGTTCGTGAAACTCGGCGAGCAACTGGCCGCGCTGGACACAGAGCTCCACACGGATGGTAATTATCTTTTTTATCTGGCCACCGCGCCGAAGTTTTTTGCGCAGATTGTGCAACAGTTGGGGACGGCCGCGCTTGCGCCGCAGGAGAATCGACGGTGGCGCCGGGTGGTGATCGAAAAACCTTTTGGGCACGATCTGGAATCGGCGCAGGCCTTGAACCGCGACATTAAGAACGTGCTGCAGGAAAATCAGATTTTTCGCATCGATCACTACCTGGGCAAAGAGACGGTGCAAAACATCATGGTGTTCCGGTTCGATAACGCTATCTTCGAGCCGATCTGGAACCGGCGGTATATTGACCATGTGCAGATTACAAACGCCGAGACGGTGGGCGTAGAGCGGCGGGGCGGATACTTTGACACGGCCGGGACTCTGCGGGACATGGTGCCTAACCATGTGATGCAACTGCTCAGCTTGACTGCGATGGAATCGCCGGTGTCGTTTCAGGCGGACGCCGTGCGCAACGAGCAGGCGAAGGTTTTGCATTCGATTCAGCCGCTCGATTCGGACGACGTTTTGCAGCGCAGCGTGCGCGGGCAGTATGGAGAAGGCACGATTGCAGGAGAGAAAGTGCCGGGGTATCGCAAGGAACCGGGAGTCGCCGCGGAGTCGCGCACGGAAACCTTCGCAGCGCTGAAGCTCAACATCGATAACTGGCGCTGGGCGGGGGTGCCTTTTTATCTTCGGACGGGCAAGCGTTTGGCGCAGCGGCACACCGAGATAGCCATTCAGTTCAAACGCATGCCGTTCGAACTGTTCCGAAACGCTCCCTTTCACAAGTTGCACACCAACACGCTGGTCATTCAGATTCAGCCGGTGGAAGGAATCTCGCTGAGCTTCGGAGCGAAGATTCCCGGGCCGTTGCTGCGCGTGGGGTCGGTGGACATGAGCTTCGAATACTCCAAGTATTTTGGAGCGGACGCCTACACCGGCTACGAGGTTTTGCTGTATGACTGCATGATCGGAGATGCGACGCTGTTTCAACGCGCCGACATGGTGGAAGCAGGATGGAGAGTGGTGGATCCTGTGTTGGACGTGTGGAGGGCGCTGCCGCCGCGCAAGTTTCCGAATTATGCGTCGGGCAGTTGGGGACCGGCGGAGGCGGATCAGTTGCTGGAAAGCGATGGGCAGCAGTGGAGGAGAATCGAGCCATGATTCTTATTGAACGATGATTCTTGCAGGTGAGATCGGCGCGACGCGCACCCGGTTGGCCGCGTTCGAGACGGAGGGAAACCGGCTGCAACGTGTGGCGGAAAAAAACTATCCCAGCCAGCAGCACGAGGGGCTGTCCGGGATTCTTGCCGATTTTATAAAAACCGAAGGTATACCCGTGCACAGCGCGTGTCTGGGCGTGGCTGGGCCGGTGCGGGCGGGGCGAAGCAAAATTTCCAATCTGCCGTGGGTGATTGATGCGAAAGAAGTGGCCAAGCAGCTTCGACTGAATTCGGTGGGACTGCTTAACGATCTGGAAGCCTACGCTTACGGAATCGACGCGCTGGATTCCACCGATTTCATCACCTTGAGCGAAGGCTCAGAAGACGCCGAAGGCAATCGGGCTGTGATCTCGGCGAAGACGGGACTTGGAATGGCGGGGCTGTATTGGGATGGGTTCCGCCATCACCCGTTTGCCTGCGAAGGCGGTCACGCGGACTTTGCGCCCAGGAACGAACTCCAGATGGAATTGCTGGCTTACCTGCAGAAAAAATACGGCCGCATCAGCTGCGAGCGAATTCTTTCCGGGCCGGGGATCAAGAATATTTACGACTTTCTGCGCGATACACACAAAGCAGAGGAGCCGGAATGGTTGCGAACGGAGATGGATGCCGCGCCGGATCCTCCGGCGCTGATTTCGAAAACGGCGTTGGAGGGCAAAGCGACGATCTGCGATCAGGCTTTGACGATTTTCGTCGGCGTGTTTGGGGCGCAGACCGGGAACTGCGCTTTGAATTTCATGTCTACGGGAGGAATCTTTATCGGGGGCAGTATTGCGGCGAAGATTGTCCCTAAGATGAAAGACCCGGTATTTATGGAATCGTTTCTGGATAAAGGGCGCATGGAGACAATTCTGAAAGATATGCCGGTGAAGATTGTCGCGAATGACGATTCCGGCTTGATCGGCGCGGCCCGCTATACGCTGGTGCAGAAGGCGTTTCGAACGGCGAGCTGAGGGGAAACTGAACACGTAGCGCCGCCGTCTCGGCGGCTGTCTGGCGGGCGTCCCGCGCCCCCCGCGCGGATGCAACGGAAAAAGTCTCAGGGGGTTCTGTCGCTGCCCGGACCGAGGGCGGGAGTTCGCTCTGGTACAGCCGGCAAGATGCCGGCGCGGCGATTAGGCCGGCGCTGCGCTTCTTGCCCCCTCGAAGTGAGCCTCGATTTCTTCCAGCGTCTTCCCTTTTGTTTCTGGG
The DNA here is from genome assembly GCA_035308125.1 of Candidatus Sulfotelmatobacter sp. Lineage (GTDB taxonomy): Bacteria > Acidobacteriota > Terriglobia > Terriglobales > Acidobacteriaceae > Sulfotelmatobacter. The sequence goes on from DATGHF010000048.1 coordinate 75,621, forward strand.
AGAAACACCGCGGCGGTAATGAAATAAACCACGGTGCACGCCGCGAAACCGAAAAACATGACCGCGTAACCATGTTTACCGACAGTTGGCAGGAAGACCGCCGCGATCGTCGTGGAAACGGCCTGGTTCAGCAACAGGGCGATGCTCATTCCGTTGGAACGGATACGGGTGGGCATTAACTCCGAGAGAGCCAGCCACACGCACACGCCCGGACCGATGGCGTAAAACGCCATGAACACAAACAGCGTGATCGCAACCATCCGGCCGTTGTGCGAGCTCGGCACCGGAGTAATCAGAGCGTTCTCAATTCTTAGTGGCGCCTGGCGCGAAGCCTCGAGATTGCTGAAAGGATTGGAGAAGAACGCCACTACCTTATTGGCGGGCAGGCAGCTGTCGCGCGCGATCTCAACCGGCTTAGCGGAAATGTCGTCGGAACGCACCGCGGTGCTGGCCGCAACGAAATCGCCGCACGAATAGATGAGGATCAGGGATGTGGGACCGTTGCTGACGGCGATCGCCTTGCCACCACCGGCGTCTCCGGTGGATGCGAGGAGGGTTCCGGCTGCGTTCTGGTCGTAGAGGAGCGAGAGTTTCTGATCCGCAGTGACCATGGATTGAACGGCGGCGCGGGAATCTACGCGCAGGCGTTCCGTCTGACGAAACAATAGGCCGGTGCAGATCAGCGACGCGATAATGCCTGCGGTCCCTACCGATAGCAGAAATTTTCGTCCCTTGCGATCGACCAGCATGACGCCGCCGATGGTCATCACGAAGTTTACGAGGGTAAACAGAACGTAGCCCCAGTGCGCCTGCACATCGGAAAGCCCGCTCTGTAAGAGAATGTTGGTGTTGAATCCGATAATGGAGTTGATGCCAGTAGCCTGGTTGCAGGCGAGAATGACGCAGGCCAGCACAAAGGGGATCACGTACTTGCGGCGGAGCAGCGATTCCTTCCTTTGGGTTCCGCTGGCCGACTGGGCCTTCTCAGAGGCCGCCGTTTGTTCCATCTCCCGAAGCTCGATCTCTGCCTGCTCCGTAGTACGGGAGCGCAGAAGCGCAGCGCGCGCGGCATCGTGCTTGCCGCGACGAAACAGCCAGCGTGGAGATTCCGCGACCATGAAGCTGCCAATTACGAACAAAATCCCGGGAGGCAGCGACACCCAGAAGATGCTGCGCCAGGCTGTGTTTTTGAAGGCGAAAAGGCGGACGGGATCACCGAGTTTCGCGACTTCGTCGACTCGATAACTGAAGTAAATGCCCACCAAGGCGGCGGCGAGGATGCCGAGCGTGAGCAGCCACTGAAAGATGCCAGTGCCCTTTCCGCGGCTGGATGCCGACAGACATTCTGCCAGATACAGCGGGACGACCACGCCAATCAAGCCGGCGCTAATCCCTTGCAGCACCCGGCCTAGTACCAACGGTTCGTAGCCATGCGCGAGCGCGATCATCGGAATGCTGAACACAAACAGCAGGCCGCTGAGAGCCATCAGAAGGCGGCGGCCCATCCAGTCAGCCAGGGTGCCGGCGAACAAAGTGGAGATCACGCTCCCAAGAAGTACGGCGGCGACTACGCTTGAAAGTTGCCCGGCGCTGAACTTCGAGGTGGCCTCCAGGTATGGCAAGGCGCCGGCTATGATTCCCACGTCGACGCCGTAGAGCAGGCCTCCGAGTCCAGCTACCAGCAGGAGAAAGCGGTTGTAGGCAGCCTTTTCGTTGGTCGGCAAATTAGAAGTCCTTTCGCGAAATGGAGAGATTTGTGCCTCACGAGGATACTAGAACCGGTCCGTGTGTCTCATAAATGATTTTCTAGGGACCTAGGCAGGCTTATCGTTGAAGCTCCCCAAAGCGCCACTTCTCGCCCACTTCTCGCAACGAACGCGAGAAACGCGCCACCCGGGCCCGGATGAACATTCATCGCTGCCGTGGGCGGTTTGATCGGGGCGGGGGAAATGATTTACTCTCAGCCGCGATGACTAGAGCTCAGAAAAACGGTCGAGGCAAGACTGCGAAGCAATCATCCCCCAATTCTTTATCCTCTACTCCCGCCGCCCAGGGGTTCTCCCATGCCATGCGGCGGGAGGTTTACGAGCAGCCGCAGGCCATTGCCAAGACCGTCGAGAAACATCTGAAGAACGACATTATTTTTCCGGGAGAGTTGCAGGCGATCGAGAGCGCTCTGCTGACCTTCGAGAAGCTGATCATTGCGGCCAGCGGATCGAGCCGCCATGCGGGGCTCGCGGGAGAGATCATGATCGAGGATCTTTCCGGCGTGGCCGTGGATGTGGAGTACGCCAGCGAATACTGTTATCGGTCGACCCACGCGGCGGTCGATCCGATCGTGATGGTAATTACGCAGTCGGGAGAAACCGCGGACACGATTGCGGCCCAGCGCGAGGCCCTGACGCGCGGAGTGAAGACGGTTGCGGTTTCGAATGTGGACCAGACCACCATCGTGCGCGAGGCGGGAGCGGCGCTGATTACCGGAGCGGGGCCGGAGCTGGCGATTCCGGCCACGAAGAGTTTTACCACACAGCTGACAATTCTCTATCTGATGGCACTATTCCTGGCACGCAAGCGAGGCCGGATGACGTCGGAAGTGACCCGATCTTACCTGCAACGGTTGTTGCAGTTGCCCGAGGCCATTGAAGCAAATCTGAAGACCTGGGACGATCTGGCGGAGCAGTTCGCGGGGAAACATTTTCACGCGGAAAAATTCCTCTACTTGGGGCGCGGAGTACATTACGCGATCGCGCGCGAGGGAGCGCTCAAGCTGAAGGAGATTTCCTACGCGCACGCCGAGGGATATCCGGCGGGAGAGTTGAAACATGGGCCTAACGCGTTGGTCGACGAGAAGCTGCCAGTCGTGGTGCTGGCGACCTGCGACCAGCGCGATCCGGATTCGTTGCTCCGCTACCGGCGAACCCTGGACGTGATGAAGGAAGTGAGGTCACGCCGCGGTCCGCTCGTGACCGTAGCGACTGAGGGCGATGAGGAAGTGGGGACGATCGCCGATTCGGTGTTCTATGTTCCAGCTGCGCCCGAATTGCTGCTGCCAATTGTAGAGGTGATTCCGCTGCAGCTTTTCGCTTATCACGTAGCCGTGGGCAAGGGATATGACGTGGATCATCCGCGAAATCTAGTGAAGGCAGTGGTGACGGAGTAGTGCGCCGATGGCTTCCCTCCGCGGCTAAAGCCGTGCCTCTGGCAGCCATTTATCGCAGCGCCGGAAGCGTTGCGCTACCCAAAAACGCCGCTCAAGCTCAAAACGCTCCGTCGCCCAAAAGCTCCCTATCAGAGTAGCTTTGATCAGGCGCGGGCGAAATCGATGTAGCCGCGCTGCACGTCGGTGCGGATGAGTTTGGCGCGGAGTTTGTCGCCGACATCCAGGCCCTTCTGTCCTTGCGCCAACAGGCCTTCCAGTCGAGGTTGCTGCACGCGGACGAACGTTCCATTCGGCGTGACGCCGGTGACAATAGCGTCGAACGTTTCCCCGATTCGGTGCTGCATGGTTATGGCCGCTAATCGCTTGGTCATTTCGCGTTCCACTTTCTTAGCGGCATTCTCTTTCTGCGTGCAGTTGGCCGCGACGGCGGTCAGTTCGTCGTCGGTGTAGGGATTCTTCTGGCCCAAGAGCTTGGCCTTGACAAGTCTTTGCGTGACCAGATCGGCGAAGCGGCGATTGGGAGCGGTGGAGTGGGTGTAGTCGCGCACGGCCAGACCGAAGTGGCCCGGAGCGGTGTCGCCGGCGCGCTCCAGAACGTACTCGCCGGGGCCGATCAGTTTGATCACAGCTAAAGAGAGATCCGCGAAATGGCCGGAGTCGGCCGCTTTTTGCTGCAGTAGAAAATCGTTCAGTGCTTTGGAATCTGGATCCGCCGGAAGCTTGGCGCCCTTCGCCGCAGCCAGTTGCACGATGCGGTCCCAGCGTTCGGGTGTGCGCACGATGCGGCGCAGAGAAGAAACATTCTCCAGATAGCGAGCGCCCACACCGTTGGCCGCGATCATGAAATCTTCAATCAACTCCGTGGCGCGGTTCTTCTCCTGCTTGACCACGTCGACCACCTGATCATCGACCACGACAGGGTGAAGTTCGTCGCTCTGGAGGGTGAGGGCACCGTGCGCGAAGCGCTGCGTCTTTAGCCGCTGCGCCACCTCATCTTGCAGTTTAAGTTGCACCTGTAAGTCACTTGAAGCAGCAATCTTCGCCGAGGCGACCGACTTCCCTTCCAGCCAGGCGCCCAGCGAATTGTACTGAAGCTGCGCCTTGTTGCGCACCAGCGCGCGGTACAGTTCACCTCCGCTCACCACGCCCGCGGCATCGACCACGAACTCGACAATTACGCTGAGGCGGTCTTCATTCTCGAGCAAGGAAGTCACCCCGGTGGACAACTCCTCGGGAATCATGGGGAAATTGCGGACGCCGGCATAGACGGTCGTGGTTTCCCGCGCCGCATGCTGGTCTATTGCCGTTTGTTTGGGCGCGAACGTATCAACATCGGCGATCCCAACCATAACCTTCACGTCGCCGTTGGAGAGACGTTCGGCGACTTCGATCTGATCGAGGTCGCGGGAAGTGTCGTTGTCGATGGACGACCAGAGAAGTTGGCGAAGGTCGCGGACGGCGCCGGCTGCAAGCTGCGGAGGGTGAGCCCGAAGCTGCGCCACTTGCGCCGGCACCGCCGGAGGAAAATCCGGCTCGAAGCCGTGTTCGATCATGATTTGTTTTGCCGTGGCTTGCAGGTCAAGCTGAGAAGGGCTGGCGGCGTTCATGAACTCCCCGGAACAGATATGAAGTTCACTTAGGCTAACACGGGAAGTTAACCGGCCGCGTGCAGGCGTTTTAAGTCTTCATTGGTGTAGGTGTGTCGGGCGGTCAGCTTGTGAGTCCTCGCATAGGCGGCGGCTTCGGCCAGCGTGATACCGTGACCACGTATCCGCAATGCCTGAGCATCCACAAATTCCGTGACTCCGCTTTCTACGATGCTGACGGGAAGCGAGGCGGACGATGTTTCCGTTCCTTCCGAAAAGCTTAGCTCTACCACGCTGGCGCTCGCAGCCTGGTAGTAGTTGGGCACCCCGTAGTAGACGGGCAAGAGATCGGCTCGGTGCTCGAGTTCGGGATTCGGCGCGAACCCGACTCCGGTTGCAGGTTCGGAGGCGGAAATGCTGCTGGCAGGAATCGGGGGCAACGCCGCGTCCAGCGACATTGAAGGAGTGGCTAGCGGGCGCGCGAGAAGCGGCGATCCGGTAAGGAGATACTGCGGACCGTCGGAGAAGTTAGTGTCCTGAGCGGAGGAAAACGTCGCGACCAGCAGCAGCAAGCATGAGAGAGAGAAGATGCGCACAAGCCCTCCGTGAGCGATCCGTTTAACCTGATTATGGATCAAGAGAGCGAGAATTTCCAGCCTGCAATACCGCCGCTTCCGGCTCCGGGCAGGGATTTCAGGGTGACCTAGCCCAACGGAGCAGAAGCGGCGGCCGCTTTCCGGCGCTCCCGACGGTGGTCACGAAGCAGAAAGAACATGTAGAGCACGATGGCCAGATTGCCGATGAAGAGCACTACGCGAAGCGCGGTGATGCCGCGGAAGAGTTCGCGCACTTCGAGCGGGAGAAATGCAGTTCCCGAGACAAAGGCGATCCATTCGGCCCAGGCACGCTGTCGCCACAAGCCATAAGCTTCCGTGAAGCGCAATGCCCCGTAGGTGAAGGCAACGCTGGCAATGGTCCAGAGGCGGGCGTCAGTGACTTTGTCGGCGAAATCGAGAAACATCTGTGCAGAACGGCGGTCGGGATTGATGTGAAGGAGTGCCAGAAGACTCTCGGCCAGCAGCCACGCGTCTTTGTGAACCAGCAACAGGGCGCACAGGCCCATGGCTATGACGAAAACGCCCTTGGTAAACTCGAAAGAGGCGACCGCACGCAGCAATTGTTTCTGGGCGCGGCGGTGAGCGTGCTCGAGCGCCGGTTTTTCGGGCCGGCGCAGTTTGGCTGGGGAGTTGGTCAAGGCGGCGTCTCACCCCAGTATAAATTGGCACGGCTTGCAAATTGCGGAGGAGGCTGGCATTTCAGCCTCTCTTCTGGCGAACCGCGGCGCGTAATTCTTCCACAATCTCCTGCGAGGCGCGGATCGCGGCCGCGTGCTGATTCACGTTGAAGGAGATCGCTCCTACGCGGGCATGACCGCCTCCGCCGTAGCGCTCGCAAATGCGAGCCAGGTTTACTTCGGGTTCTTGTGGCGCCCAGGGGTTCGATCCCACCGAAACCTTCACCCGAAAGCTACTCTTGCTCAGGCCCACACTGTAGATAGACTCGGGGTGAAGGTAATACGGGATGAATTTGTTGTAGCCCTCGAGATCGTGATCGGTGACGTCGAAAAAAATCGTGGCATCCTCGCATTGCGTGCGCTCTTTCAGGATTCCCATCGAGAGTTCGTGGCGCTTGAGCAGCGGCGGCAGCAAGGGTGCAACAAAAGGCTCTTCGAGGATTTCGCCGAGAGATTTCGTGGCCAGAAGCGGTATCAGGTTGGGGACAAAGCCGTGGTCAGGGGCGGACTCGATCACCATGGTCAGCTTCATGGCGGGCGCCTGCATTTCGACGGCCGTCTTGGCATCGGGATAGAGCGCGCCATCGATGATGTCGGTCCAGTGGACAAGATCGGCGACGGAACTAGGATCGAAACCGAAACGCTGCTCCGCGATCATGGCGATGAAGCTGGTGCAGGACTTGAAATCGGGATCGTAAAACTTGCGGTTGCTTTGATCCTGCTCGAAGTGGGCGGCGTCTGCCGGAGACAAAAATGCGCTCTCGTGATGATCGAACCACCAGGTGATCCTTGGGGAACTTGAATATTTGAAGTCGACGATGGCGTTCTCATCACCGTCGAAATGAGACTCGTCAAAGAGCGCACCGGCGCGATGGACCAAGCCGGAAAAAGTGAACTCGGCGTCACCGCGGATGCGCTCGCGGTAGAAGCGGGAGAACAGCGCGGCCGACGAAGCTCCGTCAAAACATTTGTCGTGATAGAAAACCCGGACTCGCAATGAAAACCTCTTGCTCGAAATTCGCGCCGGCGGAAGCTGCTGCTCAGCACTCGCCTCGGGTGAAGTAAAAGCTAATAGGAATGACAGCTTGGAAGGAGAAAGTCAAGGGCGTGCGCTGCGAGCTTGGCCCCACACGCCCAATTTCGGGGGTCGCTGGTCAAGGTACGGCAACGAATCGCGACTGGGGTGAAGCAAAAAAATGGACCGCAGCTACATCGCATTGGCTTGCTTCTCGGCGAGATCGCCGATCACCGGCAGCTTGTACATCTGGCCCTGATTGGCCTTGAGCAGCAGGATGATCCAGATCACGAAAAGCCCCAGCAACAGTCCGGCCCAGAGAAGAAACGAGACCAGGTGTCCCAGGATCGGAATAAACGCTAGCACAAACGAGACAATGAACAGGCCCACCCAGATCACGAACCCGGCCGCATGAAGAAACAGGTTCTGGAATGCGTGGAAGCGGACAAACCGGTTCTTGTTGTAGGGTTCTATCACCAGGAAGATGATCGCCGGAATGATCGTGATGTAGGCCAGCATTCCGGCCACATTATCGGCCATTCCTGTGCCGCTGGCTGCCGGCGCTGCCGGAGCGCGGCTACTGCAGGCCGCGCAGGTGGTGGTGCCGTCGGCGATCTGTGCGCCGCACATATTGCAAAAAGCCATACTGGATCTCCTTCAACCCTGAGTTGAAACCGGTGCTCTCAATTAGCTGGCCAGTGCGCGCCGCCCAAAGAACGTGGCGGCAAAATACCAGAAAGCCGCGCGCGAAGCAATCCACAAATTTGTTATTTCCGGTAGGAGCAGATGCTGAGGTCAGCCCGGAATCACCTTGGCCTGCTGTTCGGCGAAATTGCCCAGCACAGGAAGCATGAACATTTCGCCCTGAAACGCTTTCACCACCAATACCAGCCAGAGCACGATGGCCGCAAGAATCGCAACGATGGAAATCAGGGAGACGAGAAGCGGTCCAAGGACCGGGACGAAGAACAGAATCAAGCTGGCAAGCTTGATCGCGATGCCGATCAATAGGCACGCCAGCGTGAAGAGAAGACACTGCAGAGAGTGGAAGCGCACGAAGCGGTTCCGGTTGTATGAGCTCACGGCAAGAAAGAATGTTGCGGGAATGAAAGTGAAATAGCTCAAAGCGCCCGCGACGTTCTCGGGCAAGATGCCCACCTCGCCGTGGGCGCGGGGCGCGGCCTGCACGGATCGTCCGCAGCCGGGGCAAAACGCGGCAGTGTCGGGCATCTGTGCGGAGCAGTGGAGGCAGGAAACGGCCATGCGATTCGGACAGCGATTGCAGCGCAACTTATCAGAGGCTCGATTGTACGGCAACCGAGGCAAGCGGGCGAGAATCAGAATAGCCGGTACTGATCTAATAGGAACGTCGAATCAGATCAGTGCCGAATAGCCGATTGACGTAAAGCAGCGCAAAGAATACTGTCGAGCAAGAATTGAAGCGGAGATGCGGCAGCATCGCCACAAGTTTGGAGATCACAGGGCGTGATTTGTACCAACTGCGGAAACGATGTAGCGGCGGGAGACACGTTCTGCCGAGCCTGTGGGAAAGAGGCGGCAGCTTCTGCCGCAACCGCTCTCTCGGCGGCTGCAGCTGCGCGAGGCGTGCCAGCGGAAACTAGCGGCAAAGCGATTGCCAGCCTGATCTGTGGCCTGTTCATTTTTTTCTTTCCGATTTCAATCGTCGCAGTCGTCCTCGGACATCTCTCCCTGTCCGAGATTCGCCGCAGTGCCGGGCGTCTCAAGGGCGACGGCCTCGCCATAGTCGGGCTGGTTCTGGGTTATCTTGGAATTGTCTTCATACCCTTCATCTTGATCATCGCCGCCATTGCGATCCCCAATCTTCTCCGCGCGCGCATGGCGGCGAATGAAGCCTCGGCCGTGGCCTCGGTTCGCACGCTCATGGTCGCAGAGATTGGCTTTGCGCAATCACATCCGAAGGTCGGTTTCAGTTGTTCTCTGTCCGATTTGACGGAAGCCCGGCTCATTGACGGGCCACTAGCGACGGGCCGCAAGTATGGATACGCCTTCGAACTCAGCGGCTGTACACCAGGAGCGGAGCAGGCCATTATTAAGTTCCAGGTAGTGGCCTATCCCCTTACACAGAACTCAACCGGGGTACGCGCTTTTTGTGGCGATGAGTCTGGGCCGGTCAGGGTCGACGCCAATGGGTCCCCGCAGGATTGCCTGGCGAACGGTTCGCCTTTGCAATAGACCGGCGCTTTGCTCTTGGCGAAGCATCTTCTCTTTCCCGCTTCACGCAGTGCGTGTCTTGCGCGCGTCTTCCTTCCGGCTTACGTCTTTTCGATCTTCCTTCGGGTGCTCACGGCATTTCTCGCAGATGCCATAAATCTGAAACGTGTGACGGGTGGTGAGGTAGTGGTACTTGTGACCGATCTCCTCCTCGAGCCGGTCGACTTCCTGCGAAAAAAACTCGACGGAGCTGCCGCACTCCGTGCAAACCATGTGGTGATGGCTGCGGCGGTTGTACTGATGTTCGAAGCGGGCGATGCCGTCGTGGAAGGCGACTTCGCTGGCCAGTCCGCACTCCGCCAGCAACTTAAGGGTGCGGTAGACGGTGGTGTAGCCGATGCGGGCGTCCTGCTTCTGCACCAGGCGGTGAAGTTCGACGGTGGAGAGATGGTCGCGGGTTTCGAGAAACGCGCGCAGGATGGTGTCGCGCTGAGCCGTTTGTTTCAGGCCCACGCGCTTGAGATGGCGATGTAGGATATCCTGCGCTTCGCGGACCATCTGGCGCGAGAGGGTAGGCTGATCATCGATGCGTTTTTGTAGCATGGGGTCGAGAAAATAATGATTGGAGATTAAAGCCGAAACCCCGATTCGAGAGGAACGAGTCTCAGTCCGGGCCGAGCCAGAATAGCACTCGCGATCTTGAAAATGAAATTCATTTTCGATGAGCACCGGCACGCTACGGCCTGCCTGGAATAGAATTCTGAAATGCACTTTTCTTCCTGCAAATCTGATCGCAGCAAGAAGTTTTCATGAGTACGCTTGTCACTGCCGCGCCTGCTGCGCGCCGGTCACCCGTGGTCCGTATTCTTTTCTGGCTGCTGTGGGTGATCGTCGCCATCATCGCCGGAACCGTGGGCTATGCCTATCTCGTCGTGCGCTCTGCTCTGCCGCAGTTGGATGGGCGTTTGCAGGTGAGCGGCCTTTCTGCACCCGTCACCGTGACGCGGGACGCACACGGCGTTCCCGCCATCGAAGCAAAGACACTGGAAGACTTGTTCTTCGCCCAGGGCTACGTCACGGCGCAGGATCGCCTGTGGCAGATGGACGTGATGCGGCGCTTCGGCTCGGGTGAGTTGTCGGAGATTTTGGGCGAAGACACGCTCAAGATCGACCGCGAACAACGCATTCTTGGACTGCGCGCGGCGGCAAAAAAAACCCTGGAGATCAACAACCCCCGCGATCGCGGTTACTTTGAAGCCTACGCGCGCGGCGTGAACGCATATATCGGCATCCATGGCGACCGGCTGCCGATTGAGTTCCGCATTCTGAAATATGCGCCGAAGCCGTGGCAGCCGGAAGATTCGGTGGTGATCGCAAATCAGATGGTGAAAGATCTCAACTACCACTATTTTTACGAAGCGCTCGACCGCGAGAAAATTCTCGCCAAGCTGGGGCCGGAGCTGACCGCAGATTTGTATGTGAACCGTTCCTGGCATGACCGTCCGCCGACCGTGATCCGCGAAGATCTAAATGAACCGACGAATGACAACAGCAATGGGGACCAGGACGAGGACGACGATAGCGACGACGATTCTGGTCCGGACAACTCGGTGACGCAGCAGAGGACTCCGGCTATGGCAGTGAGGTCGACCGAAGAAGCCTTGCCCGTCGATGGGTCGAACGACTGGGTAGTTTCCGGCGCGCACACGACCACGGGTAAGCCACTGCTCTCAAACGATATGCATCTCGGCCACCAGATGCCGAACCTCTGGTATGAAGCGCATCTGCACGCCGGAACTTTCAACGTCGCTGGCGTGACACTGCCCGGGATGCCGTATGTGATTGTGGGACACAATCAGCGGATTGCCTGGGGATTCACGAACGTGGGACCGACGGTAACCGATCTTTATATTGAAAATTTTAACCCTCAAGGTGCATACCAGACGCCGCAGGGCTGGGCGCAGCCGGAACACCGCGCTGAGGTGATTCATGTCAAGGGCAAGCCGGATGTCACGATCGATGTCAAGATCACCCGTCACGGGCCGGTGATCACCGATCTGGTTCCGGCGGAGACGCGGCCTCTTGCGCTGCGCTGGACGCTCTACGACGGACTGCGCATTCCCTTCTTCGACGTAAACGCGGCGCAGAACTGGGACGAGTTCCAGCACGCGTTCTCGCTGCTGGACGCGCCGGGACAAAACGTGGTGTACGCCGACGTGGAGGGAAATATCGGATATCACACCACGGGAAAAATTCCGATTCGCGCGGCCGGCGACGGCAGCCTGCCGGTGAACGGCGCGGACAATGCCCACGAATGGACCGGCTTCATTCCCTTCGAGAAGCTGCCGGGCGTCTACAACCCCGCTTCAGGAATTATTGCAACGGCGAACGGACGAATCACGCCCGATGATTACCCGCACTCGATCAGCATGGAGTGGGAGGCCCCGTGGCGCACGGCACGCATTTATCACGTGCTGGAATCGGGGCGAAAATTTTCCCCTGCGGACATGCTGGGATTACAAACCGATATTCACTCGGAGGCTGACCTGTTTGTCGCGGAGCGCTTCGTGTATGCCGTGGACCACGCCGCCAAGCCTTCGGTGCGAGCCAAACAGGCGGCCGATCTGATGAGGAACTGGGATGGGCGCATGCTGGCTTCGTCGGCGGCCCCGACCATCGCAGCCATGTCTACCTGGCATTTGAGGCGCCTGCTGCTCGAGCCGAAGCTGGGATCAGTTCCTGAAGATTCAAACATGGCAGCTTCGAAAAAAGAGGCCCTTAGCTGGCAAACCTATTCCTGGCAGCAGCGCTCCGTCTGGCTGGAAAATATTCTGTTGCATCACCCCAAGCGGTGGCTCCCCGAAAAATATCCTAACTACGAGGAACTCTTGACGGCTGCCGTGGAAGCCGCCGTGAGCAATCCCGACGCCCCGAAAGAGCTCGCGTCCTGGCGCTGGGGAAGTTTCAATGCGCTTGAGATTCAACATCCCGTGCTGGGAAAGATTCCGGTCATTAAGCGCTGGTCAGGGCCGGGCGCGCAGGAACAATCAGGCAGCGGTTACACCGTGAAGGCAGTCACGCGGCATCACGGGCCATCAGAACGATTCACGGCGAACCTTGCCGACCTCGATCAGTCCACACTGAACGTTGTAACCGGACAGGGCGGAAATTTTCTGAGCCCGTACTACATGGACCAGTGGAAAGCGTGGTACGAGGGAACGACCTTCCTGTTGCCGTTTAGCCCACAGGCAGTGGAGGCAGCCAAAGCTCACAAATTGGTGCTGGAGCCGGGACGATAAGGGATTGCTCTCCGGTCCCTCGGCGAGGTTTTCTGCACCCTAGAAGAAGTCAAGTTCCTTCACGTCAATCACTTCGCCCACGATCGGAATCGTTCCGGTGGGAATGAAGTCCTGGTTGAGGAGCAGTATGTCTAAGTCTGTGTTATAGACGCGAAGATTACCCCCCTCGGCCACATACTCCACCTGGCGATTGATTAAGGTCTGCAACCCGGTGACGTCGCCGTTGTCCGGAGGAATCACGACGTTGCCACTGGCGGTGTTGTAGATCGCCAGGCATCCCCGCACCTCGCCCTGCGGATTGTTAACGTTGCCGATCGTGGTGCAGTGGTAGGAACCGATAAAGAGCTGACCGTTGGAGCTCAGATCCATGCGGTCGTGATAACCATCGGGGATGTACAGCGGCTGCGTGTTGACAACGGTCAAGCTACCAAGATCCACAATGTCGAGCCGTCCGCAGGTCGTCGCGGCGGTTGTGGGGGGGACGGCGCAGGTGTTGGCGCCCGGAGGAGTGCCGGCCACATAAAGCGTTGAACCATTGAGCAATGCCCAGGTAGCGCCGTCCACGGGAATGCTTTTGGTAATAGTAAAGTTCGCGGTATTCACCACGGCTACGCTGGCCGCCTGCGTGCCGCCACACTGCAATCCGCAATTCAGCACATAGGCGGTCGAGCCGTCGCTGGAGTAGATGGCATAGACGGGGCGGCTAAAACCTGAAACCAGGACGCAGGAGGTGCTTAAGGAGCCGCTATTGCACCCCTGATCCACCGGACCAACTACGACTGCCGGAGAAAGCACAGCCATACTGTCGCTGTCCGCGCTGAAAGCCAACGCTTGCGTGCCCGTGGCATTGGAGACCACGGTCTGCGCGGCCGGAACACCGATGGTAGCAATCATCGAATCCGACGCTAGATTCATAATCACTACGGCGCCGGCGGTCGGCAGGATTCCATTCAACGAGGCAGTGGGAACTGCAGCAAAAGCAACCGAGGCGCTTTGCGCCGGGATCACCATGCTGGTGGTCGAACCGGGAAGCGGAATCGAGCCGGTGGTGGCCTCTTTGATCGTGTCCACGACGTCCACGGCATTGTTGCCCGAGTCGAACACGATCAAAGTCGCCCGGTTTGAGGAGATCACCATCAGTCCCGGCGTGTTCAACGTACCGGCACCGATGCCGGCAACCCGCGGAAGGGTGTCGTCAAATGCGTCAACGATTACCAGGCCGGCAAACGTCGACCCTGCTGACACGTCTTGCGAAGCCAGAACGCGAGTGGTCAGACCACTGGGAGAGCCCTTTGGCTTGGTCGCACCACCACCACAGGAGATAAGACCGATGCAAGCGACAAAAAGGATACCGGGGACAAGATCGGCTCTGTTCAATCGTGAAGCTCCTAACGACATGAAAAATGAAGATTTAAGTGCGAAATAGCGGATTATAGCAGACCCGAAGCAGCGGCTTTCGCTGCTCCAATCGGCTCAGTAGTGGCTCCGTTCGATTTTCTCCGCGTACTTTGCGGCCTTTCTCCGCGCACTCGGCGGTCCAAGTCTTTTGATTCGCCAGCTCAAAAAACAAGAGCTTTTGACCGCCAAGTTCGCAAAGGAAAACCGCAGAGTACGCCGAGAAATCCAAATTCAGCCATCACCAGCGGCTCACCAGATTGCGCGAGCACGTGCACCGAATCGAACCGGATGCACAAACTAGGGGCCATCCTGTATTCTCACCTCAGAGCCATTATTTTCGATTCAGGACGATCTACCGCCGATTCCAACTCATATGCCGACTGACTTTCTGACCCGAATCAAGCAATCCCCGGTGCTGTGCGATGGCGCCATGGGGACCTTGCTTTATGCCAAGGGCATTTTTATAAACCGCTCCTACGACGAACTGAACCTGTCGCAACCTGACCTGATCCGTGGCATCCACCATGAGTATTTGCAGGCGGGCGCGGAGATTATTGAAACTAATACGTTTGGAGCTAATTCCTTTCGTTTGGCCCGGCACAGCTTGGCGGACAAGGTGCGCGACGTCAACCTGGCAGGCGTACATCTGGCCCGCGAGGCTGCCAAGAGCTTCGATGTCTGGGTGGCGGGATCGGTTGGCCCACTCGGAACCCGAATTGAACCGCTGGGCAAAACGTCATTTGACGAGGCTCGCGAGTCGTTCCGGCGACAGATCGAGGCACTTGCGGAAGGGGGCGTGGATCTGTTGATTCTAGAGACTTTCGGGTACATGGAAGAGCTCCATCAGGCCATGCTGGCGGCGCGTGAAGTGAAAACCGGCCTTCCGATCGTGGCCCAGGTGACCATCGACGAAGACGGCAATTGCCTGGATGGATCGGATCCGGAAACGTTCGTTCCGAAGCTGGAGGAGTGGGGCGCGGACGTGATTGGCTGCAACTGCAGCGTGGGCCCGGTCGCGATGCTGGATGCAATTGAACGCGTCCGAGCGGCGACTTCCCTGCCCCTGGCAGCGCAGCCCAATGCCGGCATTCCTCGGTCGGTTGAGGGCAGAAACATCTATTTGTGCTCGCCCGAGTACATGGCGAGCTACGCGCGTAAGTTCGTTGCCGCCGGAGTCAAAGTGGTAGGCGGATGCTGTGGAACCACGCCGGAACACATCCGGGTGATGAAATCGGCTTTGCGAGTGGGAGAAGCGCGAGGAAAAGCGGCAACGGCGCAAGTAGCGGGTGCTCATGCAGCACCGGCCGCGACGGCCGTCACGCCCTTGGAAAAGCGGTCGGGCCTGGGCGCGAAGCTGGCGCGTGGCGAGTTTGTGACCATGGTCGAGATCGTGCCGCCCAAGGGCATCGACATACGTAAGGAAGTCGAGGGAGCGAAGTTTCTCAAGTCGGTGGGCGTGGATGCGGTGAACATCCCCGACAGCCCACGAGCTTCGGCGCGCATGAGCAACCAGGCGTTGTCGTTGCTGATTCAGCACGAAGTGGGTATCGACGCGATCCTGCACTACACCTGCCGCGACCGGAACGTGCTGTGCATCCAGAGCGACTTGCTGGGCGCGGCAGCGGTGGGCATCAAGAACTTGATTTGCATTACCGGCGATCCGCCGAAAATGGGGAACTATCCGGATGCCACGGCGGTTTTTGATGTGGACGCCATCGGCCTCGTGAATATCGTGCACAATCTAAACCGCGGACTGGATCTTGGAAGCAATCCGATCGGAGCTGGGACCGGATTCGTGATTGGAGTCGGGGCCAACCCAGGCCTCACCGATTTAGATGAAGAGGTTCGCCGCTTTGAATACAAAGTGGAGGCCGGAGCCGAATATGCCGTGACTCAGCCGGTATTTGACCTGCGCCTGCTGGAGAACTTCGTGCGTCGGATCGAGCATTGCCGAATCCCAGTAGTGGCGGGCATTTGGCCACTGGTGAGCGTGCGCAATGCCGAGTTCATGAAAAACGAATTGAGGGTCAGCGTGCCGGACGCGGTGGTGGAGCGAATGGCGCGGGCGCAAACTCCGGACACGGCACGGGCGGAGGGCGTCGCTTTAGCGCGAGAGATGCTGATTGCGGTGCGGCAGATTGTCCAGGGAGCACAGGTCAGCGCGCCGCAGGGGCGGTACAGTTCGGCTGTGGATGTATTGGAGGCACTGGGCACGAACGGCGCCGCGAGTACCAGCTGATCTAGCGTCTCCGTAGTTCCTGTTTCTCTAGAATGTGCAGCCTGACATTCTGATGACAACCGGCCCGCAGACGAGTGGCATCTTAGCCGCGAGCAAACTTTGGATGGTTGTGCCCAGTCGACACTCCATACGAGCCGCTGGTTTTTTTCTGTTCGCGGGCCTGATTTCAGTCCCGGCATGGGCACAAGTCGGGCTGCCTGCGCCGCAAGCCTCATCCTCGTCTCCGGCCCCCACGAATGAAAGGCTCACCGTCAGCGTGACGGACGAAAACGGCGTGCCCGTCGGGTCGGCACGTGTGGAGTTGCAAGGTCCGCCGCCAATGCTGGCACTGCGCTGCGGTACCGATTTTGCGGGCCGTTGCGAGTTTTCCGACTTGGCACCTGCCGCTTACGACCTTCGCGTCGAGAAGGCGGGATACTACGCAGCGTCTCAGCCCGACGTGCAGGTGGGCGTCACCGCCAGCCTCGATGTGACGCTTTCCCGTCAGCAGGAAGCCCACGAGGTGGTAAACGTCACGGAATCCGCGCCAGCCATCGATCCGGCGCAAGTCTCGACCAAAGAAGAGCTTACAGGCAGCGAGATCATCGACATTCCCTACCCGGGGTCGCACGACTACCGCAACGCTCTGACATTCATCCCCGGAGTCACGCCGGATGCCTTCGGGTTGCCCCATGTCGCAGGCGCCGAAAGCTACCAAACCCTGGTATTGCTCGACGGCTTCAACGTCACCCAGCCGACGAACGGACAACTGGTGGCGCGAACCAGCATTGAATCTTTCCGCTCGATGTCAGTGACGCCGAGCCGCGAACCGGCCGAGTTTGGCAAAGGCTCCGGAGGAGTGCTCGGCTTAAATACCCGGATGGGCAACGATCACTTTCGAGTTACGTCAACTGATTTCGTTCCCGGGCTGCAGACCATCAAAGGCATCTCGTTCGGCCAATGGACGCCTATTTATACGATTTCCGGGCCGATCCGCAAGGGGAAGACATGGTTTATCGACGCCCTTGACGGAGAGTTTGACAACAACATTGTTAAGCAGTTGCCGTCCGGTTCCGATAGCGACCACGTGTGGCGCGTCGATAACCTGGCCAAACTGCAATCGAACATTACTACTCGCAACTTCGTGACACTGAGCTTCCTGTCAAACTACTATCACGATCCCAACGACGGCCTCTCCGTTCTGCTGCCTCAGCCGAGCACCGCTACGGATGCCGAAACCGCGTTCATGGGTTCCCTGAAAGACCAGTATTATTTCCGCGGCGGCGCGCTGCTCGAAACCGGATTCGGCGTGGACCAGTACAGCGTGGCCCTCACGCCTCATGGAAATAGTCCTTACCTGGTGACGACACAGGGGGCCACGGGCAACTACTATCTGCACCAGAATACGCAGGCGCGGAGGGTGCAAGGCCTGGCGAATCTTTACTTCGCGCCGCATCAGTGGCACGGACGCCACGACATCAAAGTGGGCACAGACCTGGACCGCCTCAGCTATGACGCACAGTTCCAGCGGCAGCCGATTTCGTTTTTGCAGGCGAACCAGCCGCTGACCGGCCAGCTGCCGCAGCCGTGTCCTGTCGATGCCAATGGCGTTCCCGTGGTGCCGTCGTTAGCTTGTGCTCGATATTCGGTTTTCTCGGGAGGCCACTACTCCGCGATTTACAATGCGGAGGCCAGCGCCTACGTCCAGGATCGTTGGCTGATTACGAATCGTCTGCTCATCGAGCCGGGGGTACGATTCGATTGGGACGAAATCGTGCGCGCGCCTGTGCTCTCGCCGCGCCTGGCTGGGACTTACATTTTTGACGATGAAAGTAACACCAAGCTGTCAGCCGGAATTGGGATTGTCTACGACACCACGAACTTGGGATTGATCCATCAGCCGCTCGATGGCCAGAGGGTGGATTATTTTTTCGACGCGAACGGGTGCCCGCAGACTGCGGACGGCACCTCGGTAAGCTGCACTGCCACGCCGCCTCCGCCGGAACCAGCACCCATCCCAGTGCCGACCACTTTCACTGTGGACCGAAACGCGCTGTCTGCGCCGCGCTACCTGAACTGGAGCGTGGGGTTCGAGAAGAAACTCCCGGCTGCCATCTTTCTAAAATTGGAGTTTCTGGAGAAACGCGGCACGCAGGGCTTCGCCTACAACACGCAAAACGGTGCAGTGGACGGGAATGTTTTTCTCCGAAACGGCCGCCACGACCGCTACGATGCCTTCACCATCAGCCTGCGCCACCGCTTTCGCCAGTATTACGAAATCTCTGGCGCGTACACGCGTTCCCGAGCGCATACAGACCAGGTGTTCGATTTCAGTTTAGATATCCCGCTGCTGAGCCAGCAACTGCCCGGTCCGTTTCCCTGGGACACGCCCAACCGCCTCGTGGGCTGGGGCATCTTGCCATTTTTCCAGCTGCCTGTAATCCACAAATTCGACATGGTTTATTCCTTCGAAGCGCGCACCGGACTGCCTTTTCTCGCGACTACCAACCAGGGAGAAATTGCTCCCGGCGATCCGCCGGGAACGTTTCGGCTTCCCACGTACTACACCGTCAACCTGCAGTTCGAGAAGCGTTTTCATATGTTCGGGCGCTATTGGGCCCTGCGCGGAGGCTTCGATAACGTTACCAACCACGCGAACCCTTCCCTGGCCAACGGCATCATTGACGCAGGCCACCCCGTCCCGACGTTCATTGACGGCAACGGGCGCGCCTTCACGGGCCGCATCCGCTTTCTGGGGAAAGGCTGATCCGGCGTTCTCGGCTGGCAGCAGACATTCAGGCCGACGTGACGTGACCCTGGAAGCAGTTCCAGATTGAAAATCATTTCGACTGGCTGGGAACGGATTTACAAAAATTCACTGGACAGGCGGCACGGAAAAATGGGATTACAATAAGTACAGGAGCAAACCCCGTTGGCCAAGTTCGAAGAGTGCCTCCAGCGACTGGAGAAAATAGTTCAGGAACTGGAAAAGGGAGAAGTCCCGTTGGAGAAATCTCTGACCCTCTTTGAAGAAGGCATGGAACTTTCTTCCGCCTGCCGCAAGGAACTGGAACAGGCAGAAGGAAAAGTGGAGATTCTGCTGAAGAAGAACGGGAAGTTCCAGGCTGAGCCGTTCGAGCCCGAGACGGAAAAGGCGCCGGCGCGAAGGTAGGCGTCAAAGAAAAAGAAGGCGTGGGAATTTCTTCCTGGGCTCCGTATTCGTGATGTCTGTGGAGTTGGACTTCCCCCACCCCCGCGGCCGAAGTCTGTCGTTCGCCTCGGGTTAACGACGATTGATTCGGGGGCCTTATGAGTTTGAGTGTCGTGCTTCTGCAGAGGGATCCGGCGATCGCCCAATCGCTGGCCGCCAGTTTGCGGTTCAAGTTTCAGTCTGTCCATGTCGCGAATTCGCGCGACGAACTCCGGGAAAAAATCACGCAAAGCCTTCCCGAGGTCGCAGTTCTCGATGTTGAGGCCTCACGGCTTACGGATGTCGAGACGTTGCACCGCGACTTTCCCTCGCTGTTGATCGTGTGCACGCATCGCATTCCCGACGAGGAAATGTGGATGGCTGCGCTGGAAGCGGGCGCCGCGGACGTGTGCGCCGCGGATGACGCGGAGGCTGTATTGCACTCCGTCTTGCGGAGCGTGGCTGTGGCGCAGAGTACTGCGGCGTAGGCCAGGCGTTCGGCCGCGCGACGGTCGATACGTTGCGTGCGTCGTGACGGTTCTTCGCGGACTTCGCGGTTGAATGTTTTCTGCCTTTCGGTTGGGCCGAAAGCGTCTCTCTCTTCCGGTGTTGTATTTTCCGAGATCTTCATTTTTTCGAAGTTCCATTTTCCGAACAATCAGGCCGCGGGCGATTTTCTCCGTACCGGCCTTGTTATACTCACTTCTTCATGCTCAAGAAAACTCTTGAACAAGGCAGGTTGGCGGTAGACGCGGCGCTCGACCGGCTGATTCCATCCGAGGCGCAGGCTCCCGTCTCCATTCACAAGGCGATGCGGCACAGTGTGTTTGCCGGGGGCAAGCGGCTCAGGCCAGTGCTATGCATGGAGGCCGCACGCATGGTGGCGGGATCGTTACCTGCCGGAACCGAGGCATTGGGCGCGGCGCTGGAGATGCTGCATACCTACTCGCTGATCCACGACGATCTTCCCGCACTGGACAATGACGACCTACGGCGCGGGCGGCCGACGTGCCACAAGGTATTTGGCGAGGCCATGGCGATCCTGGCTGGAGACGCACTGCAGACGCAGGCCTATGAAGTGATGGCGAGGCTGCAGTGTCCGGCCGAGGCGCGGGTGCGGATTATCGAGGAAGTCGCGCGCAGCACGGGAACCGTGGGTGGCATGATTGGCGGGCAAGTGGTGGATCTCGAGGCCGAGCACACCAAGCCGGACGCAGCCATGCTGGAATATATTCATGGCGCAAAAACCGCAGCGCTGATTACGGCAAGCCTGGTAAGCGGTGGACTTTATGCCGGCGCGAGGGACTGCGAGGTTGCCCATCTGCGGGCATTCGGAAGATCGATTGGACTGGCATTTCAGATTGTGGACGATGTGCTCGACGTGACTCAGACTTCTGAGCAACTTGGGAAGACGGCGGGGAAAGACACGGCGGCAGCGAAGGCGACGTATCCGGCGCTGTTTGGAGTTGAGGAGTCGGAACGTAAGGCGGATGAACTCGTAAGCAAGGCGTTTGCAGAATTGGAAAGTTTTGGCCAGCGCGGGGAGACACTCCGGGAGCTGGCGCGGTTTCTGGTTGAGAGAAAGAAGTAGAGTTAAGCAGCATTTAGCAAATGGCAGTTGGCATTTAGCCAGCAGAGGTTTGCGAAGGGACCTTCGAGGACTCTGGATTGCCATGTGCTAATTGCCAACTGCTAAATGCTGATGGCCTCTCCCTCGTCGGTGTGGTAAAAGTAATCACGGCGATGGAGTTCGCCATAACCGCCTCACAAGCCGTGGCGCTTCGGGCTGATGACTCCTACAGAATACGATCTTATTTTGTAGGAGATCTCCATCGTGAAGGACTTTCTCGCCATATCGATTGCCGCCGTTGTGGGCGCCAACCTGCGTTATGTTCTCAGCCGTTTTGCCGCCAGAGAACTCGGCTCGGCCTTTCCTTACGGAACCCTCGCCATTAACATTGTGGGCAGCTTTATCGTGGGCTTTTTCGTTATCTGGACCACCGAGCGTGTGCTGGTCGATCCGCGCTGGCGATTGCTGGTGGTGGTCGGATTCTGCGGATCATTCACCACTTTTTCCAGCTATGCCGTCGAAACCATGGCCTACTTCGAGCAGGGGCAGTGGGCCCTGATGCTGGCCAACATCTTCAGCAACAATCTGTTGTGCCTGGGCGGAGCGCTGGCCGGTATGGCGCTGGCACGGGTACTGTAGCGTTACGGTAAAATGGCGAGCGCAATGGCTGTGCAGGTCACCATCTATCTGAACGAAGCCGACCAGTGGCATCACCGGCCGCTGCACATGGAAATTCTCAACTATCTGCGTAAAGAGAATGTTTATGCCGCCACAGCTCTGCATGCTGTCGCTGGATTTCTTGGCCGGCAACGCGTGGAGACTGCGCATCTGGTCGAAGCCGGCGGCAGGCTTCCGGTGATCATCATTTTTGTAGATACAGACGAGCACGTGAGCCGCGTTCTGCCTACATTGAAAGTAATGGCGGCGAACCGGCTCATCGTGCGTGAGAATGTAGTGCTCGAACAGGGGAACTTGGACTGAATGTCCCATCCTCTCGATATTCTAGCCATCGCCGCGCATCGTGACGACGTAGAGCAGACTTGTGGCGGGACACTGCTCAAGATGGCCGAACTCGGTCATCGAACTGGAATTCTTGATCTCACGCGCGGCGAGATGGGCACCCGGGGCAGCGCCGAAGATCGCGCCGGCGAAGCGGATGACGCGGCAAAGATTCTGCGCGTTAGTTGGCGTCAGGCACTGGACATTCCCGATGGGCGCGTCGAGAACACCTGGGAGAACCGCCTGAAAGTCGCGCGCGTGATCCGCGAGCAGCGTCCTCGCGTTGTGATATTGCCCTACTGGAAAGGCCGACATCCCGACCACTACACGGCTTCGATCTTGGGCTATGAAGCTTGCTTCCTCGCGGGCTTGAGCAAGCTTGATGTGGACTTAGCCTTAAAAGGTTCATCGGCGTTCAGTAATGTCGCCGGAGCAATTGCCAGCAGCGTGGCGCGGGCGCCCTCGCCCGCGAATCCCCAAGCCCTCGCACCCCATCGCCCGTTCAAAATCGTTTACGCGACGATCTACTACGACGTTCGCCCCACATTTGTCGTGGACATCACTGACCAGTTCGAGGCGCGCTTCCAATCGCTCATGGCCTACAAGACGCAATTCAGCGATCAGGAAGCTGGCAAAGACATCTTCCCTGCCCAGGCGGAAATTCGGTCGCGGATCGAGGCCATGGCCCGATATTACGGAATGCTGGCCGGAGTCACATACGCAGAGCCGTTCCTGCAAAAAGAAATCGGACTAGTGGACGATTTAACGGCGATTCCGGTGAAATCCATCTGACATGGGTTGATTTCGACGACTGCCGACGGAAGGCTAGCCAGCGTTTGCGCTTGTCACTCGAAAGTGTACTGACTGCACCAATCATGGTGCAGGTGTACTCTAAAGCATTGATTCCCCGGGTCGCGCAGCACTTAAAGAACTGTGGATAACATCACCCATAACATATTGATTATAAGACACTTACTTACAGTCGTTAAATCGTGTTAACTGACTGCTAGTGGGCTCGATTTTGTCTAGATATCTGGGACTCGTGGAATGACTCCGAGACGACCCTAGTGCGGCTGATGCGCCGCGCGGGGCAGTTCTGTGGCGCATGAGATCAATCGTCGCAGCCGCGAACCGCCCCAAACGAATCTTGGAGACTTAGCTTTGCTAATGGTTGATCTAGGCTTACCGCTTCACCGCCACAGCCAGTCCATCCCTTACCGGCAAGATAGTCGTGAGCAGATTAGGCGATTCATAAAGAGCTTGATTGAATTGCAGAATTGCCTGGGTAGTAGCATCAGGTTTCTTGCCGGTAATTCTTCCGCTCCACAAGACATTGTCCGCAACGAACAGCCCGCCCTTGCGCAAACGTGGCAGCGCGAGCTTCAGGGCACGCGGATAATCCTGCTTGTCAATGTCGCAAAAAACGATGTCGAATTCCTGTTTCTGCTCTGAGATGAGTTCGAGCGCATCGCCGGTCTGAACCTTAATGCGATCGCTAACTCCGGCTCGCTTGAAGTATCCGCGAGCTTCTTCGGCATTCTTGCGGTCGCCGTCGGTGTAAAACACCAAGCCTCCGGCTCCTACGGCACGTGCCCACCAGATCGTGGAATAGCCAATGGCCGAGCCCATTTCGAACACAGTCTTGGCCCCAATCATCAACGCCAACTGATGCAGGACGCTCGCAACGACCGGGCCAACGATAGGGATATCGCGCTTGCCAGCTTGCTCTTCCATTTCGGAAAGAACTACATCCCGCGTGGGAAGCAATGAATACAAATAATCGTCCACCCCCGGATTCGTGATCAAACCACGATGCCGCCATGCGGGTATTTTTGCTGCCATAAGCTTCTCCTTGCAAATTAAAATGCGTGAGCTACTGAATCGTCTCTCCCGGTTTCATCTCGACAATTTCCACTCCAGGCACCAGCTTCTTCAAGTCGCTGGGACGGCCAATCAAGACTGGAAAGGTTCCAAAGTGCATGGGGATGACCGTTTTTGCCTTGAGCAGATTACATGCATAGGCAGCTTCCCTTGGCCCCATGGTGTAATGATCGCCGATCGGAATCATTGCGATATCAGGTGCATAAAGCTCGTGAATAATCTTCATGTCCCCAAACACGTTGGTGTCGCCTGCGTGGTAAATCTTGATCCCGTTGGAGAATTCGACGACGTACCCGCAGGCTTCGCCGCCATAGACAACTTCGTCTCCATCAAAAATGCCGCAAGAGTGGTCGGCGTGCACCATGGTTACTTTAATATCATCCACTGTCTGCGTACCGCCCTTGTTCATGGCTGCGGTGTTCTTCACGCCTTTCTTCTCCATCCATGCGCATAGTTCAGGAATGCCGACGACTTTCGGCTTGTGCTTCGTGGCAATTTCAACTGCGTCACCAATGTGATCAAAATGGCCGTGAGTACACAGCAGAGTATCCACGTGCTTAATCGTCTTCTCTTTCTCGGGGCACATTGGATTGCCCATCACC
>DATGHF010000049.1:0-5354 GCA_035308125.1 Candidatus Sulfotelmatobacter sp.
TGTCGTCTTTCAAATAAATCGGTTGATACTGCGGCGAGGCGGCGAAATGGCGGATGCGATCTTTTACTTCTTTGGGATCGAGATGCAGGCCTTGGGCGATCAGATCGGCGTCGGCGGTGAGGTCGCGGGAAGAATCGCGCAATAGCAGCGCCGTGAATGACGGATAATTGTCGACGATGGTGCGGCCTTCGCGATCGAGAATGCGGCCGCGCGGTGCGAGGATCGGCACATTGCGGATGCGGTTCTTCTCGGCGAGGCTGGCGTAGAAGTCACTTTGTACTACTTGCAACCGCCACAACCCATAAGCGAGGATCAGGAAAATGCCCAGCACGATGTATTGCACCGCGGTCAAGCGCATGGGCGATACTTTTTCGTCGCGGCCGAACATCTGGGTTCAGGCGGTAAGGAGTTCGGGCTACGGGCGGCCTCGATTCCCACTGCCGGAAAGCTGTCCTTTCGGGAAGTTGTCTTTATTGTAAACCGCCGTTGGGCGGGAAGGGGTTGCGGAATGAGGTGACGGAAGGGTGTAGAACCCTGAGGAGGCTACGGAATCACCTGAAACGCTACGTTGCTGGTCAGCGTGCCGCTGGGCGTGGTGACGATGACTGGACCTGTCGTCGCGCCGGTTGGCACTTGAGTCACGATCAAAGTGGCAGACTTCACCGCGAATCGCGTGGGTGCACCGTTAAAGGTGACGCTGGTGGCTCCGGTCAGATTGTTCCCGAGGATGCCGACCTTAGCTCCCACCTTCGCGGCCGCTGGCAGGGTCTTTACGAACGGGCCAAGGCTCATAGATAGACTGAACACCGTGCCCGGGTAGTAGGTTGTCCCATAGAAGTTCCCGTCGGTCGCTTGAACCAGCCCCCCGTCCGGGCCAGCGCCGTCCGGGCAGTCCGGTTGAGAGCAAAAGCTGTGAAGTGTGGTCAGCGTGCCCTCAGGTGTGAGTTGGAAGATTGTGCCGGCGTCCATGGTTCCGCCTGTAGCTGTTGTCCCGTAAAAGTTTCCATCCGTGGCTTGCACCAGCCCCGCTTGTGGCGCCGATCCGTCAAGGCAGTTCGTTTGAGCGCAGAAACTGTACAGCGTCGTCAGCACGCCCCCCGGGGTGATTCTAAAGACCGTGCCACAACCCAAGTCGCATGTATCGTTAGCCCCGCCGTAGAAAGTTGTCCCGTAGAAGTTTCCATCCGTGGCTTGCCCGAGTGCCGCTTGTGGCCCGGCGCCGTCGACGCAGTTCGTTTGGGCGCAGAAGCTGTACAGCGTCGTCAGCACGCCCCCAGGCGTAATCCTAAAGACCGTGCCACAACCAAAAGTCGAACCGCAAGTACGATGGGCGCCACCTTCGTAAGTTGTCCCATACAGATTGCCATCGGTGGCCTGAATCAGGGCCCCCTTCGGGTAGGCACCGTCGGTCAAGTCGAAAGTGTGCAGCGTCGTCAGCACGCCCCCAAGTGTGATCTTGAATACCGTGCCCGTGGCATTATGTCCGTATCCGTACGTTGTTGTTCCGTATAAGTTTCCATTGGTGGCTTGAACCAGCCCCGTAGCTGGTACGCTGCCGTCGGTACACACAGGGTCTTGGGGGCAGAAGTTATGCAGCGTGGTCAGTGCGCCTGTGGGAGTGATCCGGAAGAGCGTGCCATCGCCGGTCGTTCCGCCGTGTAGCGTCGTCCCATAGAAATTCCCGTCGGTGGCTTGAACCAGCCCGGCCATGGGGAAGGAACCGTCTGTGCCAACGAATCTGTGCAGTTGGGTCAGTGTGCCCTTCGCGCTGATTTTGAAGATAGTGCCGCAGCCCTCGTTGCCGGGACATATGTGCCCTCCGTATAGCGTTGTCCCATAGAATCGCCCGTCGACGCCCTGAGTAAGGGACATATCGGGATCGGCCCCGTCGTTCCCATTGAAATGTGCCAGCGTGTTGAAAGTTTGGGCAGGCGTTGCAATCGCGGTTGCGGCGAAGAGTAGAAGGATGATGCTGACCGTTTTCCAGTCGCTGCGGTTATTCATCGGGAAACCTCCGTGGTGCGAAATCTTATCGCGGCCTACTCACGCGAGAGAACCTGACTTGGGCTGTCCGACCGCGAGGTGGGGGAACGATGCGGCCCTGCCGAGCGCAACCATTGTCCTCCCGGCTGGACGGACGGTCAAGGGTTAGCGGGCGGTTGTAAGATCGAGACGAGAGCCGGCTGGCACGCTTCTTCTTGGCTTTCGTCCTCGTATTCTTTTCCATCCTGAGCTGCCATGCGGTGCGGAGAGCGCCGGCGATGACGGGCTGTAGGGGTCCTTCGACTGCATTGTCGTCTGCCTTTCGGACCACATTTTGCTCGGATGACGGGTGCAAAGGGCTTGCTTTGTGGTCCGTGGGGGCGGACGGTGATTCCGCAGCTAAAATAGAAAGATGGCGGCTGCCGCAAAGCGCGCGGTTCGGATTGTGAAGCACATCGGAAGTGTGCCGTGTGTGGCGGCGTGCACCGCCTGCGGCCGGGAATTTCAGGCTCCCACGACCATGCTACGCAGCGTCAAGGATGCGACGGAGAATCTCCAGCGACAGTTTGACGCGCACAGGTGTGAGGCAGGCACGCATGGGGAAAGCGTGTGAGAGACGGCTCCTGCGCCGCTCCGCGGCTTGATTTATTTTCCACGTTTCCCCACGGCTGACGCCGTGGGCTTTATTCTTGCGCCGCTTCGCGACTGATTCGCAGGGCTCGATCGCTTTCAACATGCCCGCCCCTTGCGGCACAGAAGGCACGAGGAGTGTAGCATCCGCCTTACGGGCTATAATGTCCGCGACGCAGATGGCGCTTACCTCTGGAACGAAACTCGGGCCCTATGAAATCCAGTCTCCGCTGGGGGCGGGCGGCATGGGCGAGGTGTACCGTGCCCGCGATACGCGGCTCGACCGCATCGTCGCGATCAAAGTGCTCGCTTCTCATCTTTCCTCTTCACCGGAACTGAAACAGCGCATGGAGCGCGAGGCGCGGGCGATTTCGTCGCTGAATCATCCGAATATCTGCCATCTCTACGACATCGGCTCACAGGATGGCACTGACTTCCTGGTGATGGAGTTTCTGGAAGGCGAAACTCTGGCCGACCGGCTGCGCAAAGGCGCGATGCCGATAAATGAAATCCTGAAGATTGGAATTGCTGTGGCGGAAGCGCTGGCGATTGCCCACCGCCAGGGTATTGTGCATCGCGATCTGAAGCCGGGAAACATCATGCTGACGCAGAGCGGCGCAAAGCTGATGGACTTTGGGCTGGCGAAACCGCTGGGGCTGCAAACTGTCGCTTCGGGGACGGTGCCTGCGTTCACTGCTTTGCCGACCTTGAGCGGGCCGAGTCCGATGACGCCGCTGACGAGTGCGGGCAGCATTGTGGGAACGATCCAGTACATGTCGCCGGAGCAAATCGAGGGGAAAGAGGCGGATGCACGCTCCGATATTTTTGCGTTCGGCGCGGTGCTCTATGAGATGGCGGTGGGAAAAAGGCCGTTCGAGGGCAAGAGCCAGATCTCGCTGGCGTCTTCCATTTTAGAGAAGGAGCCGGAGCCGATCAGCGCCATCAAGCCTCAGACTCCACCAGCTTTTGAACATGTGGTGACGACGTGTTTGCAGAAGAATCCGGAAGAGCGTTTTCAGACGGCGCATGACATCAAGCTGGAGTTGCAGTGGATTGCGACGGAAAAGCCGGCGGCTCCGGCGGTTGCGGCAGCGGCGCCGGCACGCTCTCCGCTGATTTGGGTGGCGGTCGCAGTTGTAGCGGCGGTTCTTGGCGTGGCTGCGGGTTGGATGGTTCACCGTTCGACACCAGGGGCGACGAGTATTCGCACGGTCATTGATCCTCCGCCGGGCGCCGCGTTTCGGCTGACGGACGACGCCGGAGGGCCACCGGTGATCTCACCCGACGGCAGCACTCTGGCGTTCACCGCCACCGACCAACAGGGGAAAAACGGAATCTGGGTGCGCCCCATGAATTCGGTGGAAGCGCGCGCACTCGCCGGCACGGACGACGCGACATTTCCTTTCTGGTCTCCGGACAGCCGTTCCCTGGGTTTCTTCATGAACGGAAAGTTGAAGACGATTGACGTGAACGGCGGGTCTGGGTTGGTAGTTTGTGACGCATTGTTGGGCCGCGGGGGTGCGTGGTCTCCCAGCGGAGTGATTGTCTTTTCTCCGGGGCCGATCGGGCCATTGGTGCGCGTGAACGCCGGCGGAGGCAACCCGGTAGAGGCCACGAAGATTGATACGCACCAACATTCATCGCACCGCTGGCCGTTCTTTCTGCCTGACGGAAAACATTTTCTGTACTTGGCGCTCAATCATGATCGCGCGCAAAGCGGCAATGACGCGATTTACTACGCGTCACTGGATGGACGGGAAAACAAAATGTTGTTGCGCACACAGTCGAGCGCGCTTTACGCAGGCGGATTTCTTCTTTTTGTCCGCGGCGACCAACTGATGGCGCAGGCCTTCGATCCGGCGAGCGGAACCTTGAGCGGCGAGGCGCAAAGCGTAGCGAAAGGAGTGATCAGCGACCCGACCACCTGGCACACCGACGTTTCCGCCGCCGACAACGGCCTGCTGATTTTCGGCAGCGGAGGGAGCGGGGATGTGCAATTGGTGTGGCTTGACCGCAAGGGGAACCAGACCGGGGTGGCAGCGGACAAGTTCACCAGTTTGCGCTACGCGCAGATATCGCCACAAGGCGACCGCATCGCGCTTCAGATCGATAGCGGAACGAATGATATCTGGGTATTGGATCCGGCGCGTGGGGTGCGCACGCGGCTGACCTTTGGGCCGGTGTCGAACAATTTTCCCATCTGGTCGGCGGATGGCAAGTGGATTACCTATTTTTCGCTGCGGGATGGGAAATCGACGATTTATCGCAAGCCATCCGATGGCAGCGGCGCAGAAGAACTGCTGGTGACCGATGATCGTGGTGTGATTCCCACCCACTGGTCGCAGGACGGAAAGACGTTACTTTATCATCGCGGGCCGCTGGGCGGGCCTTTCGATATGTGGCTATTGCCACTCGAGGGAGAGCGCAAGCCACGGATGCTGCTGGCGCACGCCGGCGACGGGGTGCTCTCGCCCGACGGCCATTGGCTGGCTTACGATTCCATCGAATCAGGGGCATCTGAAGTTTATGTGGTGCCGTTTGGCGGGGGAGAGGGCAAGTGGCAGGTTTCGCCGAACGGAGGAGGCATCCCGCAGTGGAGCGGCGACGGCAAAGAGCTTTACTACATGGATGGGACTTCCTCGATTCAGGCGGTGCCGGTAAAGCAGGCGGGAGGGGCGTTGCAGTTCGGCGCTCCGCAAACTCTGGTGAGCCGATTGACGATTCTAAGCGTCCCGTTCTTT
>DATGHF010000050.1:0-8595 GCA_035308125.1 Candidatus Sulfotelmatobacter sp.
TTCAACAATCGCAAGGCCCGTGCCTGTTCCGTGACACCATGCTTCGGCTCACTCATTCGGACAACCTTGAATACAAAGAACTCGCCAAAGCCGTCTAGAAATCGAGCGTAACCACTTCATCTCGTGCGTTGACGTGGAACGCCAGCTCTCGCAGCAAACACGTATCAGTCCCGCACAGAACCTGTGGTGGTGTCTCCCCGTCCCCTCGGTACATTTTGCCTCCGATCATGCGGTTGTATTTAATTGACCATTCCAAGTTTCCGACGGGAATATTTTTGGATTGATATGCACCGACGATCTCGGCAACTTTCTCCTGAAAACTACGCGAATCGTAGGCTGACCGCACGTCCCGCCAATATTGCTCCCATACTTGAACGCGCATCTTTTCTTCTTCGGTCGCAGGATTGTTAGGCGGGCCTCCCGGTTGCGGCGGCTGATCGTTCCAGAATTTATCTATTTCAGCTGCCAATCTCACAGTTCTCCGTCGAAGCGAGTCTTTCGATTCGGCCATGGTAAATGCGGCCAGTGTTGTCTTGCATTCCAGCAACGATTTGAGCTGGCCAGGGTCCGCGGGAGCAGACAGTCTGATCTGCGAGCGAAGGTCGTCCGCCACCAAGTGGTATACAAACGCAGTACCCGCAAATAGCAGGAGAAGCATGATCGCTCCGAAAACTCCGTCGCGCGGCGATGGGGGCAGTCCCTCGCTTTTGCGTTCGAGCCACGGCGAGCGAAACAAGTGAACGAGCACATATATCGCAAGGAACAGAGCGGCTGTGATCAGCCCCTCAATAGCAGCATCGGCAAATGAGACTTGGCCTCGCGTTCTAAGATATGTCGCCCCCGCCCCGGCAACGCCTCCTACGCCGACAGCTATGACCTCGCCACCCCATGCTTTCTCGCATTCCCTCCCGAAATGCTGGAGGACGGCCCACCAGAAATATGTCCAGGACTTGTAGTGTCGCATGGCGGAATTGTAGCATTCATCTTCGTGTGCAGTGTGAAACCATTGCTGGTTAGTATCTGTTTACAAAAGACTTGCGCTCACCCGTCTATAAGATGGTACACTCCGCCCCGATTCATATGGCATAATGTCCCTATGCAACCGCATCCGGCAACCTCGCTTTCTACAGCCCATCAACTCTCTGATTTCCTCCGTGAGTGGCTTGGCGGACGCATCTCGTCGGAACTGGAATTGGCATCTCTTGCTGAGCGCGGCTTGCCGCTGACTACCGTCGGCCGCATGACTCGGCATGGGCTTACTCGCGACGAAGTTCATGCGCTCGTCATTCATCGGCGGACGTTCAAACATCGCAAGGCCAGCCGGCAGAAGTTGTCGAAGGAAGAATCGGATCGTGCGATTCGCACGGCGCGGATTCTGGCGCGGGCGCAGGCTACCCTGGGCGACGCGGCTTCCGCACTTAGTTGGGTGCGCGAACCTAAGACGCGATTCGAGGGTAAGACGCCGATCCAGATGATGTCGACTGAAACCGGCGGCCGCTTAGTGGAAGAGATGCTGGTGCAGATCGACGAAGGAATGTTTGCCTGAGTGTTTCTCTGGAGAATCAGCAACCACGACACGCTCGACGGACGCGGCGGGCTTATTGCTTCGGCACGCTGGCATACGCGTGGGCGGCCGGTGGTGTATCTGGCGGCTACGCCGGCCGGCGCGCTGGTAGAGGCGTTAGTGCATCTGGAACTCAGGCCTGACAAGTTACCGGCCAGTTACCGGTTGCTGAAAGCGGAGGCGCCGGATGACTTATCCAGGATGCGTTTCTCCGCGCTTACCGAGGACTGGCGTGAGAACGAAACCGCTTCTCGCACGCTTGGGGATGAATGGCTGGCGCGGGCGCAGACAGCGTTGCTCGAAGTGCCGTCGGCGGTTTTGCCGGAGACGATGAACGTGTTGTTGAACCCGGCTCATCCGGAGGCGGCACGGGTGAGAGTGGTGTGGCATGAGGCGTATCCGTTTGATCGGAGGTTGTTCAAGGGGTCAGGGCCATAAGAGCGCCGTCCCTGCTTTCGACTACGGCAAAAGCGTGAAACGCCGAGTACGCAAAATTCTCGCCGTGGTCGCGGAAGAAAATCTACTGTTCGCCGAACATGGGAACCTGGCGGGTGTCAGTGGGCAGGCCACGGCGTCGGCGGCGAGTGGCGCCGATTACTGCTAAAACCGTCAGCGACTCTAATGCGCTGCGAGGGACGAACATGCGCTGGGTGTTGGAGCGCAGGTCGGGGGGATTGATCAAGTATCCCTCGGCCGAAGCTTGCTGCAAGTCATTCGGCATCATTCCTTCCAGTACATCGCCATCTTTGAAGCGGAGGCGCACCCATAATCCTTCGGTGCGAGGGCGGGTAGTGAAAGTCTTGCGGCCGGGGGATTCGGAATCGCCGAACTCGCGGACGAAAGTGACCACTTTGACTTCGCGCAGGTCGATGGCGATGACGTTGCCGGCGGTGTTGAGCAGTTCCAGCTTGCCTTCGTGGATAAAATTGGCGGGCGCGACGTAGCCGTTGACCGTGTCGCGGTCAATTTTGCGGACTACGACTTTCTTGTGGGTCGAGGGCATGGTGGTTCGGCCAAAACCGCCCGGGTTGCGGCTTTCTGCGGTTCGGCGTAGTCCACATTCTCACATTTTTGCTGCGAACATGATCAGTCATGTGGTTGGCAGTAGCCAAAACGTTAACGTTATGGTATTTTCACTAGTTCACGAGGTTACGCCTGAAACCTCTAAAGCTAGCCTACAGAGCAGTTTACGTGGAAGTCGGCGGGTCTATCCCTAAGTTCTTAGTGTGCCCTGTGGAAAACTTGTGCCCCACTTCGGCCGCTGGCCTGGCACCGCCCTTAAGAACCGCACATGGCTGATTACATATACACCATGGAAATTCGTCTGACGCCCGATCAGCAGCGGGGCGTAACGCTGGTGCAGGAGATCGCGCGCGCGGCGGAGATGAACATCTACCTGACGGGCGGAGCGGTGCGCGACATCATCAGCGGGTTTCCCATTCGCGACCTGGATTTCACTGTCCAGGGCAATCCGTTCAAGCTGCAAAAAGAGCTGGAGCGGGCGGGGGCGGTGGTTTCGTCGGGCGACGAAGATCTGAAAGCAATCTACCTGGTATTGCCCGGAAAGGTGCGTGCGGAGATCAGCACTGCCCGCACCGAGCGCTACGAAAAGGTAGGCAAGCCGCCGCAGATCGCGCCGGCCACCATCATTGAAGACCTGCGCCGCCGCGATTTCACGGTCAACGCCATGGCGTTGTCGCTCAATCCGGGTTCGCGGGGTCTGCTGATGGATCCGTTTAACGGTGCGGCAGACATTGAAGCCAAGCTGCTCCGAGTGTTGCACAATTACGCATTCGTGGAAGATCCGTCGCGGTTGATCCGGGCAACGCGTTTCGCAGCACGTTTTCACTGGCCGCTTGAGGAGCGCACTCAGGCGCGGTTCATTTCCGCCAAGGAAAATAACTACATCGATCACATCAACCATCGGGCGATTGGGCTGGAGATTGAACAGTTGGCCTATGAAGATGACCCGTTGCATATTGTGCGCGCGCTGGAGAAAGACGAGTGGCTGAAGGTGTTGAACCAGCATTGGACGACCGCCAAGGTGGACACGGTCGGATTGAGCCAGCTGGTGAAAACGCGGCAACAGATGAATGAACTGGGGTATACGCCGGATCCCTCGCCCGCAGTCTTGTATTTCCTGACATCGCGGCTGGGCGACAAGGATGTTGCCGACATTCGACGGATGATTCCGCGCAAGGACCTGGTGGAATCGTGGAAAGATCTCGAGGACAACGCCAAAGACCTGGCGAAACGGCTAACGGGCAAAGAGGCGGCGACGCCTTCTCGCACCTGGAAGTTGCTGTCGGAAGCGCGGCCGGAGATGACGCTATTTCTGGCGGTGACGGCCAGGCAGCAAGCGGTGGCGCAGAAGATCAAGAATTTCTTTACCAAGTGGCGACAGATACAGCAGAAGATTCCGTTGCCGGAGATGACGGAGCTGCACATCACGCCGCAGCTGCCTGAGTATTCGAAGATTGCACACGATGTGTTCATGCTGTTGCTGGATGGCAGGCTGCGCTCACGCACGGAAACTTTGAAGTTCTTGAAACCGCTGGCGCCTCCGCCGCCGCCACCGCCGCCTCCGCCGAAGCGCGGACGGGGAGCGAAAGCAGCTGCGGCCCAGGTGGCTGCTGAACCGGTCCCGGTGGCCGGAAAGGGAAAGAAAGGCAAGGCCGCGCCTCCGGCTGCGCCGGCTCCGCCCGCGAAGGCGGCAGTAGCGAAGCCTCCAGCACCGGCTCCAAGGAAGTCCGCTCCGAAGAAGAAGGCGGCAAAGCCCCCGGCCAAGAAGGGGAAGGGAAAAAAGAAGCGGTAAGGTCTTCGCCGATTTGCCGCTACGTTTCTTTGTCCTGTGACACCTTCCAGCCGGGAAGGGTCTGATCCCCGGTAATCAGGCGCGCGCCGCGCTCGTAGGTGATGTAGGACCAGGCCCACTGGATCATCACGATCATGCGATTGCGGAATCCGATCAGAAAAAAGATATGAATGAACAGCCAGGATAGCCAGGCAAGAAAGCCGGAGATGTGGACCTTGCCGAATTCGGCCACGGCGGCGGCGCGGCCGATAGTGGCGAGATTGCCCTTGTTGACGTAATGGAAGTTGCGGCGGGGTTCGCCGCGCAATTCGCGTCCCACGGTGTTGGCGACGGCGCGACCCTCCTGCATGGCCACCGGTGCGACGCCGGGAATCGGCTTACCTGCTTCGTCTTTGAGGAACGCCAGGTCGCCGATGACGAAGACTTCGGGATGGCCGGGGATGCTCAAGTCCGGATTCACCAGCACACGGCCAGCACGGTCGAGGGGCGCTCCCAGTTTTTTGCCGAGAGGGGATGCGGCGACTCCCGCGGCCCAAAGGATCACGGCTGCGGGCAGGCGGGATTCTCCCATGTGCACGGTCCCGGCTTCGACGCCGGTAACCATGGTCGAGGTTCGCACATCCACTCCCAGCTGACGAAGCTGCTCTTGGGCGCTGCGCGAGAGATCTTCAGGATAGGCGGGGAGAACGCGCGGGCCACCTTCGAGCAGAATGATGCGAGTGCTCTTGGGATCGATCGATTGAAATTCATCGGCGAGCACACGGCGCGAGATTTCAGCCAGCGTACCTGCCAGTTCGACTCCCGTCGGCCCACCGCCCACGATCACAAAATTCAACGGCTGCTGACGGCCACCGCTGGCGGCTTGACGTTCGTCCAGTTCGAAGGCGAGCAGGACACGGCGGCGGATTTCGAGGGCGTCTTCGATCGTCTTGAGGCCAGGAGCGAACGACTCCCATTCGTCATGGCCGAAATAGGCATGGCTGGCGCCAGCGGCTACGATGAGGTAGTCGTAAGCGACTTCGAGATCGGGAAGTTTGACCTGCCGTCGGGCGAGATCGAAATCCTGAACCTCACCCAGCAGAACTTCGATATTGCGGCGGCCACGGACGATCCAGCGGATGGGGGCAGCGATTTCCCCGGGGGAAAGGCCGGCGGTTGCGACCTGATAAAGCAGGGGTTGGAAAGTGTGGTAGTTGCGGCGATCGATGAGCGTGATCTGGACTGGTAAACGCGCCAGATGCAGCGCCGCTTGCAGTCCGCCGAACCCGGCGCCGACGATTACTACCCGCGGAATGTGGTTGCTGTCCATGCCATCTGGCGACAAAAGAATAGCATCCTACGTTCTGGTTAGATTCCCGCGGAGGTCGAAGGTTTCGCTTTGCCATGGCAACTAGCCGTTCACAGGTCGAGGTGCGCCCCGGCGGGTGGGATCGCGGTCGCCGCGCTGAGTTGCTGATGATTGGCATTCCCTTCGGGTTGGTGATGATTGGGGTGTGGATGCCTCCTGGGCGGCTGGTGTTGGCCATTACGCTGGGAGTGATGCTCAGCATGGTCGTTCTTTCGGTGCGAAGCAATTGCTCTGCCCGCCAGCTGGGATTGAGCAAGCCGCTATCGGGAACAGTTGAGATTTTTGCCGGGGGCGCCGTGCTCGCAGGCGTGATTGTGTTGGCCGGATTCTTTACGAGGGCATTTGGACCACCCCAGCCAGCTCCCTGGCACAGGGTCTGGCAATATGCTGTCTGGGCGCTACTGCAGGAATTCATGCTGCAATCGTTTTTCTTTGTACGTCTGGAGTCCTTAATGGGCGGCCGGAGGGCGGTGTGGGCTGCGGCCCTGCTTTTCGCGGTTCCGCATATTCCTAATCCGCTCTTGACGTTGTTGAGCTTTCTGGGCGCGTTGTTCTTCTGCGAAATGTTCCGCCGCTACCGCAACCTTTATCCGTTAGGCCTGGTTCATGCGGCTTTGGGACTGGCGGTCGCAGCCAGCCTTCCGAACGGCATTCTTCACCATATGCGCGTCGGGTTGGGTTATCTCAGGTACCACCCGTGAAACCAGATATCTGCGAAGCCACTCATCTATGCTCTCCTGATCGGGTAACATGGCCGGGTCAGGCCTGAGTTAGAGCTTTGTCCGCGAAAACTTCACAAGAAACGTCGCCGAACGCGCATCAACGCTGGCTGCTCTTCCTGGTGCCGTCGGCGACCGACGTGCTCTTTGTTGCCTTGCTGTTCGGGCTGAGTTGCGGAGCCCTGGGGCGCTTGCTGCTGCGGGACGCGAGCATCGGATGGCACATTCGTAACGGCCAGCAAATCCTGCTCACCCACGCCGTTACCCGTGCGGATTCGTTCTCTTCGGTGATGAATGGCAAGACCTGGTATGCGTGGGAATGGCTCTACGACGTGGTGTTCGCGGCGATCCACCATGTGCTGGGGCTTAATGGAGTGGTCTTCTACACGGCAACGATTATCGCCGTCACGTTTGTATTGACCCTGCACCTGGGATTACGGCGCGGGGGGAGTGTTCCGGTCACGTTGTTTCTGGTGGTTCTGGCGCTGGCGGCATCGGCGGTGCATTTTCTTGCCCGGCCGCATGTGCTGAGCTGGTTGCTGACGGTGGTGTGGTTCGAGTTGCTGGATTCGGCGTCAATGGCGTCGATTTCGGAACAATGGAAACGCCTGCTGTGGCTGCCCGTGGTGATGCTCTTGTGGGTGAACCTACACGGCGGATTCATACTCGGATTTGTGTTGCTGGCAGTTTATTTCGCAGGGGGCGTGATTGAGTACTGCACTAATGGTGAGCGACGGGACGAACTTAGAGCCTGGCTGAAGCGGCTAAGTGGTGTAAGTGTCCTGGTCGCAGCGGCCAGTTTCGTCAATCCTTATGGCTACCAGCTTCACCTGCATGTTTACCGCTATTTGACCGATCGCTTTCTGATGGACCGGATCAGCGAGTTTCTCTCTCCTGATTTTCATGGTGCGGCGCAGCAATGCTTTGCCGTGATGGTGCTGATTGCGATGGTGACGGTGGCCACGGGGCGCAAGAGACTGAGGGTGACGCATCTTCTAATATTGCTGGTTGCGACTTATGGAGGGTTCTATGCCACGCGCAGTCTGCCGACGTCGTCACTGCTCATTGCTTTGATTATTGCGCCTGTGATTTCCGAGAGTGTAAAGGGGTTGGGTGAAAATGTCGGCGCGGCGCGCTGGCTGCGCAGGCTGGCTGCGTGGGCGCAATCTTTTGGCGATCGCATGGGGAAGCTGGAGATGAGTTTCTATGGACATTTCTGGCTGGTGGCGGCGTTTGTTCTGGGCCTGTGGGCGTGCGCGCATCAGGGGCGGATTGGCTCGACGCAGTTCATCAATGCATATTTCGACGACAAGAGATTTCCGGTGGAGGCGACGGAGGTTATTGCGGAGCGGGGAATTCGCGATCCGATATTCA
Organism: Candidatus Sulfotelmatobacter sp.; assembly: GCA_035308125.1. Taxonomy (GTDB): domain Bacteria; phylum Acidobacteriota; class Terriglobia; order Terriglobales; family Acidobacteriaceae; genus Sulfotelmatobacter. Next base: position 7,821 of record DATGHF010000050.1, read on the forward strand.
GTTTGGATTATTGGGGCGGGTATTTGATTTACCGGCTGTATCCCGAGACGAAGGTGGTGGTGGATGATCGTCACGATCTGTATGGCGATGAGTTTTTCAAGGACTATTTGAAGGTCGTGTTGGTGCAACCGGGATGGGATGAAGGCTTAGACACACTGCATGTGGATTGGGTGCTCATGCCGGCGGACTCGCCTTTGGCGAACATTCTGAGGTTGAAGGATGGATGGGAGCCAGTTGAGCGGGACAAAACCGCGGTGCTGTTTCGGCGGAAGAGTAAGTGAGAAACCGTCGCGATTGTCTTCATTTCGGTGCTTGACTTACTGGCGAAATAGAGTCAGACTCCGCGTGATGTAAATGCCGCTGGTGCTTCAGCCCTCGTTCGTGCGGCGTGGGAATTCTTCATTGTTCCTTGGTTTGTTCTAGCTGTCGCCCGGAGGTACCAGATCATGAAGCGGATTATAGTTGGAATCTCGCTCGTGTTGGCAGTGTTGACCTTGGCCAGCTTTATTGTGGGACAGTCCCCAACGGCTGGCGAACCCGTGCAGGCGGCGGGAAACGGTGCGCCGCCGCTGTCGAACCCACTTAAAGTGGCACTGTTGAAGTGGTATCGCGCCAATAAGACGACGCACTTCTCAGTTGGCCAGCAGCCTTACGGTGTGTGCTTTGACGGGCAGAACATCTGGACGGCTAACTTCGGCGACGGTACGGTGAGCAAGCTGCGGGCCAGCGACGGCGAATCGCTGGGCACATTTCCGGTGGGCGTCGAGCCCTACGG
>DATGHF010000051.1:0-11907 GCA_035308125.1 Candidatus Sulfotelmatobacter sp.
TTGAACCGGTTGGAGGAAATCCGCAGGGAGCTTGCCCAACTACGCTCGGACTGATTCAGGGTAGCTGCTCGTTCCCTCTCTCCAGCCTCCCAGACGCAAATCCCTTCGAAGCCATCTAACATGTAGTACAGTCCAAAGCCAGATGCGCCTACACTCTGCCGTCGTCCTCCTCATCTTCGTTGCCTTTGTCGTTGCATTATCGCCCGCGGTCCACGCGGGTGACGAATCGACCGCGAAACCCGTAAACCAGCTCGTTTCCCTGCGCGACGCCGCTTTGGCCGACGACTACGCCTACCGGCAAGTGGCCCACTTGACCGACAATATCGGGCCGCGCTCCTCGGGCTCGCCGCAAGCGGAAGCCGCTGTCGAGTACGTAGCCGCCGAGTTGCGCAACCTGGGGCTTGAGGTCCGGCTCGAAGACGTTCACCTGCGCCGTTGGATGCGCGGCATCGATACCGCCGAACTGACCGGCTATCCCGGACAAGCTCCCGGTACGACTCAAAGAATCATCGTAACTGCTCTGAGTGGGAACTCTTCCACGCCGGCTGATGGAATCACCGCGGAAGTGGTCGTCGCCAGAAACTTTGCCCAGCTGAAAGCGTTGGGTCGGGAGAAAGTGGCGGGCAGAATCGTGGCTTTCAATTTTCCCTTCGACCGGCAAAAGGCGGCCAACGGATTGTCCGGTGAAGCCTACGGCGAGGCCGTTGAGTACCGCACCACCGGCCCTAAGGCTGCGGCGGAAATGGGTGCCGTGGCCTGCGTAGTACGCTCGGTCGGCGGAGCCGACTACCGCCTGCCCCATACCGGATTCAGTGTCCCCGCCGGCATTCCTGCCGGGGCCGTCACCAGCGAAGACGCCGATTTGATTGACCGCCTCAGTGCGCAGGGAAAATTACGTATGCATCTCACCCTCACATCGCAGAATGGACCGGAGGTGCTGAGTCATAACGTCGTCGCCGATCTCAAGGGCTCCGAGCATCCCGAACAGATCGTCATCGTCTCCGGACATCTCGATTCCTGGGATCTGGGGACCGGAGCAATCGACGATGGCGCTGGCGTCGCTGTCGCCATGGAAACCGCGCAACTGGTTCAGGAGTTGCACCTGCACCCTAAGCGTACCCTTCGCGTCATCGCCTGGATGGATGAAGAAAACGGCGGCCGCGGACACGACGCTTACGCTCAAGCCCATGCCTCCGAAATCCCCCACCACGTGGCCGCAATCGAGAGCGATCTCGGAGCCTCTCATCCGTTGGGTTTTTGGGTCAAGGTCAACCCCCAGGCACTGCCACTCCTGAAGCCCGCGCAGGACGTTCTCCAACTGTTCGGCGCCAACCTGGTTCAACTGGTCGCATTTAGTCCGGGGTCCGACATCGCCCCGCTCGCCGAAGCTGGCGTCCCCGCCTTTGGCATCTTGCAGGATGGACGCACCTACTTCAATTACCATCACACCGCCGCCGACACGCTGGATAAGATCGTTCCCCAGGAACTGCGCGAGAATGCTGCCGCCATGGCGGTGATGGGATATGCACTCGCAAATCTGCCACAACCGCTGCCCCGTTGACCTGATTTGTCGGTTGCGAACGCCGTAGATCGAAATGGGAATCCTGGGTCTTGATTTGCGTGTTGCTGCCTTTTTAAGACACTACCGAATCCTGTCGGCCAGTTGACGCATCTTAATTTAGACGCATATTATCGTCGTTTACCCTTAGTGCCGGAAGGTGCCAGTGAAGGGACAGGCAGCTGTGAAGTCATTATCCATGGAAAAAAAGAAACTGGATTCTTTCAAGAAGCGATTGGAGACGCGGCAGCAGGAACTGCGCCGCATGGTCACGCGCACCGAGCAGGACGGACGCACGGTAGACGAAGACTCGGCCCAGGACATTGCCGACCGCGCCGCCAGTTCCTATACCAAGGAATTCCTGTTCCACCAGAGCAACAACGACCGTCAACTCCTGCAAATGGTCGAGAACGCACTGTCCCGCATCCGCGAAGGCACCTTCGGCGAGTGCATCTCCTGCGGCAAAGACATCAACGCCAAACGTCTGGAAGCAGTGCCCTGGACCCGCCACTGCATCGAATGCCAGGAAAAACTCGAGCAAGGCCAACTCGAAGAAACCTCGAAATAAGCTGTCCCTTTTTTTGCGCTGTCATCCTGAGCGTAACGGCTCGAATCGCTCGCGATTCGAGCCGTGGAGTCGAAGGATCCCTTGTAGCGCCAACCGGCGCCTGGAGGAATTCTCACCCAGCCGGTCCGAAGAATCCAACTTGCGTTTTTTGTGCAAGAAATGCCGCCGGGAAGCACGGTGGAAGGGCACGGCTTCAGCCGTGCCGCAAAAGTCCCCACCCTATTCAGGCCCCGGCGCAAGTCTGCGCAATCTGCCGCCCCAAAAACTCGGCGGACCCCGAATCGCAGCCGCCTCTCTTTGACGCCCCCGATTTTCGCCTGCTAAACTGAAGTCTCGACGCTAAAGCCTATATAGCCGCCAGAAGGGGAGTTCGTGCGCGCACAGACCCGTCATAACCTGAAAACAGATCAGTTCACCAAGACCACCATTGACATGGCGGAGAAGACCGCGCACTGGTCGGCCGAGCATCAGAGCCGGCTCATTGTCTTGGGCGTCATCGCGCTGGTAGTCGCGGCCGGCGCCGCCGGCATCTGGTATTACTTCAACCAGCAGGACCAGAAAGCCAGCGTCGAGTTTGGCGCAGCCATTCGCACTTTGGATACTCCGGTGCGCCCGCCCAACATGCCGGCCCAGCCCGACAATCCGAGTTTTGCCAGTTCCGCCGAGCGTGCCACCGCAGCCCATAAGCAATTTCAGGCAATCGTCGACAAATATCCCCACACTCACTCAGCCGACTTCTCTCACTACTTTTTGGGGCTGACTTCAGTCGACCTCGGCGACTACCCGGCTGCCGAACGCGAACTGCAAACCGTCGCTTCCTATCGCAATGCCGATCTCGCCGCTCTAGCGAAATTCGCCCTGGCCTCCGTCTACCGCAATACCAACCGCAACCCGCAGGCCATTGAGATCTACAAACAACTCGCGGCGAAGCCGGCCACCACTGTCAGCAAAGCCACTGCGCAAATCGAATTGGCTGCCACTTACCAGGCCAACAATCAACCCCTCGAGGCTAAACGGATCTACGAACAGCTCCAGAAAGAAAATCCCGCCAGCGAGATCGCGCAACTGGCCGGCTCCAAGCTGCAAGAGATGAAGTGAATCAGCCGCGAAGCGGCGCCAGAATAAAGCCCACGGCGTGAGCGGCAGGTTAAAAGCAAAAAACCACCAAGCTCCGCAGGGGCGGAAGAGTAGCACGGCCCTGCTTCGTCCCGATCAACCTCAAGTCCCTACGTCTTGGTGAACAGCCCCGTCCATTCCTCTTTAGGCGTTGGCGGCACTAATGCCACCTTCATGTTCGCGCGCACATGCTCGTGCTGCGCCATCCCCACCAGCGCCGTGATCAGCCCGGGAGCCGACCGCGAGAACTGAATCGCGTTCTCTGCGTCGGTGTGCAGGCCCAGAATCCGCTTCACCGGGTCCGGCACGCCGCGCGTAAGGTGCCCCTGATACAGCGTCGCACTCCCCACCACCGCAATCCCCAATTTTGTTGCCGCCCCCAGCAACGACATCTTGTGCTTTTCCACCTGCTGGTTCGCCAAAGCAAATGCCTCGGGCATGGCCAGACTGAAGGGCAACTGCACGAAGCGAAAATGATGCTGGCTACCGCCCGCCTCCCGCGCCAGCGTCTCGACTTCCTCCAGACTCACATAATCGCGCGCTCCCTCCGCCAGACGAAACGCGCTCCACGTTGCCATGCCGTAGTAAGCGATCCTCCCGGCTTTGACCAGTTTCTCCAGCGTCGCAAATGCCTCCCGCAGCCGCTGTCGGAAAACCTCACGCGGCACTTCCGCCAGTTGCGACTCCGGGTTGTGCACGTAGAAAACGTCGATCGTTTCAAGATCCAGGTTACGGCGAGAGCGCTCGATCTGATTTTCCAGATACGCCGGGGCCATGCAGTGCATGCCTCCGGCCAATTGCGCGGGATCGATGATCCCCGACTCCACATATTCGCGCAGGAAATAGCCGCGCGGATCAGCCGGCAGTTCGCCGTCAAACGAAAGATAGCCCGCCTTGGTGCACACCACCACTTCGTGGCGTTTCACTTCCCCGGAATCGATCACTTGCCGCAGCGCCGCGCCGATGTTGCGCTCCGACCGCTGGTGACGGTAATTGATCGCGGTATCGAGCACGTTGATGCCCGAGCCCAAGGCCTTCGCAATTGCAGCGGTATATTCACGGTCGGTCGAATCGTCAGGCTCGCCCAGGTAGGTGCCCAAACCGATCGACGACATCCACAACTCAGCCGGCCCCGGCGCCTGTTCCGGACGACGAAAATGTCCCGCCTCCTGCAACTGCGGAAACCGCTCACGATACTCCGAGGTGCCTCCAGCGGTTGCCCTTCCCGGGATCATAGAGGTAACAGTGTAGCAGCGCGAACTCAGGAGGGTCGGCAGCTCTGCTGCCCCTTGTTGTCATCTTGAGCGCAGCGGAAGCGGGCGCTTGCGACCGCTTCTGCGCAGTCGAAAGATCCCTACCCTACCCATCCCCTCACAATATCTTCTTCCCAAACGCCGACAACGTCAGCTCCACCGCCAAATCCGCCGTGCGATTATGCTCATCGATCACCGGATTTACTTCCACGATCTCGAAACTCAACATCCGCCCGTGGTCGGCAATAATCTCCATCGCCAGGTGCGCCTCGCGATACGTTGCGCCGCCCCTGACCGGCGTCCCCACTCCCGGCGCGTCCTCGGGATCGATCCAATCCATATCGAGCGACACGTGATAACCCGCCGTCCCCCGCCCCGCCATGCGCAAGGCTTCTTCAATCACCGTGCGCATCCCCCGTTCGTCAATGTCGCGCATAGTAAAAACTTCAATTCCGGCGCGGCGGACATTTTCTTTTTCGATGGCGTCAATATCTCGCACCCCCACCAGCACGCAATTCTCCGGCCTCACTTTCGGCGAGAATCCAAAGATATTGGCCAGCTCAGGCGGCCCCAGACCCATGATCGCCGCCAGCGGCATGCCGTGAACGTTGCCGCTCGGAGAGCTGTCGGGCGTGTTGATGTCGGTATGGGCATCGATCCATATCAGGCCGATTTTCTGATTTTGTTTGCGATAGAATTCCGCCACCCCCGCCACGCTGCCCACCGCCATCGAATGATCGCCGCCCAGCGAAAGCGGCACCTTGCCCGCTTCGAGCGTCTTCAGTATCAACTCGCCGTGCTTGGTGCAGGTCGCCGTGATTTCCTTCAGATACTTGGCGTGAGGATCGCCTTCCTTTTTCTGTTCGGGGATGGCAACCGCCACGTTCCCCCCATCTTCTACGACGTGGCCGAGCGCTTCCAGGCGTGCCTCAAGACCGGCCACCCGCACCGCCGACGGCCCCATATCCACTCCGCGCCTCGACTGGCCAAGGTCAAGCGGAACCCCGATCACCCGAATCTTCTTCGGAGTGATGTTGGAAACGGAAGCAGTAGTGGTCGTCATAAGTTTAAAGTGTTGGCCCTGTGGTCCTCTGTGCCCCCTGTGGTCAGAAACTTACGGGTACAACCGATGCAACATTCTGGGGAACGGAATCGTCTCTCTCACATGTTCCAACCCGCAAATCCAGGCCACCGCCCGCTCAATTCCCATGCCAAATCCCGAGTGGGGCACGCTCCCGTATTTGCGCAAATCCAAATACCACTTGAAAGCTTCTTCCGGAAGACCATGCTCGTGAATGCGCTTCACCAGCAGATCGTACGACGCCATACGTTGCGACCCGCCGATGATTTCTCCGTAACCCTCCGGTGCCAGCACATCCACACACAGCGCCAGTTCCGGCCGCTCGGGATCAGGCTCCATATAGAACGCCTTCACTTTCGCCGGATACCGATGCACCATCACCGGCCGATCGAATTGCGATGAAATATAAGTTTCATCCGGCGAGCCCAGGTCTCCGCCCCATTCGAATCTATTTTCCAGCGCACCCTTGGCATGGCCTTCCTGCAACATCTTCACCGCTTCATCGTAAGTGATGCGCGGGAACGGCGTTTCTACCTTTTCGAGCTTGGCTACGTCGCGGCCAATGACCTGCAAATCAGCCCGGCGCTTCTCCAGACAGCGCTTCACCAGGAAACTCAGCAGCCGCTCCGCCAGATCCATGATGTCGTTCAGTTCGGCGTAAGCCACTTCCGGCTCCACCATCCAGAATTCGGTCAGGTGCCGCCGCGTCTTCGATTTCTCCGCCCGAAATGTTGGCCCGAAGGAATACACCTTACCAAGCGCCGCCGCTGTCGCTTCAATGTAAAGCTGGCCAGACTGCGTCAGAAACGCCTGCTCCTCGAAATAATCCACCGGAAACAGCGTGCTGGTTCCTTCACAGGCTGCCGGAGTAAGAATCGGCGGGTCAGTCAGCGTGAATCCCTGGTCATCGAAAAAGTCGCGCGCCGCTTTGATGATCTCCGCCCGCACCCGCAGGATCGCCGCCTGCCGTGGCGTTCGCACCCACAGATGGCGATGCTCCATAAGAAAATCGACGCCATGCTCTTTCAGCGAAATGGGGTAGGGATCGGCTTCCGAAACTCGCTGCACCACCTGCACGTTCGAAACGTCCAACTCGAATCCGCCAGGAGCGCGTTTGTCGGCGCGGGGCTTGCCTTCGACGATCACGCTCGATTCTTGAGTGAGCCCTTTGATGGCGTCGAACACTTCGGGCGTGACGGCGTTCTTGGGCACCACTCCTTGAATCACTCCCGACCCGTCGCGAAATTGCGGAAACAAAAGCTTGCCGCTTTCGCGCAAGTTATAAAGCCAGCCCCGGATGGTGACCGCCTGCCCCTCATGCTTCCCAATTTCAGCGATAGTAGTTATAGGAGACGACATAAATCTCTAGATTCCGTTTTCCTCTGTGCTCTCTGTGCCCTCTGTGCCCTCTGTGGTGAGCACTTGCCTTTCCGTTGTGACCGAAGCACTTCTTCATGTCGTGAAAGCCCTAGGAGACGACATAAATCTCTAGATTCCGTTTTCCTCTGTGCTCTCTGTGCCCTCTGTGGTGAGCACTTGCCTTTCCGTTGTGACCGAAACACTTCTTCCTGTCGTGAAAGCTCCAGACGACATAAATCTCTAGATTCCGTTTTCCTCTGTGCTCTCTGTGCACTCTGTGGTGAGCACTTGCTTTCCGTTGTGACCGAAGCACTTCTTCCTGTCGTGAAAGCCCTACGAGGCAGTTAGCGTCCTAAACGCTGCCTGCATCTTTTCCGCCGGATTAATCTTCTCTTCTCCCTCAATCTCCAGCAGCACCGCAGGCTGGTGTGGAGCGCCTCGCAGCAACTCCATAGCCTGCCTCCAGTCGATCGATCCCTCTCCCGGCCACAAATGCGAATCCCGGTCGCGCGCATTGTCGTGAACGTGAGTCGAGCGAATGTGGTTCTTCAACGTCTCATAAGCCTGCGGCACATCCGTCATCAGATGCGCATGCCCGAAATCGAAACAGATGCCCACATCCTCAAAGTGCGCCGCATGGATAAGCTCAAGCAGTTTCTCCGGCGTGCTCAGCTCATTGGGAATGTTCTCCAGAAGAATACTGACGCCCAGCGGCTTGGCGAATGCCCGCAGATGCTCAATGGAAGTCATCGCGGCGTCAAATTTACGGTCATCCAGCGACTCTCCCGGAACCCCGATGTGCTGCACCAGAAAGCGGAACGGAATCTGCTCCGCCAGTTCCAGCGCCCGTTTGATCTCATCCATCGCTTCCACCCGCGCCGCCCGGTCGATGGCCGCAACATTGATGGGCGGCGATCCCGTTCGCCCCCACTCGTAGTCGGAATAAAGCGGCGCATGCACCGAATTCAGCGGCGTTGCCGTGGTGCGGAACCAGTCCGCAATCTCCCGGACGTGCTGCTTGCGATTGGCGTAATCCAGATGCTGCCGCGCCGCAAAGATTTCAATCGACTGCGCTCCACCCCGCACCAGTCCATCCAGCAGCCCCGGGTGCAGCCGCTCCTTAACGTGAATAAAAGTAGAGATCGCTTTCACCATTTAATAACCAACCGGCCTTCCATTATGTCTGCCATCGCTGGCGCCCAGCCGTTCGCCGCTATCGGGGTCAATGGCGATGCACTCGCCGTCGCTCCAATAAGGCGTCCACCGTCCTCCCACTCCCGCGCCAATCTCGATCTTATGCCCCATCCCCTCCAGCGACTTTACCGCATCCGGTGAGAACCACTGCTCTACACTGATCCGGTCCGGCAACCACTGATGATGGAAGCGCGGCGCGTTCACCGCTTCCTGAATGTTCATACCATAGTCCACCACAGCCATGAGGATATTCGTCACCGTAGTAATGATTCGCGCGCCCCCCGGCGAGCCCAGCACCAGAAACAGCTTACCGTCTTTGAGCACAATCGTCGGCGTCATCGAAGACAGCGGCCGCTTGCCCGGCGCAATAGCGTTCGCCGGGCCCTGAATCAGCCCGTAAAGATTCGGCGCTCCCGGCTTGGCGGCGAAATCATCCATTTCGTCATTCAGCAGGAAGCCCAGGTTGCCCGCCGTCACTCGCGATCCAAAGCCGTCATTCAGTGTCGTAGTCACTGCCACGGCATCGCCGTCAGCATCCACTACAGAATAGTGCGTAGTGTGTTCGGGTTCGCGCACCACCGCCGGCTGAGGATTCGCTCGCGCATACTGCTCCAGTTCGCTGAAAATTGCCGGACGCTTCAAGTCTCCGCTGGCAGTTGCATGCGCCGGGTCGACCGATTCCCTCCACGCCGCGCCATATTTCTTATCGATAAGCTGGGCTACCGGAATCCGCGAAAAATCCGGATCACCCATGAATTCCGCCTTGTCGAAATACGCCCGCCGGAAGGCCTCGCTCGTCAGGTGAATCGATTGCGACGAGCGGTCGCCCAGCCTCGCCAGATCATAGCCTTCAAGAATGTTCAGAATCTCCAGCAGCGTCGTCCCACCCGCCGAAGGCGGCGGCGCGCTGATGATCTCGTATCCGCGATAGTTCCCGCGCACCGGCTCGCGTTCCTTGACTTCATACTTCTCGAGATCGTCGGCGGTGACGATCCCTCCGCCTTTTTGTATGAACGTCACCAACTCCTGCGCCATGCTTCCGTGATAGAAGTCGTCGGGATTGGCGGCGATCCGCTCCAGGGTCCGCGCCAATTCCGGTTGGCGAAAAGTCTCGCCCTGCTCGTAGTACTTCCCGTCACGCTGAAAGATGCGCCGCGAATCCGGGAACGCCGCCAGACTCGTTTCCGACCGCAGATCGCGGGCGTCTTCCCACGCCAGCACGAACCCTTCGCGGGCCAGCTTGATCGCCGGACCTATCACTTGCTTCAGCGTCAGCTTGCCGTATTTTTTCTCCGCATACACCATCCCCGCAACCGACCCCGGCACGCCAATCGCTTTGTACCCCACCACGCTCAGGTCTCCGATCACCTTCCCCTGAGCATCCAGATACATATTCGCTGTGGCTGCCGCCGGCGCTTTCTCGCGATAATCAATGAAGTGGGTCGTGCCGTCGGCCATCCGGATCAACATAAACCCGCCGCCGCCCAGATTCCCTGCCTGCGGATGCACCACCGCCAGCGCGAACCCGGTGGCCACCGCCGCATCCACCGCGTTCCCACCCGCCTGCATGATCTCGGCCCCGGTTCTCGACGCCAGCTCATGCACGCTAACCACAATCGCATGCCGCGCATGCACCGGTCGAACCGCCGATGCCTGCAAGCCCGGAACGCATCCCAGGAGCGCAACCAAGAGCAGCAAAATCAATCGCTTGCGAGTGTATGGCATGAAATTCAGGATCGTGGGCAGACTCTAGAGGCTAGCCTAGCCGGCAACCACAGTCAAATCCATGAACCGGAAACTCTCCCTCTGTGTTCCCCTGTGTCTCCTCTATGTTCCCTTGTGCCCTCTGTGGTGAACCTTTTTCTCCGCGAACTCGACGGCCGTTCTCCGCGTCCTCTGCGATTAAGAAGTTAGATTTTCTCCGTGACTCCGTGTCTCTGTGTCTCTGTGGTGGCTTTGCCTTTCCCGCGCAAATGGTCCTTAACCCAAGCCCGCGTCGCTTGAACAAATCTCCTCTGTGCAACTCTGTGCCCCCTGTGGTTAAAACTCTTCTCCGCGAACCCAGCGGCCGTCCTCAGCGTCCTCTGCGATTAAGAAGTTAGACTTTCTCTGTGACTCTGTGTCTCTGTGGTGGCTTTGCCTTATCCGCATAAATCCGCGAAACCGTGTCTCGCGCCCCACACCGTCTCCAACCACCCGCGCCGCTTCCCAAGCCCCCCACCACTAACCCACCCAGAATCAATCACTCCGAACCTGGCCACCCCCGTGCTTTTCTTCCCCTCGACTGGCAAGCCAGCACAGGAGACCAAAACTATGTCGCAGCTAACTCAACTCAACTTGCAAACTAAGTCAGACTCAAAATCACCAACTCGCCCCGAATTCATCGGCAAGCAAACCATCGCTCTGTTCGCCGGCGCCGTACTCGCCACCGCTCTAATCGGAGGCCTCTTGCTAGAAACCAGCGGCTGCTCCCGCGAGAATGACACCGCCGCCAGCGCCGCCATCCAGCGCCCCATCACTCCCACCAGCGCGCCCGCCCCCATCCAGCAACCCACTCCGGCCGCCGCTCCAGCCCCTGTCGCCAAGAAAATCGTTAAGAAACCCACCGCAGCCCTCTACGCCGACAAGAACTTCGGCGTAACTTTCCGCTACCCCAAGCGCTACGCCGTGAAGTCCGCCGACCCAACCAAGCCTGACGCCACTCAGCAATCCGCCATGAACTTCATCCAGCCCGGCGGCGTAAGCGTCGTTTCCGTCGAGCTGCCCAGAAACTCCTATCCCCACACCGACCTCGCTTCCGCCAAATTCACCGTCAACGTGAATCCCACACTAACCGCCGAGCAATGCAGCCAGTTCGCCCTGCTGCAACCCGCCTCCACCGATCAGCCTGCCATCGTGCCCGCCAAACTAAAACTTGCCGGCATGGATCTCGCATCCATCGAAGCCATCAGCGGCCCCGAAACCAGCCAGTCCGATTCGAAGTATTACCACGCCTTCGTCAACGGAGCCTGCTATGAATTCGCTCTCGGCCTCTCCACTCAAGCTCAAGCAAAAGACGCCGAGCCCCACGAGAACGAAGACCCAGCCCCTGCCGTCGATCGCACCCAGGTCTTCCGCCGCCTGCAAAGCATCCTGGCCACGGTGAAGATCGAATCCGTCGCCGCTCCCGAAGTCACCGCCACCGCACCCGCCACTCCAGCCACGCCCGCTCCAGACGTCGCCACCAAGTAAACTCCCGTCCGGATGCTGGGTGCCCCGCTCCTAGCGCGTTCTATGCGCTAGGGGCGGGGAGCTTTTCACATTACCGGACGCCGACAATCCCTTGACCGCCCGCCCATCCGGTAGGACAATGGTTGCGCTCGGCAGCGCCGCATCGTTCCCCCACTTCGCGGTCGCACAGCCAAGCTGACCCGTTTCTCTCGCGTGAGCAGGCCGCGACTCGATTTCGCACCACGGAGGATTTCCAGATGACAAGACTCACCGCGTGGGAAACGGCCTGCATTGTGTTCCTGTCCTGTGCCGCGATGACGACTGCCGCGCCCGCGCAAACCTTCACCACCCTAGCGGACTTCGACGGTGCTAATGGTGCAAGCCCAGGCTCTTCTCTCGTGCAGGGCACAGACGGAGACCTATACGGAACCACTGAGCATGGTGGGAGCAATGCTGTCAGTGGCGGCACAGTCTTCAAAATCACGCATGACGGCAGTCTGGTCACCGTCTACAACTTTTGCGCCGAATCTGACTGCGCTGACGGCGCGGACCCTGTGGCAGGGCTGGC